>NZ_JBPTMA010000004.1:0-441732 GCF_051546305.1 Microbacterium wangyouchuni
ATCCGGCGCTTCGTCGAGGATGCCCACAACATCACGCGGTGGACCGATGTCGCGGATCGGGGCGGACACTTCGCGGCGCTAGAGGAGCCCGACATGCTCGTCGACGACGTGCGGGAGTTTCATAGGTGACCCGCAATGTCGGCGCATCACCTGCAGGACCTCTCGGCGATCAGCTGGCCGCACGAAGTACGACTCTGCGCTACACATTGCCACACCCCTCGATTTCGCTTCGTGTCGCGAGTCTGAGCGCGAGGATGATTGACGCTGAGCGGCGACCGGTCAGAAGACTTGGGGTGATCGGTCAGCGGTAGACCGCGAGGTGGGGTCCTGCGCGAGCTTCATCGACACAAGTTCAGTGAATCCGACTCGTCGGGCGAAGCGCACCTTCCGGCGCTTGTACACCGTGAAGCCGAGCTTGGCGTAAAGGCTTAGGGCTGGTGCGTTGGTGTCCTTGATGTCCTCGAGCAGATATTCGTGATGCCCGGGCTGCGCCAGCAGGTGAGACAGCAACGCGGTCGCGACGCCGCGACCCTGATGAGCTGGCTCGGTGGCGACGAACCCGATCTCGGCGAGCCCGGGCTGGGCATCGTCGGAGGGGCGCATAAACCAGCTCCGGATCACCACGTAGCCGAGCAGTCCGCGCGCCAGCCCAAGGTGATGGCGAATCTCGCGCAATCGCGGCGCGAACAGCGTCTGGTCGCCCCCGGTGAGCGAGGCGAGGCCGGCGGGCTCCCCGTCCACGAGCGCGATGTAGAACCGTTTGAGAAGCAGCATGTGCTCGAACGCGGCAGCCAACTTGTCGGTGTCGCGCGAGAATGCGACGAAGTCCTCTGCGAAGCTGCGCACGTATACCTCGGTGATGCGGCGTCGATACTCCTCACCGAGCTCGTCCCCCCGCTTGATCACGACCATTGCATAGACCATCCCGTCCACTCCGCTCGTCATGCTCCCGCACGGGTGCGATTCCGTCCCACGGACACGTACCGCGCCATCCGCCGGGGCACCGGACCCGGCCGAACTGTCGTCTGGCGCGATTGAACCACCTTCCTCTGGGTGCGCGTCCCTGGCCACGCCGTGGGCGTCCGTCGGTACGCTCTCGTCCGTCTTCTCGTTTGCGGTGAGCTCACGTCGACGGCGGCGACTGGCTGCGATGCGATCGATGGCGATGCCGAGGACAATTGCGACGACGACGCCCAACACCGCGCTGAGGAGTGGCTGGTCCTTCAACCACCGTCCTGCGAGGATGCCAATGCCAGCGCTGTAGATGGCCCAGGTCGCGCCCGCGAGAGCGCTGAGAGGCAGGAAACGGGGCCAGGGATAGCCGAGAGCGCCCGCAGACATGTTGACTGCGACGCGTCCGACCGGGATATAGCGGGCGCCCAGGATCAGCGGGGCACCGCGGTGCCGGAGGGTGCGCTGCGCCCGCTCGAACACAGCGACGATGCGAGGGTGGCGCATCCAGCGGAACCGCGCAGGGCCGACAGCCCGACCGATCGCGTAGGCGATGTTGTCGCCGATCATCGCGCCGACCGCGGCCACCAGGCAGAGCAGGAGTATGTTCGTGCTCCCCGTTGAGACGGCCACAGCTGCCGCCGCGACAAGCACGGTCTCACTGGGGACAGGCGGGAAGAAGCCGTCGACGAGAGCCGTCGCGAACATGACGAGATAAAGCCACGGCGAGGCAGCGGCCTGGAAGATGAGTTCGTTGATGACGTCCACCCTTCGGTGCTACGGAGCAGGGTCCGCCGGGGCATCACGCTGGGCTATCGACATCGTCATACTCCAGCGTGGTGTTGGGGGAGGAGGACTGCCGAAGAAGGTGCGGATCGACGGCACGGATGCTCACGCTGCGCCTTGCCTTGCGTATGCAGTCGATGCTGTTCCAGACCGCGATGAAGATGATGATGACCGCGAGGGGTTCTGTGGGTACGCGCCAGTCGGTGTTTCCGTCTAAAATCCCGGCCAGTTGCTGGGGCAGGTCAGGCGCGAGCAGAACGTCCCGCATGAGGAGAGCGACGATGAGAATCGCACCGACGATGGTCGTGAGTACGTTGATCCCAGCGAGAACTGGCGTCCATCGTCGGGACAGCCACACGGCGACCGTGATGACGATATCAACGATCAGCAGAGCCACGATCATCACCGGCCAGATGGTCGCCAGGTCGGGATTGAGAACCTGTATCTGGATGCCGTCTTGTGTAACCCCGCCGAATTGCCAGAGGACTAGGGCGGTCGCTGCGAGCAAACAAACCACCCAGGCGATAGTGCCCGGCAAGCCAATCTGCCAATCTGCACCTGTGGAGGACGGGGACGGCTTCGAAGGGGTCACGAGATCGCCGAGATAATGGGTGCGAGGGTGGCGGCGATGAGGAGTGATCCCATCACGATCGCCACGGCAGCGATCACGGTCATCACCACTGTGGACACTGTCCATCGCACGGGCGGCAGCGTGCGCACGATGATCAGGCCTAGCGGAAGCAATATGAAAAGACCGCTGATCACACCGGGCATCAGGCTCCAGGACGCCACACTGATGACGAGGTGACTGCCAGCGTTGATGAGCAAGGCGTAGGCCACACACGCCAGCGCCTCGGCGCTCCACTCCGCCCGGGTCGACACCGCGATTACGGCGATTGTGACTACCGCCGCAGTCACGAGTAGGAGTGCGAGTCCGAACTGTGCTTGGTCTCCGTGTAGTGACCGCCCCGGCATCCAGGGGTGTGCAGCTATCCAGCCGGTCAGGCCGAGTAGCCATTCCTCGGCATTGTGCAACGCTAAAGCGACGATAGTCGCCGCCCAGAGTGCTGCGAGGCGTGTTTGGGTGGGCAGTTCGGGCTTCGTGCCTGCAGAATCTACGTTTTGTACCATCTCACATCACTCTCTTACGATCGTATGGGCTTCTCGTACGAGTGTATGATGATCTCATGGAACACGCAATAGGGGATGGTAAGCGCCGGGTGGCCGAGGCGTTGTGGCGCGTTGTTGCCAGGGATGGCATGACAGGGGTCAGCGTGCGGACTGTGGCCGCAGAGGCCGGCGTGAAGGGAGGAACAGTCCAGTACTATTTCCCGACGCGGGCTCAGATGGTGCACTTTGCCATGGAGTTGCTTGCCGATCAGTTCACCCAACGAATCACTGCTATGCCGCGGACCGGCCCGACGCACGAATGGACGCGGGCAATCTTGCTCGAACTGCTCCCGCTCACAGCGGAGCGCCAGCGAGAGTTCAGGGTTTGGCT
Source organism: Microbacterium wangyouchuni (assembly GCF_051546305.1). Lineage (NCBI taxonomy): Bacteria > Bacillati > Actinomycetota > Actinomycetes > Micrococcales > Microbacteriaceae > Microbacterium > Microbacterium wangyouchuni. The sequence continues at coordinate 3,239 of NZ_JBPTMA010000004.1, forward strand.
CGCCTTCACTACCCATGCCGATACGAACCCAGCACTGACCGAGCTCAAGCACAGTTTTTCTATCCAACTCGGGGCGATGTATCAGCGTCTTCTCCGAGCCAGGAGGGCAACATCCCACAGCATGGATGAAGGCTTTCACCATGAAGTCAATCCGTCTGACGGCACGGAAGTGGCAATCCTCCAGGCTGTCATCGACGGTTTATCGCTTCAACTTACGGACCTGGATCCTGATGAGGCAGCCGGGTTGGGTGCCCGTCTCCTTGATCATTACCTCGCCAAACCTGATGCTGATCCAATCGAGGTCGACAGGATTGGGCCCCTGCTTGAGGCCGCCGAGAAGTCTCCCAAGTGAGACGGCGAGCCTGGAGGCGTCGAACATCACAGATCGGGGGCTTCAGGCGCTCCGTAAGGTGCTCTGATCCACCAAACGGTGGAGGCGCGAATCAACCCAAGCTCAGACGCTATGGGCGATGTGGCGGTGCACGGTGTCCCCGTAACTTCGCAGTATGACCGCAATAGAAGTACGAAATCTGCACAAGCGTTACGGGCAGCACGTTGCCGTTGACGACGTCTCTTTCACCGTTGAAGAGGGGGAGATCTTCGGCATCATCGGGCCCAACGGCGCAGGCAAAACGACGACCGTCGAGAGCATCGCCGGCTTGCGGGCGCCCGACTTGGGCTCGATCTCTGTAATGGGACTCGACCCGATCAAGGACCGGGCGGAGGTGCGTGAGCGACTCGGCGTGCAATTGCAGGAGAGCAGCTTCCCAGACGCGATTAAGGTCGCCGAAGCCCTCGAGCTCTACAGCTCCTTCTACCGGGACCCCGCCGACTGGCGCGAGCTCATGGAGCTCCTGGGTCTCACCGAGAAACGCAACACGCAGTACAAGGCGCTCTCAGGCGGTCAGAAGCAGCGGCTTTCGATCGCGCTTGCGCTGGTCGGCAACCCGAAGGTCGCGATTCTCGACGAGCTCACGACGGGATTGGACCCACAGGCGAGGCGCGACACCTGGAGCCTCATCGAACGGGTTCGTGACACGGGCGTCACGATCCTCCTCGTCACGCACTTCATGGATGAAGCGGAGCGCCTCAGCGACCGGATCGCCATCATTGATGGTGGCCGGGTTGCGGCAGTGGATACGCCGGCAGGGTTGATCGCGCAGGCGAGCGCGGTACAGCAGGTCCGGTTCCGTGTGAGGCAGCCGCTGGACAAGAGCGTCCTGACCGGGCTTCCCGACGTGACCAACGTCGAGATCACCGAGGGTCGTTGGCTGGTCACCGGCAGCGGACAACTGCTGAGCGGCGTCGCAGGGGCTCTCGCCAGGGCGGAGGTCGTGGCGGAGGATCTCCGCGTCGACCAGCGCAACCTCGACGATGCGTTCGTGGCCTTCACTGGCCGCGCCCCGGAATCCCCAGAACCCCTCGAGAAGAAAGGCTGACCCATGTCTGCTCTTACGAACATGATCAAGGTCGAGACGAAACTCTTCCTCCGAGACCCCACCACCGTCATCTTCGGTGTGCTGTTCCCGACGGGACTCCTACTCGGGCTGGGCGCCATTCCTGCACTCAGAGAGTCGACGCCGGAAACCGGAGGGCTCCGATCGATCGACGTCTGGGCGCCGACCGCACTGGTATTCGGGATGGTGATGATCGCCGTGCAGCACATACCGACTGTGATCGCGACGTATCGTGAGCGCGGCATCCTGCGGAGGCTGTCGACGACTCCTGCGCATCCGCGCAACGTCCTACTCGCGCAGATGATCGTCGCGTTTGCCTCCGTTGTAGTCTCCGCGACACTCATGATTTTCGTCGCGTGGGCGGTGCTGGATATCGCGCCGCCCGAGCGGCCGCTGGAGTTCGTCGTCGCCTTCATCGTCGGCTATGCGGCACTGCTCGGGGTCAGCATGATCTCCGCCGCCGTGGTCCGCACGAGCAGCGCCGCGAACCAGATCGGCACCCTGCTGTTCGTTGTGTTGATGTTCTTCGGCGGCGCCTTCCTGCCCCGTCTCATCATGCCCGAGGTGCTCCAGAATGTCGGCGAATTCGTGCCGCCCGGGTTGCAGGCTCTCACCGCCGCATGGTCCACAGAAGCGGGCGAGATCACCGCCGGGGGGCAGCCCTTCTGGCTGCAGATTGCAATAATGGCAGGTATCGCAGTGATCGGGAGCACGATCGCCGCGAAGCTCTTCCGCTGGGAGTAGGTGGCGAAGATGAGGGATCCCTGGGCCGGTGAGCGCCCGATTTCTGGGACGCACGAATCCGCCATCGCGGAAGAGGCGGAGAACGCGAATCGTTCCCGGTTGGCCTGGAAGAAGGATCAGCTGCGGGTCTGGGATCTTCTGCAGTTGTTCACACCGTGGCTGTTGCTGACGATCTCGTCGGTGTTGTATTTCTTCTGGGGTCTTCCGGTCTCTGGTGAAGGCTTCTGGCCCGAGGGCGCATCTGTCCTCGGGCTGGTCGCGGTATCCGTGCTGTGGATACTGGTCGGGCACACACTGCCGATTAAGAGGAGGACGCTCCGGCCCGTGCCGACGGCCATCTACTTCATCGGGCTGCTGGCCCTGTGCGTCATTCTCATGACGTACTCCGATATCTTCCTCGTCTTCACCGTTGCGGGTTTCTTCCACGCATACCTGCTCACGCCGTGGCCGTTGGGCGTGCTCGGGGTCCTGGCCACCTCCGTGGCCATCAACAGCTCGGCGATGCCCGTGTGGGTGAACCCAACTCCAAAGCTGATCGCGGAGTTCATCCTGATCACCGCCGTGCAGACTGTGGCAATCGGAGTGGGCATCTTGCTCACGGCGCGCAGCGAACCCATGGAACGCAAGCGGGAGGAACTCGTTGAGCGACTCGAGTTGGCACTGCACGAGAACGCCGGGCTACACGCGCAACTGGTCGCACAGGCGCGTGAATCCGGGGCGCAGGATGAGCGACAGCGATTGGCGAGCGAAATTCATGACACGCTGGCCCAGGGTCTCGCCGGCATTATCACGCAGCTCCAGGCAGCGGAGCGTTCCGCGAGTGTGCAGGGCGAGAAGGAAGAGCACGTTGTGCGTGCACTTCGTCTCGCGCGCAGCAGCTTGACCGAGGCCAGACGGTCCGTGCAGGCGCTCGCTCCCGAGGAACTCGGGCGAGCTCACCTCCCAGACGCATTGCGCACGTTGACCGAGCGATGGTCGGAGGACCAGGGGATAAGAGCTCAGGTGAAAATTACCGGCGCCCGAGAGCCATTGAGCCCCGCCATCGAGGTGTCGCTCTTCCGGGTCGCGCAGGAGTCGCTGACCAACGTGGCGAAGCACGCGGAGGCCTCGCGCGTCGGCGTCACGCTGTCGTACACGGGCACGGAGGTGATGTTGGACGTGCGAGATGATGGACGCGGGTTCTCGAAAGCGGTCGGTACCGGCTTCGGCCTGACGAGTATCCGCCAGAGGATCAGGGGCGTTGGCGGTCATGTAGGGGTGCAAAGCGCACCGGGTGAAGGAACATCCGTGAGCGCGCGCGTTCCGGCTATTGCGCCCGGGGGTGCGGGGCCGAAGGAGGAGAGAGACCGATGATTCGACTAGTGATTGTCGACGACCACCCGATCGTCAGGGGTGGACTTCGCGACACCTTCGCGGGCGTGGAGGACATCGTCGTGGTCGGCGAGGCCAGTGACGGCGCCGAGGGTATCGAACGGGCGACGGAGTTGGCAGCGGATGTCGTGCTTATGGACCTTCGGATGCCCAGAATGGACGGCGTCGCTGCGACCGCGGCGCTGCGCGAGCGAGCCCCGGATGCCCGAGTGCTGATGCTGACCACATTCGACAGCGAGAGCGACGTGCTGCCGGCGATTGAGGCGGGTGCGATCGGATATCTCCTGAAGGATGCGCTGCCCGACGAACTGATGCGAGCGGTCCGTGCAGCCGCGCGCGGAGAGTCGGTACTCGCGCCGTCAGTGACGCAGCACCTCATGGGGCAGATGCGCAGGCCCAGTGCCGGCATGCTGACCGACCGAGAGAAGGACGTGCTGCAATTGGTCGCGAACGGCAGTTCGAATCGAGACGCCGCTGCAGCGTTGTTCATCGGCGAAGCGAGCATCAAGACCCACCTGCAGCACATCTACGACAAACTCGGAGCTCGGGATCGAGCCTCGGCGGTTGCCGAAGGCTACCGCCGTCGCCTGCTCACGTGACGCCCCGCCACGGGGTCGCATTGCCTGCAGCGGACATAGGAGACCGGTTCCACGGCAGTGCGTATCGTCCTGTTTCGAGCTATTACGAACTCGAAACATGACGATTGGGCACTGTCTTGTATGTCTCGCACTATTGAGTCACCGATCCAGATGGATCGACCTGCTATTGGGAGACTGCTTGAAGACCACTAATGCTGGCAAGGACGATTCGTGAGGCGAACACTCCTGCGGCGATCAGGCCGATGATGGCGAGGACGCTGCTGACCAGATATGGCGTATCGCCGGCAAACATGGGTGCAAAGCCGATCCCGACGTACAGGGCGATGCCGGTTGATCCGCCCAACTGGTCAGAGGCTCGCTGGACACCGGAGGCGATCCCGGCATCGTGTCAAGCGCGGTCACCCATGTGACGGGGTGTGTGACTGAGCCTGCCTCCACGACATCGAAGACGAACAGAAGCGGCGTTGCAGTAAGCAACGCTGCGCCACGCAGGTCAAGGACGCGATCTCTCCCTTTCGTGCAGCACGGGACGCATTGACGACGATCGAGCGTATCGAACACTGTCGCGGACGCGAGTGGTGCCGTTCCTGATCGGCGACGCGATCAAGGTCGCCGCGATGGCCGCACTACTTCCGGCGATCTGGCGCGTCGTGGATCGCGCCCGCGGGAGTGGTGCGCTGTCTCGCGGGAGTGTCGCAACTAACTTCCAACAGCCCGTGACTCAAGCACGCAGTGCCTTTCGTTCGATGCTGGGTTCGTGCGACGATGGATTCGTCCTGCCCACGTTGTCTTCGCTGCACGAACAGGAGAACTGATGCCTCGCGTAACCACCCGCCTTCGCGCCATGCTCCATGATGGAGGCATACATCTCGCGCCAGGGGCCTTCGACGGGCTGACCGCGCGGCTTGTAGAAGAAAGCGGAAGCGAGCTCTTGTACGCGAGCGGTGGGGCGATCGCGCGGAGCACGGGCGTCCCAGACATCGGACTGCTGAGCCTCAGCGAAGTCGTCGCCCGGCTTGAGCAGATCGTGGAGGTCACGTCGCTCCCAGTGATCGCGGACGCCGACACGGGTTTTGGCAACGCGGTGAACGCCGTGCACACATTGCAGCGCTTCGAGCGTGCTGGTGTGGCGGGAATGCACCTGGAAGACCAAACCTTCCCCAAGCGCTGTGGCCATCTCGACGACAAGTCTTTGGTGTCGTCCGATGAAATGGTACAGAAGATCAAAGCGGTGGCAGCTGCTCGAGCCGACCCGGATTTTGTTCTTATCGCCAGGACCGATGCGATCGCCACAGAAGGCTTGGAAGCGGCGCTTGAACGGTCTCATGCCTATCTCGACGCGGGTGCCGATGTCATTTTCGTCGAGGCGCCAGAGACGGTCAAACAGATCGAGGCTATTGCTCACGAGATCCCGCAACCGAAGCTGATCAACATGTTCCACAGCGGCAAGACTCCGCTCGTTCCACGCGAGCGCCTCGCCGAGCTCGGATATTCACTGATCATCGTGCCATCAGATCTACAGCGTGCCGTCATCACAGCTGTTCGCGAGACCCTTGAGGCACTCAATCGTGACGGAGACAGCAGCGCTGTACAGAATCGCATGGCATCGTTCGACGATCGAGAGCGCATCGTCCGCACCAACGAGTACCTCCGACTGGGGACATAGCCCAGTAGCACCTGGTTAGGGGACTGCTGAAGGTTTGGCCAAGTAGAAGTCCCCACGCCGGTGGCACACGCGGGGCGTAGTGGATGTCCTGGGCGAGTCGTGTTGACGGCTTGCTAGAGGCGTAGTGGCCTGTTCCGAGAGGTGAGGCACTGCGGTCGGCCTGCCACGGGGTTGTGCCGGTCGGCTCTATCGTGTTCGGGGCAGCAGATCATGGCAGCCGGTAGCCGACCCCGCGAACGGTCTGGATCTGTCCGGTGCCGAGCTTCTGACGGAGGTAGCCGATGTAAACATCGACCACGTTGGAGCCGGGGTCGAAGTCGTATCCCCATACCCGGCTGAGCAGCTGTTCGCGGCTGAGAACCTGGCCGGCGTTGCGGACGAGCTCCTCGGCCAGGGCGAACTCGCGCGCGCTGAGTTCGACATCAACCGCGCCGACGCGGGCGCGACGGGTGCGCACGTCCAGATGCAATGCGCCGTGCGTCAGGTCAGTCGTGGCGCCAGCCTCGTCCCGTCGCATCCGCAGTCGGATGCGCGCGAGTAGCTCGTCGAAGCGGAAGGGCTTGCCCAGGTAGTCATCCGCGCCGCCCTCAAGCCCGGCGATCGTGTCGTGCAGTTCTACCCGGGCGGTGAGCATGATCACCGGCAGCCGCGAGCCAGAGCCGCGCAACTGCTCGAGGACCTGGAAACCGTCGAATCCCGGCAGATTGACATCGAGCACCATCAGATCGAACTCATCAGTCTGCGCAAGGTGGAGTGCCTCGGGCCCGGTCGCTGCGACGCGTGTGGCAAAGCCGGCTGCGCGCAGCCCCTTCTCGATGAAGCCGGATATGCGCGGCTCGTCATCGGCGACAAGGATGGATGCCACAGGTTACTTCCTTCGATCGATCATCGGGTCGGGGTCGGGGTCGGGTCGGGGTCGGGGTTTGGGTCGGGGTCTGGCCCGGGCAGAGGTGGTCGTGGTGGGATCACTGGGCCGTCGGGTGGTGGCTCAGCAGTTGGACCCGCGCCTCGGGGAAGGCTCAGAACGAACACGGCACCGCCACCGACGGCATCCGCGACGCGCACGGTCCCGCCATGTGCGCGCGCAATCACCTGCACGATGTTCAACCCCAGGCCGCTCCCGGGCTTGTCTGCGGCGTTGGAGCCGCGGTGAAAGCGCTCGAATATCTGACTCTTCGCATGCTCGGGTACGCCCGGGCCGAAATCACGAACCCAGAACTGCACGTGCTCGCCGGCATCGGAAACGCCGATCTCCATCCGTCCGTCGGCATGTGTGACGACGTTCTGCGCGAGTTGCAGCATGGCTTGGGTTATCCGGGCCGAATCGAGCATCGCCGTGCCTCCGGCTGCGTCAGCCACAGACACATCAGCACCGTCGATTCCACTCGCTTTGCGTGCGATCTGCGCCAGCAATTCGGCAACATCCATCGCATGCGGATCGATCGGTCTCGGGCCGTGCAAGGCAGCGGCACCGGCCAGATCTTGCACGAGATCGGCCATTCGATCCAGCTCATCCATCGCCAGCGCACGGGTCTCCCGAGCATCCGTCGGATCGTCCGGATTCATGACCTCGATGTTCCCCCGCACGATCGTGATCGGGGTCTTGAGCTCGTGGCCGACGTCACTGAGCAGCTGTCGCTGCGAGTCGAGTGCAGCATCGATGCGATCGAGCATCGCGTTCATTGTCTCGGCGAGCTCGGCCACATCGTCGTTTCCCACGATGTCGAGGCGCTCGTTGAGATTCTGAGCCGAGATCCGCTCTGCGGTGGTGCGCATCTGGCGTAGCGGACGCAGCAGACGCGTTGCAACGATCGTGCCGGTGGCAGCGACAACGACGATGACGATGAGAGACGCGATCACAAACATCCGCACCGGTTCGTTGAACTCGGCAAGCTCCGCATGCAGGTCGTACACCATGACGAAGACGACTTCTTCTGGCGCAGACGATCCCTCGACGGAGACAGTCGTCGCCAGATAGCGCCACGCCACACCCCGCTCAGCGTAGGTGCCGATGATCGCCTCGCCGGGGTCGAGTTCCCGATCCACGTGGGCCGCGAACATCCCCTGATACTGCAGATCGAGATCCAGATCGAACCCGGGCACGAAAGTGATCACGCCGTTGACGAGTCCCATGGCGCCGGTGTTGTCATCCGGGCTCATCCGCTGCACGACCACGGCCAGTGCGTCCGAGGACGATGCCCAGGGACCGGCTTCCGGATCTGGCGATTCGACGATGAAGTGCGCGGATTCGAGGTTCGCGTGCAGCCGCGCATCCACCTGTTCAAGAATCCGCTGACGCTCGACGAGATACACCGACAAGCCAACGGCAAACAGGCCCACTGTGATTACGACGGTGATCGTTGCGACGATGCGGGTACGCACCGAGACCGCGAATCGACGACGACGCCTGCGACCGGAGTCGTCCTTATTTCCTGCTGCCACGTGTCAAGTATCCCGAGTCCGGAGGGTCTCAGCCTCTTCCTAAGAGAGATCTCATCCCATTGTGCGCCCACTCATGATGCAATCGTCAGGTGAGTGCCAACACCAAAGTCTCGGAGCGAGACCTTCTCAGCGAGGCCCTCGGCGTCTCGGCAGCGACGATGACTCTGCACTCGAAAGAGCCCTTGGGTGCCGGATCGGTCACGGGCATCGAGGTGCCGGGCGCGCAGAATCTGCTGTACTACGTGGACACCTCGCAGATTACCGTCGCCGCTGAAACCGGGTGGGCGAGCGAGGATACGCGCGTGTGGATGCATCCGGCAGACCCGCATCTGCCGGCACTCGCATCCATCTCATTCGACCACGCGGCCACGGCGCTTCTGGAGCGCCTGGGCTTCACCGCGACGAGTGCCCCGGAGTTCATCGCCTATCGACCGGGTCGCCGCGCAGTGCTCCGCGTGGCTGCCGGGGACGAGTCGGTCTGGGTCAAAATCGTCCGCCCCTCGCGCGTGGAATCGTTGGTGCGGGCGCACACGGCCACGGCCGATGCCGGCATCGGAGTCCCGTTCGTGCACGGGTGGTCCGCCGAGGGCATGGTGATCATGTCGGCGGCGGCGGGAACGCCGGCGACCGATTTTGCGTGGGAGCCGGAAACCCTGCTCGACGAGACCGATCGGCTGCGGGCGCGGTTCTCGAGTATTTCCTGGACCAAGCGGAGCCCTGGGGCTGAGCGACGTATCCGCTGGTACGAGTCTCGCGAGGTCGACGGTACCGCGGACCTCCTCGACAGCATCCGTACCCTCATCGGACGCATCGACGGTGGGCGCCCTCGCACTGTCGTGCACGGCGACCTGCACTACGGCCAGCTCTTCCTCGATGATCAGGGTCAGATCTGCTCAGTGATCGATGTCGACACCCTGGGTATTGCCGATCCGGCGGAGGATGCTGCTGCGTTCGCCGCGCACGCCATCGCGAGCGCACGCTTGACCGATGCGCATAACCGCGCACGCGTCTGGGACCTGGCCGATGGCGCTCTCGCGCGTTGGGGAGATGACCCGTTGGTGCGCGCTTTGACAGGTGTGCAACTACTCGGTCACCTGATCGCGGCGAACGACAGACGAGATGCGGATGCTGCGGACCAACTACGAGCATCGGCTCATGCAGTGCTGGACGGACGGATGCCGTCAACCGGAGCGAGATAAGAACGCTCTCATCCGCCCTTTGGATTGACCTTAGGGAGGGCGACGAGGATTGAATCATCCCGATAACAGGGAGACAGTCACTGCACACGGACAGAGGAAACAGATATGAATACACGCAAGAAGTGGATCGTCACGGGAATCGCGGGTGTCGTCGGTCTCAGCGTCGTCGCCGGCGGTGCCGCGGCGGTTGCTAGCACGATGAACTTGCAGACCACGGATGGAACGGTCATCCCCGGTGGTGCCATCAACGACAGCTCCGGCGTGCTCAGCGGCAAGACGGTGCACTTGAAGGAGACGAACTCCAGCGTCACGGTCGTCAGTGCACCCTCCGCGGCGAACGTCACTTCTGCCGTGTCGGCTGTCTCTGCGGTGTCGGCCGCATCGGCCCCGGCGCAGGTTTCTGCGCCCAGCCCGGTTTCTGCACCCAGCCCGGTTTCTGCACCGAGCCCGGTTTCTGCACCGAGTCCCGTGTCTGCCCCGAGCCCCGTCTCGGCCCCGAGTCCTGTCTCAGCTCCGAGTCCGGTGTCTGCACCGAGCCCGGTGTCCGCTCCGAGCCCGGCATCCGCCCCCAGCGCAGCGTCGGTTGCTTCGGCAGGGTCCAACTGACCTATTGGACAGGGTCCTATTGACCCACTGGACAGGTTCGAGCCCCGAGGATCCCTCCCTGATTCTCGGGGTTCGCGCTGTCTTCGCCCGGCGAGGCATTCAGACAGTCCGGCTGAAATAGGCATGCTGGAACCATGAAGCTGTCCGCTGCGGCTGCGTTGTACGCCACGCATCTTGAGAATGTGCGCCGTTTGTCGCCCGCGACGGTGCGCGCCTACCGCTCGGATCTGCGGGACCTCGCCGAAGCGACCGATGACGGCGTGCTCCGAGAGATTGACCTGGAGTCTTTGCGCGACTGGCTGTGGCGTGCCACCCAGCGCGGCGACGCACGCAGCACACTCGCGCGCCGTGCGGCTTCTGCCCGCTCGTTCTTCTCCTGGGCTCATGAGGAAGAGCTGATCAACACCGATCCCAGCCTGCGACTGGTGGCGCCGAAACGCGGGCGTTCGCTTCCGGTAGTCGCATCGCGGGATGGGATGCGGCAACTGCTGGATGAACGCCGTGAGATCGCCGTCGACGGCGATCCGATTCACCTGCGTGATCACGCGATCCTCGAGCTGCTCTATGCCTCTGGCATGCGGGTATCGGAGCTGTGCGGAATCGACGTCGACGACGTGGATCAGGACCGCGCGACTGTCCGGGTGCTCGGCAAGGGGGCGAAGGAGCGGGTTGTTCCATTCGGGATCCCCGCCCGCGATGCACTCAATGCCTATCTCGTCCGCGGGCGGCCGGTGCTTCTGGCACGCAGTGCACGGGCGACTCCGGCGGTGATGCTCGGCGTGCGTGGCGCTCGTGTCGGGCCGCGGGCGGTCTACACGATCGTCGCGGACGCCCTGGGGCCGGTCATCGGAGCGGATGCCGTCGGCCCGCATGCTCTCCGGCACTCGGCTGCCACTCACCTGCTTGATGGGGGAGCAGACCTGCGCGCCGTCCAGGAGATCCTCGGGCACGCGAGCCTGGGGACCACGCAGATCTATACGCACGTGTCTTCGGAACGACTGACAGCGACCTACCGGCTCGCCCATCCCCGCGCCTGAGAGCCGGTTATGCGCAGCAGGGGAGCAGCACCGCGCGCGGCACATCGCTGAACAGCAGCATCGGATTGATGTAGACGTCGTTGAGGCGAACCCCGAGGTGCAGTTGATCGATCGGCGTGTGGCCGCCATGTGCCACTGTGCCCACCTCCTCACCAGCGGCGATCGCTGTTCCTACTGAGAGCTGTGAACTGACCGGCTCAAGAGTGGTGACGAGCCCGTCGCCGTGATCGATGGTGATCAGCGGCCGGTCGACGACGACGCCCCGAAAAGCGACGACACCGTCGGCTGGCGCATGAACGACGCTGCCGACGGCGACCGAGATATCGATGCCGCGGTGACCGGGGCCGTAGTCGTGCGTCGGCGCTTGAAAGGGTGTGACGACGTGATGTACGCCCGGAACCGGCCACTGCCATGTGCGCGGCAAATCCGGCGTGGCAACAGCGGGAATCGCCGCGAGAAACGTGGACAGCAAGAGGACCACGCACCTGCGTGCACCAACTCTCAGGGATCGCATCAGGCCATCCTGATCGATCGTGCGGCACGGGCCATAGCTGCTACCCACTTTTCGTTGAGAACACGGGTCAACTCCGCTTCAGTGCAGAAGCAGTGGATGCGACGCGATCCTGTACACTTGAGGTCGCACCTCGATCTCGAGGTGACTACGCGTGCCCAAAGCGATCTCGGTCGTGGCATCCAATCCCTCAGGTCCCGTTCTCCGGAACGGGCGGGCGTGGGCCGGGCACCAGGAATGCTGATCGCCCGATCAGCGAAATAACCTCAACGGCGCGCCAGCGCCAGAATCAGGAGACGACCATGGCTGTGGTCACCATCCGCCAGCTGCTCGACAGCGGCGTTCACTTCGGACACCAGACCCGTCGGTGGAACCCGAAAGTCAAGCGCTTCATCCTCACCGAGCGCAGCGGCATCCACATCATCGACCTGCAGCAGTCGCTGGGCTACATCGACAGCGCCTACGACTTCGTCAAGGAGACTGTTGCCCGCGGCGGCACCATCCTCTTCGTCGGCACGAAGAAGCAGGCTCAGGAAGTCCTCGCAGAGCAGGCGACCCGCGTTGGTCAGCCCTTCGTGAACCAGCGCTGGCTCGGTGGCCTCCTCACCAACTTCCAGACGATCTCCAAGCGTCTGGCTCGTATGAAGGAGCTCGAAGAGCTCGACTACGAGGTGCCGGCCAACAGTGGCTTCACCAAGAAGGAGCTTCTGCTCAAGAAGCGCGAGCTCGACAAGCTGCACAAGTCGCTCGGCGGAATCCGCAACCTGACCAAGACGCCTTCGGCTCTGTGGGTCATCGACGCCAAGCGCGAGCACCTCGCGATCGACGAGGCCAAGAAGCTCGGCATCCCCGTGATCGGCATCCTCGACACGAACGCCGACCCGGACGACTTCCAGTACCCGATCCCCGGTAACGACGACGCGATCCGCTCCGTCTCGCTGCTGACCCGCATCATCGCGGACGCAGCTGCCGAAGGCCTGCAGCAGAAGCACAACCCCGAGTCGGGCGACGCTGAGCCGCTGGCCGAGTGGGAGAAGGAACTTCTCGAGACGCCTGCTGAGGCGCCCGCGACCGAGGCTCCCGCAGCCGAGGCAACCGAGGCAACCGAGGCTCCTGCAGCTGAGGCTGAGGCTCCCGCAGCTGAGGCCGAGGCAACCGAGGCTCCCGCAGCTGAGGCGACCGAGGCTCCGGCCGAAGCCGACGCCAAGTAATTCCGCGTACACACCCATATCGAAGCAAGGAGCCACCACACATGGCCAACTTCACCATCGCTGACATCAAGGCGCTGCGCGAACAGCTCGGCACCGGCATGGTCGACACTAAGAAGGCTCTCGAAGAGGCCAACGGCGACCGCGAAAAGGCCGTTGAGCTGCTTCGCCTGAAGGGTGCGAAGGGCAATGCCAAGCGCGCTGACCGTTCCACCAGTGAGGGACTCGTCGTCGCTCGCGAGGCCGACGGCGCTGTGACGCTGATCGAGCTCGCCTGCGAGACCGACTTCGTCGCGAAGAACGAGCGCTTCATCGCACTCGCTGACAAGATCGCTGACGCGGTTGCAGCCGCCCAGGCAAACTCGGTTGAGGATGCCCTCGTCGCTGCTGCCGGCAACCAGAACATCGGAGAGCTGATCTCGGACGAGGCAGCAATCATCGGCGAGAAGGTTGAGCTGCGCCAGGTTCGCACCGTGACCGGCGACGCCGTCGAGGTCTACCTGCACCGCACCAGCAAGGACCTGCCTCCGCAGATCGGCGTTGTCGTCGCTTACACGGGTGACGACGCAGAGACTGCTCGCAGCATCGCGCAGCACATCTCGTTCGCTAACCCGTCCTACCTCAGCCGCGAAGACGTTCCGTCTGACGCTGTCGAGAAGGAGCGCGAGATCGTTACCGAGATCTCCCGCAACGAGGGCAAGCCAGAAGCGGCTCTGCCGAAGATCGTCGAAGGCCGTGTCTCTGCGTTCATCAAGCAGGTTGCCCTGCTTGAGCAGGACTACGCCAAGGACAACAAGCTCTCTGTCGCCCAGGTGGCGAAGGACGCCGGTATCACCGTGACGGACTTCGCGCGCTTCAAGGTTGGCGCGTAGCAGTGCATAAGGGGTTCGGATCCACAAGGGTCCGAACCCCTTCTTCATGCCCAAAAGGCACTATCTTGAATCGGGACGAGAGGATCCACACACCATGACCGAACGCACCAGGCGCCGACGCGTCCTTCTCAAGCTCTCTGGCGAAGCCTTCGGAGGCGGGCAGCTGGGAGTGAATCCAGACGTCGTCAGCCAGATCGCCCGTGAGATCGCGGCTGCCGTTGACGAGGTCGAGATCGCCATCGTCGTCGGCGGCGGAAACTTCTTCCGCGGCGCAGAGCTCAGCCAGCGCGGCATGGACCGCGGTCGTGCCGACTACATGGGCATGCTCGGAACCGTGATGAACGCTCTCGCACTGCAGGACTTCCTCGAGCAGGCCGGCGCGCCGACGCGTGTGCAGTCCGCCATCTCGATGACACAGGTCGCCGAGCCCTACATTCCGCTGCGTGCCGAGCGTCACATGGAGAAGGGGCGCGTTGTCGTCTTCGGCGCCGGCGCTGGCCTCCCGTACTTTTCGACCGATACCGTTGCCGCGCAGCGTGCACTGGAGATCGGCGCACAGGAAGTACTCGTGGCGAAAAACGGTGTTGATGGCATCTACACGGCCGACCCCAAGAAGGACTCCTCGGCAACTCGCATCGACACGGTCACCTATCTGGACGCACTGCAGCGCGGCCTGAAGGTCGTCGACTCCACCGCCTTCAGCCTCTGCATGGACAACAACATGGACATGCGGGTGTTTGGCATGGAGCCCAGCGGCAACGTGACGCGCGCTCTGCTGGGAGAACCGATCGGAACACTCGTCACCGCCTGAGCGCGGTATCCAGGTGCACGCCACGCACCTGGCTAGAATTACATGCACACCCCCGACGATAGGAGTCACCGTGATCGCGGATGTCCTCGCTGATACCACCTCGCGCATGACACGCGCGGTCGAAGCTGCCAAGGAGGATTTCGCCACCGTTCGTACGGGTCGCGCGAACCCGCAGCTCTTCCAAAAGGTGATGGTGGATTATTACGGCTCGCCCACGCCGATGGCACAGCTTGCCTCGATGGCAATTCAGGAAGCGCGCTCAATTATCATCACGCCATACGACAAGTCTGCACTCAGGGCTATTGAGCAGGCGATTCGAGACATGCCCAACCTCGGTGTCAACCCGACGAACGACGGCAACACGATCCGTGTGACGATGCCCGAGCTCACTCAGGAGCGTCGCAAGGAGTACGTCAAGCTCGTACGCACCAAGGGCGAAGACGCGAAGGTTCACCTCCGCGGCGTCCGCCGCAAGTCCAAGGACGAACTCGACGCGCTGAAGGGTGAAGTCGGTGAGGACGAACTGGTGCGCGGCGAGAAGGAACTCGACCAGCTGACCCGCCAGCACGTCGATCTGATCGATGAGGCACTCAAGCGCAAAGAAGTCGAGCTCCTCGAGGTATAGCCCGCAATGAGCGATGCATCTGGAGATGGAAGCGAGCAACGCCCGATATCGTCGGACGAAACTCGCTCCGTGGTGACCCCGGACGCAGCGCCTGCTGAAACGGGCGCGGCGATGCGGGAACAGCTGCGCCAGGCGCGCGGCGAGTTCGAGACGCACGTCAATCAGGCCCGCGAGCACCTCGACCAAGCCAATGAGCGCATCAAGGCTCGTACCGGTCGCGACCTCATTCTGGCGATCCTGGTCGGCTTGGGGTTCGGCGCCGTGCTGCTGGGATCGCTCGCGTTCATCAAAGAGCTCTTCGTTCCGATCGCGCTGGCCATCGTTATTCTCGGCATCCTGGAACTAACGAGAGCGTTGCGTGCATCTGGACGGCGCATCGACGTCGCAGCCCAGCTCATCGCTGGCACCGCGCTCGCGCTGGCTGGGTTCTTCGCTCCGCCGTGGCTGATCTGGGTCGCACTGATCTCCGCGGTCGCCTTCGTGATCGTATGGCGCCTGCTGGCGCAGATGATCGCGAAGGACGGTCGCACGTACGGAGACGTTCTCAAGGATGCTGCGATCGGCGGTTTCGTGCAGATCTACGTACCCTTCCTCGCCGGCATCGCACTGCTCTTGCTGGCACAAGAGGGTGGGCAGTGGTGGGTGCTCGGATTCGTCGCCATCGCGGTCTCAGCCGACACCGGCGCTTATGCGGCTGGAGTGGCCTTCGGCAAGCATCCGATGGCTCCGCGAATCAGCCCGAAGAAGACCTGGGAAGGTTTCGCCGGAGCTGTGATCGCTGCAATCGCGGCCGGTGTCCTGCTGGCGATCTTCCTGCTGGAGATGCCCTGGTGGGCCGGGGCTATTTTCGGCGTCGCTATTTTGCTGTCGGCTACGCTCGGCGACCTCGGCGAATCCATGATCAAGCGGGATCTCGGAATCAAAGACATGAGCTCCTGGCTACCAGGTCACGGCGGGATGCTGGACCGACTCGACAGCGTGCTGCCGTCGACGATCCCCGCGCTGAGCTTGTACTTCCTGCTTTCGCCCTGGGCGATGGCGTGATGAGTGTGAATACGGTGAATGAATTGACTGAGTACGACCAGGCCGAGACGCAATCGGCCTTCCGCGTCACCCAGGGGCGTGAACGCGGGTACCACCGCACCGCCGTGGATACGTTTCTCGCCGCAGCGCGCGACAGCTTTGAGCAGGATCAAGACCAGCTCACCGCGGCTGAGATTCGCATCGCGTCTTTCCCGCTGGTGAAGGGCGGGTACGCCGTGAGCGAGGTGGATGCCGCGCTGGGACGCGTTGAGGACGCTTTCGCCGCGCGGGAACGCGAACGTGTGGTGCGCGAGGACGGCCCTGAAGCGTGGGTCGTCGCAGCACGCGGCGAGGCGCAGATCGTTCTCGATCATCTGTCTCGTGATCGTCGGCGCAAGTTCGCCCGCACCGGCCTGCTCTCGTTCGGCTACCGCATCGATGAGGTCGATCATGTCGCAGAACGCATCGTGCGCTATCTGCGCGACGGCGATGCACTTTCCGCTGAGCAGCTGCGTTCGGCAGCATTCCGGATGCAGCGGCGCGGCTACCGCGAGGAGCAGGTCGATGCCCTTCTGGACGCAACCATCGACGTGATTCTCGCTGTGCGGTGAGGCACTCATGGTGGACTCAGGCGCGCCTGGATACACTGGAGGCATTGTGACTTCCGGTACTGAGATCGACCACGTCGGCGTGCGCAGCACGACGGTCGCTGCGGCATCCCGAAAATCAGCCGTCCGCCCGCGACGCCGCTGGACCCAACGCCGTGGTGTCAGTGGTGTGTTGGCAGCTTTCGCCGTGGTTGGATTCACCGCTGCGATCGTCGCGCCGACGGGTATGGCCCTGGCCGATCCGCCGGCGGTTGAAGTCGAAACATCTTTCTCTCTGGCGGCGCGCGACACCCAGAATCTCACCATCACGGCGGAGGGGGCGACGATTTCGCCCGTGCAGCGTGGTGCGTTCGAGGTCTACGTCACACCGACCCCCACTCCGGAACCGGTGCCAGCGCCGGCCTCTGCCGGCGGTGGCGGTGGCGGCGGGGGACCGCTCTATTACACCGGTGGCGGCGCACCCGCCGAATGGATGGCTGCTGCTGGCCTCGCATCCGGTGATTGGGGCTACGTCGACTACATCGTCGGACGCGAGAGCGGTTGGAACCCGAACGCGACCAACAGGTCTTCCGGAGCCTGTGGTCTTGTGCAGGCTCTGCCGTGCAGCAAGGTGCCGGGCAACGGTTACAACCCGGTCGACAATCTTCGCTGGGCGAACGGCTACGCGACCGGGCGGTACGGCAGCTGGGCAGGCGCCTACAACTTCTGGATCAACAACCACTGGTGGTAATGCTCCGATATGGCACGATCCCATCGACGGCGCCAGGAGCGCTCGCACTCTGACGACTCCTTCGACCGTCTGCTCGCCGGGTGGAAACGCAGTGAAAGCCGCCAGGGTCGCGAATGGACTGTGCAGCCGGTATCGGCGCTGAAGGCGCAGAAGCAGTACATCTGCCCCGGCTGCGGCGGCGCGATTCTGCCGGGAACGGCACACCAGGTTGTCTGGCGTGCCGACGGCGTACTCGGTGATGCAGCGGATCTGGCCGCCAGACGGCATTGGCACACGCACTGCTGGCAGGTTGCCTGAGTCAGTCCGCTACGCGAGGCCGTGACCAGGCTGGCGTCAACGCTCGTTCATCCGGGGGATGAGCACCTGGCGGTAGATGATGAGGATGCTGGCCGCGACCGGGATCGCGATGAGCGCACCGAGCAGGCCGAGGAGCGAACCGCCGGCGAGGGCAGCGACGACAACGACAGCGCCGGGAACAGAAACGGCGCGACTCATGATCCGCGGCGAGATCAGGTACGCCTCGATCTGCATGTAGATCAGGTAATAGATCGCGGCGGCCAGCGCGACGCCCGGGGATCCGAGGCCGGGAAGCAAGCAGACCAGGACGATGATCGTCGACCCGGTGAGCGTCCCCACCAGCGGGATCAATGACGCGAAGAACGCGATGACTGCGAGCACAGCGGCGAACGGTGCGCCGATGATGTTGAGGTAGATCGCGCTCAGGATGCCATTGATGACGCCGAGCGTTACCTGGCCCATGACGTAGTAGCCCACCGAGTCCGTGATCTGCTCACCGAGGTCGACGAACCGCGCACGCTTGGATGCTGGCACCAGCTGGTACACCGAGCGCTTCAGCGACGGAGTCGAAGCGGTCAGGTAGATCGTAAGGATCAGCACGATGAACGCGCCGAACAGGCCGGTGACGATGTTCACACTCGCCGCGATCACGCCGCTGGTGATGTCGCCCATGTTCTCGAGCAACCAGTTCTGCGCCTCATTGAGCACTCGATCGACGTCGAGCGCAGGAAAAACCGCGCCCAGCCACTCGCGCAGGTCCTCCCAGAGGTTATTGCTGCTCTGCACGAGCCGCGTGATCTGCCGCACCAGCTGGGACACCTGGTCGACGATGATGGGCAGAACGATCAGCACGATTCCCGCGAAGATTCCCAGCACGCCGAAGATAGTGATCACAACCGCCAGCCAGCGCGGGAGCTTGCGACGCTCCAAGAAAGAGATGACCGGGTCGAGTCCCAGACTGATGAACAGCGCCGTGCCGACGTACAGCAGCACCGTGGACAGTGATTCGACGCTGCCGATGAGCAGAATGCCGAGGCCCACGCCCAGCGTGGCCACCAGTGCGGTGCGAAACGGATTATGGACCTTCATGCGTGCTCCTCGTCAGACTGATCTCAGGCTAGTCCGCGCTGGGTGAGAGATTTCACGACGTGCCGATCAATCGCCGCTTCACCGCCTCGTGGTCAACACACAGCCAGTTTCGATAGTCTGAAATGTCGAGTGGTGACTGGGGCGAGGCGCCTTGGTCACGTAAGGAGTCTTTTCGTGCGTTTCGTCTGGGCCGTCGTGGCCTTCGTCTTGGCCACGCTTCTGATCGGAGCGGGCATAGCTCAGCGAACCATTTTCATGGGCCCTTCCGCGCAGCAGGCTGAGCTCAGTATCGAAGAACCGGCACCTTATCTGCTCGTCGATGGCGCGGTGCTACGCGAGCATCCGGGTCAGCAGACCCTGCTCGTTCGTGGCGAGGGGGAAATTTTCGCAGCCTACGGGCGCACGGCAGATCTCGAAGCATGGCTGTCGGATGCGACCTACAACTCGGTTGTCCCCGCTGAGGACGGCACGACGACGACAACACTCATCGAACCTGTCGTAGAGGCTCCCGATGAGGGCGCCGAGGGCGCTGAGGAGCCCGGGCGCAGCCCTGTCGGCTCGGACCTGTGGTTGGACTCCTTCAGCGAGCCGGATCAGCTGATCACCGATATGCAGCTCCCGGAAGGCATGAGCGTGTTGATCGCGCGGGACGGAACCGCGGACGCACCGCAGGACATCGTCATCTCCTGGCCGCTGGACACCTCCACGCCCTCGGTTGGTCCGCTGATCGCCGCTGGCGGTGCCGTGCTGCTGTTCGGGCTGGTCATGTATGTGCTGGCGATCCGCCACCAGCGTCGCGGGCGCGGCCCTCGGCGTAAGGGCCCCGGACCGCTGCCGCCGACCGAACCGATCAATTTTGCGCTTGATCGTCCTGAGCCTCGTGCGCAACTCGAACCGGCAGCGGCCGACCCGACGGACTCCACCCCGGCAGATCCGACTCCGACAGACGAGGCTGCGCCCAAGAGCGAACGTCGGGCCATCACACCTCGGCGACGCCTGCTGGCACTGCCAGCTCTCGGCGTGGCAGCACTGCTGTTCGCTGGCTGCTCCGGTGATTCCTGGCCGCAGTTCGACTCGGCGACTCCCTCTCCGACGCCGTCGCCGACTGTGGTGACACCGGAGAACCAGAAGCCCCCGGCTGTCACCGAGGCACAGGCCTCCCGCATCCTGCAGGAGATTTCGACGACACTCAGCGAGGCTGACGCCGCGCTCGACATCGATCTGGCTGCAACGCGTCTGGACGGAGCACCGCTCGATGCCCGTCGCACCGACTACACGCTGCGCGGGACTCTGACCGATCGCCCGTTGCCAGCAATCATCCCCACCGACACCATCGAAGTGCTGTTGCCGCAGGCCACAGACACCTGGCCGCGTACGGTGCTGGCGCTCAGCAAGAGCAAGACGGACGAAACTTTGCCCCCGGTCGTTCTCACCATGACCCAGAACGACCCGTGGGCCAACTACAAGGTCACCAACATCGCAGAGATGCAGGCTTCGGCAGAGGTGCCGCAGCTGGCTCCGGCGTGGTTGGGGACGAGCCTCATCACCGACAATGCCGCAGCCTTCCTCGCGCTGACTCCGGACGAAGTCGCCGCGGCGTTCGCCGATGTGGTGGATGCGGGTGAATCGAGCGAAAGCTACGAGCTGTTCGATCCGGTGGCGATCACTCTCGCGGAATCGATCAAGGCCAGCCGTGATGCTGTCGTGCAATCGCTCGTGGACAACGGTGCTGCAGAGACCTCCAGCACGGCCTTCGACATCACACCCAGCTCCGCCGAACCGACAGCACTCGCAACGCTCGACAGTGGGGCTATTGTCGCGGTTTCGCTCGTCGACAGCGAAACCATCGCACCGACCTCCGATGACGCGGTGATCCGATTCGGAGACAACGCCGAGGCCAAGACGCTCACCGGCGTGGAAGAGGCTTCGAAGGGCGTTGTGACCACCTATGGTCTGCAACTGTTCTTCTCGGTACCCAGCCAGGGATCGACGGCACAGGTCCGCCTGCTCGCCGTCGATCAGGACATCCTCAACGTGGAAGTGATCAAGTGAGCGACATCTCTGCCGCAGCTCTTCGCGGCGCCGTAGACCTTTCGACGCTGCGCAATCGACCCGCAGCTCCCGCAACGCCAGCCGCATCAGCGGGCGGCGACGCTGTAGCACCCAGTGGATTCATCGTCGATGTCACCGACGCCACTTTCGGGCAGATCCTCGAGCTGTCGCGCACCGTACCGGTCGTCGTCGACCTCTGGGCCGAGTGGTGCGGCCCGTGCAAGCAGCTCAGCCCGATTCTGGAGAAGGTCGTCCTCGAACTCGCCGGACGCGTCGTGCTGGCGAAGGTCGACGTTGATGCGAACCCGCAACTGGCCCAGAGCTTCAAGGCTCAATCGATCCCGATGGTAGTGGCGCTGATCGCAGGACAGCCGGTCCCGATGTTCACCGGAGCCGTTCCTGAAGAGCAGGTGCGCCAGGTCTTCGACCAGTTGCTGCAGCTGGCAGCGCAGAATGGCGTGACGGGATCGTTGGCATCAGATGCTGCTGAGCCTGCTGAAGAAGAAGAGCAGCAGGAAGTGCCGTTGCCTCCGCTGCACGCCGAGGCATTCGCCGCGATTGAAGAAGGCGACTTCGCCACTGCGATCACGGCGTACGAGAAGGCGCTGGCCGAGAACCCGCGCGATGAAGACGCCCGTGCCGGCCTCGGCCAGGTGCGGCTGCTTGACCGCGTGCAGGGAGTCGACCTTCAGCAAGCGCGGGCAACCGCAGCGGCTGCGCCGAAGGACATCTCCGCGCAGATGCTGGTGGCCGACCTCGACATCTCCGGTGGTCACGTCGAAGACGCTTTCGAGCGGCTGCTCGACCTGTTCGCGCAGTTGCCGAGCGACGAGCGGACGCCCGTTCGCGAACGCCTGGTCGAGCTGTTCGGACTCATCGGCGCAGACGACGCCCGGGTCATCGCCGCGCGCACGCGCCTGTCGTCACTGCTGTTCTAGTCGCTGCTGTTTTTAATGACGGTGGCGCAGCCAGAGCGTTGACAGCGCCGGCACGGTGATCCTCGTCATCGGGGTGTCGTGGTCGGCCTCGGGATGCGCGGCGACCCGGCCGTAGTTCCCGATGCCGGTTCCGCCGTACTCGACGGCATCCGTGTTCAAGATCTCGTCCCACAACCCGGCGACCGGCAGATCGAGCTTGAGGTTGGCGCGCTCAGTACCGGCGAAGTTGCTGACCACGACGACGCGACCTCCGTGTCTGTCGCGCCGTTCGAATGCGATGACGTTGGGGTCCCAGGACGGAGCGCCCAGACGCTGGAAGTGCACGGCTTCGCCGTCGCGCTCCCACAGCGGCGCATTGCTGCGGTACACCGTGTTCATGGCGCCGACGAATCGCTGCAACTGCGCATGCGCGGGCTGATCGAGTAACCACCAGTCCAGCTCGCGGCTCTCCGACCATTCTGCGATCTGGCCGAATTCTTGGCCCATGAACAGCAGATTCTTGCCGGGGTGGCCCCACATATACGCCAGATAGGCGCGCACATTCGCGAGTTTCTGGCCATGGTCACCGGGCATCTTCGACAGCAGACTTCCTTTGCCGTGCACGACCTCGTCGTGGCTGATGGGCAGCAGATAATTCTCGCCGAAGGCGTAGACGAAGGAGAACGTCATCTCACCCTCATGGTGGGCGCGGTAGAGCGGATCGCGTGCCATGTATTGCAGCGAGTCGTTCATCCATCCCATGTTCCATTTGAAGCCGAAACCGAGGCCGGCGCGGTCGGTGCGGGCGGTGACTCCGGGGAAGCTGGTCGATTCCTCCGCAATCATGACGATCCCGGGGTGAGCGCGGTAAGCGGTGGTGTTGACCTCCTGCAGAAAACGGATCGCTTCGAGGTTCTCGCGTCCGCCGTGCATGTTGGGTTCCCACTCGCCGTCCTCACGGGAGTAGTCGAGGTAGAGCATGGACGCCACAGCATCCACCCGCAATCCATCGATGTGGAACTGATCGAACCAGTACAGGGCATTTGCAACGAGGAAATTACGAACTTCTGGACGCCCGTAGTCGAAGATCAGCGTGCCCCAGTCCTGATGCTCACCACGGCGCGGGTCCGGATGCTCGTACAAGGGCATCCCGTCGAATCGAGCCAGTGCGAAGTCGTCCTTGGGGAAGTGCCCAGGTACCCAGTCCAGGATCACGCCGATCCCCGCCTGATGCAGACGATCGATCAGATAGCGCAACCCGTCGGGGTCGCCGAACCTGGCCGTAGGTGCGTAATAGCCGCTGACTTGATAGCCCCAGGAGCCGCCGAAAGGATGCTCGGCGAGCGGCATGAACTCCACATGAGTGAAGCCTGTCTCCGTGACGTGGGCGATGAGCGGGTCGGCGACCTCTCGGTAGCCGAGTCCCTCGCGCCACGAGCCCAGATGCACCTCGTAGATCGACATCGGCTGCGCGACGGCGTGTGTGGCGGCGCGGCGGGTCATCCACGCGCCGTCCTTCCACGAGTACGCGGAGAAGGGGACCACGGACGCTGTCTCTGGAGGGGTCTGGGTGCGTCGAGCCAGGGGATCAGCCTTGAGAATCCATCGCCCATCGGGGGTGAGGATCTCGAACTTGTAGTGCGCGCCGGGCGTGATATCGGGGATGAAGAGCTCCCAGACACCGCTGCGACCCATCGAGCGCATGGCGTGACCGGCGCCGTCCCACTGGTTGAAGTCGCCGACCACGCGGACGGCTCGGGCATTGGGTGCCCACACGGCGAAAGAGAACCCGATGTCGCCGTCGAGCGGGTGGGCGTTAGCCCCGAGCACCTCCCACAACCGTTCGTGACGTCCCTCTCCGATCAGATGAAGGTCGAGTTCGCCGATGGTGGGGAGATGGCGGTACGGGTCGCCGGCGATGATCTCATCATCGTCGCCGTAAACAGTGGCGACGCGGTAGGGAACTGCGCCTCCGGCATGCTCGCCCTCCCATATGCCGTGTGCGGCATGGGTGAGAGACACCCGCGTGCGGTCCGCGAGGATGACGATGACTTCGTCGGCAAACGGTCGCAGAACCCGGATGATGCTCCGTGCGTGGCCGTCGGCATCCGTGGTCGGGTGAGTGCCGAGGATGTCATGCGGCGAATGATGAGATCCCGTTGCCACAGCCTCCCACTCTGCAGTGGAAACACCGTTGTCGATGTCGGTCATGATCGCTCCTTCACCCTCAGGATGTGCACCGGCTCGGTGAATGCATCGAGTCGAACGAAGTTGTGATCCGTCCAGGTCCACACGGACCCGGTCACGAGGTCCTCGACCAGGTACGGATCGCCTGGCTCCACTGCCCAGATACGGGTATCGAGGTGAACGGTGCTCTCGCGGACGGAGTGCGGATCGACATTGATGACGACGATGATGCTGTCTGGCTTGCCGTTGGCAGTGAAGGCGCCATCGAGGTGCTTGGAGTAGACCAGGATCGCGTCGTCGTCGCTCCAGTGCACCGACAGATTGCGCAACTGGCGAAGCGAGGGATGCGCGCGGCGAATCTCATTCAAACGGGCAAGGTAGGGAGCAAGTGAGGCGCCGGTGGCTTCAGCTGCAGCGAAATCACGAACCTTGTACTCATACTTCTCGTTGTCGATATTCTCTTCGGAACCCGGACGCGCCACGTTCTCGTAAAGCTCGTAGCCCGCGTAAACCCCGTAGGTCGGGGCCGCTGTCGCCGCGATCGCGGCCCGGACACGGTACGCCGCGCGCCCGCCGTACTGCAGGTACTCCGTCAGAATGTCCGGGGTATTCACGAACAGGTTCGGGCGCAGGTAATCGGCCGTGTCGGTGGCGAGTCCGGTGAGGAACTGCTCCAGCTCGCGCTTCGTATTGCGCCAGGTGAAGTAGGTATAGCTCTGTTGGAAGCCGACAGCGGCGAGTCCGCGCAGGGGAGCGGGACGCGTGAATGCTTCGGCGAGGAAGATTACGTCGGGATCAGCTGCGGTGACCTCAGCGATGAGCCATTCCCAGAACTGGAGCGGCTTGGTGTGCGGGTTATCGACGCGGAAGATGCGGATGCCCTGGCCGATCCAGTGCTTCACGATGCGCAGCACTTCTTCCCGGAGACCGACTGGGTCGCCATCGAAGTTCAGCGGATAGATGTCCTGATACTTCTTGGGCGGGTTCTCGGCGTAGGCGATCGTACCGTCTGGAAGAGTCGTGAACCACTCCGGGTGGGATGTGACCCAGGGATGGTCGGGGGATGCCTGCAGCGCCAGATCGAGCGCGACCTCGACTCCGACTTTCGCTGCCTCGCGCACGAAGAAACGGAAGTCGGCCAGAGTGCCGAGGTCTGGATGCACGGCGTCGTGACCGCCTTCGGCAGCGCCGATGGCCCAGGGTGAGCCGGGGTCCTCGGGGCCCGCATCCAGCGTGTTGTTCTTTCCCTTGCGGTGCGTGCGGCCGATCGGATGAATCGGCGGCAGATACAGCACATCGAAGCCCATTTCCGCGACGGCGGGCAGACGCCTCGCTGCGGTACGGAAAGTGCCGCTGATGATCGTGCCGTCACTTGATCGCCTCGCGCCCTCTGAGCGCGGGAAGAACTCGTACCAGGCGCCGACACCGGCCCTCTCGCGCTCGACGAGAATCGTGTGCTGTGCTGTCGCTGATGACAGCGAGGTGAGCGGGCGAGCGGCGAACACACCGGCGAGGTCGGCGTCGGTGGCGACAGCGAGGGCTGCGACGGCATCCGTCTCGTCGAGATCTTTCGCCAGAGCCGCGAGGCTCGTGCGTTCCGCGGCAGGGCGCGTCTTATCCGCTGCGGCGCGCGTGAGCAGTTCTCGACCGAGTGCTGTCATGACCGCAACATCGAGGCCGACGGCGATTTTCACCGTGGCTGCGTGTGCCCAGGTCGCAAAATCATCGGCGAAGGCTTCAAAACTGTACTGCCAGACGCCCTGGGTGTGCAGCGCGATCTCGCACTGCCAGCGATCGGTTCCGTCAGCGAGCGGCTTCAGCCGGTGCAGACTCTCGTCGCCGGTGGGAGATACGAGCCGCAGATGCACTCCGATGATGTCGTGTCCCTCACGGAACGCGACAACGCCGAAGGGTACGACCTCCGAGGAGAAAGCTTTGGCAGCGAATCCGCCCGGTACCGACGGTTGTGGATCGGCCAGCGGTATGCGCCCGGTTCGCGTCTCGGCCTGGTCGACGGCGCGTGGCCGCAACGGAATCTGTGCGGGGCTGAGAAGCCCCGTGGGACGAATGCTAGAACGTGCAGCCACACCCTGAATCTACCGCGCCGGCGTTGTTCAGAACAGCCTTGATCGGAAGCGAGTAGTGCTCTCATTGCTCGATGCGGAACAACCGCATCGATGTGGCCGCGGTCAAAACGACATCACCCGGGGCGAACTCTTCTTTCCCCCCACTCGGCCTGTCATCTGCGCTTGACCACAGCGACACGAAACGGGTCGCATTCTCGATATCCACGGGCAGTGTGACATCGACCGGACTCTCCGTGCCGTGGACGATGAGCAGGATCCGATTGACCGGTTCATCGGCGAGGGGAGTGGATGCTGCGACATACTGCAGAGTCCGGTTTCCGGGGTCGGTCCACTGCTGTTCCTCCATCGTCTCGCCGCACTGATTGAACCAGTCCATGACGGAAGCGTGCGGAGTGTGCTCGCCGAGGCGCGCATATCGGCTCGGACGCAACGCGGCGTTTTCCTGGCGCAACTGGATCAGCGTCGCAACGTGCTCGCGCAGCTCCAACTGCCACGGCTCGTGGTCCCAGCTGAGCCAGGTGAGGTCGGAGTCGTGTGCGTAGGCGTTGTTGTTGCCGCGCTGAGTGCGACCGGTCTCGTCGCCCGCGGTGAGCATCGGGATGCCCGCGGAGAGCAGCAGCGTGCCCAACAGGTTGCGCATGGCTTTGCGGCGAACCGCACGAACGTTGGGGTCATCGGTGGGCCCCTCGACCCCGTGGTTGAAGGCACGGTTCATATCTGCGCCGTCACGGTTGTTCTCACCGTTGGCTTCGTTGTGCTTCACGTCGTACGAGACGAGGTCGCGCAGGGTGAATCCGTCATGCGCCGTGATGAAGTTGATGCTCGCCAGCGGGCCACGGTCCGCGCTGAACGTGTTCGATGAGCCAGCCAGCCGCGTCGCGAATCCACCGATTCCGACCGGGGCCGATGCTCGGCGCGCATAGTCGATGTCGCTCAACCAGAAATTGCGCACGCGGTCTCGGTACCGGTCATTCCACTCGTGCCAGCCCGGCGCGAAATTACCGGTTTGCCAACCGCCCATTCCGACATCCCATGGCTCGGCGATGAGTTTCACGTCTTGCAGCACAGGATCGGTGCGGATAGCAGCCAGCAGCGGATGATCCCGGTTGTACTCATGCTTCTCGTCACGGCCGAGCGCTGCGGCGAGGTCGAAGCGGAAGCCGTCGATCTGCATCTCCTGCGCCCAATAGCGCAGGGAATCGAGTACGAGTCTGGCACCGGCGTCGGCCGCCGTGTTCAGGGTGTTCCCGCATCCGGTGGTGTCGATGTAAACGCCATCGGCCTGCTGTCGGTAGTAGCTGGCGTTATCGATACCCCGCAGGCTGGAGCGGGGGCCGCCGATGCCCTCTTCTGAGGTGTGGTTGTAGACGACATCGAGGATGACCTCGAGGCCTGCTTCGTGCAGGAGCCGGACCATGCCCTTGAATTCGGTCAGGACCGCTTCGGGCCCCTGTTTGCGTGACTCCTCGGTGGCGTATGCGGCGTGGGGTGTGAAGAAGTTCAGCGTGTTGTAACCCCAATAGTTGGTGAGGCCGCGTTCCAGCAGACGGGGCTCGGGGACGAAGGCGTGCACGGGCAGCAGCTCGATGGAGGTGATTCCGAGAGATCGGAAATGCTCGATCATCGTGGGATGCGCCAGCCCGGCGTAGGTGCCGTGCAGTGCGGGGGGAACGTCGGGGTGACGCTTGGTCATTCCCTTCACATGCCCTTCGTAGATCACCGTCTTGTGCAAAGGGATCCGGGGCTTGTGCGATTCTCCCCAGTCGAATCCGTCGGCGATGACGACCGAACGCCATTCCTCGTAGCCGTCGCCCTGCGCGAGACCGCGCGCGTACGGATCCAGAAGCAGCGTCTCCGGATTGAACGTGTTACCCGCACCGTGGGGCCCGTCCACCCGAATCGCATAGCGGGTTCCTGGTTGCAGAAGTTCAGAGGTGACCTGCCACACGCCGTCGTCGTCACGGTCGAGATCGACGCTGTCGGTGACCCAATCCAGATCGGTCTCATCGAAGATGACCAGTTCGACAGCTGAGGCGCGCTGCGACCAGACTCGGAGAGTCGCGGTGCCGTCGTGCAGGCGTACGCCCAGGTTGTCGAGGATCGCGCCACCGGGTGCGGTGAAGTGAGGGGTCGCGGGCATGAGTACACATTAGGCGGGATCATCAGTATCGACGCCCAAAGCCGCGAGAAATGCGGGAGAGTTAAGGGATGCGGTTCTATCTCGACCACGCGGCGACCACTCCACTGCGGCCAGAAGCACGTGATGCGTGGCTGGCGGCGACCGAGGTGGTCGGCAACGCATCATCGACGCACGGTGCCGGGCAAGACGCTCGTCGTCTCCTGGAAGAATCGCGTGAGCGGATCGCGGCGGTACTCGGATGCGATCCGATCGAGGTGGTGCTGACCTCGGGGGGAACCGAATCCATCAACACGGCGCTGCGGGGACTGTGGGTGTCGCGTGAAGCAGGGGCAGAGACGATCGTGTTTCCTGATGGAGAGCATCACGCCACGATGGACACGGTTGCCGCGCTCGTTGCCGATGGCGCAGGAGCACGTGCCGTCGCACTGGACGAACAGGGTCGCATCGGTGTGTCAGCTTTCGAGGCAGCCCTCCCCGGCGCCGCGCTGGCGACGGCTCTGATCGCCAACAACGAGGTAGGCACGCTCAATGACGCCGGATCGCTGAGCGCTGTCGCCGCACTCGCTCGCGTGCCGCTGCATCTTGATGCGGTTGCGGCGGTGGGACACGTGCCGGTGTCGTTCCGTGATCTGCGTTCGGATGCCCCGGCAGGAGCCGGCCTGGTGGCGATGAGTGTCGCCGGGCACAAGATCGGAGCGCCCGTAGGCATCGGCGCGCTCGTCGTGGGACGCACGGCACGGATGGCACCGCTGCTGCACGGCGGCGCCCAGCAGCGCGGGCTGCGGGCGGGCACCCAGGATGTCGCCGGTGCCGCCGCCTTCGCTGTCGCCCTGGAATGCGCCGAGGCTGAGCGTGAAACTGAGGCAGCACGGCTTGGCGTGCTGCGAGATCGCCTGGTTGAGGGCATCCGCAGTGCCGTTCCCGAAGCCGAACTGCTCGGGGATCCCGTCGACCGTCTGCCGAACAATGCGCATGTGCTGTTCCCGGATGCCGTGGGTGAGAGCTTGCTCTTCCTGCTCGACGTCGCCGGTGTCGCGGCATCCACGGGATCTGCCTGCCAGGCAGGCGTCGCTGAGCCATCGCACGTCGTCATGGCGATGGGGCGGAGTGAGAAGGAAGCCCGCAGCGTGCTCCGCTTCACGCTGGGGCGAACCTCGACGGATGCTGATGTGGATGCGGTGCTGGCCACGATCGCGGACGCGTATCTGCGAGCATCCGGAGCACGCACAGCTGAACGCATTTAGACTGGACGAATGCGTATTCTGGCAGCAATGAGCGGCGGTGTCGATTCTGCTGTTGCGGCCGCGAGGGCCGTGGAAGCAGGACACGATGTGACCGGCGTGCATCTGGCGCTGTCGCGCGCCGGTGGCACCCTGCGCACCGGCAGCCGCGGTTGCTGCACGATCGAGGATGCGATGGATGCGCGTCGCGCGTCTGACATGCTCGGCATCCCGTTCTATGTCTGGGACTTCTCCGAGCGTTTCCGCGACGACGTGATCGACGACTTCATCAGCGAGTATCAGGCCGGCCGTACACCGAACCCGTGCATGCGCTGCAACGAGAAGATCAAGTTCGCCGCCCTTCTCGAGCGGGCGTTGGAGTTGGGCTTCGATGCTGTGTGCACCGGGCACTACGCCACGCTGGTCGACGGCGAAGGCGGTTTGGAGCTGCACCGCGCATCGGACAACGCCAAGGACCAGTCCTATGTGCTGGGGGTCCTCACTGCTGAGCAGCTCGCGCACACGTATTTCCCGCTCGGTGAGACGCCGTCAAAGGCTCTGGTGCGGGCAGAAGCCGCCGAGCGCGGACTGAGCGTCGCGCAGAAGCCCGACAGTCACGACATCTGCTTCATTCCTGACGGAGACACCCGTGGCTGGCTCGCGGAGAAGGTTGGCGCTGAGCAGGGCGAGATCCTCGACCGCACCGGAGCGGTGGTGGGCTCGCATGACGGTGCCCACGCCTTCACCGTCGGGCAGCGTCGCGGGTTGAAGCTCGGCGTGCCGGCAGCTGATGGCAAGCCCCGGTTCGTGCTGGAGGTTCGCCCGGTCTCGAACACGGTGGTCGTCGGTCCGAAGGAAGCGCTCGCTATCGGTGAGATCTCGGGAGCTCGGTTCTCGTGGGCCGGGGCCGCACCGGTATCGTCGGAATTCGACTGCCACGTGCAGATTCGCGCGCATTCCGAGCCGGTTCCCGCACATGCGACGGTTTCGGATGACGGGGTGCAGGTGATTCCGGAGATACCGCTGGATGGCGTCGCGCCAGGCCAGACCGCTGTGCTCTATGTCGGCACGCGCGTGCTGGGACAATTCACGATTGATCACACGGTTTCGGCGGTTCCGGTCGACGCGTAAGAGTCGGGGCTCCCCGCGATGTCGGCGGTCGCTCGTAGAATTGCCAGGTGCCTGAGAACATCTCGTTGGAAGCCGCCCGTGTCGAGGCCGAGGAACTGACCACCCGCATCCTCGATGCCAAAGACGCCTACTACGGCCGCGACACCTCAGTAGTGGACGATGCCACCTACGACGGGTGGATGCACCGGCTCGAAGAGCTAGAACGGCTTCATCCCGAGCTGCAGGGGCAGGACTCGCCGACGCAGATGGTCGGTGCCGCTGAATCGACCGGCCTCGCGACGATCGAGCACGCGGAGCGGATGCTGAGCCTGGACAACGTGTTCTCGCTTGAGGAGCTGCGTGACTGGGCTGCGAAGACCACGGCGGCTTCCGGCCGCGAAGTCGCCTGGCTCACCGAGTTGAAGATCGATGGCCTCGCGATCAACCTGCGCTATGAGAACGGTGTGCTGACCTCCGCTGCGACGCGTGGCGATGGCAGGGTCGGCGAGATCGTCACGGAGAATGCGCTGCGGCTGGCTGATATCCCCGAGCGGCTGAGCGGCGAGGGGCATCCGCCGATCGTCGAGGTCCGCGGTGAAGTCTTTATCCCGGTGGCGGCCTTCGAGCGGCTGAACGCCGCTCAGGCATCGTTTCGTGAGCGTGCGTACGCCGACAATGCGGCGCGCTGGGAGGCCCGCAGTGGCGCGAAGCGCCCCTTCGATGAAGAGAAGGCGCGAGCAGCCGCCGCACGCCGCTTCCCGTCGTTCGCCAATCCGCGCAATGCCGCCAGCGGTGGACTACGGCAGCAGATCGACAAGAAGGACGGGCTCGAGCTCGAGGCGGGTCTGCTGCGAGTAGATTCGTTGTCGCTGTACGTGCACGGCATCGGGGCGTGGCCCGACCCTCCGGTCGCATCGCAGAGTGAGGTCTATGACTTGCTCGCCACCTGGGGACTGCCGATGAGCCCGCACACCCAGGTGCATCACGGGATCGATGAGGTCGCCGCCTTCGTAGCGTACTTCGGTGAGCACCGGCACGATATCGAGCACGAACTCGACGGAATCGTCGTCAAAGTCGATGAGCTGGCGCTGCATGATGAGCTGGGAACGACTTCGCGCGCGCCGCGCTGGGCGATCGCGTACAAGTACCCGCCGGAAGAAGTCCAGACGACCCTGCTCGACATCGTCGTCTCGGTCGGACGCACCGGTCGGGCCACCCCGTTCGCCGTCATGGCGCCCGCACATGTGGCGGGGTCGGTGGTGCGGCAAGCAACGCTGCACAACAAGGATGTCGTCAAGGCCAAGGGCGTTCTCATCGGCGACACCGTTGTGCTGCGAAAGGCGGGCGATGTCATCCCCGAGGTGCTGGGGCCGGTCGTCGAGAAGCGCGATGGAACGGAACGCGAGTTCGTCATGCCGGAAGGCTGCCCCGAGTGCGGCACGCCGCTTCGCGCGATGAAAGAGGGCGATATCGATCTGCGTTGCCCGAACGCGCGGTCGTGTCCTGCGCAGGTGCGCGGACGGGTGGAGCACATCGGCTCGCGCGGCGCGCTCGATATTCCAGCGCTCGGAGAAGAAGCAGCAATCGCACTCACCGGGCCTGGCGGAGTTCTGGCGACCGAGGCGCCCCTGTTTTCCTTGAACGAGGACGAACTGCCACGGATCGAAGTCGCTATTATCGACTCAGAATCGGGTGCCCCACGGTTCCGGGCCGACGGTAAGGCGATGGTCAAACGTCTCTTCTGGAATGTCAAAGAAGTCTGGCCCGAGCACGCGGTTGGTATGACCCGCGCGCAACGCAGCAAGGCAAGCGTGGTGAAGGAAGAGGTTTGGACGGTTTCCAAGACGGGAACCGAGCTCATTGCAGGACTTGATGCAGCGAAGACCAAGGAGCTCTGGCGACTGCTGGTCTCGCTGAACATTCGCCACGTGGGACCGGTCGCTGCCCGAGCCCTGGCACAGTGGTTCGGGTCGCTCGAGGCGATTCGCGCGGCATCCCGTGAAGAACTCGCCGCTGTCGAGGGCGTCGGCGGAATCATCGCCGACTCACTGCTGGACTGGTTCGAGGTCGACTGGCACGTCGAGATCGTGGAGAAGTGGGCTGAGGCCGGTGTGCAGTGGGTAACGCCGGGGCATCCCGGTCCTGGTGCGGCGGTCGCCGAAGGGGGAGTGCTCGACGGGCTCACGATCGTGGCGACCGGATCTCTCGACGGATACACCCGCGATGGCGCCCAGGAAGCAATCATCCGGGCCGGCGGCAAGGCGGCATCCAGCGTCTCGAAGAAGACTGATTTCGTGGCGGCCGGGCCCGGAGCGGGCTCCAAGCTCGCGAAGGCAGAGGATCTCGGCATCCGCATTCTGGATGCTGCGCAGTTCCATGTTCTCGTCACGGAGGGCCCGGCCGCATTGGGCGGCTGAGCGGATTAGCCAGGGGCGCCTTGAACCCCTGGCGCCAAAAACACTTTGCTGCATGAGACAGGCCTTGTTAGGCCCTGTCTCATGCAGCAAAGTGTTTCTCGAGCGGAATCAGTCCTTGTGACGCGGCTTCCGGAACGGCGCGCGGTCGGATCCGCCCTCGTTGCGGTCAGACCCGCGGCGGTCGCCGTAGCCACCCTCACGACGTGAGGCGTAGCCGCCATCGCGGGAGCCACCATCGCGGGAGCCACCATCGCGGGAGCTGCCACCACGGGGGCCGCGGTCGGGCTTGATCTCGATGAGACGACCGGAGATCCGGGTGTCCTTGAGCTTGTCGAGCACGGACGGGTTCATGTTCGAGGGCAGCTCGACGATGGAGAAGTCCGGCTTGATGTTGATGGCGCCGAAGTCATCGCGTCCGAGGCCACCCTCGTTCGCCAGCGCACCGACGATCTGACGCGGCTCGACGCGGTGACGACGGCCGACCTCGATGCGGTACGCGGAGTAGTCTCCGCGGCTGCGACGCTCACGTGGTTCACGAGCCGGACGATCGTTGCGGTCACGGTCGACACGCGGACGGTTGTCGCGTTCGACGGCTGCCGTCAGCGGGTCGTTCGCGGGGTCCAGCAGCAGCGGGGTCGCGCCCTGAGCAACAACAGCAAGTGCTGCGGCAACATCGGCCTCAGGCACATCGTGGTTGCGCACATAGTGTGCCACGATGTCGCGGAAAGCGGCGATGCGCGCGGTCTCGGCGAGAGCAGCGGTGATGCCATCGTCGAAGCGTGCGAGGCGCGTCGTGTTGACGTCTTCGGTGCTCGGCAGAGTCATCTGCGTCGGCGCCTGACGGGTGGCCTTCTCGATGCTCTTGAGCAGGTAGCGCTCGCGCGGCGTGATGAAGCTGATCGCATCACCGGAGCGACCCGCACGACCGGTACGGCCGATACGGTGCACGTAGGATTCGGTGTCGGTCGGGATGTCGTAGTTCACGACGTGGCTGATGCGCTCGACATCAAGTCCACGCGCGGCAACATCGGTAGCGACGAGGATGTCGAGCTTGCCATCCTTCAGCTGGTTCACGCTGCGCTCGCGCTGAACCTGAGCAACGTCACCGTTGATCGCGGCTGCGGAGTACCCGCGAGCACGGAGCTTCTCAGCCAGAGTCTCGGTTTCGTTCTTCGTGCGGACGAAGACGATCATGCCGTCGAAGTTCTCGACCTCGAGGATTCGGGTGAGCGCATCGACCTTCTGCTGGTAAGAGACGATGAGGTAGCGCTGCGTGATGTTCGTGGCAGTCGCGGTCTTGGACTTGACCGTGATCTCTTCGGCATCGCGCAGGTACTTCTGCGCAAGACGACGGATCTGCGGCGGCATCGTCGCTGAGAAGAGCGCGACCTGCTTCTCGACGGGAGTCTGCGAAAGAATCTGCTCGACGTCTTCTGCGAAGCCCATCTTCAGCATCTCATCGGCCTCATCAAGCACGAGGTACTTCAGCTCAGACAGGTCGAGGGTGCCCTTAGCGAGGTGGTCCATGATGCGACCGGGCGTGCCGACGACGACGTGCACGCCACGGCGCAGCGCCGACAGCTGAACGCCGTAACCCTGACCGCCGTACACGGGAAGGACGTGAACGCCCTTCATCTTCGCGGAGTATGACTCGAACGCTTCACACACCTGCAGCGCGAGCTCGCGGGTCGGTGCGAGCACGAGTGCCTGCGGGGTCTTCTGCGAGGCATCGAGGCGCTCAAGCACAGGGAGAGCGAATGCCGCGGTCTTGCCGGTTCCGGTCTGGGCCATGCCGACCACATCGCGGCCGTTCAGGAGAGTCGGGATAGTCGCGGCCTGGATCGGCGAGGGAGTCTCATAGCCGAGGTCGCGGATGGCTTTTAACACCGGCCCGGTAATACCGAGCTCCTCGAATCCGGGAGCGGCGGGGGCGTCGGGTGTCAGATCTTCGTCAGCAGTCACTTCCCGAGAATAGCGCCTTCACCTGAGAAGGTGCCTGATGACGCGGCCGACGCGCTACTGATCCTTGGTCGATTCGATCAACTGTTCACGCACCTGCCGTCGCAGGACCTTACCGATCATCGACGTCGGAAGTTCGTCCGTGACGAACAATCGCCTGGGCACCTTGTAGGGGGTCAGGATGCCTCGCACGAAATCACGGACGTCCTGCTCATCGAGTTCCACTCCGGCATCCATGACCACGGCAGCGACAACCTCTTCTCCGCTGTGACCGCTGGGGAGTCCGACGACGGCCGCATCGGCGATGGCCGGGTGCTGTCGCAGGGCGATCTCCACTTCGGTCGGTGAGACGTTGAATCCACCGGTGATGATGAGCTCTTTGATGCGGTCAACGACACGGAGGAAGCCCTTCTCATCCATCGTGACCACATCTCCGGTGCGGAACCAGCCGTCGTGGAAGACCGCGGCTGTCGCTTCCGGGCGCCCGTAGTAGCCGGAGAACACCTGGGGACCCCGCACGAGCAGCTCGCCCGGCGCACCCACGGCGACGTCGCGATTGAGGTCGTCTTGATCTGCGACACGCACCTCGGTGCCAGGAATCGGCAGTCCGATGCTTCCGGCCACCCGGTTCGGCGCCACGGGGTTCACCATCAACACCGGTGAGCATTCGGAAAGACCGTAGCCCTCGACGAGGTAGCCGCCGGTCGCAGCCTCCCACGGCTCGACGAGTTTCGCGTCCAGTGCCATGGCTCCGGATACGCCGATACCGGTCCCCGCCAGCGAAATCCCGCGTTCACGGGCTCGAATGAGGAGGCGCTCTGCGATCGGCGGTACCAGCGGCAGCACCGTGGCAGGCCGCTTGCGTGTGACGTCGAGCACCATGTCCGGATCGAACTTGGGGAACAACACCAGACGCGCGGCCATCGACATAGCAAACGTCAGACACAGCGTCAGCCCATAGGCGTGGAACATGGGCAGGACCGCGTAGAACACTGTTCCTGCGCCACGTTGCACCTCGGGAATCCACGCGCCGGCCTGCATGGCATTGGCGAGCAGATTGCGGTGCGTCAGCGAGGCGCCCTTCGGGTCACCGGTGGTGCCGCTGGTGTATTGGATGATTGCGAGCTCATCGACGCCCGGACGCGGATGCGAGGACGCAATCGGCTCATGGGCAAGGATCTGCTCCCATTTGAGTACGCCATGCACAGGAGAGGTGAGCTGAGCGCGCTTAGCTCGCAACGAGGGGACCGGCAGACGGAGTGCGATTCTCATGAGTGCTGGCATCGCATGGGTGATGTCGACCGAGATCAGCGTGTTCACGGTGAGATCCGCGGGGAACTCCTGCACCGTCGGGGCGACTTTGCTCCAGATGATCGCATGTGTGGCCCCATGGTCGGAGAACTGCTTGCGCAGCTCCCGCGGTGTGTAGAGCGGGTTGTGTTCGACGACGACCGCGCCCAGGCGCAGCACCGCGTAGAACGCGATGATGTGCTGCGGACAGTTGGGCAGAATGATTGCGACCGGGTCTCCCGCGCGCACGCCGCACTGGTGCAGACCAGCCGCGGCACGTTCGATCGACTCCTGCAACTGCCGGTAGGTCGTCTCCTGGCCGAAGAACTCCAACGCGACAGCATCCGGGTAGTCGCGAGCGGATGCCTCCACGATGTCGAGGAGGGAACCGTTGATCTCGCCGAGATCGGATGGGACACCGGGAGCATAAGACGAGGTCCACGGACGAGGGGGATCGAAGATCGGCATGAATATCAGCCTATGGGCACACGCGGCAGGTCTCACGCGGTGTGCGCCTTAGACTGGAGTGGTGTCTGAAATCACCCCTGATCTTGTGCGCCATCTCGGCGTGCTTGCGCGCATCCAGCTGAACGACGACGAGGTGACTCGCCTGACCGGTGAACTCGACGCCATCGTCGACAACATCGCAAAGGTGTCGGAGGTGGCGACGCCGGACGTCCCGGCCACCAGCCACCCGATCCCGCTCGCGAACGTCTTCCGTCCCGACGTGGTCGGCGAGACGCTCACGCATGAGCAGGTGCTGCAGAATGCCCCGGATGCCGCCGACGGCCGCTTCCGCGTAACCGCGATCCTGGGAGAAGAACAGTGAGCGACATCATCCGCCTCACCGCCGCAGAGCTTGCCGCCAAGCTGACCAGCGGTGAAGTCTCCAGCCGCGAGGCCACTCAGGCGCACCTCGACCGGATCGCCGCCGTTGACGGCGACGTCCACGCATTCCTGCACGTGAACGAGGGCGCACTGGCTGCTGCCGACGCCGTTGACGCACGGCGCGCCGCGGGGGAGGAGCTGGGCTCTCTGGCCGGCGTTCCGCTCGCGATCAAGGACGTCCTGGTCACCACCGATCAGCCCACCACGAGCGGTTCGAAGATCCTCGAGGGCTACATGTCGCCGTACGACGCGACCGTGGTCGCCCGTTCGCGCGCTGCTGGTCTCGTTCCGCTGGGCAAGACCAACATGGACGAGTTCGCCATGGGCTCCTCCACCGAACACTCCGCGTACGGCCCCACGCGCAACCCCTGGGATCTCGACCGGATCCCTGGTGGTTCCGGCGGTGGCTCGGCCGCCGCAGTGGCAGCGTTCGAGGCGCCGCTCGCGCTCGGCTCGGACACCGGCGGATCGATCCGTCAGCCCGCCCACGTGACCGGGACGGTCGGCCTCAAGCCGACCTACGGCGGCGTCAGCCGCTACGGTGCGATCGCGCTGGCATCGAGCCTCGATCAGGTCGGTCCTGTCACGCGAACAGTGCTCGACTCCGGGCTGCTGCACGACATCATCGGCGGGCACGACCCCAAGGATTCCACCTCGCTGACCGACGCGTGGCCGTCGTTCGCAGAAGCTGCCCGTGAGGGCGCCCGCGGAGACGTGCTGAAAGGTCTGAAGGTCGGCGTCATCAAGGAGCTGCCGGACTCGGGCTTCCAGCCTGGTGTTGCGGCATCCTTCCGCGCTTCTCTCGACATCCTCGAGGCGAACGGCGCGGAGATCATCGAAATCTCGACCCCGCACTTCGAGTACGGCGTGGCCGCCTACTACCTGATTCTGCCGGCCGAGGCATCCAGCAACTTGGCGAAGTTCGACTCGGTGCGCTTCGGCATGCGCGTCATCCCCGAAGGTGCCGCGACCGTTGAAGACGTGATGTCGGCGACGCGTGAAGCTGGCTTCGGCGACGAGGTCAAACGCCGCATCATCCTCGGAACGTATGCGCTCTCGGCCGGATACTACGACGCGTACTACGGCAGCGCGCAGAAGGTGCGCACGCTCATCCAGCAGGACTTCGACAAAGCGTTCGCCGAGGTCGACGTGATTGCGACCCCGACCGCTCCGACCACGGCGTTCAAGATCGGCGAGCGCATCGGCGACCCGCTGCAGATGTACTTGAACGATCTGACGACGATCCCGGCGAACCTTGCTGGCGTCCCCGGGATCTCGATCCCGTCCGGGCTTGCTGACGACGACGGTCTGCCCGTCGGCATCCAGTTCCTGGCCCCCGCTTACGAGGATGCCCGGTTGTATCGCGTCGGCGCGGCTCTGGAGACCGCGCTCGTCGACTCGTGGGGAGCACCACTGCTCACGCGGGCACCCCAGCTCGCAGGAGGGAACCGCTGATGGCCGCGGCAAAGCTTATGGACTTCGACAAGGCTCTCGAGATGTTCGAGCCGGTGCTCGGTTTCGAGGTGCACGTCGAGTTGAACACCAATACGAAGATGTTCTCGGATGCCCCGAACCCGGCGAACGAGAAATACCACGCCGCGGAGCCGAACACGCTCATCGCTGCTGTGGATCTGGGTCTTCCCGGTGCGCTGCCGGTCGTGAACGCGACCGCCATCGAATCGTCGATCAGCCTCGGACTTGCGCTGAACTGCTCGATCGCAGCATCCAGTCGTTTCGCTCGAAAGAACTACTTCTACCCCGACCTGGGTAAGAACTACCAGATCTCGCAGTACGACGAGCCGATCGCCTACGAGGGATCCGTCGTGGTCGAGTTGGAGGACGGCACACTCGTCACGATTCCGATCGAGCGCGCGCACATGGAAGAGGATGCCGGAAAGCTCACCCACATGGGCGGTGCCACCGGGCGCATCCAGGGTGCTGAGTACTCGCTCGTCGATTACAACCGTGCCGGTGTCCCGTTGGTCGAGATCGTCACGAACATCATCTACGGCGCGGAGCACCGTGCTCCCGAGATCGCGAAGGCGTACGTCGCCACGATCCGTGACATCGTGCGCAGCCTCGGCATTTCCGAAGCGCGTCTCGAGCGCGGCAACCTGCGCTGCGATGCGAACGTCTCGCTGCGTCCGCGTGTCGCCGAGGGCGCAGAACCAGCACCGCTGGGGACGCGCACGGAGACGAAGAACGTCAACTCCATGCGTTCGGTGGAGCGTGCTGTTCGCCACGAGATCCAGCGTCAGGCGCAGATCCTCGCAGATGGCGGCACCATCACGCAGGAGACCAGGCACTGGCACGAGGACACCGGTACGACTTCGCCGGGCCGTCCGAAGTCGGATGCTGATGACTACCGGTACTTCCCGGAGCCCGACCTGCTGCCCGTGCAGCCTGCGATCGAACTCATCGAAAAGTTGCGGGCAGAGCTTCCCGAGCAGCCCGTCACGCGCCGCCGCCGGTTGAAGGCAGAGTGGAGCTTCACGGATCTGGAGTTCCAAGATGTGCGCAACAGCGGTCTGATCGATGAGGTCGAGGCGACAATCGCTGCGGGTGCGGCTCCTGCCGCTGCGCGCAAGTGGTGGACCGGCGAGATCTCTCGTCTGGCGAACACCCAGGACGAGGTCGCCGCAGATCTCATCAGCCCGGAGAACGTCGCCGCGCTGCAGAAGCTCGTGGATGAGGGAACCCTCACCGACAAGCTTGCGCGTCAGGTGCTCGAAGGTGTTGTCGCCGGTGAGGGAACTCCGCAAGAGGTCGTCGATGCGCGCGGTCTTGCTGTCGTCTCCGACGATGGCGCGCTGATCGCTGCGATCGATGACGCTTTCGCTGCCCAGCCCGACGTGCTTGCCAAGATCAAGGACGGCAAGGTCCAGGCTGCTGGTGCCGTGATCGGTGCTGTGATGAAGGCGATGAAGGGACAGGCAGACGCCGCCCGCGTGCGTGAGCTGATCCTGGAGCGTGCTGCGGGGTAGTCGTCTGAGAATGTCGCACGCATCGGCGAGAATGGATGCATGGGACGAGGCGACGGGCGAGGCAGACTCGTCTCTCCTGACGGGGCGGATGACACCGGCACCCGGATCCTCCACGTTGACATGGACGCGTTCTATGCGGCCGTCGAAGTGCTCGATGATCCATCGCTGGCGGGACTTCCGCTGATCATCGGTGCGCCGGATGGACGCTCGGTCGTCTCCAGCGCATCGTATGAAGCTCGCCGGTACGGTGTGCGCGCGGCGATGCCGGTGGGACAGGCAATGCGGCTGTGCCCGACGGCTCGGATCGTCATGCCGCACTTCGAGCGCTACCAGGAGATCTCCCGGCAGGTGATGGCGGTGTTCGAGTCGATCACTCCGCTGGTCGAACCGCTCTCGGTGGATGAGGCATTCCTGGATGTTCAGGGGGTGCGGCGGCTCTGGGGGAGTCCGGGCGAGATCGCTCATCTCGTGCGGAAGCGGATTCATGCAGAGGTCGGGATCACCTGCAGCGTGGGCGTCGCCGCCACCAAACACGTCGCCAAGATTGCCTCGACGATATCGAAACCCAATGGGCTCCTCATTGTCGCGGCTGCGGATACTGCTGACTTTCTGGAACCGCTGTCGGTGCGCGCGATGTGGGGTGTCGGGCCGAAGGCGGCTGAGACGCTGGAGGGACGCGGCATCCGAACTATCGGTGACATCCGCCAATCCCCGCAGGACATGCTCGATCGGGCCGTGGGGCCCGCGTTGGGCGCTCGAATCGCCCAGCTGTCCCGGGGTGAGGATGCTCGCGCAGTTGAGGTGGAGCGCGTCGAGAAGAGCATCGGACATGAAGAGACCTTCGACGTCGACGTCTCCGACCGTGAGTTCCTGCGCGCCGAGTTGTTACGGCTTGCGGATCGGGTCGCTGTTCGCCTTCGCCGGGCGGATTGGGAGTGTGGGACTGTTGCAATCAAGATTCGCTTCGATGACTTCTCCACGCTGAGCCGATCCCAAACGTTGTCCGAGCCGACATCTGTCGGTCAGCGGATCGGAGAAGCGGCGCAGACGCTGTATGAGTCGATCGACCGGCGTGATCCAGTCCGACTCGTGGGCGTTCGCGCGGAGAAGTTGCGCCCGGCTGGGGGAGCAGCCTTCGCGCTGTGGGACGACGATGAGCATTGGCGCAAGGTCGAGGGCGCACTGGATGATGCGCGTGCTCGTTTCGGGAACACGACGATCAGCCGGGCGCGTCACCTGGGTCGAGGTGCCGGACGCGGTGCACCGCAGCACCCCCAGGCGCACGGACTCGACTGACAACGGTCAGATTCATCTGCGCAGATGGACGTTCCGCGATAGCGTTGCCTCATGCCTAACATCGCAGTAGAACTCGGAGAACAAGTAGCCGCATTCGGCGTGAAGAGCGCCTACGGTGAGCCGCAGGATGTCGATGGGGTGAGCATTACCCCTGTCGCTCTGACCATGTCGGGATTCGCTGGAGGAACGGGAACCGGCGGCGAGGGCGGCGGCAGCGGCGAGGGTGGGAGCGGCGGCGGTGTGTCCATTCCGCTTGGCGTATATGTCCGACGCGAGGAAGGACTGCGTTTCGAGCCGAATCTGGTCACGCTGCTTGCGGTAGCGATCCCGTTCGTCTGCGTGGCAGGTCGTGCTCTCACGCGCGTGATCCGTGCACTCAAGAAGTAGCGACCCGGTCGCGCTCGCACTGCAGCGTGGAGCTGCCAGCATCCTGGATGCGATCGTCGATGTGGCCGCATCCAATCCGGTCGTGTTGATCGAT
Organism: Microbacterium wangyouchuni; assembly: GCF_051546305.1. NCBI lineage: Bacteria > Bacillati > Actinomycetota > Actinomycetes > Micrococcales > Microbacteriaceae > Microbacterium > Microbacterium wangyouchuni. The sequence continues at coordinate 45,162 of NZ_JBPTMA010000004.1, forward strand.
GGTCGGGCCGGCGCCGGGAAGTCCACGCTCGCGCGTCTGGTCGCGGCGAACTGGCCGCTGGCAGGACAACCGCAACTCATTGCGCTGGACTCGCTCTACCCAGGCTGGGACGGGATGGATGCGGGGGTGGAGTGTGCTCTGCACGATATTCTTCGGCCGCACGCGCGCGGGTTGCTCAGCACCTGGCGGCGCTGGGATTGGGAGTTGGAGATGGAAGCGGAAGCGAGCGCAGTGACGCCCGCGCTCGGTGTCATACTCGAGGGTTGCGGCGCGCTCAACCCGGCTACGGCTCGACTGGCTGATGTGCGTGTATGGGTGCAATCACCGGAGCCTGCGCGTAAACGCCGCGCGCTCGAGCGCGATGGTGACACCTTCCGACCGCACTGGGACCGATGGGCCGCACAGGAGGACAGTCACATTCGCCGTCACGATCCGCACGAGCTCGCGACGCTGACCGTCACGATTCCTTAGAATGCCGTCTCGTCCACGTCGTCGGCCAGCGTGAGCAGGGTGTCGAGACGGTAGGCGAGCCAGTCGTAGACGCCGAAGCGCGGGTCGTCCGGATCACGCTGTTCATCGTCGGTGGTGATGTCCAACCGTGACGCGATCACCAGGCGGATCGCGGTGAGTGTGCGCAGCCACGCGTCAAGGTCTTCCGGCGGGATAGTGATGTCTCGGGGTGTGAGCGCTTGTTCTTCGGTGAGCGTCTCGGCATCAGCGGTGACGAAAGGGGCGAGAGCGTGTTGCACACGCGTGGCGTCCTGGACACGACGATCGATCAGGTCATCGCGGGTTGCTGATCGGAACTCGGCCGAGGCTGCGGCATCCTCCGGGTAGACATCGGGAGTGAGTCGATCGATGCCAGGGTCGGATGTGTCGGCGGACATCGCCAGAACACTGGTGAACTCGTCGATGAGTCCGCTGAGGTGCAAGCACTCGATGGTCGCCAGCGGTAGGCGGATGCTGCGTCCGTTCACTGCGGGGCCAATCTCACCGTGGCCCACAAGCCGTAGTCGTGCATGGCTTGGGCATGAACCTCCATCGTCTCGCGGGGTCCGGTGGCAACGATCGCGTGTCCATCGTGGTGGACGGCGAGCATGAGCTGAGTCGCGTGTTCGACGGAGTATCCGAAGTACGAGCGGAATACGCGCACGACATAGTTCATGAGGTTGACCGGGTCATTCCAGACCACGACTTGCCACGGCTGCGCGGGAACGGCGTGCAGATCGGTGAGGTCGTCGAGTTCGGGGAGCACCGCGGGGATTGTCATGCCCATCCCAGCTCGTGCAGTTGGGCGTCATTGATGCCGTAGAAGTGTGCGATCTCGTGGACGAGAGTGGTGTGGACTTCGTCGCGCAGCTCTTCTTCGGTGTCGCACTGAGCGAGATGCGGTTCGCGGAATACGACGATGCGGTCGGGGAGTTCACCCATGCCGTACTGGCCGCGTTCGGTGAGCGCGAGCCCATCGTAGACGCCCAGGAGGTCGAGGCTGCCGTCTTCCGGGCGGTCCTCAACGACGAAGATGACGTTGTCGAGTCCGTCAACCATCTCATCGGGCAGCTGATCGAGCTCGTCGATGACGAGCCGTTCGAAAGCTGGGGCATCCATCTCCATCACCATCCAGCCTATTGCGCTGAGCCATGGTCGGGAGAATGCAGAAGGCCCGAGTGTTCAACTCGGGCCTTCCTGTGGGGTGGCTAACGGGGCTTGAACCCGCGACCCCCGCGACCACAACGCGGTGCTCTACCAACTGAGCTATAGCCACCATGTGCCCGCCGAAACAGGCAACTAGAAGAGTGTATTACACCTCTGGGCTGAATGACGAAACGGTGCGCGCGGCGATGTCTCGTGCCTCATCGCTGGTCGGGCCTGGCTCGGCGACGAACACGGCTTCGCGGTAGTAACGAAGCTCTCGAATCGACTCCAGGATGTCGGCGAGTGCGCGGTGTCCGCCGTTTTTGGCGGGGGCCTGGAAGAAGACTCGTGGGTACCAGCGCCGGGACAATTCTTTGATGCTGGAGACGTCGACATTGCGGTAGTGCAGCCACTGATCGATCTGCGGCATGTACTTCGCCAGGAACATGCGATCGGTGCCGATCGTGTTTCCTGCGAGCGGCGCCTTGCGCTCCAGCGGGACAAACCTCTTGATATATGCCAGCGTCTGCGCCTCAGCATCTGCCAGTGAGATGCCCTGCGGAATTTCCTCGATGAGCCCGGACGACGTGTGCATTTGCGTGACGAAGTCGTTCATATTCTCCAGAGCGGAGTCATTGGGCTTAATGACCACCTGGAACCCCGGATCAATGGGGCGAAGCTCGAAGTCTGTGATGACGACGGCGATCTCGACGAGTTCATCCACCGCGAGGTCGAGACCTGTCATTTCGCAGTCGATCCAGACAAGACGGTCATTTTCGGACGCAGATACCATGACTCGATTCTATCGAGAGCACGGACACTGAACGCTGTGGTCCCCCAGGCACGATTCGAACGTGCGACCGGCGACTTAGAAGATCGATGCTCTTCCGCTGAGCTACTGGGGGTCGACATCTAGATTAGCGATGTTTTCCCGCTCGGCTGCAATCATCGGCGCTCGCGCTGTCCTCGCAGACCGCGCTACCCGTTTCGTAGGGCTTGCACCGCATCGTCGGGACGCCAGAAGTCACCGACCAGCCGGAAGGCACCCGATGCCAGGTGCAGGCGTTCGGCGCGGTACCGGAGGCCCAGCGGGTCGGCGATGATTCGCAGGTGGCCGAGGATGCGGCCGGCGGCGTCTTCGACGCGCCAGAGATGATCGGATGCGCGTACCAGGTGCTCGCGCGTCGAGGAGAGAGCAGGGGAGGAGTACGGAACCTCGGGCAAATGCTGGAGTTGAGTGGTTGACATCGGAATCTCCTTTCGACTCGAACATATGAGCGACCACCGACATTCATCCCGCGTTCGATGGAATCCTTTCCTGCACTGACCTGCGTATTGCACGAGTTGTCCACCGAACGTGGGTATCGGCCTGCGTGCTGGCCGTAACACCGGCACGCTGTTGTGATCCGGGTACGCCCCGGGAACACAAAGGAGACAGCTATGAACGACACCGTGACGATCCTGGGACGAGTAGGTGCTGATCCGAACCGGAGCGCGACCACGACCGGGGTCCCTGTTGTGAACTTCCGCGTCGCGAGTCCGCAGCGCCGGTACGACTCGAAGGTGCAGGCGTGGGTGGAGACCGGCACCAACTGGTACAACGTGTCGGCGTTCCGCCAGCTCGCCGATCATGCGAAGGCGTCGCTGCGCCAGGGGGACGGAGTGATCGTCACCGGCAAACTCAAGCTGCGTGAGTGGGAGAGCGGCGGTCGCAAGGGAATGAGCGCTGATATCGAGGCCGAGGCCATCGGTCACGACCTGCGGTGGGGGGCGAGCGCGTATGTGAAGGCGAACAGCGCGTCGGCTGCGCCGCAGCCGCTATCTGATGCGAGCGCCGAGATCAGCGCCGATCAGAGCACTGCCCCTGCAGTGCACGCACCCGACGATAGTGAGGAGGATCTTGAGCTGGAAGAAGCGGAACTCGTGCCCTCGACGAACTGGTCAGCGAACTGAGCCCAGTCATGCTCTACGCGTGGCGGGGGCTGAGAGCGCGAGACGGGGCGCGCGCGTAGGATCGGAGCGTGCCCCGTCGACTTCATTCCTTGCGCTCGCTGCTCGCCCTGGCGGCATCGACGGTAATCATCGGTCTCGCGCTGACAGCGTGCACTCCCCAGCCCACCGATCCGGAACCGTCAGGGGAGCCTGCGGTGAGCAGTGCCCCGACGGCCACTCCCGCGCCCGAGCCGAGTTTTCACCCCGACGGAACCGCTGAAGACAACCTTCCGGTCTTCACGAAGATCGTCGAACAGGTCGGAGCTTCTCCGGAGAACGTCTCCGGGCGGGCGTACATCGACGCGCTCGTGGCCGCAGGATTCGATCGCGCCGGCATGCAGGTCACCGAAGACGGCACCACTGTGGGAAATCCTGCCGAAAGCATCCAGTTCTCCGTCCGCTGGGGCGAGGACCTCTGCCTGGTCGGACAGGTGGGACCGTCAACCGGTGCACCCGTCACGATGATCATGGATCAGCTTGCCGAGGGGCGCTGCCTGATCGGGAATACGCGTCCGATCGATTGGTGATTGGTAGCGCTCAGCTCCCTCGTCGAACCCGCCGAGTATCGGGCAGACCCTCAGTGACGATGACGGATCCCGGGTAAGCTGGTACAAGACTTTGTGTGCCGTCACGACGGTGCGACAACGGATCATGTACGACGAGATAGGGCGTTGAAACGGTATGGCAGAGTACATCTACTCGATGGTGCGTGCGCGGAAGGCAGTGGGCGAGAAGCTCATCCTGGATGACGTGACGATGTCGTTCCTTCCCGGAGCGAAGATCGGTATGGTCGGCCCGAACGGTGCCGGTAAGTCGACGATCCTCAAGATCATGGCAGGCCTCGACATCCCGTCAAACGGTGAAGCCAAGCTCTCCCCGGGGTTCACTGTCGGCATTCTGTTGCAGGAGCCCGAGCTCGACGAATCGAAGACTGTCCTGGAGAACATCCAGGACGGCGTCGCTATCAAGGCGAAGCTCGATCGCTTCAACGAGATCTCGGCGCTGATGGCCGATCCGGATGCTGATTTCGACACGCTGCTGGCTGAGATGGGTGTGCTGCAGGAAGAGATCGACGCCGCTGACGGCTGGGACCTCGACTCGCAGCTCGAGCAGGCCATGGATGCGCTGCGCACCCCGCCCGGAGACGCTGCGATCGCCCCGCTGTCCGGTGGTGAGAAGCGCCGCGTCGCACTGGCGAAGCTGCTGCTCCAGAAGCCTGATCTGTTGCTGTTGGATGAGCCGACTAACCACCTCGACGCCGAAAGCGTTCTCTGGCTCGAGCAGCACCTGAAGTCCTACAAGGGTGCCGTCATCGCGATCACCCACGACCGGTACTTCCTCGACAACGTCGCAGAGTGGATCGCCGAAGTCGACCGCGGACGCCTGATCGGCTACGAGGGCAACTACTCGACGTATCTGGAGAAGAAGGCCGAGCGCCTCGACATCCAGGGTAAGAAGGACCAGAAGCTCGCGAAGCGCCTCAAGGACGAACTCGAGTGGGTGCGCTCCAGCGCCAAGGGACGCCAGACCAAGTCGAAGGCGCGTCTGGCTCGCTACGAAGAGATGGCAACGGAGGCGGAGCGGACTCGGAAGCTCGACTTCGAGGAGATTCAGATCCCCGCCGGCCCACGTCTGGGCAGCGTCGTGATCGAAGCGAAGAACCTCAAGAAGGGCTTCGGCGACCGCACGCTCATCGACGGCCTGAGCTTCAGCCTGCCGCCCAACGGCATTGTCGGCATCATCGGTGCGAACGGCGTCGGTAAGACCACGTTGTTCAAGTCGATCGTCGGTCTTGAGTCGATCGACAGCGGCGAACTCAAGATCGGTGAGACGGTCAAGATCAGCTATGTCGACCAGTCCCGCTCGAACATCGACCCGGACAAGACGTTGTGGGAGGTCGTCTCTGACGGCCTCGACATCATGATGGTCGGCAAGATCGAGATTCCCTCGCGCGCTTATGTGTCGAAGTTCGGTTTCAAGGGGCCCGACCAGCAGAAGAAGGCCGGGGTACTCTCCGGTGGTGAGCGCAACCGCTTGAACCTCGCCCTGACGCTCAAGGAGGGCGGCAACCTTCTGCTTCTCGACGAGCCGACTAACGACCTCGATGTCGAGACGCTGAGCTCGCTCGAGAATGCTCTGCTGGAGTTCCCCGGGTGCGCCGTGGTCATCACTCACGACCGGTGGTTCCTCGACCGCATCGCCACGCACATCCTCGCCTACGAGGGCACCGATGAGAACCCGGCCCAGTGGCACTGGTTCGAGGGCAACTTCGAAGCGTACGAGCAGAACAAGATCGAGCGCCTCGGCCAGGATGCGGCGAACCCGCACCGTTCGACGCACCGCAAGCTCACGCGTGACTGAAGCAGATCGAGAGGCGGGCACAACGCCCGCCTCCCGTATCTCCGTTCCGATCCAGCTGCGCTGGGGAGATCTTGACGCGTACAACCACGTCAACAACACCTCCATGCTGAAGTTGCTCGAAGAAGCGCGTGTGCGTGCATTCTGGGCGCCCGGACCGGGAGAACAGGCACCGCAGACGGCGATCCTGGAGACCGGAATCGAATCCGGCATGCTCTCACTCATCGCACGGCAGGAGATCGAGTACCTCGCGCCCGTTCCGTACCAGCGCCGACCGCTCGAAGTGCAGTTGTGGTTCGGCAAGATCGGTGGCTCCAGCGTCGATGTCTGCTATGAGGTCTTCAACGACCCCGCCAGCGAGACCCGAGTGCTCTACGCCCGCTCGACGGCGGTGCTGGTGCTGGTGAACGCCGAATCAGGTCGTCCGACGCGAATCACCTCGCAGATGCGCGAAGCCTGGGCGCCGTATATCGGCGACCCTGTCCAGTACGCGCATCGCTGAGAGCGTCAGCGGTCCGCAGGGACGCGGATCATGATCTCCTGCGAGACACTGGCGACCAGCACGCCTTCGCGCGTGTAGACACGGCCGGTAGCCAGACCACGACCGCCGCGAGCATTGGGTGACTCCTGCACGTACAGCAGCCACTCATCGACGCGCGCGGGACGGTGCCACCACATGGCGTGATCCAGGCTCGCCACCTTCAGCCCCGGCGTCACCCAAGACACACCGTGCGCGCGCAGGATCGACTCCTGGATCGTCATATCGCTGAGGTAGGCCAGCGCAGCGCGGTGCAGACGCTGGTCATCCGGCATCGGCGCCCGCAGACGCATCCACACGGCCTGCCGCGCGGCCTGCTCGCCGTCGACGGCGAGATAAATCGGCGGGTCGATATGACGCACTTCAACGGGACGCTCCATCAGCAGCTGCCGCATGACCGGCTTGTTGTCCGGTGCCAGATCTTCATCGGGCGGGATCTGCTCGGGCTGCGGGATGCCGACTGGCATCGGCGTGGAATGTTCGAGCCCGGGAGCCTCGTCCTGGAACGAAGCGATCATTGAGAAGATCGGAACGCCGTTCTGGTAGGCCTGCGCCCGTCTGGTCGAAAACGACCGACCATCGTGGATGCGATCGACGGCTATCGTCACGCCCTGGGTGGAATCGCCCGGGCGGAGAAAATACCCGTGCATCGAGTGCACGGCGCGATCCTCTGGCATCGTCCGCTCAGCGGCGATCAGGCATTGGCCGAGCACCTGCCCGCCGTAGATGCGCCCGGTGGGCATACTGTGCGAACTGCCGGTGAAGATGTCTTCGGTGGTCCGCGCTTGGCTCTCATCGAGATCCAGCACGTCCAGCAGGGTGTCAACGGATGCTTGAGCCTGTGCGTCTGCGTTCATGGCGCTCCTCCCGCGACCGTCGATCGCCTCCTTGATAGTTTAGAACGCGTGCACCATCGCCTTGTTCTCGCAGACTCCGACACCGCTCGTGACGTCCTCACCTTTTTCGGCCGAGCAGGATTGGTCTCCGAGGACGGGGTACGGCTGCAGGGCGCGGATGGCATCCTGGCCGTGACCGCTGCTGCGCTGGCGCCCCAGGGATTGTTCGACCAGACCCCGACGGTTCTCGCCATGCGGATCGTCCGCGCCGATCCGGAGTTGGAGTGCGACATCGTCGTGGACGAACTCACCGCAGATGAAGACGAGCGGATGCTGAAACTACCCGACACCGGACGTTCTCCGGCCTGGGCGGGAGTCGCGCCGCCACGTGGAGGGTGGGAGCGCACCGGAAGCCTGGAATCGTCGGTGATTGCCAACCGTGCCCAATGGGGAATCTCGGCCGTGGCGCGCGGGGCGACACCGGGCGCTGGCGAAGAGGCGGTCCGAGCGCTCCGGGCCGCCATCTGGGGTGAGCCGGACGAGGACCTCGCCGGTCTCCCGCGAGGCGTGGCCTTCGCCGCACACGCCTTCGGGTTCATCTCCGGCGAGGAGAACGTCACCGTGACAGCATCCGGGCGCTGGACGCGGTTGGGCTTCGCGCGCGGGCACGTGCTCTCGCGCGGTCCGATGGTCACCGGACTCACCGCCGTCCGCGGAACAGGCGTAGGCGCAGGCTAGCGGGTCCTACTGCGCAGCCGCGCGTCCCGCCTGACGTCCGGAGAACAGGCATCCGCCCAAGAACGTACCTTCCAGTGCGCGGTACCCGTGCACGCCGCCGCCGCCGAACCCGCTGGCCTCACCCGCAGCGAACAGCCCGGTGATGGCGTTGCCCGAAGAGTCCAGCGCGCGTCCATCGAGGTCGGTCTCGATGCCACCGAGCGACTTCCGCGTCAGAACGTGCAGCTTCACCGCGATCATCGGGCCGGCCGCCGGGTCCTGCAGCCGATGCGGTGACGCTGTGCGGATGAGTCTGTCGCCGCGGTAGCCGCGCATGGAGCGCAGCATCCCGATCTGCGCATCCTTGCTGAAGTCGTTTTCGATCTCGCGGTCACGAGCGATGACTTCACGGCGAACAGTATCGATGTCGAGCGCTTCGCCGCCGTCGTGCAGGCGCATCTGCTCCAGCAGGCTCTCCAGGTCGTTCTCGACGATGAAGTCCGCGCCCTCGTCGAGGAATGCCTGCACGGGACCGGTCGGGCCCTTCGCCAGACGAGATTTCAGCAGCAGCCCGACATCCTTGCCGGTGAGATCGGGGTTCTGCTCGCTGCCAGAAAGCGCGAACTCCTTCTCGACGATCTGTCGCGACGTGACGAACCAGGAATGGTCGTGCCCGGTCTGGCGCAGGTACTGGAGAGTTCCCAGTGTGTCGAAGCCGGGGAAGAGCGGGACAGGCAGACGTTGTCCCGTGGCATCCAGCCACAGGGATGACGGCCCGGGCAGGATTCGGATGCCGTGCGCAGGCCACACCGGATCCCAATTGCTGATTCCCTCGACGTAATGCCACATGCGGTCGCCGTTGATGAGGTGCGCACCGGCTGTTGCAGATACGGCATGCATCGACCCGTCCACATAGGCTGGCACTCCCGTCAGCATGTGCTCAGGAGCTGTGCCCAGCCGCTTTGGCCACGCCGCGCGCACCAGGTCGTGATTTCCGCCGATGCCGCCGGAGGCGACGATGGTCGCACCCGCGGAGATCTCGAAATCACCGGCGACCTCGCGTGATGTGCTGAGGCCGCGGGCACTCGTGGAATCGACGAGACGGTGGCCCCGTGCGCCGATGACAGCGCCATCGGCGCTCAGCAGCTCAGTGACGCGATGGCGGGGGAGCACAGTGAGGGTTCCGGCATCCTCCGCACGGTGAACGGCATCGGCGAACGGTGCGACGATGCCCGGGCCGGTACCCCAGGTGATGTGGAAACGCGGCACCGAGTTTCCCGGACCGATCGCGCCGTAGCCGCCGCGCTCAGCCCACCCGACCACGGGGAAGAAGCCGACGCCGCGCTCACGTAGCCAGGCACGTTTCTCACCCGCGGCGAACTGCAGATACGCGTCAGCCCATCGACGCGGCCAGTGGTCCTCGTCGCGGTCGAAACCGGCGTTGCCGAACCAGTCCTGGGTGGCGAGTTCGAGCGAGTCTTTGATTCCGAGGCGTCGCTGCTCCGGTGAATCGACGAAAAACAATCCGCCGAATGACCACCATGCCTGACCGCCCAGGTTCGATCGGGGCTCCTGGTCGAGGAGGATCACTCGTTTACCGGCGGCTGTCGCCTCGGCGGCGGCCACGAGACCGGCCAACCCCCATCCGATCACTAGGACGTCGGCGGACAGGGGTGGGGTCGTCATGCGTTCTCCGTTGAATCCTGACTGGTCGTGCGGGTCTCGAGCGTGGGCCGGCCGGCGGCATCGGGGCCGATACTCGTGGGTTCCATGGTGTTCACCATGGCATAAGCGGCGCGTTCGAGGTAGTCCCACAGCGTCGCGTCGTGCAGTGCGGACAATTGGACTTCGTCGAGCGAGGTGCGCATGCAGCGCAGCCAGCGGTCACGGGCATCCGGATTGACGTGGAAGGGGTTGTGCCGCATACGCAGGCGCGGATGCCCGCGGCGCTCACTGTATGTCGACGGGCCGCCCCAGTACTGCGCAAGGAACAGCGCGAAGCGCTCTTCTGCGGGGCCGAGATCCTCTTCCGGATACATCGGCTTCAGGACCGGGTCGAGCGCGACCTCGCGGTAGAAGATGTTTACGATCTTCTCGAACGTCGCGTAACCGCCGACCTCATCATAGAAAGTCATTCGTTGTCCTTGGCTTCGTCGTCGTGTGCCTGGGTGTTCTTTTTGCGCCAAATCCCGCGGATCACCGGCGGCACGCCCGTGACCGGATTAGGGCGCGTCAGCGGTGGGTTCGCGCCGCGCACACGACGGGCACCCTCGGGCCCGGTGGGGATGACGGACTCCATCCGGGGAATGGTCAGATCCAGCCCCTCAACGGCTGCTTTGAGTCGCATGCGCAGTTCGCGGGCCACGTCATCCTTTGCATTCGCGCGTGTCTTGAGCACAACGCGAATAACCAGAGCATCGCCGGAGATCGACTCCAGGCCCCACACCTCTGGACGTTCGATGATGCGCGTACGCCACTTGGGTTCCTTCGCGAGTTGTTCGGCCGCCGCGAGCAGCGCGCGCTCGACCTCGGCCACATCGGCATCGACGGGCACGCCCAGGTCGATGATCGTGCGCGCCCATCCCTGCGACATGTTTCCGATCCGGAGGATCTCGCCGTTGCGCACGTACCAGAGCGTGCCGTTCACATCCCGCAGCTGGGTCACACGCACGCTCACATACTCGACCATGCCGCTGGCGAGACCCACATCCACGACGTCGCCGATTCCGATCTGGTCCTCGGCGACGATGAACAGGCCGTTGAGAACGTCTTTGACGATGTTCTGGGCGCCGAAGCCGAGTCCCGCGCCGACCGCGGCGGTCAGCAGCGTGAGCGAACTCAACAGCGAAGGCGAGAGCGTCCACACGATCAGCAGCAGTGCGATCACCAGAACCACCACGTTGATGATGTTCTGCAGAATCGATCCGAGCGTGCGAGTTCGCTGAATCAGCCGCATATCTGCCAGCGGGGACTGCTCCAGAGCTTGAGTATCGTCCACGTTCGCTTTGGACTTTGCGCTGTTGACGATGCGTTGCACGACGCGCCGGATGACGATGCGCAGCACGAACGTGACAACCAGGGCGACGGCGATGATGATCGCGACGTTCAGCGCGGCGCGGCCACCGCGGGCGAGGGTCTCTAAAAAACCCGTCCAGTCGGCTTGATCCACCGGTTCGACATCTTGGAAATGCGGAAGGGAGAGCACCCCTCGATACTAGCGATCGGGCCCCTGCACCAGCTGGATGAGCTTGGTGGCAGGGGCCCGACGCAGAAGCTGAGGATCAGTCCTCAGAGTCGTCCTCCGCGTCGCGAGCCTGTGCGGCCAGGGCGCGTTCCACGTCGGCTAGCCCCTCGCTGACGAGGCGGCGCAGCGCCGGCGCAGCATCAGCGTTGTCGCTCAGCCACGTGCGGGTCGCTTCGCGAAGCTCAGCGTTGGCAAGCGGCGTCGGGTATAGCCCGACGATGAGGTAGTTCGCAATCTGGTAGGTGCGCGACTCCCACACCGGCAGCAGCATGTCGAAGTAGCTCTGTACGAACTCGCCGAGCACCTCGACGCTGTTCGGGTGGACGAAGCCTTGGGAGCCTGCGCGCACGATCGTGTTCGGGGCATCCGAGTTCTCGACCAGTCGCGTCCACGCGATGCGCTTATCCGGCACGGTGGGAAGAGCGGCGTGCGCCAGAGCTGCGAACTCGGCACCCTTCGAGGTGTTGTCCGCTGCGAGGGCGGCATCGATGGATGCCGCATCCGTCGCGCCGATCGAGGCGAGGCCGATCAGCAGCTGCCACGAGAGGTCAGCGTCGATCTCGAGGCCGGGGAGGGTGTCTTCTCCGGAGCGCAGGCGACCGACGATGCCGGCATGCTCGGAGTTGACGATCGCGCCCGCGAATGCGGTGACGAACTGCAACTGGCTGTCGCTACCGGCCGGCGCGCTCTGCGCGAGCTCCCACAGACCTTCGGCAACCTTCAGCCGGGCAGCCTGCTGTTCACCGGGCGCCACATAGAGCGCCGCTGCCGTGCGCAGCTGGGCGAGGGTGGTGCGAACGGTCGTCGATTCGGTCTCGCTGCCGATGTTCCCGAGCACCAGATCGATGTAATCGGATGCTGCGCTCTCGGCGTCGCGGGTCTGGTCCCAGGCTGCGCCCCAGACGATCGAACGCGCCAGCGGATCGGAGATGGCACCGAGGTGCGCGATGGCGGTGGCCAGTGACCGCTCGTCCAGACGGATCTTCGCGTATGCGAGGTCGTTGTCGTTGAGCAGTACCAGGTCTGGGCGGTCGTGACCCTGCAGCTCCGGAACTTCGGTGCGGTCGCCGTCGACGTCGATTTCGACGTAGTGCGTGCGGGTGAGCGCCCCATCGACAAGGTTGTAGAGACCGACGCCCAGGCGGTGCGGGCGGATCGTCGGGTAATCAGCGGGAGCCGTCTGCGTGACGGCGAAACGGGTGATCTTGCCTGAAGAGTCTTCGGCGATGACAGGGGAGAGCGTGTTGACGCCCGCGGTCTCCAGCCATTTGCTCGCCCAGGTGCTGAGATCGCGCCCACTGGTGGCCTCGAGCTCGGTGAGCAGATCGCTGACCTCGGTGTTGCCCCAGGCGTGCTTCTGGAAGTACTGGCCGACGCCGGCGAAGAAGGCATCGATCCCGACCCAGGCGGCGAGCTGCTTGAGGACCGAGCCGCCCTTCGCATAGGTGATGCCGTCGAAGTTGACCTGGACATCTTCGAGGTCGTTGATCTCGGCGACGATCGGATGCGTGGAGGGAAGCTGGTCCTGGCGGTAGGCCCAGGTCTTCTCCATGGCATTGAACGTCGTCCAGGCCTCGGTCCACTCCGTGGCCTCGGCGGTGGCGATGGTCGAAGCCCACTCGGCGAACGACTCGTTCAGCCACAGGTCGTTCCACCACCTCATGGTGACGAGGTCACCGAACCACATGTGCGCGAGTTCGTGCAGGATCGTGACGACGCGGCGTTCCTTGACAGCATCCGTCACCTTGCTGCGGAAGACGTAAGTCTCCGTGAAGGTGACCGCTCCCGCGTTCTCCATCGCGCCGGCGTTGAATTCCGGAACGAACAGCTGGTCGTACTTCTCGAACGGGTACGGCACGCCGAATTTCGATTCGAAGTAGGCGAACCCTTCGCGGGTCTTGTCGAAGAGGTAATCGGCGTCGATGTGCTGCCACAGGCTCTTGCGTCCGTAGACACCGAGCGGGATAATCCGGCCGTCAGAGCTGGTGAGCTCGGAGAATGTCGATTCGTACGGCCCCGCCACGAGTGCGGTGATGTAGGAGGAGATGCGCGGCGTCGGCTCGAAGCCCCATGTCGCTGTGCTGCTGGCGTCATGGTTGATCGGCTCGGGTGTGGGGGAGTTGGAGATGACCTTCCAGTTATCCGGGGCGGTCACGGTGAACTGGAAGGTGGCCTTCAGATCAGGCTGTTCGAAGACGGCGAACACACGACGGGAGTCGGGCACCTCGAACTGCGAGTAGAGGTAGACCTCGTCGTCGACGGGATCGACGAAGCGGTGCAGCCCCTCTCCGGTGTTCGTGTAAGAGCAATCCGCGTCGACGACGAGGACGTTCTGCTCCTGGAGGTTCGTCAGCGCGATGCGGGAATCGGCGAAGACCTCGCTCGGTGACAGCTGCTCGCCATTGAGCGAGATCTCGCGCACCTCGTGTGCGATGAGGTCGATGAATGTGAAGCTTCCCGGCTTCGCGGTGAAGCGCACGACGCTGCGGGAGCCGAAGAGTTCGGCGCCCTTCGTCAGATCGAGCGAGATCTCGTACGACTGTGTGTCGACGAGAGCACGACGCTCCTGCGCTTCGATTCGGGTGAGGTTCTCTCCAGGCACAGCTGTTTCTCCCAGGGGTTCGGGGGTGTCGCCTGCAATCGATGCGCGTGGCGCCGACGGCAACCATGACAGCCTACGCCAGGACTAGGCAGATCCTTATGCAAGCAGTGGAAAGATGAGCATGTGACTGTGTCTGATGAGAATGTCGTTCCCTTCGCTTCCGAAGCCGCCGCGGCCGGTGCCAAATTCATTGAAACGCCGGTGGCATATGACGCCGTGCTCCTCGCGGGCTTCGGCGGGCCTGAGGGACAGGACGATGTGATCCCGTTTCTGCGCAATGTGACTCGGGGGAGGGGAATCCCCGACGAACGCCTGGAAGACGTCTCGCATCACTATCGCCACTTCGGCGGCATCAGCCCCATCAACGCGCAGAACCGAGCCCTGAAAGCGGCTCTCGAGCACGAGCTGGCTGCGCGGAGCATCGAGTTGCCTGTGTACTGGGGCAACCGCAACTGGGCACCGTACCTGGAAGATGCCGTCACGGACGCCGAGCGTGCGGGGGACACGACGCTTCTTGCCTTTGCGACAAGCGCCTACAGTTCGTTCTCGAGCTGTCGTCAGTACCGCGAGGACTTCGCCCGGGTGCTGACCCAGACCGGTCTTGATGACCGCGTGACAATCGACAAGATCCGTCCGTTCTACGACCACCCCGGGTTCGTCCAAGCATTCATCGATGGCGTACACGCGGCAGTCGCACAGTTCGTTTCGGACGGGGTTCGAGCTGACGGCATCCACGTGCTGTTCTCCACGCACAGTGTTCCTATGGACGATGCCGAGCGCTCCGGACCGCGCGACATCGACTGGGGTGACGGCGGTGCTTATGCCGCGCAGCACCAGGCGGTCGCGGCCTGGGTGATGGATAAGGTACGTCAGCTCGTGCCCGAAGCCGTCAGCACCACCTGGGAACTCGTCTACCAGTCACGATCAGGCCCGGCTTCACAGCCCTGGTTGGAACCGGACGTGTGCGATGTCATCGGTGAGCTGCCTGCGCGCGGCATCGAAGCTGTGGTCGTGGTTCCGGTTGGGTTCATGAGCGATCACATGGAAGTGCTCTGGGATCTGGACACGGAAGCTGCGGAAGCTGCCCAGGAAGCCGGCTTGCAGTTTGTGCGCACGCCGACACCGGGGATTTCGCCCGCGTTCGTCTCCGGGATCGTTGACCTCATTCAGGAGCGACTCGAAGGCCGGGCAGCATCCGATCGCGCTCACGTCACAGCGCTGGGTCCCGCATTCGATATCTGCCGTCCTGGATGCTGTGAGAACATCCGAGCCGGATTCAAACCGGCCGCTGGCGGAATCGCCCCCTGATCAACCGCTGACTCAGACACTTCTAGGATGGTGAGCATGCGCATCCACATCGCCACAGACCACGCGGGACTGGAATTCTCCACACAGCTTCAGCAGCATTTGCGAACGCTCGGACACGAAGTCATCGATCACGGTCCCGTCGAGTATGACGCGCTCGACGACTACCCGGCCTTCTGTATCCGAGCCGCTCGTGCCGTCGTGGCCGACCAGTCCGCTGGAGTCGAAGCGCTCGGAATCGTATTCGGCGGCTCGGGCAACGGCGAGCAGATCGCTGCCAACAAGGTGCAGGGCGTTCGCGCTGCGCTGGTCTGGAACCTCTCCACGGCCGAACTCGCACGCCAGCACAACGACGCCAACGTGATCTCCATCGGCGCGCGCCAGCACACCTTCGAAGAAGTTGTCTCGTTCATCGAGCGTTTCATCTCGACACCGTTCTCGGACGAAGAGCGTCACGTGCGCCGTATCGGTCAGATCGCGGACTTCGAACGCGATGGGTCGCTGCTGCCGGACCCGCGCGCCTGAGATGCCTGAGGGACACTCCGTTCACCGAATTGCTCGGCAGTTCGATCGGAACTTCGTAGGCAAGACGCTGCAGGCGTCGAGTCCGCAGGGCCGATTCGTCGAGGGGGCATCGGTGCTCGACGGGCGCCAGGCCGTGAGCGTGAAAGCCGTCGGCAAGCAGATGTTCCTCGAGACCGAGGGCGATATCTGGCTTCGAGTGCATCTGGGACTGTACGGCGCGTGGGACTTCGCCGGGGAGGTCCTGCTCGACCCGACGATCGCATCCGCGAACGGACGGATGGGGCAGACGAATCAGCGCGGCGCTGATCTGGATGCGGGAGCCGAGACGCCGATCCTCGACGATGCCGGTGAGAACTCGCTGTCTTCGATCGGGGCGCCTCGGCGTACGCGCGTGCATGTGCGCATGTCAGAGCAGACCAAGGGGCTGGCGGATGAGGACATGCCGTGGCCGCCGCCGGTCGTCGGGCAGGTGCGCTTGCGTCTGATGACCGACATTACCGCGGCGGACCTGCGCGGCCCCACCGCCTGCGTGCTGCAGACGCCCGATGAGATGCTCGCATCCGTCGCCAAGCTCGGCCCGGATCCGCTGGTCGGGGACCCTGCCCAGAACGAAGCACGATTCGTGCACACAGTCGGCAAGAAGGGCACCGCGATCGCGTTGCTGCTGATGGATCAGTCCGTCGTCAGCGGAATCGGGAACGTCTACCGCGCGGAGATGCTCTATCGGGCGCGGCTGAACCCGCACACACCCGGAAAAGCTGTACCTGTGGAGATCGTCCGGGAGCTCTGGCACGACTGGGCCCGGCTTCTGCCGATCGGAGTCGAGACCGGTCAGATGATGACGATGGACGACCTCTCAGCCGACGACTACCGCGCAGCTATGGCAAGTCGTGATGACCGTCACTGGGTCTATCACCGTGCCGGTCTGCCGTGCCGTACGTGCGGCACGCAGATTGTGCTCGAGGAGCTCGGTGCACGCAAGCTCTACTGGTGCCCGAAATGCCAGGCCTGACCGTGGGATCAGACTTAGGCTGAGGGAATGCGTCAGAACCCGAGTTTCACACTGGCAGACGTCGCCGAGATGCGCCGTGTCATCGAGCACAATCCCTGGGCCACTATCGTCACGGCAACCGCAGACGGCCAGGTCGCTTCGCACTACGCGGTCATGCTGGATGATGATCGTGATGACCTCACGATCGTTGCGCATGTGGGAAAGCCGGACGACCTCATCCACGAACTCGGCCAGCACGAGATGCTCGTGATCTTCCAAGGGCCGAACGGGTACATCTCACCCGGCTGGTATGACGCAGACACCAAAGCGGTGCCCACGTGGAACTACACCGCGGTTCACCTTTCCGGCATTCCGGAGATCCTCAGCGACGAGGAGAACCTGCGGGTGCTGGATCGCCTCGTCGAGCGGTTCGAAGGCCAGCTGCCGGAGCCGCGGCTCATGTGGGAGCGCCCCAATGATGAAGCGTTCGTCCATCGGCTCGCGGCCGGAACAGTCGGCTTCCGCCTGACGCCGACACGCGTCGTAGCCAAACGGAAACTCAGCCAGAACAAGGATGCCGCCACGGTGGAGAACATCATCGCCGAACTTCAGAGCAACGGCGCTTATGCCAACCCGGCGCTTGCCGCGGAGATGCGCCGGGCGCAGGATGCGCGACCGGGACGAAGCGCATGAGCGCGGTCGGCGAACACATCTCGATGATTCGGGAAGTGCGCGTAGCGGGACCCGGACGCGAATATCTGGTCGACGCCGAGCCGGTGGACATTCACCTGGACGGCGACCGAATCGTGGACATCGCCCCGACTGGCGCCCTTCGTTCAGCCGGCGCTGTTCTCGAGGGGCAGGGCGCCTGGGTGGTGCCGGGGCTGTGGGACCATCACGTGCACACCACGCAGTGGGCGCTCACTGCCGAGCGGGAGCACCTCGGCGACACGACATCGGCTGCTGAAGCCGCAGCCCGAATGTCGAATGTGGCGGTGCTGACAGACGGAAGGCGAGTGGGCACAGGTTTTCGTGACGCCTTCT
The DNA here is from genome assembly GCF_051546305.1 of Microbacterium wangyouchuni. Taxonomy (NCBI): domain Bacteria; kingdom Bacillati; phylum Actinomycetota; class Actinomycetes; order Micrococcales; family Microbacteriaceae; genus Microbacterium; species Microbacterium wangyouchuni. The sequence goes on from NZ_JBPTMA010000004.1 coordinate 62,949, forward strand.
GGCCGGATGCCCCCTCGATTGCGGTTCTGGATGCTGCCACGGGGAGTGTGCCGACCTATTTGATCAACGCGGATGTGCACAGCGTCTGGTTGAACACCGCAGCGCTGGAGCGCGAAGGCTTTCGCACGTCCGATGGAATGCTGCGAGAGGACGACGCATTCCTGATCTCGCGGCGGTTGAACGCGGTGGACCCGGCTCACGGAGATCTGGCTGTCATACGTGCCGGAGACGCTGCCGCGGCGCGCGGCGTGACCGGGATAGTGGACTTCGATATGGCCTGGAACCTCCAAGCCTGGGACCGTCGAGCAGCGGGTGGATTCGCCGCGCAACGGGTTGAGTTCGCCGTGTACATCTCCGACCTCGACCGCGCGATCTCTGCTGGTCTGCGTACCGGGGATAGCATCGCTGATCTTGTGCGCATGGGGCCGCTGAAGATCATCTCGGATGGATCGCTGGGGACCCGGACTGCGGCGTGCTCGCATCCCTATCCCGACGACCAAACCGACTTCGGGGTGATGAACGTCTCACCCGTTGATCTCATCGAGCTGCTGACCCGTGCGACCGGGGCGGGACTCGAAGTCTCCGTACACGCCATCGGCGACCGCGCCGTGGCATCGGCGTTGGACGCGGTAGCCGCCTCCGGAGCCACCGGAACGATCGAGCATGCGCAACTGGTGCGACACGCCGACATCTCGCGAATCGCCCGACTGGGGCTGGCCGCCAGTGTGCAACCGCAGCACGCAATTGATGATCGTGACCTGGTGGAAGGGTATTGGGCTCATCAAACGGCCGTGGGCTACCCGATGGCCACCCTCCTTCGCGCGGGGGTCGAATTGCGACTGGGCTCAGATGCTCCGGTGGCGCCGCTGGATCCGTGGGCAACCATTGCCGCGGCGGTGGCGCGGACGGATGATGACCGCGATGCGTGGCATCCGGAGGAGCAACTGACCCGCGGTGAGGCTCTTGCCGCAAGCGTTCGCTCGTCAACGAGGCCAGGGGACACCGCAGATCTTGTGCTGTGCGGTGCGGATCCGCACACGGCATCGGCATCGACGCTGCGTGCCATGCCGGTGCAGGCTACGCTGCTCGCCGGACGCATCACACACCTGAGCTAAACGCGATCGGCAAAGCGCCCGCCGCAGTTGCGGGGGTTCTGAGGTGTTCACGCTAGCGTTGGAGGGTGAACTCCGCCGCGCCTTTCTCCTCGACCACCCGCTCTCAGCGCAGGCGCGACAAGTCTCCCGAGCACGAGAATCGCACGCGGTTCATTCCGCACGTCCAGGGGCTGCGAGCGATCGCCGTCCTCTTTGTCGTGCTCTACCACTTCTGGCCAGGACGCCTCAGTGGCGGTTACGTCGGTGTCGACGTGTTCTTCGTGATCTCCGGGTTCTTGATCACCGCGCACCTGGTCAGGGAGCTCACCTCCACGGGAACCGTGAAACTGGGCCAGTTCTGGGCACGGCGAGCACGTCGGCTGCTACCGGCATCGCTGCTTGTCCTGCTATTCTGCGCGATCGTCGTATCGGTCCCGTATCTGACTCCCACCTCTGCGCTCCCCGCCGAGCTCAAAGAGATCATCGCCTCGACGTTCTACGTGGAGAACTGGTTCCTGGCGTTCAACTCCGCCGACTATCTGGCGCTGACCGGCGAACCGACTACGGTGCAGCACTACTGGTCGCTCTCGCTCGAAGAGCAGTTCTACGTGCTGTGGCCGCTTCTGATGCTTCTGGCCGCGTGGGTCGCGGTCAAGTGGTTCTCGGGTGCGCGGCTTCGTGCGGTCACTATCGCCATCGCCATCGTCTCCGTTGCATCCCTCATCTTCTGCATCGTGTTCACGATCACCGACCCCGCACCCGCGTATTTCGTCACTTTCACTCGGATGTGGCAGTTCGGCGTCGGCGCGTTGATCGCGCTGGTGCCGATGCTGCGCGTTCAGCATCCGGTGCTGAGCTTCGTGCTCGGCTGGGGCGGCATCCTGGCACTTTTGTACACCGCGCTCCGCTTCGACGGGCAGACACCATTCCCGGGATACATGGCGCTGCTGCCGACCCTCGGAGCGGGTGCGATCATCGCTGCATCGAACACCGACCGCTGGTGGTATCCGACCCGCCTGCTCGCGGTTCGCCCGATGCGCTTCACCGGTGATATCTCGTACAGCCTGTACCTGTGGCACTGGCCGCTGATCGTGATTGCGCCATCGTTGCCGTTCTGGGGTCTGACCATCTACCACCGCGTTGCTCTGCTGGGCATCTGTTTCGTGCTCGCGTGGCTCACCAAACGTTTTGTGGAAGATCCGATGCGCTCGTGGAAGCCGCTGACCGCGCGCCGCCCCCGGGTCACTCTGTGGGCTGCTCTGGTGGCCATGATCCTTGTCGCCGGAACAGCTGCTGGCGGCTGGGCTGCCAATGCCCCCGCATACCAGCAGGGTGTGCAGGCCATCCAAGACGTGCGAGAGAACCCTCCGGCATGCTTCGGCGCTGCCGGTGCGCTGGATCCCGCGTGCGTTGACACGGAACTCGACGTCGTCCTCCCGGCACCCGGATTTGCGGGGGCGGATCGCCCCACCGAACAGCAGTGCTTCGTGCAGTTGAACGATACGAGACCCGTGTCGTGCGAGTTCGGGTCGGATGAACGGGATGCTGCGCAGATCGCACTCGTCGGCGATAGCCATGCCTTCCAGCTTCTGACCACGTTCCAAGCGATGGCCGAGCGTGAAGGATGGCACCTGACGACGTTCTTCAAGGGCGCCTGCCCCTGGAACACAACTCCGCTGTCGACGGGCGGAGCGTTCGGTTCGGCATGTTCAGAGTGGCGTGACGGCATTGAAGCCGAGCTCGAGGAGCGCGACTTCGATGCGGTGTTTACCGCGGCGATCTCGAACACACCCTTCTCGGCAGACGGCTATGACTCGGTACACGACGCGGCGGCGGCTGGGTACCAAGAGGCGTGGTCGACGATGACCGATCGTGGAATTCCTGTGGTCACCGTCATCGACAACCCGGTGTGGGAGACAGACCCGAACAAGTGCCTGCGGATCAGAGATCTCGCCGAGTGCGTGGGTGTGCGCTCAGACGTACTCGTCGATGAGGATCCTCTGCGTGCCGCAGCAGCGGACATGGCGGGAGTGACGCTTTTGGACTTCACCGATGTGTTCTGCGACGACGACCTGTGCTATCCCGTCGTCAACGGTGCGAACGTCTACCGTGACCAGGATCACCTGACGGTGACCTTCGCCGACACACTTGCGCCGCAGTACACCCAGGCATTGAAAGAAGCGATGGCGGCTGCGGTGGAGTGATCCGCAACCGCCATCGCTGGGGTTTCTGAGCCGGGACGTGTTACTCGGCGATGTGAGCGACGAGGAACCAGCGGTCCTTCTCGAGGCCACGCAAGATCTCGATCGCGACATCCTGACTGGTGAGGTCGACCTCGTCCAGGCCTTCGACCGCAGCCTTCGTGTCGACGAGGATCGCGTCGATGTCTGCGATCACATCGCGGATGAGAGCGTCCGACTGGGCGAAGCCGGCCGGAACGTTCGACGACGCCTTGTCAGCGACGGCGCTCAGGCGAGCGTCGATCGGCAGTCCCAGCGCAACGATGCGTTCTGCAGCGCTGTCGGCGAAGTCACCGGCGTGCGCGACAATCGTGTCGAACAATTCGTGCACCCCGACGAAGTTCGCGCCACGGACGTGCCAGTGCGCCTGCTTCGTGTTGATGGTGAGGGCCTGCAACCCGAGAACGACGGGAGACAGGAACTGAGCCGCGGCGGCAGCAACCGTCGGATCGCTGGCAGTGGTGGAAACAGTGGTTGTCTTGCTCATAATTCTTCCTCCAGAACGGCATCTTTGTTACCTGATGGATATAACGCTACTCAGCCTGGAAGATTCCGCAAGCAAGCTGAGGCTCGGCTTATCGGGCCGAAAAGACGCGGATTCACGCGGAAGTAAGGGTAGTCTCGCCTCATGAGTATCTCCTCGTCAGCATCTGTCCTCGCCCTCCCGGATAAGACTCCGAGCATCGCCGATGACACGTTCATCGCAGACGGTGCACGCATCATCGGCGCAGTCACCGTCGAGTCTGGTGCCAGCGTCTGGTACAACGCGGTGCTTCGAGCGGATTCCGCGGCCATCACGCTAGGTCGGGGAAGCAACGTGCAAGATAATGTGTCCGTTCACGTCGACAGCGGGCATCCCGTTCAGATCGGTGAGAACGTATCGATCGGGCACAACGCGGTCGTGCACGGTTGCACGATCGGCGACGGATCGCTGGTGGGGATGGGCGCGGTGATTCTCAGCGGAGCGGTCATCGGCAAGGGATGTTTGATCGCCGGGGGAGCGGTGATCCTCGGCGGGACCGAGATTCCCGACGGATCACTGGTTGCCGGAGTACCCGCGAAGGTGCGCCGCGAGCTCAGCGACGAGGAACGAGCGGGACTCATCCAGAACGCCATGATTTATCGTCAGCATCTCGGAACGCATCAGTCGGCAAAAGCGGTGTGAACGTGCGCGGCACGAACGCTTCGCTCCGATAAGCTGGGACTCTTACGGGGCGGTGGCCAAGCTGGTTAAGGCAGCGGGCTCATAACCCGACGATTCGTGGGTTCAAGTCCCACCCGCCCTACTCTTGCCCCTGACAGGTTACGCCTGATCGTAGCGGTGCGCAGACCCCCACCGAGCCTCCGGGCCCGGTGGGGGTCTTTTGTCGAATCAGACCCTGTCCGAGTTGACAGCTCGGCGAGGGACGAACAGTTCGATGAGTGCGATGATCGCTGCGATTCCAACGAGCACGTACACGACGCGGGATGCTGCTGACCCAGCACCGAAGATCGTGTCAACCAAGTTGAAATCGAAGGCGCCTACGAGGCCCCAGTTCAGCCCGCCGACGATGATCAGAACGCGAGCGATGACAAACAGAATGTTCATGGTGTTCACTTCTCCTCGTGCTTGAGTGCGATGCCGATCGCGAAGAGCGTCGGCGCCCATTCCCCGATGAATAGACCCCATCGGTCGGACTGCGGTTTGGAATCTCCCTTGCCCCTGGAGATGAGCCACGTGAGGAACGAGATCGCCACTGCGGCGAATCCGGCCATGTAGGCGTGGCTGCTGCGCACGCCCCATCCGCTGACGACCCGCATTGGAGTCCACGCGGTAGCGTCCGCGGCGCGCTGTACTTCCTTCTTCATCTTCATCCTGCCCCCAGTGTGCTTTATCCGGTCGCCCTCCGATTTGAAGGGCGTTAATTATGCACAGGTGAGACCGCGGATGGGAACCCCCTTTGCAGATTGGGGCCAACGGGATGTCCGACCGGTGAACGACGGCGAGCTGCGATACAAGGTCACGTTCGGCGGTGAGCTGCTGGGGTGGGCAGGGTCGCTCCAGTACGGTGCAGAAAGTCTTCACGCGCACTATGTGCGGAGTCTCGGGCCGAAGGATGCAGCGTGCCAGTTATAGCGGACGCGCGGTAATGGCCTCGTTGCCGAGGTCTTTACGCGCGGTTCGCAAGCACTTCGTGCACAGCAATTCGATCGTGCGAGGATGATCCTCGCCGCAGGTGCAGTCGATCGTCACGCGCCATTTGGCTCGGCGACCGCACGGGGCATAGGCCGCTTCGTCGCCGTGGTCGCACTCGCAGATCTGCGGCGCGTCGTCATCCCACCCGATCGAGATGTCGGCGAATGCTTGGTCGAAGGGGTCGGCAGTGAGATCGGGCAGTGCCGGAACCCTGGTGGGTGTTTCCTGTCGCATCACATCACGTTGCCGATATATGAGTACTTCACGAACACCTCGGCGGCGATGCCCGACTCTTCCAACACGCCCTGCACAGCGTTCATCATGTAGTTCGAGTCCCATCCCATGTACAGAAAGTTCTCGTCGTCCAGTGCGTCCCACTGGCCTTTCCACGCCATTTCATTGTAGATCGGTCCACCGTGCGCAGCACAGTACCTGATCGCAGCCGCGCGGTCGTCGGTCCAGGCGCGACGGAAGACGCGGTTGAACAGCGCACGAACGTCTTTGACCTCCCAGTGCTCGCCGCGATACTCGATGTAATCGAACTCGCGATCCCAGCCTGCGGGCCAGCCGCGGCGGCGCACGGCATCCAGAACCGGGGTCAACCCGTCATCGTCGATCTCAGGCAGCCCGGGGCGCGCCCAGATCTGCAGCAGCTGTGCGGTCAGCGCGATCGTGCGCTGAGAAATCGCCGACGTGGTCCACGCCGGCGTCTGCGCGAGGTCGCGGGTTTCTGAAACCTTGCTGCGAGCGTAGGTGCTCTGCTTGTCGGGATACGACGCTCCGAACACACGTTCAGTCAGGGGCTGCTCGAGTAGCGTCAGGTTTCCCAGGGTCGGTGCCAACGCACGATGGCTGTTCTGCTCGTCGTCGGTGTACTCGCTCCACGGGCGAACTCCATCGCCGGACCAGGTCTCTCCCGGTGCAAGGGGAACAATGTGCTCGATGTCGAACGCAGAGGTGTCGGGGACGCGTTCGATACGACCGAGTACGTACGCGGCGTGCGGGAGTTCTACGTACTTCAGTACCGCCGCGACGCGTTCGTCCGACGGAGTGATGCGTGCCAGCGCGCGCATCAGCGCCTCGCGCCCTTCCGAACGAGCACGGCACAGGCGTGCGATGAGGCGCTCCGTCGGCAGGTTGACGAGAGCTCGACGCAGATACAGTGCCTGGATCCACTCCAGCGTCTCCACGAGCTCATCACGAGAAATCAGCCCGCGTACGCGATCGCTGTATGCGCTCAACGCGAGCGGGTAAGCCTGTTTGCCGAAGGTGTTGATGTACTCGAGCTGCTGGCGAAGCACCGGGTCCGTTTCTTGAGACGGATCGAGAAGGATGCCGTAGATCTCGGCATAGTGGCGCCAGATCGCGGCATCAGCCTGCAGATGCTCCACATCGACCCGCGGGAAGGACTGGCGAAACGCGCTGTACACGCCATGCTCACCGGCGGCCGCGACTTCGCGACCTGTCGTCATCACCAGGTAGTGCCGCCAGAAAGCACCGATCGTCTCGCCCGTATGGCGCTCGATGGGCAGCCAGAAGCGCTCTTCGACATCCAACTGCTCGGTGTGGGTCAGGCCCATCAGGATGTAGTTGTGAATGAGCTCGTGATCGCGCAGGGGCTCGCCGGTGGAGTTCAGGCTCTCGAAGATCTGCTGGGCGTTGGCGGATGCCCCGAGCGTGATTGAGACGTGTTCGAGTTTCTGTAGCCCGCACCAGATGCGCGATGCCTCATCAGCGTGCACCTGGCTGCGGAAGAACGCATAGTTGTCGTCGAACCGCGACTCGCGCTCGCTGTCGTCACGCCGGTCGAGCACCACAGACTCGTAGAGCTCGGCCCAGGCGTCGTGCGGGCGCAACTTGGTGCGAGTCGGGTCGTCGGGGCGGATCAGCACGCGCTCGAGCTCAGCGCCCATGCTCGGATCGGTCTCGCGCACCGCGTGATGGAGCGCAGCAACCAAGAGCATCAGTGTGGTGATGCGCTGCTGGCCGTCGATGAGGATGAGATCGGTGTCGGAGGAGTCCTGGGCAGACAGGATCGAGCCGATGAAGTGGCGATGTGCGCTGTCTTCGCCGGCCACGGCGCGCACATCGGCGAGGAGGCGTTCGCATCCACCGATGTCCCAGCGGTACTGCCGCTGATAGACGGGGACGACGATGGTCGTGTCGGGGGCGGATAGCCACTCGATCGTGTTGACGGCGGTCGCTTCGACATTGGTGGCGGTGGCCATATTGTTCGCTCGTGCTCCTCACATCGGCGGAGTGCCATCCGCCGTCATCGAGTCTAGCGGCCTCGGATTTTTCCCGGCCGCGCTCTCGAAGGTGTTCAGGGCGCGCTGTTAGGCTTGCCTTATCAGGGCCTGTTAAAACGTGCTGGCCCCAGATGAAAGGACATGACTCAGATCATGGGATACATCAAATCCGCAGCCCTCGAAGACAAGGGTTTCGTCATTCTTGACAAGTACGACAAGGAGATGGACCCGAAGGAGTGGCTCGATATCGAGTACAACGACTGGAAGTCTTCGGGAGACACGCGCTTCGCGCCACTCGCGAGCGCCAAGGGCGAGATCGAGTGCAACGGCTTTTGGAACCACAAGCCGCCGCGCACTGACAAGGACGGGGTGTGGATCGACTCGCAGACCGCGATTGCGCCGACCCTGACCGCACGTGCTCAGGAACCGGGCGCGAACGTCGGTCGTTGCCGCGTGATCGAGCTGCAGCCGACCCCCTATGGCGAATGCCTCTACAACCTTCACCAGGACGACAACAATCGTCTCAACCCCGACGGTACCGGCTGGGTGGTTCGCGGGTTCTTCAACCTCACCGACGACAAGGACAGCTACTTCGTCCTGCGTGAGAACCGCACCGACCCGAGCATCGAGTACCGCATCGCGCTTCCCGCCGGCGCGCAGCTGATCGTCGACACCCAGCGCCTGTGGCACGCTACGACGCACAACGGTGACCAGCCGCGCTACTGCCTGATCACGTCGTGGACGTCAGGCCCCGAGCTGGATGCTTACATCGAGAAGTACAACGGCACCGACCAGCACGAGCAGGTCGAGGTCGCGCAGGATGTGCTCGAGCAGGGCTACGCAGAACAGGCTCGCCGGGATGCCGCACGTGCTGCCTATTACGCAGCCAAGGGGCAGCAGGCCAAGCTCGCCATGAGCGAGGCCTGACCCTCAGCTTGACATCGGGAAGCCCTGGTCTCACGACCGGGGCTTCCCGTGTAATCACACGCTTGTGATTTCACACAGACTGGGCGATAATCGCCATATAACCGCATACACGCGCCACGCTTCGTTGGTTTAGGTCGTTGGGGAAGACGCACCTGATGAAACGGAGAGATCATGGCGACGGCATACGCACGCGGAGTGGTGTACATCCACTCTGCACCTCGCGCGCTCTGCCCGCACCTGGAATGGGCGGTGGGACGCGCTATTGGTCGTGCAGTCAACTTTGACTGGGCTGATCAGCCAGTCCTCGATGGCGCCCGCCGCGCCGAGTTCTATTGGGATGGTCCGGCCGGCACGGGTGCGGCTCTCGCGACAGCCATTCGCGGGTGGGAGCATCTGCGGTTCGAGGTCAGTGAAGACCCGACGCCTCGCAGCGAAGGCGGCCGCTGGCTGCACACCCCTGATCTCGGCATCCATTACGCCCAGACCGACACCGCCGGCAACATCGTCGTCGGTGAGGACCGCATCCGCTACGCGATGGAGATCGCGGCCGGCAGCGCCGTCGAGCTGCAGCGCGAACTCGACGTTGCCTTGGGTTCGGCTTGGGATGAAGAACTCGAACCGTTCCGGCACGCCAGCGATGACGCGAGCGTCGTCTGGCTGCACAAGGTCGGCTGAGAAGGCTCGACGACCACAATGACCCGGGTGCCGGGAGGCGTCAGTATCGGAAACCGGTGAGCGATCCCGGAAGCTGAGAAATCGAATCCCGCCCCGCACGATGAAGGCCTCGCCCCGAAAGAATCGGGGTCGAGGCCTTCATCATGAGATCAGGCGCTACCGGTCAGCCGTCGTAGTCGGCGAATGCTGCGACGGCATTGTGCCCGCCGAAGCCGAAGGAGTTGCTGATCGCGAGCTGTGGGCCATCGCCCAGCGGCTGGGCGTCGCCGGAGACCAGCAGCGGGATCGCAGGATCCTGCGTGGTGATGTTGATGGTCGGGGGTGCCAGACGGTCCCGGATGGCGAGAACGGTGAAGATCGCCTCAAGCGCACCGGTGCCGCCGAGGAGGTGGCCTGTGGATGCCTTGGTCGCTGAAACGGGAACGTCATGGACTCGATCGCCCATGATGCTTCGCAGGGCGGTGTACTCGTTCGGGTCGCCGACCGGCGTTGACGTCGCGTGCGCGTTGATGTGGGTGATCTGATCCGGCGTGCGACCGGCCATCTCGAGCGCCTGGCGCACAGCGCGTTCCGCACCGCGTCCCTCGGGGTCGTTCGCGGTGATGTGGTACGAATCAGCGGTGACACCGCCGCCGACGATCTCGGCGTAGATCTTGGCGCCGCGTGCCTTGGCATGCTCCTCGGTTTCGAGGATCAGCACACCGGCTCCCTCGCCCATGACGAAACCATCGCGGTCGATGGAGTAGGGGCGCGATGCGCCGGCGGGGTCATCGTTGCGGCGCGAGAGCGCCTGCATTGAGGAGAACGAAGCGATGGTGATCGGATGCACGGCAGATTCCGTGCCACCGGCGATCACGATGTCGGCGTAACCGGCCTGCAGATGCTCGTAGGCGTTGACCAGTGATTCTGTGCTGGAAGCGCAGGCGGAGGCTCCGGTGCGAGCGAACGCCCGTGCCTGGAAGTGCAGTGACAGGTTGCCAGCGGCCGCATTCGGCATCAGCATCGGAACGGTCATGGGCATGACCCGACGCGGACCCTTTTCGCGCAGGGTGTCCCAGGCATCCAAAAGGGTCCAGATGCCGCCGATGCCGGTGGCGAAGTCGACGCCCAGGCGCTCCGGGTCAACATCCGGCGTGCCGGCATCTTCCCAAGCCTCCATCGCGGCGACCAGCGCGAACTGCGATGACGGATCAAGGCGCTTGGCCATCGGGCGAGCGAGTACGGTCTCTGGTCGCACCATCGCCTCAGCAGCGAAAGTGACGGGCAGGTCGTACTCGGCGACCCAGTCATGCTCGAGGGCCCGTCCACCGGCCATTCCAGCAAGCAGATTGGTCCAGTTCTCGGGGGCCGTGCCGCCGATGGCGGAGCTGGCGCCGATACCGGTGACGACGATGCGCTTGGTCATTGCGTGAGGTTCCTTGTCGGACGGAGTACTCGAGTGTGGGAAGGCAGAGGATGCCACGCCCCGCGGACAGCGGGTGTGGCATCCATCAGGTATTACTCCTGGCCGGCGACGATGAAGTTGACGGCGTCAGCGACGGTCTTGAGGTTCTTGACCTCGTCGTCGGGGATGGTGACACCGAACTTCTCCTCGGCGTTGACGACGATCGTCATCATCGAAATCGAGTCGATGTCGAGGTCGTCCGTGAAGGACTTCTCGAGTGCGACCTCGGAGCTATCGATGCCGGTCTCATCGGTGACGAGCTCGGCGAGGCCTGCGAGAACCTCATCGTTGGTGAAAGCCATGTGGTTTTCCTCTTTCTTGCGGGTTGTAATCGGAACCGTTGAATAGTTTAGGCAACGGATGAGGCGGATCAGGGGAGGACGACGACCTGTGCGGCAAAAACTAGGCCCGCGCCGAAGCCGATCTGCAGTGCGAGGCCGCCGGAAAGTTCCGGATGCTCACTCATCAGACGGTGGCTGGCCAGCGGGATGGACGCGGCCGATGTGTTGCCGGTGGTCTCGATATCGCGGGCGATAACCGTGGTCTCGGGCAGCTTGAGCTGCTTTGCGAATTCGTCGATGATGCGCATGTTGGCCTGGTGCGGAATAAAGGCGGCGAGGTCGGATGCCTCGATGCCAGCGGCCTCAAGTGCCTTCCGGGCGACCTTCGCCATGTCCCACACCGCCCAGCGGAAGACGGTGGGACCTTCTTGGCGCAGCGTCGGCCAGGGAGCCTGACCATCGCGGAACGCGGTGAGCGTGTGGTTCATGCCGACCGCGTCAGACTTCGAGCCGTCGGAACCCCACACGACGGGCGCGATTCCGGGAGTGTCACTGGGGCCGACAACGGCCGCACCAGCACCATCGCCGAGCAGGAACGAGATGCTGCGGTCAGCGGGGTCGACGACGTCGGAGAGCTTCTCCGTGCCGATCACGAGCGCGTAGTGCGCGGCTCCCGCGCGGATCAGTGCATCCGCCTGAGCGATGCCGTACGCGTAGCCGGCGCAGGCGGCGTTGGAGTCATACGCCGCGGCAGGGTTCGCCCCGACACGGTCAGCGACGATCGCTGCGGCCGAAGGCGTCTGCTTCGGGTTGCTGATCGTCGCCACGATGACGAGGTCGATCTTCGCCGGATCGATGCCCGAGCGCTCGATGGCCTCCTTGGCAGCGGTGGTTGCGAGGTCGATCGCGTCGGTTTCCGGTACCGCTCGTGCGCGGGTGATGATGCCCGTACGTTGACGGATCCATTCATCGCTGGAGTCGATCGGCCCGATCAGGTCTTCGTTCGGCACCGCGTTCTCACCCCGCGCCGCACCGTAAGCGAGGATGCGGGTGTACTGCGGGCCTGTCGTCTGCTTCAGCGTGACGGTCATGCGGCTGCTCCATTCAGCAGCTCAGCTGCTGCGTCGAGGTCTTCGGGGGTCTTGACAGCGACGGTGGGCGTGCCGCGCAGCCCGCGCTTGGCGAGTCCGGTGAGGGCGCCGGCCGGAGCCAGTTCGATCAGCCCGGTGATGCCGTTGTCGGCAAACGACGACATGCACAGATCCCAGCGCACCGGCGAGGACACCTGGTTGACGATGAGTTCGAGTGCGCTTGCGCCCGAGGTGACGATCGACCCGTCGCGGTTCGTCCACAGCTTGATCTGCGGGTCACTCGGAACGACTGCTGCGACGGCGGAGCGCAGCGCCGCAACGGCCGGAGCCATGTAATCGGTGTGGAAGGCACCGGCGACCTGGAGCGGGATCACGCGGGTGCCCTTGACCGGTGCCTCAGCGAGTTCTGCGAGTGCCGGCAGGCTTCCTGCCACGACGATCTGACCGCCACCGTTGTAGTTCGCCGGCGACAGCCCGAGTTCAGTGAGGCGCGCGAGCACTGTCTGCTCATCGCCGCCGATGACCGCGCTCATGCCGGTCGGAGTCTGTGCCGCGGCATCCGCCATCGCGCGCCCGCGCACCCCGACCAGACGCATAGCGTGTTCTGCGGAGATGACTGCCGAGCCGACCAGAGCGGCAAGCTCTCCGACCGAGTGGCCCGCCACGCCGTCCGGGGTGCGCCCCGCGCGCCCGACGAGAGCCTGTGCGGCGATCAGTGAGGCAGCGACGATCAGTGGCTGCGCAATGCGCGTGTCGCGGATCGTGTCGGCGTCCGATTCTGTGCCGTGGCGGATCAGGTCGACTTGAGCGGCCTCCGAGTAGGCGGCGAGGCTGTCGGCGACGCCGTCCAGCTCGAGCCAGGGGGCGAGGAAACCGGGGGTCTGGGAGCCCTGTCCGGGGCAAGCGACGACAATCACTCACCCAGTCTGCCAACGATCAGGCAAAAACGGTGGATGATCCATCACAAGATTGTGCGAATCGTTTGTGTGTGTCGAACACTCGTTGAAGGGCTGTTACCGTGCGCGACGGGGAGCGGAGCGGCGGCGCACCGATTCCGCCGTACCGATCGAGCCAAGAATCAGCGCCGTCTGCAGGATCAGGGCCTCACGAGGGCCGGTAGCATCCCAACCGATGACCTCGCTGACGCGCTTGAGGCGGTACCGGACAGTGTTGGGGTGGATAAACAACTCGCGCGCCGTGGCTTCGAGCGAGCGGCCGTTGTCGAGATAGCTCCACAGCGTCGTGACCAGATCGGTGGAGTGCGCCTGCAGGGGGCGATAGATCCGCTCGATGAGCGTCTGCTTCGCAAGCGGATCACCAGCCAGCGCACGTTCGGGAAGCAGATCATCCGCTTCTACCGGGCGCGGAGCGGTGCGCCAGGCGCGAGCGACGGCGAAGCCGGCAAGGGCCGCGCGGGCGCTCTGACCAGCATCCACGAGGGCTGCCACGGGTGGGCCGAGAACGACGTAACCGTTCCCAAACGTCGGCTCCAGGCGCGTTGCGATCTCCGCGAACGAAAGATCGTCGTCTTCTTCTTCCCGGCCCGCGACACGCGCACGGCCGAGCACAAGCACGAGGCGCGAACCCTGCACACCGATGAGCACGTCGACGGAAAGCTTGCGCGCCGTGCGTCGAACGTAATCCACGTCGAACTGCGGGGGAGTTGCACCGACGAGAACGCAGACCTCACCGTGACCGTGCCAGCCGAGGGCGGCGATTCGGCTGGGGAGTTCCTCGTCGGCTTCGCCGGTGAGGATCGAGTCGACGACGAGGGCTTCGAGCCGTGCATCCCACAGGCCGCGAGCCTCAGCCGCGCGTGCGTACACATCGGCTGCGGCGAAAGCGACGTCGCGGGAGTACAGCAGGATTCCCTCGCGCAGCATCTCGCCCTTGCCGGCGATGCGTTCCTCGGTGATCTCCACCGTGACGCGGATCAGCTGCAGCGTCTGGGTGAGGCTGACGCTGCGCAGCAACTCGCGGGGAGCTGCAGCGAAGATGTCAGCTGCGATCCAGGGGGTGGATGTCGGATCGTCGAACCACTGGATGAACGACGTGATGCCTGCCTGGGCCACCAGCCCGACCGCAGAGCGGCGGGCTGGTGGCATATCGGCGTACCAGGGCAGCGTGTCTTCAAGGCGCTGGATGGTCGCTGTGGCCAAATCACCGGAGATCCGGCGGAGCCAGGCGAGCGTCGCGGCCTTGTCCATCGACGTGGGAGACGATCCGGTCACACCCGGCTCAGCTATCTCCGCCGGCGTTTCCGCTCGTGCCGGCGTTGACGTTGTGCAGGTCGTACTTTGTGATCGCCTGTGCGATCAGCGAACGGTCGATCTGGCCCTTGTCCGCGAGGCTCTGCAAAGCGCGAACCACCATCGAGGGGCCGTCGATCTTGAAGAAGCGACGGGCAGCCGCGCGGGTGTCAGCGAAACCGAACCCGTCTGCACCCAGCGTGTAGTAGCTGCCGGGAATCCACTGACGGATCTGATCCTGAACCGCGTGCATGAAGTCGCTCGTTGCGATGAACGGGCCTTCCGCGTGCTGCAGCTTCTGCGTGAGGTAGGCCACCTGGGGCTCTGCCTCGGGGTGCAGGAAGTTGTGCTCGTCGGCGGCGAGTCCGTCGCGACGCAGCTCGTTCCAGCTGGTGACCGACCAGACATCGGCGACAATGCCCCAGTCCTGCTTGAGCAGTCCCTGAGCTTCGAGAGCCCACGGCACACCGACGCCGGATGCGAGCAGCTGCACGCGGGGTCCGTCGCCGTCACCTTCGGCGACACGGTGGATGCCCTTGAGGATGCCCTCGACGTCGACGTTCTCCGGCTCAGCGGGCTGCTTCAGCGGCTCGTTGTAGACCGTGAGGTAGTACATGACGTTCGGGTCGGGGTGCTCGCCGCCGTACATGCGCTCGATGCCGGCCTGGACGATGTGTGAAACCTCGTAGCCGTAGGCCGGATCGTAGGTCAGCGTCGACGGGTTGGTGGAGGCCAGCAGCGGCGAGTGGCCGTCAGCGTGCTGGGTGCCCTCACCGGTCAGCGTTGTGCGACCTGCGGTTGCACCGATGACGAAGCCACGAGTCATCTGGTCAGCAGCAGCCCAGAAGGCGTCGCCGGTGCGCTGGTAGCCGAACATCGAGTAGAAGATGTAGATCGGAATCAGCGGCTCGCCGTGTGTCGAGTAGGACGTACCGGTTGCGGTGAACGCTGCGGTGGCGCCGGCTTCGTTGATGCCGACGTGCATGATCTGACCCTGCGGGCTCTCCTTGTAGGCCAGGAGCAGCTCGCGGTCAACGGCAGTGTAGTTCTGTCCGTTCGGGTTGTAGATCTTCGCCGTCGGGAAGTACGCGTCCATACCGAAGGTGCGGGCCTCGTCCGGAATGATCGGAACGATCCGCTCGCCGAAGCCCTTCACCCGCATGAGGTCCTTGAGCATGCGGACGAACGCCATGGTCGTGGCGACTTCCTGGTTGCCCGAGCCCTTCTTGGGGAAGGCATAATCCTTGTCCTCGGGCAGAGTCAGATCGACATGCGTGCTGCGCCGCTCGGGGAGGAAACCGCCGAGGTCGCCGCGGCGGTCCAGCATGTACTGGATCGTCTCGTCCTGGGCGCCCGGGTGGTAGTAGGGGGGACGGTACGGGTCTTCTTCGAGCTGAGCATCCGTGATCGGAATCTGCATGGTGTCGCGGAAGAGCTTCAAATCTTCCAGCGTCATCTTCTTCATCTGGTGCGTCGCGTTACGACCCTCGAAGTGCGGGCCGAGGCCGTAGCCCTTGACCGTCTTCGCGAGGATGACGGTCGGCTGGCCCTTGTGCTCCATCGCGGCCTTGTAAGCGGCATATACCTTGCGGTAGTCGTGTCCGCCGCGGCGCAGCTTCCAGATCTGGTCGTCGGTGTAGTCCTTGACCAGAGCTGCGGCACGCTCATCGCGGCCGAAGAAGTTCTCGCGCACGAATGCGCCGCTCTCGGCCTTGTAGGTCTGGTAGTCACCGTCGGGGGTGACGTTCATGAGGTTCAGCAGTGCGCCGTCGGTGTCGCGGTCGAGGAGGTCATCCCATTCGCGACCCCAGACGACCTTGATGACGTTCCAGCCGGCGCCGCGGAAATACGACTCCAGTTCCTGGATGATCTTGCCGTTACCGCGCACCGGACCATCAAGGCGCTGCAGGTTGCAGTTGATCACGAAGGTGAGGTTGTCGAGGCCCTCGTTCGCTGCGACCTGGAGCTGGCCGCGAGATTCGACCTCATCCATCTCGCCATCGCCGAGGAATGCCCAGACGTGCGAGTCCCCGACGTCCTTGATGCCGCGGTTCTCGAGGTACTTGTTCGCCATCGCCTGGTAGATGGCGTTGATCGGGCCGAGTCCCATCGAGACCGTGGGGAACTGCCAGAACTCCGGCATCATGCGCGGGTGCGGGTAGGAGGGGATGCCGTTCGGGGCGCCGGACTTCTCCTGGCGGAACGCATCGAGCTGCTGTTCGCTGAGGCGACCCTCAAGGAAACTACGGGCGTACATGCCGGGGGAGGCATGTCCCTGGTAGAAGATCTGGTCTCCGCCGGAGGAGTGATCCTGCCCACGGAAGAAGTGGTTGTGACCGACCTCGTACAGCGAAGCTGCTGAAGCATAGGTCGAGATGTGGCCACCGACACCGATGCCGGGGCGCTGTGCGCGGTGCACCGTGACGGCGGCGTTCCACCGGATCCAGTGGCGGTAGCGGCGCTCGAGTTCTTCGTCACCCGGGAAGTCGGGTTCATTCTCTGAAGCGATGGTGTTGATGTAGTCCGTGGTCGGAACCATCGGGACGTTTAGGTGCAGCTCCTTGGAGCGCTTGAGCATGCTGAGCATGATCTCGCGGCCGCGGCCGGGACCCTTTACATCAACGAGCTCGTCGAGGGACTGATTCCACTCGCCGGTTTCCTCCGGATCGCTGTCAAGGGGGCCTTGGGAGTACGGATCCTGGTCGTGAACGGTCACGTGGAGCCTTTCGTCAAGCTGGCAGGTCTTGCCAAGGAAACGGGAAGCAACGCGGGGAGCCTTGTCGGCTCGGCACAACGCGCGCCTCATTCAGCCTAGCCCCCTTCATCGGTGTCGGCGCACATCTTTCAGGCGGATATGATGGAGACACCAGGGCCTGTAGCTCAGCTGGTAGAGCGCCACGTTTACACCGTGGATGTCGTCGGTTCGATCCCGGCCGGGCCCACCCAAAGTTCCTTACAGGAACACATGACATCGCATTTTGCGTCGTGTTCGTGTTCGTGTTTCGTTTCCTTGCTTCGTGCTACTTCGGTAATCGTGGTGAAGGGCACGGCCAGCTGTGGCCGTAGTTCCTCGTCGTCAGTGATTTCGAGGCGTGTGTAGAACGCTTGGTTCGCGAGCCTGCGGTTGCCGTCGTCGGAGTGCGCGTAGGCGTGCCGGGCGTCGGTGAGTAGCCGTAGGGAGTCATGGAGGAACGCTCGTCCACCGCTGTGGTGTTCATCATGCTCGCTCGGACGCTGCTCGATGTCGGCGAGGCCCGACCGGATGCGGTCTTGGTGCCGCTTCAACGTCGTAAGGTCGATAGCGTCTGCAAAATGGGCGGCGAGTAGTTTGTCGCTTTCGGATTCGAGGCGTGCCCGGTGCACGGTCAGGTCCGCGAACTCGGCATCGCGTCCAGCGCTGCGCTTGTCGAATGCGGCATCCACTCGTGCCGCGAGGTCTCTGTAGTCATCCTCGCTGATCGTGACGGAGTCATAGGAGGCTTCGACAAGTCGTTCCGCGACCTGCACAGGCACAGCGCGCCTGGTGCAGGGGGTCTTCTTGGCGGCGCGGCCGGAGCAAATGAAGTACGCGTAGGTGGTGCCTCTCGGGTTGGTCGCGAAGTCCAGCAGCATCCGTGATCCGCAGGTACCGCAGTGCAAGAGCCCTTTCAGGTGGTTTGCATGCCGCACATGCCGAGTCATCTTCGCGGTGCGCGCCTTCAACAACGATTGCACGGTGTCGAAGAGCTCAGCTTCGACGATGGGTTCGTGCGCGCCGGGATGCAGTGCGCCCTTGTAGCGGATCGCGCCCGCGTAGTACGGGTTCGTCAGCAGCGAGTAGAACGTTGCCTTGCCGAGCGGCTTCGAGGGGCGTTTCGGGGATGGCAACGTCAGTAGGCCGCGTGCGGTCAGATCAGGTAGGAGTGCTGCGACGGAGGTCTCGCCGGTGGCGTAGCGTTCAAACGCCCACGCGATCAGCGGTGCGCGTTCGGGGTCGATCTCGACGGTGCGGATCTCTCGGCCCTGGTCGTCGATGCGGCGGACGTTGAGGTAGCCGATGGGGGCACGCATCGGGGTGCCGCCCTGGGCGAGTTTCTGTTGCATGCCTTTGGTCACTTCGGTGGCGAGGTTGCGAGAGTAAAACTCCGCAATCGAAGACATGATCCCGTGCACGAGCATCCCCGACGGCGTCTGATCGATGCTCTCGGTCGCTGACACGAGCGTCACTCCCGCCGCAAGCAGCGCCTGGTGAATCTCGATGTCGTCGGCGCGGTTGCGGGCGAGACGGTCGAGCTTGTGCACGATGCAAAATTGCACCCGCGTCGCGGTGACGAACGCGAGCATCTCCTGGAGCCCGTCACGATCCGCGGAGCGCGCCGACTCGCCCGCGTCGACGAACTCCCGCACCACGCGTGCGCCGAACTCGGTAGCCTTACGCAGGTTCGCTTCGCGCTGGGCAGGGATCGAGAATCCTTCATCGGTGCCGCCGCGTTCGGCCTGTTCACGGGTCGAGACACGCAGATAGGACACCGCCCGTAGAACCGGCGCGTCTTGAGGTTTCACCATCATCGTGGTGGCGGGAGTGGTGATACTCATGCTGGCCTCCTTGCCGGGGATGTTGCTTGCTGTGATTCTCTCGCGTACTACTGATAGACGCTCAGGGTCATTGGGACGAGTCGACGGGCGGGAGGGCATCGGGCGGTGGCAGTGCGTAGGGGTCTGGTTCTCCGTTCAGCCAGGCGCGGTGGCGAGCCTCGGCGACGTTCAGCACCCACTCCATCAGACGAGCCATGTCGGGTTCCTCCCGCCGTTGCTCCCTGAGCCGCAGATTCCTCGCATCGTCCTTCATGCCCAGTAGGTGCGCATCCGCTCCCCGGGCACCGAATTACTGCCCAAAGAATCGGCTCATTCGGAACTGTCACGCGTCTTGCAAACGAGGATTAGCACCAGTAGGTATGTAGTTGTTAAACCCCACAGTACGCTGGGTTTCATGGCACGACCAGTGGGCAGACCCCGCTACGACACGAAACAGAAGCTCATCGCCGCGATGCGCGAACTCATGGCCGAACGCGGGTACACGGCGACGAGCCCAAAGATGGTCCTGGAACGCGCGAAACTCGGACAGGGCAGCCTCTACTACCACTTCACCGGCAAAGAAGAGCTCGCCATCGAGACTGTCGCGGCGCTCATGCATCGTTCCCTGATGATCGTGAACGACCACCTCGTTGGCGTCGCCGTGGAGGAATCCGATACGTGGCCAGTTGTGCAACTCAGCGAAGAAGTAAATCCTCCTGAATCCAACATTGAAGCGACCGACGGAGCACCCGAAGCGCCGAGGACGAGAGCCGCAGGGGCGCTCGGGCAACTGTTTGAGAAACGGGAAGGCAGAGCCCTCGTGCGTCTGCTCGCTGACCCGACTGCTAACCAGCCAGGCCCGCTCGCGGACGGCATCGCCGTCTGGATCGAAGCACTCCGACTCCTTCTCACCGAAGCCAGTGACAGCACGTGGGAAGCACCGGTGCCGGATGCCAGACGTGTCGCTGAAACGATCCTCAGGGAGGCCCTCGGCCAGGCACTGTTGCAGATCGGTGTCGAAGCGCATCTACCTCGGTAGCCTCCGTTCGTTCTTGGATATTGGTAAGTACATGAGAAGCGTGGGGAGGTCGATTGAATCGAGCGTTGAGGGCGGATGAAGTGCACGGTGAGAAGAGGCGTTGTTGCGGGGCTTCTGGGTGTGCACCGGAGGGTCAGGATCAGTGTTGACGGAGGTGGTGCCGTGTGGATTTCAAGGTCAGGTGCTCCGCCCCAGTGCCGCGTCGCTGCGGTGCGCGCGATGACTCCGTGACCCCTCAGCACGACGCCGTGAAGATGCGGGAAACAGGGGATTTCGATAGGAACAGGGGATTTCGATAGGGTCGGAGGCGTGTGAGGCGCGTTCCTTCGTGAGGGGGCGATCCAGGGCCCCGATGGAAGGTTTGAGACAGGTATGAACGCCGTGACGACACGCGACAGGTCGAGACTGCAGCGGTGGGGCGCCATGCTCGCCGCTGGGTTCCTTGCTGCGGCTGCCCTGATAGTGACGGTGCCGGTCGCGGCGCACGCCGCCCTCACCCCGGAAGCCACGATCACGGTCGGCGACGGCCCGCGCTCGGTGGCGGTGTCCCCGGACGGGGCCACCGTCTATACCGCCAACTCCTTTGATGATTCGGTGTCGGTGATCGATGCCGCCACGAACACCGTCACTGACACGATCACGGTCGACGACGACCCGTACTCGGTGGCGGTGTCCCCGGACGGGGCCACGGTCTATACCGCCAACTCCTTTGGTGATTCGGTGTCGGTGATCGATGCCGCCACGAACACCGTCACTGACACGATCACGGTCGGTGAGGCCCCGTACTCGGTGGTGGTGTCCCCGGACGGGGCCACGGTCTATACCGCCAACTCCTCTGGTGATTCGGTGTCGGTGATCGATGCCGTCACGAATGACGTCACTGACACGATCACGGTCGACGTCGACCCGCGCTCGGTGGTGGTGTCCCCGGACGGGGCCACGGTCTATACCGCCAACTTCTCTGGTGGTTCGGTGTCGGTGATCGATGCCGTCACGAATGCCGTCACTGACACGATCACGGTCGACGCCGCCCCTCGCTCGGTGGCGGTGTCCCCGGACGGGGCCACGGTCTATACCGCCAACTACTCTCATGATTCGGTGTCGGTGATCGATGCCGCCACGAATGCCGTCACTGACACGATCACGGTCGGCGACGACCCGTACTCGGTGGCGGTGTCCCCGGACGGGGCCACGGTCTATACCGCCAACTACTGGGATGATTCGGTGTCGGTGATCGACACGTCCACGAACACCGTCACTGACACGATCACGGTCGGCGACGGCCCGTACTCGGTGGCGGTGTCCCCGGATGGGGCCACGGTCTATACCGCCAACTACTTTGGTGATTCGGTGTCGGTGTCGGTGTTGCGGGAGGTCGCCCCGACCCACGCGGTGGCTTTCGAGGCCAACGGTGGTACTGGGGTGATGGCGCCGCAGGTAGCGAACACGTCCACCCCGCTGGCGTCGAACATGTTCACGCGGGAGGGGTACGCCTTCACAGGCTGGAACACCGTGGCGGACGGCACCGGAACCTCCTACGCGGAGGGCGCGGACTATGCGTTTACCACGGATGCGACCCTGTACGCGCAGTGGGCTGTAGTCGAGTACACGGTCTCCTATGACCTGGCAGGTGGGGTCGAGGGGACTCCGGTGAATCCGGCCTCCTACACCATCGAGTCTGCACCGATCACGTTGACTGCCCCGGTACGGGATGGGTTCACGTTCACCGGGTGGACGGGCACCGGCCTGACCGAACCCACTATGTCGGTGACGATCCCTACCGGCTCGACCGGCGACCGGGCCTTCACCGCCACCTGGGAGGCGAACCCTGCCGCGTCGCTGGTGATCTCTGGTCCGACCACGGTCACTGAGCTNCGCTACGGGAGCCTCCGGGGCGTTGGGGAACGCGACCGGGTACGCGGTGATCACCTCTAACGTGCCTACCGATGTGGTCGACGGCGCGCAGGTGTCATTCCCGTCCGCGAGCCCCCACACTCTCACCATTACCCTCGGTGCCCTCACATCTACCCACATGGTCGATGTCACCCCCGCTGTGGTTGAGTACACGGTCTCCTACGATCTGGCAGGTGGGGTCGAGGGGACCCCGGTGAACCCGGCCTCCTACACCATCGAGTCTGCACCGATCACGTTGACTGCCCCGGTACGGGATGGGTTCACGTTCACCGGGTGGACGGGCACCGGCCTGACCGAACCCACTATGTCGGTGACGATCCCTACCGGCTCGACCGGCGACCGGGCCTTCACCGCCACCTGGGAGGCGAACCCTGCCGCGTCGCTGGTGATCTCTGGTCCGACCACGGTCACTGAGCTGGAGTCGCATTCGTTCACGGTGGAAGCGTTCGACGCGCACGGGGTCTCCCTCGGGGATGTCACCGGGGAGGTGACGTTCACCGGCGCGGACATCACTGGCACGGACGTCTCTTTCCCTGTTGATTTCTCGTCGGCCGGTCAGATTACAACGCGGACTCTGACCGCGGTGTTGGACAGTGATCCGTCGGTCACGGGAACCTTGGATGTGCACGTCGCGTCCGCGGTAACTGGGATCACGGTCACCGCGCCTGCGATCGCAGCGGAGGGCGACACGATCACCGTCGAGGTCACCGCTACGGGAGCCTCCGGGGCGTTGGGGAACGCGACCGGGTACGCGGTGATCACCTCTAACGTGCCTACCGATGTGGTCGACGGCGCGCAGGTGTCATTCCCGTCCGCGAGCCCCCACACTCTCACCATTACCCTCGGTGCCCTCACATCTACCCACACGGTCGATGTCACCCCCGCTGTGGTTGTCAACCCGACCCCGACCCCGGCCCCGACTCCGACCCCGACCACGCCGGCCCCGACCCCAGCCCCGCCGACCCCGACCCCGCCCACGTCGACCCCGACCACGCCGGGCGGACTCCCGGCTACGGGCGCGAACCTCTACTGGGGTGTGCCCGTGGCGGCTGGGCTGCTCCTCGCCATCGGCGCAGCACTCACCATCACCAACCACCGGCGGCGCGACAGCTGACGGGTTGAGGCGGGAGGGCATCTCGGGCGTGTGAATATCCCGAGATGCCCTCGCTTCCGCATGCCTCGCATCGTCTTTGTGTGTTTCCGCGGTGGCGAGAGGAAGGAATCCGTGGAACCAGACCGAGGGTGTGACCGTCTGATGGGTACCGGCAGCTGTGAAGGCTCAAGCAGGCACACCCCGGTGGTCTCACTTAGTCTTCGCCCACACCGTTGCCCGGTGAATCTCGAACTGTCTCGCAAGCGCCGTCACGCTGATGCCTTGTGCCCGGGCTGTTCGTATAGCGTCCACTTCTTCGTCTGTGAGGCGTGTTCGAGGTCGTTTCTTTGGTTCCGCCGACGCGCCAACCAACGGGTCTTCCGCGTCGCTCTCGGACTCGGCATCACTACGAACCCCTTGATTCCACGCGGTGTCGACGGCGCTCGAACTCTGAACGCTTTCGGCGTTCGAAAAGTGAACGGTTGCGGGCAGTCTAGTCAGGGTTCTCGTTGGTCGTGGTTCTGATGCTGGGGAGGCTGTCGATGCCTCTCCCGCGGAGCCGGTAGCTGGCGCCCTTGAGCGTGAGAACATCGGCGTGGTGAACGATCCGGTCGATCATCGCGGCGGCGACGGCTTGGTCACCAAACACACCACCCCAGCTCGAGAATGGCAGGTTCGATGTCAGAATCAGTGAGGCATGTTCGTAGCGGGACGACACGAGCTGGAAGAACAGGTTCGCGGCGTCTTGCTCGAACGGGAGGTAGCCGACTTCGTCGACGATGATCAGCCCGTATCGGCGGAGCCTCGCGAGCTCTTGCGGGAGCCGGCCCTGTCGGTGCGCGTCGGTCAGGCGAGTGATCCAGTCCGTCGCCGTCGCGAACAGCACGCGGTGTCCGTGTCTGGCCGCAACGATCCCGAGCGCGGTCGCCAGGTGCGTCTTCCCCGTCCCCGGTGGGCCGAGCAGCACGACGTTTCTCGCTTCGAGGAGGAACCCTCCGGAGGCGAGAGCGCCGATCTGCTGCCGGCTGGTGGGTTGCGGATCCCAGTCGAAGTCCTCAAGCGTTTTCCTCGATGGGAACCCGGCGGCTTTGATCCGCAACTCTGCTCCGGACGCGTTGCGGGCTGACACTTCGCGTTCCAGGACCGCGGCGAGGTAGTCCTCGAACGACCAGCCCGCGTCCCGCGCTTGATCACCGAGGCGGCCTGCAGCCTCGGTGATCCGCGGTGCTTTCAACGCGGACGCGAGATAGGTGATCTGCTTGACCGACTCGGTCTGCTTCGCGCCCATCAGTTCAGCCCTCCCTCGACGAGCCCGAACGCGCGGTCGTAATCGCCCAGGTCTCGCGTGAGATCATCGACGACACTGATCGGGCGAGGTTGCTGGAACTCGCGCCGTAGTACTGCGGCGGCTGCTTTGTGGGTGGGGTCGGTAATCACCATCGAGCGTGCCCAAACCCGCGGATGATCCGCGATGACCCGGCCATCCAGACGGACCTTGACCCTGTCCAGGTCCGCGGACACGTCGACGACCCGACCGATCGCGCGTGGGTCAACGGAGTAGTCGGTTGTGTCGACACGGACGTAGTAGTCGCGGCCGAGGCGGATCCGGGTCCGCCATCCCAGATGCAATGGGATCGGTGGCAACGGCAGCATCGCCTCCAGATCAGCGGGAAGGCGGTCCGTGGGCGATGCGCGTAGCGTGCGCACGACCCGCCGGTTCGCGGTCTCCAACCAGTCAGTGAACTGGGTGTTGAAGTCCGCCGGTGATGTGAAAGAACGCCCGGGCATGAACGATGTCTCGAACCAGCCGTTTCGTCGCTCCACGATCCCTTTGGATTCTGGGTCCCGTGGTGGAAGAAGGATCAGTTTCGTCGCGAGGGTGCCCATGAACGCTTCGACTCCGGCCGCGTGGCGTTTCCCGCGGCCGATGCCCGGCTCGTTGTCCCAGAGCAGTCGCCGTGGCACCCGCCCGAGTTGCTCGATCAGCTCCCACGATCCCAGAAGTAGATCCTCGGTCTTGCGGGTCGGGATCATCCGCCCCAGAGCGAAACGGGAGTGCGCAGGAGTGATCACCAGCACGGGCAGCAGCTTCGCGGTGCCGTCCTCGAGCGGGATCCGTTTCGGCGGGAACCAGAGATCACACTGCGCCGCGTCCCCGGCCGCCCAAACCAGACGGTCTGCCGGATCAATGCGTTGCTGCTCAGGGCGCAACCGGCGCACGTTGTCACTGAACCAGCGGATCGAGCCCTCCCATCCGACCCGCTCAGCGAGCACCGTCGCCGGCATCGACGGCGTCTCGACCAACAACGCCCGCACCCGCTCCTCGAACGGCGTGAACGACGTCACCGCCGCTTTCCGCACGTATTCTGGTGGCGATTCCGATGCCACGGCCTTGATGACCGTGGTCCGCGAGATCCCCAAACGTGCAGCGATCTTCGTCTTCGGCACGCCCTCCGCGGCCAACCTTCGAATCAGCGCCCAATCTTCCAAAGTGATCACTCTCCAATAATTGAGTGTTCACTTTTCAAGCGCCGAAACTGACCAGTTTTCGAGCGCCGCCGACACGCGGCAACTAGCTTCTGGACTCGTGGTTGTCTGTTCCCGCAACGCTCCATTGCTTCCACCCAATGTTCGATGTCAAACTCGCGACATCCGCAGGTTTGACATCCTCCCCTGCACGCAGCCTGGCCTCGTAGGCCAGTGCTGCGGCGTGGAGGTCCGGATCAAGAAGCGATTCGAACGATTCACCGGGTTCGCCTTCCACCGTATCTTCGATCGGGATGGCCTGACGGACACAGTTACGCGTTGTTGAAATATGCACCCCCAACGCACAATAAAATCGTGCCTTATGCGTCGATCATTGTTGAGCGCGAGTGCCGTCGTTTCACTCGCCGCTGGTGCCCTGTTCATCAGCACTCCCGCCTACGCGGATGCCGTCTCTTTCCAATTCCAATACACCGTCACTAACGAAGACCCGAGCATCGCCGCCTGGCCCAGTGGCTCCGACTGCTCAACAGCCGCGGCTTGGGATAACAGTGGACGTCGTGCGATGGCCTCGGTGGCCGTCGTGAGCGCGACCGGTCTGTACACCTTCCTTGACTTAAGAAGCCCGACGGATGGGCGATTCGTGATATTTGAAGGAGCCTTCGACCGAAATGACGTCAGTAACTGTCTTATGGAGGTTGATGACGTCGGGCATGTGAATCTCGAAGCTGGGGTGGAGTACACGATGGTGCTCGCTGGTTTCGCGGGCCAAGCGGGCACGGTTACCTACCATGTCTCGGGCCCCGGAAATTTTGGCACCGCCAACACCCTCTTAGGTGCCACCACCGTGCTGACCGCCAGCAGTGGCACGGTCACGGCGGGAGACCCTGTTGATCTGACTGCAACGGTTGCACGCCCGGGGTTTACGGCGAACTTCGCGGGCAATGTCGAATTCTTCGATGGTGCTACGAACCTCGGGGAGGTTTCGGTGGCTGCGACGGGCGAAGCTACCCTGCCTAATGTGGTGCTGACCGATGGATCCCACCAGATCACCGCCCACTATGAGGGCAACGCTTGGGTTTTACCATCGATTTCAGCGCCTGTGGCTGTCGAAGTAGAACCACCAGTAGCGGCGACCACGACGGTCGTGACTGCAGCCAATGCGTCGGTGGAAGCCGGCACTGAGGTGTCCTTCAACGCCGAGGTAACGGGGGCGACGCCCACCGGCACGGTCGAGTTCTTCGCCGATGGCACCTCGCTGGGTAGCGCAACCACAACGGCCGGCGCCTCGGCCACAACGGCGAGCGCGATCCTCGCCACCGCCTCGCTCGCGGTCGGTACTCACTCGATCACCGCAACCTACGGCGGAGATCTCAACAACGCGGCATCGACGTCGCTCGTTGCGCTGACATTGATGGTGACCGCGGTGCCGGATCCTGAGCCAACACCCGATCCGGTACCAACACCTGAGCCGACACCTGCGCCTGTGCCGGTGACCCCGGTCGTCAAACCGGAGCCTGCGAAGAATGACACCTCTGCCAAGCAACTTGCGGCTACCGGGACAGAGCTGCCGCTTGGGTAGCTTGGGCTCCTCAGCGGAGGGCTGACGATTGCGGCGGGCGCGATACTGCTGGTCGCTAGGCAACGAGCGCGGCGCACACGTCAGGCGTAGGGAACCGGAGCCGGATCAGCGGGTGCTTGGTGAGCGGGTGTTTGGGCCGCAAGTACCCAGCTCGTACGCGATAATCTCGTACGTTTGATCACCGAGCCGAGCACTTTAGCGAGCACGAGTTTCCGGTACGTCAGCGGCGTGTAGAGCAGGCCCTCGATGGTGCGGCGCTCCTTCTCGCCGACAAAGCTGGAGGAGGCGGTGATCGACGCGGTCATGACGGGGATGACCCGGAGGAACGGTGCGAGGAAGCACACGATCACCGCGTACACGATGGTCTGCTCTGGTGTGTACCCAGACGGTGCGATGCCTTGGGGTGCAGAGCTGGAGCCTGTGATCATCCAGCTGGGTGCTTGGGGCGCCCGATCGCCCTTCTTCGACCGCGAGCGGGGGTTGAGCGTGAGTTCGGTCATCCTCTCGCAGCGCATGATGTTCCGGCCGGAGGCGGCGTCAGGTGTTCGGCTGAGCAGAGAGATGCTGCTCGAGGAGCGCCGTTTTCATGCGCAGGTAGACAACGGATCCTTGCGCGTAGAACCGGTATCGGCGACATCAGCGGACGCGACTATTGCAACGGACCCCAAGACACTCGCCTCGCTGCTCTACGACGGGAGAACGCTTGCAGAGGCCGTGGACACAGGTGCGGCCGACGTCAAGGGTGACGCGGCCGCGGTCGAGTAGTTAGATGTATACGCAGGTATCGGTGCAAATCCCGGGCTCCCGATGGGGCGCGGCGGCGGTCGGCTGCACAAATGGTTCGCTCACGACGTTGCGGATCGGGCACAGTTCACAGCCGACGAGATCCTGTCCCGAGTTCGAGCGCACCGGCTCGATGATCATGGGTCGTGACAGCTACGACCACGCCGAGGCGCTGTGGGGCGAGCGTCCGCACCTCATTCCGGTGATCCTTGGCAAGGGACGCCGACTGTTCTCAGGCCTCGATGACGAGCCCATCGCAATGGAGATTATTCGGGTCGTTGAGGGGCCGGCGGTCACGCATCTCAAATATGGGATGCGTGAGGGGTGAGAGCATTCTGGTGGGGTCGAGAAAGCGACTGTTTGCCGCTGTCGCTTCGTGCAGGCGAAGTCATGCGCTAAGCAGAAGGATCGCGCCGACGATCATGACCGCTGCTGTCGTTCCATGTATACGCCATGCGGCCTTGACGTCACCGCGTGCAGCCAGTATGGTCACGGCGTCCCCGACTGGGATGATTGCGAATGCGAGCAGGGTCCATCCGATCACGGTAGAGGGTGCCAGCAGAATGAGGACACCAACTACGACGCCGGTTGTGAGGTCACGAATGCCTTTGATGCGGAGCCACGGTGTCGCACCCTCGTGCGGCAGTGCGGGTAGCCCGAAAACTGTTGCCATCATGCGTGGCCGCATGAGGTAGAGAACGCCAATGGCAGCGATCGCTAGGCCAGCAAGTGCGGCAATCACGAGTCCCAGGGTCTCCATAATCGTTGATAGTAGCCCTAGCGTCGATAGAAGGCTGGTCCGCGCGGCCCCATGGTCCCGCCACAGTCGGCGAGGTTGCGGCGCCATTCGATATGAGTGCACCCGCGATCTCCCAGCACATCAAGGTGCTCGAACGCGCGGGTCTCGTTACCCGCACCGTGCAGGCGCAGTGGCGAACACTCTCCATTACCGGCACTTTTGACGTCTCGCGTGAACTCGTATGGCGCGCCTGGACGGAGGAGTCCGAGCTGGCCCAGTGGCTGCGCCCGTTCGGCGTCAGCACCGACTCGGTCTCGTTCGACGTCCGCGTCGGTGGCCGCTACGCGTACACGATGACCAATGACGAGACCGGCGAGAAATTCCCCACCGGCGGCGTTTTCCTCGAGGTCGAGCCGATTCACCGTCTCGTCTTCACATGGGGCGAACCAAGCGCGCCCGTCGAGACAGCACCGGTCATCACCCTCACCTTTACTTCGCAGGGTCTCAACCGCAGTGAGCTGGTGTTCCATTTGCGCGGGTACGAAGGGAAGCCCGGCGATGGCTTCGTGTACGACGGCTGGGACGAAGCGCTCACAAACTTCGGACGACACCTGTCCGGTGAACAGCTGGGCTGAGTCACCGGGGTCTCCGATGATGGCATCCCGCCGCCGCGAGGGTACCCGACGGAGCCTCGATGGTTGACGTGCACGTCTGCGCTCAGGCGTCGTCCTCCGTGACGCGAATGAGGACTTTGCCGATCGTTCCCTGTTGCACCGCGTCGTGAGCGGCGGCGGTCTCTTCTAGCGAAAACCAGGTGAGCGGAAGCCCGGCCTCAGCACCAACGGGAAGCGCGTTTGCTTCCAGCGCAGCCGTGATGTCTTCGACCGCCCTGGCGAGAGCATCCTCGCCGACCGTGTACAGCAGCAATCCCTGCCAGCGGGCGTTCTTTGCGAAGCTGGCGACGATGGGGACCGTGATCGTTTCGCCCTTGTCGTTGGCGTAGAACGCGATCGAACCGTGGTTGGCCAGCACAGCGACATCCACGGCGGCGTTCATGGCTGGTGATACCTCAACGATGTGGTCGACGCCCGACGGGGCGACCTCGAGAATGCTTTCAGCCAGCCGGTGGTCGGGATAGCGGAATACGTGGTGGGCCCCGGCCGCGCGGGCGAGCTCCTCCTTCTGGTCGCTGCTGACGGTCGTGAGAACCTTTGCGCCTGCCCAGACGGCGAGCTGGATGGCCGCATGCCCCACAGCGCCCGCCCCACCTTGAACGAGAACCGTCCGATCGGCGAGCGCGCCGGGGGAGAGCCGGGATGGGCCATGCTCGTGCACGGTCAGCGCGCGATGCGCAGTCATCGCCGGTACGCCGAGGCTCGCAGCGACGTCGAATCCGACCCCGTCCGGAAGTCGGACAGCGCGAGACGCGGGAACGATCGTGACGTCCTGGGCGGTCCCGGTCGGACGTTCGTGCGCTGCAAGGTACACCCACACACGATCTCCGACCTGCAGGTCACCGACGCCGTCACCGACGGCATCCGCGATGCCGGCACCATCCTGGTTGGGCACGATCTGCTCGAACGGCATGGGTGTTCCCGAGGACGCTCGAGCCTTCCAATCGGTGGGATTCACGCCCGATACGTGGACGCGGATGCGCACCTCACCGGTGCCCGGCTGTTCTTCGTCGCGCTCGACCAACGTGAGCGTGTCGGAGCCGCCCTTGCCTGTGTACACGATTGCTCTCATACTCAATGCAAGCAGGCGACGCAGCCGGATATTCCGGTCTGGGCATCAGTCTCCCGGGTCGAGAGCTGCTAGGACTCTTCGTGCGTACGCGGATCCGCATTGAACAGTCGGCCATCAACACGACCGAGGGCCGTAATCGCGGCAACCTCGTCATCGGCGAGAACGACGGATGCTGCCGCAAGATTGGCCTGCTGGTGCTCCAGCGACGACGCCTTCGGGATTGCAACAGTCTCCCGAGCTACATGCCAGGCCAGCACTGTCTGCACCGGCGTGATGCCGTGCGCCTGGGCGACCTCGACGACCACCGGCTCTTCAATCAGATCACGGGCACGCCCGATCGGGCTCCAGGCTTCGGTGATGATCCCGTGCTCGCGGTGGAATGCGAGCTGCTCCTCCTGCGGGAAGTACGGGTGCAGTTCAATCTGATTCACGACGGGCAGCACACCGGTCTCACGCTCGAGACGCTCCAGGTGCTCGGGCAGAAAGTTCGACACACCGATCTGTCGCACGATGCCGCGCTGCTGGGCGTCGACGAGTGCTGTCCACGCCTGCACGTACTCGTCTTGGGTCGGATTCGGCCAATGAATGAGGTGCAGATCGGTCACATCCAGACCGAGCCGGAATCGGCTTTCCTCGATGCTCGTCCGAGCCTTCTCGAGTGGGTGATGGCGACCGGGAATCTTGGTCGTGACGATGATCTCTGAGCGCTCGGTGATAGCAGCGGCCACGCCGCGACCGACCGCACCCTCGTTCTCATAATTGAAGGCGGAGTCCACCAGCCGATATCCGGCATCGATGCCCGCGGCAATCGCGGCGGCGCCCTCCTCACCGTTCAAGCGATAAGTTCCAAGCCCGAGTGCGGGCAGCGTGAAGCCGTTGTGCGCCGTACGGATGGGAAGAGCGGTCATCGAGATCTCCTTCGGTCGTGATTCAGCGTAGCGGGGCGGCCCCTACGCGGCATGATTGAACCATGCGCTGCCCCTGCTTATCCGGCGACATTTATGAGTCGTGCTGCGGTCCGATCCTGTCGGACGCTATCGCTGCGCCGACCGCGGAGCGGTTGATGCGATCGCGATTCACTGCGTTCGCGATGGGGGATGCCGCGTACCTGCTGCGGTCGTGGCATCCATCCACCAGACCGAACGACCTGGAACTGGACCCGCAAATTCGGTGGACGAGACTCGACATCATCGCCACGGAAGCCGGCGGGCCGTTCGATACGGCGGCGGTCGTCGAGTTCGAAGCGTTCTACCGTGAAGACGGCGTGCATGCCTCGATGCGGGAGCGGAGCCGATTCGTTCGCGAGAATCGCGTCTGGACGTACCTCGATGGCACGCCCGGCTGAACGAGCCGATCGGCGGATGTCAGCTGCCGCGGGTAGGTTGGACATGTGAACGCCAGTCCTGAGCACCAGCGCATCCTTCTCGACGTCGCCGACCTAGATCGTCGCATCCAGAAAGTCGAGCGCGCGCGGACGACCCCGGTCCAAGGGCCGCGTATCAACGAGCTGGCAACACAACGCCAGGAGCAGCTTCGTGAGCTGACGGCGTTGGCCGGTGCTCGTGACGACGCGCGCACAGAACTCAAGCGTCTCGAATCAGACGTTCAGCTCGTCGAGCAGCGTCGGACCCGGGACGCGGACCGGCTGGCGACATCCACCAATGCGAAAGATGCTCAGGCTCTCGAGAGCGAACTCGCCAGCCTTGCCAAGCGCGTCAGCGATCTGGAAGACATGGAGCTCGAGGTCATGTCGCGGGTTGAAGCGGCCGAGGCTGCCGTTGCCGCGCAGCAGGCGCTGATTGACGTGACGACTGCTGAGGGCACCGAGCTTACAACGCAGGCAAAAGCTGCCGTGGCAGCGGCGACCACAGAACTCGATCACCTGAACCGTGACCGTGAAGCCATCACCGCCGCCATTCCCGCCGATCTCCTCGCCGACTACACACGTCGTGCAACACGGGGAATTGCCGTTGGTCTGCTGCGTCGCGGCACCTGCGAGGGATGCCGCATGATGCTCCCCGGGACGAGCCTCAGCCAGATTCGCCAAGCTGCACCCGATGCTGTGCTCTCCTGCCCGGAGTGTGGCGGAATCCTCGTGCGCACCGAAGAATCGGGCCTGTGACACCATGTCGGCACCGTCCCCGACGGTGACGGCGCCGACGGTCTCCGCCTCGGGCACCAGAATCCTGCTGGCCGATACCGGCGCTGGCGAAGTTACCGCGGTCGAGCTCGACGCCGGCGACGCTGAACACGAGCGCACCGTGCTGCGTGGTGCCGCGTTCATCACATGGGTGCGAGAAACCGAAACCGAGCGCTCTCCGCGGTGGGTGATCCGCAGCGCCCGCGAGATCTATCCGCGGCTGCTGGCAGCGTCGGTGCTCCTCGTGCGCACACATGACCTGCTGCTGTGTCATGCGATCCTGCGCGACACCGATGCGGTCGCCCGGCCACTTGCTCCTTCATCCGAATGGATTCCCCGCGCTCCGGAGGACGGCGCGCCCGCCCTGTTCGAAGTCGTCGATCACACCGCCGCCGATCCGGTGGCCGATCTGCTTGCGCAATACCTCGAGCAGCGTCGCGTCATCGAAGCTGATCGCACCGGGCGGCTCGCTCTGCTGTGCGCAGCAGAGTCGGCCGGGGGCCTCCTCGCCGAAGAGATGCGCGCCGGCGGGTTGCCGTGGGATGTCGAAACGCACGACCGCATTCTCGTGGATGCCCTCGGACAGCGACCTGCAGGCGGGGGGATGCCGGCACGGATGGCTCAGTTCGCCGATACTGTGCGCTTCCACCTGGGAGATCCGCAACTCCATCTCGACAGCCACACCAAACTGCTGCGCGCGCTGCACCGCGTCGGCGTCAACGTCGAATCCACCAGTCAATGGGAACTCAGCGAGATCTCGCACCCGGTGATTGAGCCGCTGCTGGCGTACAAAAAGCTTGCACGGCTGCTGAGCGCGAACGGTTGGGCATGGCTTTCCGAGTGGGTGCACGACGGACGCTTTCGCCCGGTCTACATTCCTGGCGGCGTCGTCACCGGACGCTGGGCATCGGCCGGCGGCGGGGCGCTTCAGCTGCCGCGGATTCTCCGCCCTGCCGTGCGCGCTGACCCGGGATGGGTTCTGGTCGTCGCCGATGTCGCGCAGCTCGAGCCCCGGATGCTCGCAGCGCTCGCTGAGGACAAGGCGATGGCTGAGGCTGCTCGCGGGCGTGATCTGTACGAGGGAGTCGTCGCGTCCGGTGCGGTAGCCACGCGTGAAGAAGCCAAGTACGCGGTGCTCGGTGCAATGTACGGCGCGACCACAGGAGACAGCGGACGCCTGGTGCCGCGCTTGCGCAGGGTCTATCCCCGCGCGATGCGTCGTGTCGATGAAGCGGCGCGCACCGGCGAGAACGGGGGAGTCGTCTCGACCAAGCTCGGGCGATCCTCGCCGCCGCCCGATGAACGTTGGCAGGCGCTGCAGAGCGCAGCATCCGATGCGGATGTTGACCCGGGCGAGGTCAAACGCGCCCGACAGAGTGCGCGTGAACGCGGACGGTTCACGCGTAACTTCATCGTGCAGGGAACCGCGGCCGAGTGGTCGCTGATCTGGCTTGCTGAGATCCGGCACCGTCTGCGGCAACTCCCGGACGCGCAGGTGGAAGCCCCAGCATCCGGCCCGTTCGCACGAAGTGCACATCTGGCCTTCTTTCTGCACGACGAGGTGATCCTGCACGTGCCAGAGGAACAGGCAGATGCCGCGGCCGCCGCGGTACGCGAAGCAGCGGCGATTGCCACCCGACGTCTGTTCGGGACGTTTCCGATCGATGTTCCGCTCGACCTGCAGATCGTGCAGACGGCGGAGAAGTAGACTGGGCACGCGAATGGGTCGGCTGGACGGCCGCGTTGCGGGAAACCGCACCGAGGAACGTCCGGGCTCCACAGGGCAGGACGGTGGGTAACACCCACCAGGAGTAATCCGCGAGACAGTGCCACAGAGAGCAGACCGCCATCCGTTCCCTGAGCTTGTCGAAGGGCTCGGATGGTAAGGGTGAAAGGGTGGTGTAAGAGACCACCGGGGGTCATGGTGACATGACCCGCCAGGTAAACCTCGTCCGGAGCAAGGTCATACAGAGGATGTTGACGCGGCCCGCTGAGTCCTCGGGTAGACCGCTAGAGCGGCACGGCAACGTGTCGCGTAGAGAGATGGCCGTCGAAGGGAACCTCGAGAGGGGCCCCGGAACAGAACCCGGCGTACAGGCCGGCCCATTCGCCCTGTACGACACAAGAGCCCGGCAGCTGCCGGGCTCTTGCTGTTCGTGCGATGTATAGAAGCTCGTGCGGATCAGTCGTTGGAAAGCGACGCGGCGCCGATGATGCCCGAGTTGTTGCGGTGGATCGCCGGGACGATCGGGGTGTTGAGTTCGAGCAGGGGGAGGAAATCTGCGGCGTTCTTGGACACGCCGCCGCCGACCACGAACAGGTCAGGGCTGAAGAGGAACTCGATGTGCGAGTAGAACGCCTGCAGGCGCTCGGCCCACTCGGCCCAGGTGAGGCCTTCGCGTTCGCGTGCGGATGTTGCGGCCCACCGCTCCACAGACTCGTGCTCGCGGAAGTTCAGGTGCCCGAGTTCTGTGTTCGGTACAAGAACACCGTCGTAGAGGAATGCTGAACCGATCCCGGTGCCGAGGGTGGTCAGCAGCGTGAGGCCGCGGACATCCCTGGCAGCACCATGGCGTGCTTCGGCGACTCCGGCGGCATCGGCGTCGTTCACGAAGACGATGTTGCGCTGCAGACCGTCACGGAAGAACTGCTCCGCCTCGAATCCCACCCATTCTGGTGAGACGTTCGCCGCGGACAGCGTCTTTCCGCGCTTGACGATGGCGGGGAAAGCCACCCCGAGAGGCAAGGTCGAATCCTGCACATCGAGCTTCTCCAACACGGTCTGCACTGCCGTGAGGACGTCCTGCGGAGAAGCGCCCTCGGGCGTTGGGACGCGGACGCGGTCGGATGCCATCGTTCCGTGCTCCAGATCAACAATGCCTGCTTTGATGCCTGTGCCGCCGATGTCGACGCCGATCGCTTTTGCCATGCCCACTAGCCTAGCGAGACTGGTCCGCGACAGTAGGATCATGACAGACCCTTACAGAGGGATGCGGCCATGTCAGACGGTAAGGATGCGCACATGTCTAACGGTGAAGACAAGTACTGGTACAACATCAAGTCCGGTGAAGTCGAACTCGGGTACGTTTCGCCCGCCGTCGACCGGGTCGGTCCCTTCGATACCCAGGAGCAGGCGGCGAACGCATTGCAGACGCTGCGTGAGCGCTCTGAGGCCTGGGCTGCCGAAGACGCAGAAGAAGACGCCTGGACCGATAACGACGAAGCTGAGGGGAACTAGGACACCATATGGGCATGGACAAGCAGCGGGATTTCGTCTTGCGCACGATCGAAGAGCGTGGCGTCAAGTTCGTCCGACTCTGGTTCACAGATGTGATCGGCACGCTCAAATCGGTGGCAATCGCTCCCGCTGAGGTCGAAGGCGCATTTGCTGAGGGCATCGGTTTCGATGGCTCCGCAATCGAGGGCTTGACGAGAACCTTTGAGTCGGATCTGCTCGCGCAGCCTGATCCGACGACGTTCCAGACGCTGCCCTGGCGTGGTGACGTCGATCCCACCGCACGCATGTTCTGCGATCTGACCACTCCCGACGGCCAACCGGCGGTCGCGGATCCGCGTCAGGTGCTCAAGCGCTCCCTCGCGAAGGCCGCGGATGCCGGATTCACTTTCTACACGCATCCGGAGATCGAGTTCTATCTGCTCAAATCGTCCGAGATCGGTCCGGATGGCCCTGTTCCCGTCGACTCAGCCGGATATTTCGATAACGTCCCCGGTGGCACTGCACATGATTTCCGTCGTCGTTCAGTGCGGATGCTGGAAGACCTCGGCATCTCCGTCGAATACAGCCACCACGAAGGTGGCCCGGGCCAGAACGAGATCGATCTGCGGTATGCGGATGCGCTGACCACCGCTGACAACGTCATGACGTTCCGCACGGTGATCAAAGAGGTTGCGATCGAGCAGGGCGTCTACGCGACGTTCATGCCGAAGCCGATGAGCGATCAGCCCGGTAGCGGCATGCACACGCACATGTCGCTGTTCGAGGGTGACCAGAACGCGTTCTGGGAAGAGGGTGCGGAGTACCAGCTTTCAAAGACAGGCCGCCACTTCATCGCAGGGCTGCTGAAGCACGCCAACGAGGTCGCGGCCGTCACTAATCAATTCGTGAACTCGTACAAGCGACTGTGGGGCGGCGACGAAGCCCCGAGCTTCGTCACCTGGGGGCACACCAACCGGTCTGCACTGGTGCGCGTGCCGATGTACAAGCCACACAAGAGCCAGTCCTCGCGGGTTGAGCACCGGGGCCTTGACCCGGCAGCGAACCCGTACCTGGCCTATGCGCTGCTTCTCGCGGCCGGACTCAAAGGCATCGAGGAAGAGTACGACCTGCCACCCGAAGCGGAGAACAACGTATGGGCGTTGAGCGCCGCTGAACGGCGCGCACTGGGCTACCGCTCGTTGCCCACCAGCTTGGATCAGGCGCTCGAGTACATGGAAGACTCCGAGCTGGTCGCCGAGACACTGGGCGAACAGGTCTTCAACTATGTGCTGCTCAACAAGCGCAAGGAATGGGAAGCCTACCGGGGGCAGGTCACCCCGTTCGAGCTGAAGAGCAACCTCGAGCTCCTCTGAGCGCCGATGGCCAGATCAGGTTCGACGTTCACCCTCTCCGGCCTTGCCCGTCTGGGGTTCACCGAGCTGAGAGCGGCCGCCTCCGCGCTGGATGAGCTGTCGGCTTTGGTCGACCTCGATCGAGACGAACTGGTGCGGGGCGCGGACGCTGCCGACCCGGATGCTGCCGCAGCCGGAATGCTGCATGTCGCGCGGCGCGACCCCACCGTACTGGCAGCGATCTTGCGTGACGAGACGGCGCGCAGTCTGGCTTGGCGCGTATTCGGTGCCTCCGTCGGGCTGGGCGACTTCTTTCACCGGCACCCAGAGCAGCTCGAAGTACTGCTCGAGGCGGGCCCGCTCGTCCCGAACGCGGTGACGCTGACGGAGCGCATGCTCGCGGCCGTCGGCGCGCACGATGGTTTTGCCGCAAGCGGTGACGAGTTCGCATGGTGTTCGCTGCGGGTGGCCTACCGCCGGTGCATCGCCGAGATCGCGGCCATCGATCTGTCGACCCCGGAGCCGGCATCCAGAATCGCCGCAGTTTCGGCATCTTTGGCCGACGCCGCAGGTGCGGCTCTGGAAGCGGCGTTGGCGATCGCCAGAACACGCGTGGCCGAGGTGGTCTCGCGCGAGGAAGTCGCCCTGACACAGCTGTCGATCATCGGCATGGGTAAAGCGGGAGCTCGCGAGCTCAATTATGTGAGCGACGTCGACGTCATCTTCGTCGGGGCCAGTGCTGATGAGGATCGTCTTGACGAAGGACGAGCGATAGATATCGCCACGAAACTCGCTCGGGAGACGATGCGCGCGCTGTCGTCGGCCGAGATCGAGCCTCCGCTGTGGGAGGTCGACGCGAACCTGCGCCCGGAGGGCAAACAGGGGGCGCTGGTGCGTTCGCTCGCGTCGCACCTGGCGTATTACGACCGCTGGGCGAAGAGCTGGGAGTTCCAAGCGCTCCTGAAAGCCAGGCCGCTCGCAGGCGATTCCGAACTGGGCGAAGCGTATATCGAGGCCGTGCAGCCGAAAATCTGGTCGAGCGCCGCGCGTGAGAACTTCGTCGATAGTGTGCAGCGCATGCGCGAGCGGGTCACCGAGCACATCGACCCGGAGGATGCCGGTTACCAGATCAAACTCGGTGCCGGTGGACTGCGGGACATCGAATTCACGGTTCAGCTGCTGCAATTGGTGCACGGCCTCACCGATCCGAGCATCCGAACCCAGGGCACCCTGGAGAGCCTGGACGCCCTCGTCGCGGGCGGATACATCGGGCGAGAGGACGCCGCGATTTTTGCCGCGGACTATCGGATGCTGCGCCTGCTCGAGCACCGTCTGCAACTGCGAGAGCTCTCTCGCACGCATCTGATGCCGCGCACTGGTGATGGGCTGCGCGTGCTCGCCCGGGCCACCGGGCTTGCCGAAGATGGTCCTGGTGTGTGGGCGATGTGGGAGAGCGTGCGCCGCGAGGTGCGGGAGATTCATACGCGCCTGTTCTATCGGCCGCTGCTGAGTGCTGTCGCCGAGCTGCCGGAAGATCAGCGCACACTCGCCACAGAGCGTGCGCACGACCGACTCGCGGCGATCGGATTCCGAGACCCTGCCGGGGCGCTGGGCCACATCGGTGCGCTGACCACGGGGATCAGCCGCAAGGTGACGATTCAGCGGCATCTGATGCCGGTGATGGTCAGCTGGTTCGCCGAGGGGAGCGACCCGGACTACGCGCTGGTCGCATTTCGTCGCATCAGCGAGCGACTGGGGGACAGCTCCTGGTTCCTGCGTGTGCTGCGCGACTCCTCCGGTGCAGCCGAGAGATTGACGCGTCTGCTGTCATCATCTCGTTACATCGGCGAGCTGATGGAGTGGATTCCCGAGTCCGTGGCATGGCTCGACAGCAACGAGCGATTGCGCCCGCGCGGTGAATCGAAGCTCTACGAGGAAGCCCGCGCCATTCAGACCCGTCACTCTTCGGTGGCATCGGCGCTGAAGGCTGTGCGCGCTCTTCGAAGACGTGAGCTGCTGCGCACAGCGATGGGCGCGGTGCTGGGCACCATCACGATCGAGGAGGTCGCCACCGCTCTCACGGCGATCACCGACGCCACGATTCAGGCGGGTCTGCGGGCAGTGCGTCGGGAAGTCGTGCCTGCTGAGGACGACGCCTTGGAGTTCGCGGTCATCGGGATGGGACGCTTCGGTGGTGCTGAGCTCGGTTTCGGATCGGATGCTGACGTCCTCTACGTATACGACGCGCACGGTGTCGATCCGGAACGGGCGCAGATTCTGGCGACAAAGCTGGTATCCGGGCTGCGCGAGCATCTCACCGACCATCGTGCTCCGCTCGATCTCGACGCCGATCTGCGGCCCGAAGGGCGGCAGGGGCCGCTGGTGCGTTCGCTGGCGGCCTATGCCGCGTACTACCAGCGCTGGTCGGTCTCGTGGGAGGCGCAAGCGCTGCTGCGAGCTCGGGGGGTCGCCGGCAGCACCGCGCTGATCGAGAGATTCACGGTGATGGCAGATGCCGTGCGGTACCCCGAGGATGTCGATCAGCAGGGGCTGCGTGACATCAAACGCATCAAGGCGCGTATCGAGGGGGAGCGGCTGCCGCGGGGTGCCGACCCGCGACGGCATCTCAAGCTCGGCCCCGGCACCCTTAGCGATGTGGAGTGGCTGGTGCAGCTGTTGCAACTGCAGCACGCGCATGCGCTGGCCGAACTGCGCACGACCTCGACTCTCGACGCGCTTTCGACCTGTGTGGAAAACGGACTCATCTCCGCTGATGATGCCGAGCTCCTCCGTGAAGCCTGGCTGCTGTCGAGCCGCCTGCGCAGCGCAATCACGCTGTTGACGGGAAAAACGAGCGACATGCTGCCCTCGGATCGCAGCGAGCTCGATGCGATCGGCCGGCTGCTCGGATACCCCGACCGCTCGGCGAGCGCCGTGGAAGAGGACTATTTCGGTGCCACTCGCCGCGCACGCCGCGTGTTCGAGCACCTCTTCTACGGATGAGTTGCGATCTCAGCGTCGCTGGCTCAGGCTGAGCACATGACAGCTACGAAGCTCGGCATCATCTGGAATCCTTCGAAGATCGACGAGGACGAATTGCGCTCCGCCGTCGAGCAGCAGCTGAAGGATGCTGACGGCGATGAGATCACGGTTCAGTGGTGGCAGACCAGCGAGGACGACCCGGGACTGGGTATGGCTCAGGAGGCCGTGCAGGCCGGTTGCACGACCGTTGTTGCTGTCGGAGGCGATGGCACTGTTCGAGCGGTAGCCGAGGCGCTTGCGGGAACAGACGTGGCGTTGGGCATCGTGCCACAAGGAACCGGAAATCTGTTGGCGCGAAACCTTGAGATTCCACTCGACGACATTCCTGCTGCACTCGAGCGCATTAGCGCGGGTGAAACGCGTCAGATCGACCTTGGATGGGTCGCCTTCAACGACGAAGAACGAGCCTTCGCCGTAATGGTGGGCTTCGGAATAGACGCGCAGATGCTGGTGGAGACTGACGATGATCTGAAGGATCGTGCCGGGTGGTTGGCGTACGTCGAAGCGATGGGGCGGGCGATGGCCGGCACCGAAATGACCGGGATCACAATGCAGATCGATGGGGGAGAGCCTCAGGAGCTCAGGGGCCACACTCTGCTGATCGGCAACTGCGGAATGGTGCAGGGCGGTATCCGGTTGCTGCCGGACGCGAAGATCGACGACGGACAGCTGGATCTGCTCCTCGTGAGCGCAGACGGGGCACTGCAGTGGCTCGACACGGCCCGCTCGTTCATCTGGGACAACGGCATCCGACGGCTCTTCAAGGGTGAGGAGAGTGCCGTGAGCACCGAGTCGACGCGGCATCTGACAGTTGTGAGCGTGAAGATCGAGCTCGAGACACCACTTGCCTTCGAGATCGATGGCGAGGAGGTCGGCGAGGTCGCGGCCTTCGAAGTGCGAGTGCAAGCGGGTGCACTGAAGGTGCGCTGAAGGCCCGCCACCTGAGATGACGGGCCTTCATAAGGTCACGTTGAATCAGACGCCGTAGTACAGCTCGAACTCGAACGGGTGCGGCCGCTGTGCGATCGGCAGGATCTCATTCTCCATCTTGTAGGAGATCCAGGTCTCGATGAGCTCCTCGGTGAAGACGCCGCCCTCGAGCAGGAACTGGTGGTCGGCGCGCAGGTCGTTGAGCGAGTCAAGCAGTGAGTTGGGCACCTGCGGGATGTTCTTGGCTTCCTCGGGCGGCAGCTCGTACAGGTCCTTGTCGATCGGCGCGAGCGGCTCGATACGGTTCTTGATGCCGTCGAGGCCAGCCATGAGCTGAGCTGCGAAGGCGAGATACGGGTTGCTCGAAGCATCCGGAACCCGGAACTCGATGCGCTTGGCCTTGGGGTTCGAACCGGTCAGCGGGATGCGGATCGCAGCCGAGCGGTTACCGGCGGAGTAAGCCAGGTTGACGGGTGCCTCGAAGCCCTTCACCAGACGGTGGTAGCTGTTCAGCGACGGGTTCGTGAACGCGAGCACGGCGTTGGCGTGCTTGAGCAGTCCGCCGATATACCAGCGGGCGATATCGCTGAGTTGGCCGTAGCCTGCCTCATCGTAGAACAGCGGCTTGCCGTCGCTCCACAGTGACTGGTGCGTGTGCATGCCGGAGCCGTTGTCGCCGTACAGCGGCTTGGGCATGAACGTCACCGTCTTGCCCCACTGCTCGGCAGTGTTCTTGATGATGTACTTGAACTTCAAGATGTCATCGGCGGCGTGGACCATCGTGTCGAAACGGTAGTTGATCTCCTGCTGACCGCCGGTGCCGACCTCATGGTGTGAACGCTCCAGGGCGAACCCGGCCTCGATGAGGTTGAGGGTCATCTCATCGCGCAGATCAGCCGTCTTGTCCACCGGAGCTACGGGGAAGTATCCGCCCTTGTACGGCGTCTTGTTGCCCAGGTTGCCGCCGACCTCTTCGCGGTCGGTGTTCCAGGCGCCCTCTTCGGAGTCGACGCTGTACGAGCTGTGGTTCGAGGTCACCGAGTAGCGGACATCGTCGAAGATGTAGAACTCGGCCTCGGGGGCGAAGAATGCGGTGTCGGCGATCCCGGTGGATGCGAGGTACTTTTCGGCCTTCTTAGCGACCTGGCGCGGATCTTTTGCATAGATCTCGCCGGTGCGCGGGTTGTAGATGTCGAACAGCATCACGAGCGTCTTGGCTTCGCGGAACTGGTCCAGGTACGCGGTGGTCACGTCAGGGATGAGCTGCATGTCAGATTCGTGGATGCTGGCGAAACCCCGGATCGAGGAGCCGTCGAAGAGCTGTCCTTCAGTGAAGAACGCCTCGTCAACGGTCGACGCGGGGATGTTGAAGTGCTGCTGCACGCCGGGCAGATCGGTGAACCGGATGTCAAGGAACTTGACGTCATGCTCCTTGATGTAGCTCAGCACTTCGGACGAATCGGTGAACATGTATCACTCCTGGATGATTCGGGTTTGCGGTCTTCAGACCTTCATGAAGATTACGGGCCAGCCATTACTCGGCCGTGTCTTCTTTGTTTCCGCCATGTTACAGACCATCGGTAGACTGGATCCGTGAGTGACGCTCAGATCTTGTACCCCGGTGAGCGTCTTGGCCTCCCGAAAACCGGCAGCGGAAGCATCGGTCGTGTCGGCCGCCGACTGGCTGCACTGGCTATCGATTGGGCTGCCGCGGTGATCATCTCCGTCGCGTTCTTCGACTATGACTCGATTGCGACGCTGTTGATCTTCGCTGTGGTGCAGATCGCCTTCATCCCGACGATCGGCGGGAGCCCGGGGCACCGCATCGTCGGCTTGCGCCTGGTGATGTTGAACGGATCCTGGGTGGGGCTGTGGCGTCCGATTGTGCGCACACTGCTTCTTGTCATCATCATTCCCGCGGTGATCTGGGACCCTGACCAGCGCGGACTGCATGACAAGGCCGTGGGAACAGTACTGATTCGCGTGTGAGCTACTCGCGTCCGCGGTTGCGACGCCGTGCTTCGCGTGGAGCGCGACCGCCTAAGAACGACCGAGCGGGATCAACGATGAAGCCCCGTCGCAGCGCCTCGCGTCCGATCAGCATCCGAAACCCCATCGCATCGCGCTTGCTCAGCGTCACCTCAGAAACGACAAGCCGATCCACCAGGCGAATGGCGAGCAGCACGACGAGCCGCAGTTCAGTGTGTCCGGATGAACTGCGTACTTCGCGGCGGTCATGCAGCGGCGACTCCACGAACGTGGCATCCGCGTCGGAGTCCTGCCAGGGATTGACGCGGAAACGGACCCAGTCCTCACCCTCACGCTGGAACTCTTCGATATCGAAGGCGTGCAATGACGATGTTCGCGCGCCGGTATCGACCTTCGCCTTGATCCAATCGACTCCGGCATCGGGCAGGCTCACCCATTCACGCCATCCCGTGAGCGTGTTTGAATGAGAAGACCTATCCACTTGATACATCTTGGCAGGAAAATTTCGTGAAGCTGGCCGTACTTTCTCGCGCACCGCAGGCATACTCGACGCAGCGTCTGCGCGCCGCAGCCCTGCAGCGCGGTCACAACGTCAAAGTGCTGAACACGCTGAAGTTCGCCATCGATCTGACCGCCGACGAACCCGACCTGCATTTTCGCGGAAAGCAGCTCAGCGACTATGACGCGATCCTGCCGCGTATCGGCAGTTCGATCACGTACTTCGGCACCGCGGTGGTGCGCCAATTCGAACAGATGGACGTCTACACGCCCAATACCGCCAACGGCATCTCCAGCGCCCGCGACAAGCTGCGCGCGAATCAGATTCTGTCGCGCCACAACATCGCGATGCCGCCGACAGCGTTCGTGCGCAACCGTGCTGACGTCCGCCCTGCCATCGAGCGCGTCGGTGGCGCGCCGGTCGTGATCAAGCTGCTCGAGGGCACCCAGGGCATCGGTGTGATCCTCGCACCACAGGTCAAGGTGGCCGAGGCGATCATCGAAACGCTGCACTCGACCAAGCAGAACGTTCTGATCCAGAAGTTCATCGCCGAGAGCCGTGGCCGTGATATTCGCGCGCTCGTGGTCGGCGACCGAGTGGTCGCTGCGATGCGTCGCGTCGCGGCTGGCGATGAGTTCCGCTCAAACGTGCATCGCGGCGGCAGCGTCGAACCGGTTGAGCTGGACCCGGTCTACGAGCAGGCGGCGGTGCGTTCTGCGCAGATCATGGGGCTGCGCGTCGCTGGCGTCGACATGCTCGAGGGCGACGAGGGCCCGCTGGTGATGGAGGTCAACTCCTCACCAGGACTGCAAGGAATCGAGCAGGCGACCAAGCTCGACGTCGCCGGTGCCATCATCGACTACATCGCCGCCCAGGTGGCGTTCCCGGAGATCGATGTGCGCCAGCGGCTGACCGTTTCCACCGGATACGGCGTCGCGGAGCTGCTCGTGCACAACGCCGCCGAGTTGGTCGGCCGCACGCTCGGCGAATCCGGGCTGTGG
Organism: Microbacterium wangyouchuni; assembly: GCF_051546305.1. Lineage (NCBI taxonomy): Bacteria > Bacillati > Actinomycetota > Actinomycetes > Micrococcales > Microbacteriaceae > Microbacterium > Microbacterium wangyouchuni. Next base: position 107,479 of record NZ_JBPTMA010000004.1, read on the forward strand.
GAGCGTGACATCACCGTGCTGACGCTGCACCGGGGTGTCAGCGTGATCCCGAACCCACGTAAGCACGTCGTTCTGGAGGCGGATGACCGCCTGCTGTGCTTTGGGAAGCTCGAGGAGATGCGCGGAATGATTCCGGAGCGTCGCCGTCGCCGTGCGAAGGTACGCCGCCTGCCGAAGCAGCCGCTGAGCTGATCGGTCCCTGAGGTCGCTCGTACTGAGCCCGCTCGTACTGAGCGAGCTTCAGTGAGTCGAAGCGATAGGTCAGCGCGGACGCTGCGCGCGAACCTTCGTCGGGTCGATGCCCTTGGGGATCGGCAGCGAGGAGAGCGACTGTGAGACCGAGTCGATGCGGCGGATGACTGCGGCGAGGGTCGTCTTGTCAATCGCCTTGGGCAGCTTCTTGATGGTCTTGGCAAGGTCCGCGATCGCCACCTCGTCCTCACCATGTCCGACGTAGAACACGTGAACCGGGACGCCATTAGCAACCCGTTGGGCCTTGGTGCGCTCTTCGTTGACGAGGCGGGTGAGTCGGCCACGTGCGCCTTCACCGACAACGACAATGCCGCCGCGTCCGATCGCTCGGTACACGGCCTCCTGCGTCTTCGGGTTGATGCCTACAGGGGTGTCGGACGCCTGCCAGGCACGCCCGAGGCTTGAGCTCATGACATGGCCGGTGGCGCCGGGCATCCCGTCGATCTTCACGTACATTGCCTTCGTCGACAGACGAGTCATCAGGAAGAGGGATCCCAGGACACCAACCATGAGACCGGTGACGCCCCACAGCACCAGCGTCCACACCTGGAACGGCGGGATGAGGTAGCCGATGACGAGACCGAGCAGCACGCCGCCGACCAGGATCGCGATCTGCGCCCAGGGCAACCAGGGGTACACCTCACGCGTGAACCGGAAGAGGGACTTGATCTGGGAGAAGAACCCCGGACGCTTGTCGGGTTCTGGAGCGCGCTTAGCCATGGGTACAAGACTACCGAGTCTGCAGGCCTGCTTCATGCGCGTTCGCGCCAGGCGCACTGGTTACTCACATTCGGCCGGGCGGCGGACCTATCCACAATCGGGCCTTTCCCGCGTTGCCGGCAGGAGCTATGCGCTGTGATGAAGTGATGACCGAACCGGATGCCGTTGCAGATCGTTCCTCGTTAGTGCCTGGGGTGCATCGAGTGATTCGTGTTGTCGACGGAAAAGAGGGTCCATTCGCCGGGCAGCTCGTCACTGGGGATGACGGGGTGGCGGTCTGCGTGGATGCTGAGGTGCTCACCGACTGGGACGGATGGGCATTCTCAGACGCTGAACACGTCTGTGGGGTGATCGATGTTCGGCGCCGCATCAACGGTCATGATGCGCTACTGCCGTGGTGCACGCAGCGTGTCGAGGCATTTCTGGGCCGCAGGATGGTGGCTGAGGCTCCGCTCACGGCGGGCGAATTGGGAACGCTCGTCGTGAGTCTGCTTCGTGGAATGCGTGAACTGGGAAACGCGGCGGCCGATGCGACCGGAGAATGGTGGCTGACCGGTGACGGGCGCCCGCTGTTCGTGCTCGGAGCCGGAGGAGTGGCGCGCGCGGCCTCGGCAGCGCTGACAGACCGGGTGGCTGAGCACAGCGCAGATCGGGCCACCACGCGCGTTCTCGAAGAGATAGCCACCTCACTGCGCCAACCTCGCCATCACATCGACGACGACCACCGCTGGGAGGAGCAGCTGTTCGCGATGGCAGCACCCCGCGCACTGCGCCTGGATGTATTCGCACCGGAGCGTGTGGTGGACGTCGGCGTTCGCCGCCTGCCGAGGGTTCCCGTGGAACACCCCGGTAGCCGGCACTCGAGAAGTGAAACACGCCGTGCGCGATCGGAAGATCGTCCGCGCGGGGTTGTCAGTGCTGTGGTGCGCACGATAGGCCAGCAGGTCCATGCCGCTATCGAGCGATTCGGTCCCGCGGATGACAGGGTGAAGGGCGCCAGGGTGGGCGCTGTGACTGCAGCCGATCCGAGACAGGCCCCGACGAAGTCACGCAAACGTCCGCTCATTCTGGCGGGCTCGCTGGCGGCAATGGTGCTGGCTGTGGGATTGATGTGGCCGAGCGGCGAGAAACCGGACGATGCGAATGCGATGGTGCCGATCGCCACGAGTACACCGCCTGCAGCGGGGGAACCGCCAGCGTCGAGCGAAGCGTCTCCTCCGGAGGGCGAAACGGCGCCGCCGGCTGAGGGGCCCCCGACTGAGGCGCCGCCAGCTGAGGCGCCCCCGAATTCCGAGAAGCCGCCGAACGATACCGGGGCTGTTGCCGCCGTACCGGCTCTGCTCGATGAGATCCGCGAATGCGTGGATGCCGCAGCGGACAGCTGCCCGTCGGCGACAGCCGAGGGAACAGTGGTGCCGACCGACGGCATCGCGAGCCTGGGGTCAACTGCGAGCACAGCCGCGCTGGTCGACGACCACGGGGACGTTGCCGTGGTCAGGCTCACACCGGTGGAGGAGGGAGACCAGCTGGAGCAGATGCTGGTGCTTGAACGCAGAAACGAAAGCTGGCTGGTGCGCGACGTATATGACGTCGCGCACCAGCCAGCGTAGGTACTACTCGTGCTTAGGCTCCGAGGTCTCCCGCGAAGTTCGCAGCCTCGAGACGTGCCTTGACCGCTCCGAGGAAGCGAGCAGCGTCCGCGCCGTCAACGATGCGGTGATCGTAGGACAACGCGAGGTACACGTAGGAGCGAATCGCGATCGCCTCAGCGCCGTCGACCTTCACCAGGCCGGGACGCTTGACGACCGTGCCGGTTCCGAGAATCGCAGACTGCGGCAGGAACACGACTGGCGTGTCGAACAGCGCGCCACGTGAGCCCGTGTTGGTCAGCGTGAACGTGCCTCCGGACAGCTCATCGGGCTTCAGCTTGTTGTCGCGGGTGCGAGCAGCAAGGTCGGCGATCTCGTGAGCGATCTCCGCGATGTTCTTCGTCGCAGCGTCGCGCAGCACCGGCGTGAGCAGACCACGCTCGGTGTCGACCGCGATCGAGAGGTTCTCTGTTGCCGGGTAGACGATGTTCTCGCCCTCGACAGTCGAGTTCACGATCGGGAAGGCCTGCAGAGCCTCGGAAGCTGCCAGAGCGAAGAACGGCAGGAAGGAGAGTTTGTCGCCCGTCTTCTTGAGGAACTCAGCCTTGACGCTCTCGCGGTAGTTGGCGAGGTTGGTGACGTCGACCTCGACCACGGTGGTGAGCTGGGCCGTCTGCTGCATCGACTCGACCGCGCGCTTGGCGAGAACCTTGCGCAGGCGCGACATCGGCTGGGTCGTGCCACGCAGCGGCGAGACCTCAAGCGGCGCAGGCGCCGGGGCCGCAGCGGGAGCAGCGCTCTGCGATGCTGCAGCCTTGAGGACGTCTTCCTTGCGGATGCGTCCACCCACTCCAGAACCGGTCACGGTTGCCAGGTCGACGCCCTGCTGAGTCGCCAGACGACGAACCAGCGGGGTGACGTACTTGATCTGCTCGTTGTCAGCAGCAGGTGCGGCGGCGGGAACGGGTGCAGCGGCAGGTGCGGCGGGTGCAGCAGGAGCTGCGGCGGGCGCCGGAGCAGCAGGCGCAGGAGCGGCAGCGGCAGGCGCGGGAGCAGCAGGTGCCGGTGCCGGTGTGGCCGGTGCCGGTGCGGCCGGTGCCGCGGCAGCGGGCGCTTCGGCGGCGGGCGCCGGAGCAGCAGCTGCCGCGCCGGAGCCGACACGTGCGAGCACGCTGCCGACGGCGATCGTCTCGTCTTCAGCAGCGAGGATCTCCTGCAGGACGCCGGCCACCGGCGACGGGATCTCGGTGTCGACCTTGTCGGTCGAGATCTCGAGCAGCGGTTCGTCCACCGCGACGTCATCACCGACCTGCTTCAGCCAGCGCGTGACGGTGCCCTCAGTGACGCTCTCGCCGAGCTCGGGGAGAACGACGTCGGTGGCGTCGCCAGCGGGGGCAGCCTCAGCGGCCGGAGCCGCAGCCGCCGGAGCAGCCTCAGCCGGTGCAGCCTCGGCCGGTGCGGCTTCAGCAGGTGCTTCAGCAGGTGCGGCCTCAGCCGGTGCTGCCGAGCTGCCGTCACCGATCTTGGCGAGAACAGCGCCGACCTCGACGGTCTCGTCTTCGGCGACCATAATCTCTTCGATCACGCCGGAGACAGGCGAGGGGATCTCGGTATCGACCTTGTCGGTCGAGATCTCGAGCAGGCCTTCGTCCGCCTGAACGGTGTCTCCCACCTGCTTCAGCCAGCGGGTGACCGTACCCTCTGTGACGCTCTCACCGAGAGCGGGGAGGACCACGGATGTGCTCATGACGGAGTCTCCTTCAAGAATGTTTGTGACGTATTCAGCTTAGTGACCCTGACACCGATTGGTGTTCAGAGAGCGTGCAATGGTTTTCCGGCGAGCGCGAGGAACGCTTCGCCCAGGGCCTCGCTCTGCGTGGGGTGCGCATGAATGAGCGGGGCAATGTCTTCGGGGTGTGCCTCCCAAGCGACGGCGAGTTGACCCTCAGTGATGAGTTCTCCGACCCGATCGCCGAGAAGGTGCATACCTACGATAGGCCCGTCCTTCAGTCGTACGACCTTGACGAGGCCGCTCGTGCCGATGATCTCGCTCTTGCCGTTACCTGCGAGGTTGTACTCATAGGATACGACCGCGTCCGCGCCATGCTCGCCAATGGCGGCTTCCTCAGTCACTCCGACCGAAGCGACCTCCGGGTTGCAGTAGGTGATCTTCGGGATCTGCGACTCCGGAATTGGCGCGGGCGTGAGCCCCGCGATTCGCTCCGCGACGGCGATGCCCTGCAGGAAACCGCGGTGCGCGAGTTGAAGTCCGGGCACGATGTCACCGACCGCCCAAACGCCAGGCACGTTGGTGCGCAGCTCCTGGTCAGTCGTAACGAAGCCGCGGTCGAGCGTGATGCCGGCCGCTTCGAAACCGAGGTCGGCTGTGGCGGGGCCACGTCCAACCGCGACCAGCAGATAGTCGCCGGTGAAGGTCTTTCCGTCTTCGAGCGTGACGGTCACGCTGGAGTCATCCTGCGTTGCCGTCTGGAACCGCGTACCCAGTGAGTACTTGATCCCGCGACGACGGAACGCCCGTTCCAACCCCTTGCTCAACGCGATGTCCTCGTTGGGTACGAGATGAGGCAGCGCCTCGATAATGGTGACTTCCGCGCCGAAGGATCGCCACACACTGGCGAACTCGACACCGATGACACCGCCACCGAGCACAAGAACCTGCTGGGGAATGACTTCCAGCTCCAGCGCCTGCTCGCTGGTCAGGATGCGTCCACCGATCTTCAGGCCGGGCAACGAGCGGCTGTAAGACCCGGTGGCGAGTACGACATCCGTGCCCGCATACACATCATCACCAACGCTGACCGTGCGGTCCTCGTTGAGACGACCGGTGCCGGCGACCGTGGTGATGCCGCGAGCCTTGATCAAGCCCTCCAGCCCCTTGAACTTCTTCGCGACGATATTCTCGCGGTAGGTGCGCACACCGCCGGCATCGACGCCCTCGAAAGTGGCGCTGACACCGACGGATGCGGCATCGCGCACGTGATCGGCGACCTCGGCTGCGTGCAGCAGCGCCTTCGTCGGGATGCATCCACGATGAAGGCAGGTACCACCCACCTTGTCCTTCTCAATGAGAGCGACGCTCTTGCCGAGCTCTGCAGCCCGCAGGGCAGCGGCGTATCCGCCGCTGCCACCACCGAGGACGACGATGTCGAAGGTGTGCGTGGTCATCATGCCTCCTTGGCTGCAGCCTCTGCGTACGCGACGAGCGAGCGAACGGTGGCACCCGTTGCGCCCTTGTCGGTGAACCCGAACGGTGCACTGGCGTGCTCGGCGGAACCGGCGACATCGAGGTGCACCCACGGAATGCGCGGAGCATCCCCAGCCTCACTGGTGCGGCCGATGAAACGCTGCAGGAACAGCCCCGCGAACATTGAACCACCAGCGCGATCGCTCATGTTCGCGTTGATCATGTCGGCGATGGGGGAGTCGAGTGAATCCTCCATGTACGCCGGTAGCGGCAGTGCCCAGGCCAGCTCACCGACTGACTCAGCAGCGGCGAGGTAGTCGGCGACGGCGTCATCGTCGCCCATGACACCGGTGTGACGGTGTCCGAGCGCGACGAGGATCGCGCCGGTGAGCGTTGCGACATCGAAGATCACATCGGGATTCTCGCGGCTCGCGGCCACCAGGCCATCGGCGAGAACGAGACGGCCTTCAGCGTCGGTGTTCAGCACCTCGACGGTTGTACCGTCGAGCATCCGCAGAACATCGCCGGGGCGCGTGGCCTTACCGGACGGCATGTTGTCCGTGATGCACATCCACGCGGTGACCCGCACCGGAATCTTCAACGCGGCGATGGCGCGAATGGTGGCGAGCACGGTGGCGGCACCGGCCATGTCGAACTTCATCCCCACCATGCTGGCGGCCGGCTTGAGCGAGAGGCCGCCGGTGTCGAACGTGATTCCCTTGCCGACCAGTGCGATGTGGCGACCTGCGTCAGCCGGGGCGTAATCCAGGCGGACCACGCGAGGCGGGCGATCGGAGCCCTGTGCGACTCCGAGGACACCGCCGAAGCCCTGTTCTGCGAGGTCGGACTCGTCGAGAACCGTGACCGTGACATCAAGGCCGGCGACAGCGTCGACGGCGCTCTGCGCGAGATCGGCGGGACTCTGCCATTCGGCCGGGACGGTGACCAGGTCCTTGACGAGCGCGAGAGCATCACCGAGCGTCTGAGCGCGAGCGATGTCGGCGTCGGAGAGCGTGGAGCTGTGCACGCTGACCGCAGCTGCGCGGGTCTTGCCCGGCTTTGCCTGGTAAGCGTCGAATCGGTAACCGCCGAAGACGGCGCCCTCGGCAGCAGCCGCGGAATGCTCAGCCAGCGACCCGGCGAGAGCGAGCGACACGCTATCGAACCCGGTCAATGAACGCAGTGCCACTCCGGCGGCATCGCGCACGGATGCCGCATCTGCGGCGGACCCGGCACCGACGACGGCGAAGGGGAGCGTGGTCACCTCCGGCAGATACACACGGGCGAATGCGGACGCAGCACCGGTGAACCCGATGCTGGCGAGAAGATCGGCAAGGCCGGGGAAGGCGTCCAGAGCCTCGGGGAACGCGGTGGTGTCCGGAACGATGAGCGCTGCTGCGTCGGCAGCACTCCCGGGGAATGGATCTGTTGTGTGCGAGAGCGCAGGAAGCGACATGCCTCCATCCTAAGCGCGTGTGCACCCTCCTCCTCCAGTTCTGTTCGCTGTGAGCTAGACACAGCCCCGCTGTCTCCGCCTGCTCGTAGCATGGGAGCATGCCCGTCTCCGGAGAGCTTTACGAACGCGTCTCGAACGCCCCCGCTGTTACGCAGGGACTCCCACTCGTGATCCTGCTCACGGGGTTCACCGATGCAGGCAGCGCGGTCTCCGGACTGATTGACCATCTGCGCGACGTCACCGATCCGCAACCGATCGTCGTGTTCGATAATGACGTGCTTCTCGACTATCGGGCTCGTCGTCCGATCTTCGTCTTCGAGCAGGATCACCTCTCCGAGTTCCGGCCCGCCCGACTGGAGCTGTCGTTGGCGCATGACACCCTGGGTCAGCAGTTCCTCCTGCTCGCCGGATACGAACCGGATTTCTCCTGGAACGCCTTCACCCAGGTGGTGCTCGACCTGGCAGAAGAGTTCGGCGTCTCCGGGGTGAGCTGGGTGCATTCCATCGCGATGCCCGTCCCGCACACTCGACCGATCAGCACGACCGTCAGCGGAAACCGCAAGGAACTCACGGCGAGCCTGTCGGTGTGGCGGCCGCGCACGCAGCTCCCGGCGACCGCCGGGCACCTGCTCGAGTACCGGTTTGCCCAGCGCGGGGATCGTGTCGTCGGATTTGTGCTGTTGGTTCCGCATTACCTCGCAGACACGGAGAACCCGGACGCGGTCATTGCAGCCGCCGACCGCGTGATGAGTTCAACGGGCATCGTGCTGGGACTCGACGATCTTCGGGAAAGCCGCCAGGAATACCTCGGCAAAGTGAACGACCAAGTCGAGACCAACGACGAGCTGCGCCAGATGGTGCAGACGCTGGAGAGCCGCTACGACGCGTACATGGCCGGCCGCAATCCTGATGGCGCCGACCACTTCGATGAGGGCGGGTTCGACGAGCGGGACCTGCCCAGCGCGGATGAACTCGCAGCCGAACTCGAGCGGTATCTGGCCACTCGTCCTCCCGGAGATGACGACAAGCGCTCACGATCCTGACTTCCTCGATCCTGATGCATCCGGATCGCTGATCATATGCGATACTGGTTATCTGACCCGTTGTCAATCGTCCGCCGTCAGGCAGATGGCTTGACAAGGGTCTTACTAGTGTCCGAAATGTCCCGGGGTAGGAATTGCTACCCCGTGAAAGGCGAAACGTGACTCCTGCCGCGACCAAGAACTCCCGGACGACCAAGATGACCGAAGCTGCTGACGTCGACGTCAACGTCGTCGAACCCGAAGAGACCGCGCCAGCGGCGAAGAAGCCGGCTGCCAAGAAGGCTCCCGCCAAGAAGGTGGCTGCTGAGAAGGTGGCTGCTGAGAAGGCTCCCGCGAAGAAGGCCCCTGCGAAGAAGGCGCCGGTCAAGCGCAAGAAGGCTGCTGACCCGGTCGACGAAGCGCAGGCCGAGCCAGAAGTTGTCGACGAGGTCGATGACGAAGACAACAAGAAGCCTGCGTTCACCGAGCCGCTTCCCACCGGCGCTATCGTGCTGTCCTCGAAGGACGAGGACGATGTTCCGGTTTACTCGACGCAGATCACCGGTGCTACTGCCGACCCGGTCAAGGACTACCTGAAGCAGATCGGTAAGGTCGCACTGCTGAACGCCGCCGAAGAGGTGGAGCTTGCGATGCGTATCGAAGCCGGCCTGTTCGCCGAAGAGAAGCTGTCGGATATGACGCCGGCTGAGAAGACCGGCCAGCTCGGCCTCGACCTCCAGTGGGTCGCCCGCGACGGACAGCGCGCAAAGAGCCACCTGCTCGGCGCCAACCTCCGTCTGGTCGTCTCCCTGGCTAAGCGCTACACCGGCCGCGGCATGCAGTTCCTCGATCTCATTCAGGAAGGAAACCTGGGTCTGATCCGTGCGGTCGAGAAGTTCGACTACACCAAGGGCTTCAAGTTCTCGACCTATGCCACGTGGTGGATTCGTCAGGCGATCACCCGTGCGATGGCCGATCAGGCCCGTACCATCCGCATCCCGGTGCACATGGTCGAGGTCATCAACAAGCTCGCTCGTGTGCAGCGCCAGATGCTGCAGGACCTGGGCCGCGAGCCCACGCCGGAAGAGCTCAGCCGCGAGCTCGATATGACTCCGGAGAAGGTCGTGGAGGTGCAGAAGTACGGTCGCGAACCGATTTCGCTGCACACCCCGCTCGGCGAAGATGGCGACAGTGAGTTCGGTGACCTCATTGAGGACACCGAGGCTGTCGTTCCTGCCGACGCGGTTGGCTTCACGATGCTGCAGCGCCAGCTCGAGCAGCTTCTGGATTCGCTCTCCGAGCGTGAGGCCGGCGTGATTCGCATGCGCTTCGGCCTCGGCGACGGTCAGCCCAAGACGCTCGACCAGATCGGTGACACCTTCGGCGTGACGCGTGAGCGGATCCGCCAGATCGAGTCGAAGACGATGGCGAAGCTGCGTCACCCGAGCCGCTCGCAGTCGCTGCGCGACTACCTCGAATGAGCCAGGCGAACGACGGTAAGGCGCTCGAAACGAGCGTCGACGGCAAGCAGTACGCGCGCATCCCGCTGCGTACCCGTGTCGTCATGCCCGGTGATGATCTCGATGCGATCATCACCGAGTACGCGTCAGCAGCTGTCGAACCCGGAGATCTGCTGTTCGTCACGGAGAAGATCGTCGCGATCACTCAGGGACGCTCTTTCCGCCTCGACGAGATCAAACCGCGCAAGCTCGCGCTGTTCCTATCGAAGTACGTCACACGCACGCCGTACGGCATCGGTCTCGGCATGCCCGAGACGATGGAAATGGCGCTGCGAGAGTGCGGCACGTCGCGCATCCTGTTCGCCTCCGCGGTCGCAGCCGTGACCAAGGCGTTCGGACGGAAGGGTGACTTCTACCGCATTGCCGGTGACAAGGCCCGCGCGATCGACGGACCGACGAAGAACACCATCCCGCCCTATAACGAGGCGGTCGTGCTCGGACCGACAGATCCGGCCGGAGTGTCCGCGCATCTGAAGCAGCTGATCGGCGGGACCGCTGAGGTCGCCGTCGTCGATATCAACGATCTCGGTGGCAACATCCTCGGGTCAACCCTCGACAAGGCTGGTGAGCAGCGTCTCCTTCAGGTCCTCGGCGATAACCCGCTCGGGCAAGGACACCAGTCCACCCCGCTCGGGATCGTCCGCGAGGTCTGACCAACAGACACGTGAAAAGAGGCCCGGATGCTCGCATCCGGGCCTCTTTTCCGTTGGGCGACGGCTTCGCTTAGAACCCGATGACCTGCTGGTAGCGCGGTTTGTGACCGGTGCGGATGCCGCTGACGCTCGGCTTGTTCTCATAGACACCGCAGCCCCAGTTGCCCTCGACAAGGACGGGGCCATCGGGGGAGACGACAATATCCCAACCGACGTACTGAATCTGCGGGACGACGCGGGCCACCTCATCGATGAACTCGCGCACCTTGTCCATATGTGGCAGTTGGAAATCGGCGATACGGAACCCGGAGTCCGGATGCACCTCGTGCACGTGGCCGTGCGAGTCGTAGCCCGCGCTCACTGCGTGGCCGTTCTCGTCGAGCATCGTGTAGAAACCGCCGAAAGTCATCTGGTCGCTGACCTCGCCGCGGCCGAATTTCTGCGCCATCGCGAGAATGTGGGCCTTCTCGCCATCGAAGAAAGCCGTGATACGCGTGGTGTTGACGGTGCCGGGGCAAACAGCGGCGAGATCTGCGTGCTGACGGATGACCTCTTCGATCAGCAGTTCTCCGCGCGAGAGAAGTCCGCGGTGGAACTCGTCCCAGTCCTCGACATCCGCCGCGTAGTAGCGGTGCACGCCGGTGCCAGCCTGCCCGACTGGTTCCTTGGTGACGATCGTTCCCAGACGCTGAGCGAACTCGCGCACAGCATCGGAGTTTCCCTCCTCGACGATCATCCAGTCGCGGTGCAAGTACTGAGAGAACTGCTTGTCGAACTCGACCTTGTCCTGGAAAATCCAACGATAATCGGGGTGGTCGTACTTCTGCGACAGCTCGTTCGACACCGGATGCGTCATGAACGTCGCACGCTCGGCGCGATTGAGCATGGCGAAGTCATAGTCGATGTAATCCTGGAAGCCGACGTTGTGCCGACCCGCCGACCACAGCATGTCGACGACGATCCGCGGGACCGCCTTGCCGTGCTGCTTCGACGCCTCCCTGGCACGCTCGAAGACCGCGCCGACGTCAATGCGTCGGGCACGTTCGATCACGTAGCTGATGCGGGTCGCGAGAGAAAGGCGTGACATGGAACTCCGAGGGTTGGGGATACCCCAGTCTACGGTGGCGCACCGGAGAAGACGGTGAGCGAAGCTAGTGTGGAGGGTGTGAGTGAGACGACTTCCAGCTCAGCGACACGTGTTCTGATTTCGCGCTCCGCATTGGCTGAGGCCGCGGTGGCTGCCTTCGCAGCCGGTGGGTCTGTGGCAGACCTTCGCGGCGACGCCTACGGCCATGGCACACTCCGGGTCGCGCGAGCGGTGACAGTTGCTGGCGCACGCAGGGTCGTTGTGGATTCGGCAACGGAGGTCGCGCTGCTGGCCGGCGAAGGCATCAGCGCAGCATCATCCGGCACTGCCGATATCGACCCGGGCGTGCTCTACGGCATCCGTGATGGCGAGCACACAACCCGCACGCCCCCACTACGCCTGCGCGGGAGCATCCTCTCAACGAAAATCCTGCAGGCTGGCGATGCCGTTTCCTACGGCTACACCTACCGTGCGCCCTCCGTTCGCACGGTCGCCCTGGTGACCGGCGGCTACGCGCAGGGAATCGTCCGTGCACTGGGAAACCATGCCCAGGTCGAGATCAACGGCGAGCTGTGCCCGATCATCGGCCGTGTTGCGATGGATGTCTGCGTTGTAGACCTGGGCCATTCAGACGCTGCGGCCGGCTCCGATGTGACCTACTTCGGAGGCAGCGGTCCGGCGGCGCATCAACTGAGTCAGTGGGCTGCGGTGACCGGCATGTCAGCGGCAGAGCTGCTCACGGTCGCGGCCAGCCACGCCGTACGGGAAGAGGAAGCCTGATGCGCCCAACGCTGCACATTTCACACGCGCAGTTTCTGCACAACATCGATGTGGTCCGCTCGCGCATCGCGCCCTCGGCACTGATGCTGGTGATGAAGGACGACGCCTACGGGCACGGTATCGATTGGGCGGTGGATGCTGCCGCCAGCGCGGACGTCCGCTGGTACGGCTCCTACGACGTGCGTACCGGGCTTCGTATCCGGACGCGCCTCGCAGGGCGAGCAGGACGAGTATTCGCCTGGGCGACGTCTGTGGCAGGCGAAGTCGAAGCAGCGCTGCGGGCAGAGATCGACCTCGGCGTCGGGACGCTCGAGTACCTGCGGCTGGTGATCGAGGCCGCCGAGCGGCTCGGCATCTGCGCGCGCGTACACCTGAAGATCGATACCGGACTGCATCGCAACGGCATTCGCTCGGAGGACTGGCCCGAGGCGGTGGCCCTCGCGCGTACGGCTGAAATCGCGGGCCGAGTGGCCGTGGTGGGCGTCTGGAGCCACCTTGCTGAAGCTAGCGATGCGGAAGACGATGACGCCCAGTCGGTTTTTCTCGATGCGGTTGACGTGCTTCGCGCGAGCGGCTCGAATCCGGAGGTCTTGCACCTCACTGCTTCTGCGGCGTCGTGGTGGCGTCCGGCATTGCGCGGATCGCTGTCGCGCGTGGGCGCTTTCTGCTTCGGCATCCGATCCGCGGACGGTCCCGATCTCGATGGCATTCGCCCCATCAGCGCGCTGAGCGCACCGGTTCTGGAGATCCGCGACGACCACGCGCTCGTCGGCATCGGAGCCTTCCACGGGTTGCCGTCCACGCTAGCTGGGATCACCGTGGGCACCGCCGGGGGAGCACGCGAACTGCGTCGCGTCGACGAGACCACCTCTCAGGTAGCACTGTGGCCGGGAGCCGCTCTCGGAGACGACGTGTGGATTCTCGGGCCGGGGGACAGCGGGGAGTCCTCAGCAACGACACTCGCCGAGCGGATCGACACCGTCGGGGAAGAAATAATCACCCGCCTCACCCCAGGGGTGCGACGGGTGATTGAAGACTGAGTGGCTTAGACGGCGTCGACGAGGCGTGCTGTCTCGTCATGCCATGTGGTAGCCACGCTGCGGAGCTTCTCTTCGTACTTGCGACCATGGTGGGCGCAGAAGAGCAACTCGGAGCCACTGACCTCTGCGGCGATATACGCCTGAGCTCCGCATGAGTCGCAACGATCTGCGGCGCTCAGACGATACTCGACAGTGGAGGTCTCACGTTCGGTTGTAGCGTTCATCTCGGTGCCTCCTCGGGTGTCGGCTTCAGGTGGAATGTGCTCAATACAACCACGAACACCTCGTAGTCATGCCCGGAAGACGGCGTGTTTCGCTCCGGGCGTACCTGCACCGCGCGCACCTGCGACGAGTAGGAGTGTCTGCGCGGCTGCGCTGGGGCAGAAGAATAGAATGGGGGATTGTGACCGCCGAGTATTCCGCCCATCATCTTCAGGTGCTTGAAGGGCTCGAAGCAGTCCGGAAGCGCCCCGGCATGTACATCGGATCGAACGGGTCTCCCGGGCTGATGCACTGCCTCTGGGAGATCATCGACAACGCGGTGGACGAGGCGGTCGGCGGGAACGGCAATCAGATCGAGATCGTTCTGCACGCCGATGGCAGCGTGGAGGTTCACGACCAGGGGCGAGGCATCCCCGTCGATGTCGAACCGCGCACCGGTCTCACGGGCGTCGAAGTGGTGTTCACAAAGCTCCACGCCGGAGGAAAGTTCGGCGGTGGCTCGTACGCAGCTTCCGGCGGACTGCACGGTGTCGGAGCATCCGTCGTCAACGCGCTCTCCGAGCGCCTCGATGTCGAGGTCGATCGCGGCGGCAAAACCTACGCGATGTCGTTCCACCGTGGCGAGCCCGGTGTCTTCGCGGACTCGGGTGAGAAGCGACCGGATGCCCCTTTCACGCCGTTCCAGAAGAGCAGCGAGCTGCGCGTCGTCGGCAAGACGAAACGCGGGGTGACCGGCACGCGGGTGCGGTACTGGGCCGACCGACAGATCTTCACGAAGGACGCGGCTTTCCAACTGGAAGAGCTGGAAACGCGGGCACGCCAGACGGCATTCCTCGTTCCCGGCCTGGAACTGGTCATCCGCGACGCGCGCGGCGAAGAGAACAATGTCACCTCGCACAAGTACGAGGGCGGAATCTCCGAGTTCGTCGACTATCTGGCAACGGATGCCCCGATCACCGACACCTGGCGAATCCAGGGTGAGGGGACGTTCACAGAGACGGTTCCCGTGTTGCAGGCGAACGGCACAATGGCCTCCACCGAGGTGGAGCGTGTCTGCCGCGTCGACATCGCGATGCGCTGGGGCACCGGCTATGAGACGACAACGCGATCGTTCGTCAACATCATCGCAACGCCGAAGGGCGGTACGCACCAGCAGGGATTCGAGCAGGAACTCCTGAAGGTGCTGCGGGCGCAGATCGAGCAGAATTCGCGACGGCTGAAGGTCGGCAACGACAAGGTCGAGAAGGACGATGTGCAGGCCGGGCTGACGGCTGTGCTGACCGTCGAGGTGCCCGAACCGCAGTTCGAGGGGCAGACGAAGGAAGTCCTGGGTACGCCGGCCGTGCGGCAGGTCGTCGCTCAGGTGCTGCGCAAAGAGCTGGGCGCGCGCTTCAGCTCGACCAAACGCGACGATAAGAACCAGGCGAGTCAACTGCTGGACAAGGTCGTCTCCGAGATGAAGGCGCGCGTATCTGCGCGCGCTCACAAAGAGACCCAGCGTCGAAAGAACGCCCTAGAGTCGTCTTCGCTGCCGGCCAAACTCGTCGACTGCCGCTCCAAAGATCTGGATCGCAGCGAACTGTTCATCGTCGAGGGGGACTCGGCGCTGGGGACCGCCCGACGCGCCCGCGACAGCGAGATCCAGGCGCTGCTGCCGATCCGCGGCAAGATTCTGAACGTCCAACGCGCCTCGATCGCGGACATGCTCAACAACGCAGAATGCGCGGCCATCATCCAGGTGATCGGTGCGGGTTCCGGACGCTCGTTCGATATTGATTCGGCGCGGTACGGCAAGGTGATTCTGATGAGCGACGCCGACGTTGACGGCGCGCACATTCGCACGCTGCTGCTGACGCTGTTCTTCCGCTACATGCGGCCGCTGATCGAAGCGGGTCGCGTTTTTGCTGCGGTGCCGCCGCTGCACCGCGTGATCGTAATGAACCCGGGCTCCAAGCCGAACGAGACTATCTACACATACTCAGAGCAGGAGTTGCACACGCTACTGGCGAAGCTTCGCAAGACGAACAAGCGCTGGCACGAGCCGATCCAGCGGTATAAGGGTCTCGGCGAGATGGATGCCGATCAGCTGGCAACCACCACGATGGACAAGTCTGGGAGGCTGCTTCGTCGGGTGCGCATGGAGGATGCTGAGGGAGCAGGCCGAGTGTTCGAACTGCTGATGGGCAACGAAGTCGCTCCGCGTCGGGAATTCATCATCGACTCATCAGATCAGCTGTCGCGCGAGGCGATCGACGCCTGAGGTCAGATGATCGGGCGGCCGATCGAGCCGATCACACCGTCGATCGGCTGACCGGAGGCATCACGCTTCGACAGCGTCTCCGGCAGCTTGCGCACGGCGCCGTCGGTGCCGACCGCGTATGCGGGTGCCGCACCGACCCAGGCGACCGTCAGCCGATCCTCGCCCTTCAAGAACGAGTGCGCACGAACGCCCCCGGTCGCGCGGCCCTTCGCCGGGAACTCCGCGAAGGACGAGACCTTGGCGCGTCCCGGATCCGTGCCGGGGATCACACCCTCAGCCCCCGAGACGGTTGCGACGGTGATGTCGTCCAGGTCAGTGGTGACGCCGAAGAACAGGACGGAAGCACCGGCGGCGAGCTTGATGCCGGCCATACCGGATGCTGGTGCCCCCTGTGGCCGCACAGTGGATGCTGGGAAGTGCAGAAGTCGAGCATCCGTGGTCAAGAACACGACACTCGTGTCTTCTGGGGCAGACACCGCGCCGACAAGCGTGTCACCGGACTTGAGTCCGATGACTTCCAGTTCTTGCCGGACGGCCAGCGACGCGGGGACGATTCTCTTCACCGTTCCCTGCGCCGTGCCGAGCGCGACGGGAGTCTCGGTGGTGAGGTCGATGAGTGCAACGACCTTCTCTGAGCGTGATGTGATTCCGAGGTAGTCGCGGAGGGGAGTGCCAGCAGCCAGCTGGACAGAAGTCCCGGGGACAGACGGAAGATCCACGGGAGAGAAGCGCAGCAGACGTCCGGTGCTTGTGATCGCACCTGCCTCGCCACGAACCGTTCCCGACACCGTCGAGAGGATCGCATCGTGTTTACTGCGCCGTGCGGGACGGCTCAGCTCCTGGCCCTCAGCGAGATCCACCCGGACGGCACGTCCGGTGGTCGACAGGGCGATGATCGTGGGAGCATCCGCGATCTGCAGATCTGCTTCACCTGCCTTCGCGCGACGAGGCGCGGCGGGCTTCGCGTTCATGAGCAGGGTGCGGCGCGGAGTGCCGTAGGCCTCGGCTGCGGCATCCAATTCTTTCGCGACCTGAGCACGCAACAGCGCCGGGCTGCTCAGCAGTTCTTGAAGCTGGGCGATCTCCGCCTGCAGTGCATCGCGCTCGGCCTCGAGCTCGACACGGGAGAATTTCGTCAGCCGACGCAGGCGCAGCTCGAGTATGTACTCGGCCTGTGCCTCGGAGAGATCGAACACCGATCGAAGGCGTGCACGGGCCTGCTCCGAGTCATCGGACGAACGAATGACCTGGATGACCTCGTCGATGTCGAGAATTGCGATGAGCAGACCCTCAACCAGGTGCAGCCGCTCTTGTCGGCGTGCCAAACGGTATCGACTCCGACGAGTCACCACCTCGAGCCGGTGCCCGACGTAGACGCTGAGCATCTCCTTGAGGCCGAGCGTGCGGGGCTGGCCCTCGACGAGGGCGACATTGTTGATGTTGAAGGAGTCTTCCAACGGCGTCAGCCGGTAGAGCTGCTCAAGTACCGCGTTCGGATCGAAACCGGTCTTGATGCCGATCGCGACGCGCAGACCGTGTTGGCGGTCGGTGAGGTCGTTGACATCGCTGATGCCCTGCAGCTTCTTGGCCTGCACGGCATCGCGGATCTTCTCGATCAGTCGCTCCGGGCCCACCATATAGGGCAGTTCGGTGACGATGATTCCGGTGCGGCGCGGTCCGATCGACTCGATCGACACCTTGCCGCGCACCTTGAACGCGCCGCGGCCGTTCGTGTACGCGTCCTTGATGCCATCGAGCCCCATGATGATGGCTCCGCAGGGGAAATCAGGGCCGGGCACGAATTCCATGAGCTCGTCGAGAGTGGCATCCGGATGTTCGAGAAGATGGGCCGCTGCCGCCACGACCTCGTTGAGGTTGTGTGGGGCCATGTTCGTCGCCATGCCGACTGCGATGCCACTGGCACCGTTGACGAGCAGATTGGGGAACGCGGCGGGAAGCACAGCTGGCTGCTGGAACTGGCCATCGTAGTTGGGCACGAAATCGACGACATCTTCGTCGAGATTCTCGGTCAGCGCGAGAGAAGAGGGGGCGAGACGCGCCTCGGTGTAACGGGATGCTGCGGGGCCATCATCGAGTGAACCGAAGTTTCCGTGTCCGTCGACCAGCGGCACGCGCAGCGCGAAGTCCTGCGACAGGCGCACGAGAGCGTCATAGATCGCTGAATCGCCGTGCGGGTGCAACTTTCCCATGACCTCGCCGACGACGCGGGCACTCTTCACATGGCCGCGGTCGGGTCGGAGCCCCATCTCTGCCATCTGGTAGAGGATGCGCCGTTGCACGGGCTTGAGCCCATCGCGAGCGTCCGGAAGCGCGCGGGAGTAGATGACCGAGTAGGCGTACTCGAGAAAAGATCCCTGCATCTCATCGGACAGATTGATGTCCTGGATGCGCTCCTCGACGGGCTCGGCAGATTCGGTGCGGGGCATGAACTTCCTGGGGACGATGCTGGGCCTGTGAAAGACTGGCTCGGATGCCTCCCATTCTACCGACCACGCCCCCCACAGCTCGGATTCTGAGCGGGGTGGCGGGCGACCTGCTCGCGTCGCTGCGCGGCGCGGAGGGCGCGTTGCCGGCAGCGCGCTCCGTTGTGGTCGTCGTCATTGACGGACTCGGCGCGATCCAGCTGCGCGCACACGCCGGGCATGCCCGGCACCTGACCGCAGGGCTTGGCAAGAAAGACGTGGCGTATTCCGTATTTCCCACCACGACGGCTGCGGCCTTGACCAGTCTGCTGACCGGTGTCGACCCCGGAGTGCACGGTCTGGTCGGATACCAGGTGCTGGACCGCTCCCGCGACATGCTGGTCAATCAGCTCTCCGGCTGGGAAAGCGACGGAATCGATCCGCTGCAGTGGCAGCCAACGCCGACGGTCTTCGAGCAGGCTGCAGCGAGCGGCTACCCCAGTTATGCCGTCGGCGTTGGAGCCTACGCGAACAGTGGATTCACAAGAGCAACACTGCGTGGAGCCACGTTCGTCGCGGCGAAAACCCCCGCCGAGCGCGTGGCTGTCGCGTATCAGCTTGCCGCCGACACGCCGGGAACGCTCGTCTACTGCTATCTGCCGGAGGTCGACAAAGCGGGCCACCGCTATGGCGTCGACTCGGCCCAGTGGATTGCGGCGCTGGAAGAGATCGACGCGGCACTCGCCCTGGCCGCGCCTCGTCACGTAGGGGTGCTGATCACAGCAGACCACGGGATGATTGATGTACCCGCACACCGGCAGATCGTGCTGGATGACGGTGATCCGCGGTTCGAGGGCATTCGTCATATCGGCGGCGAGCCGCGCATGTTGCACGTGTATCTGGAAGCGGATGCTGATCCCGCCGCTGTCGTGGACTGCTGGAGGCAACTCTGCGAAGGCACTGCTGACGTGTTCAGCCGCGCTGAGGCAAAGGCCGCGGGGTTGTTCGGTCCGACGGTCGGCGAGGCGGCATCAGCACGGATCGGGGACATCCTGGTGATCGCCCGTGGAAACCGCGCCTTCTACGACGGAACGGCCGCGGATCAGCGTGCACGCACAATGATCGGACAGCATGGCGCGCTGACGCCGGAGGAACGCCTGGTTCCCTACGTCAAGCGCGGTGCTTTCGCCGCCGCTCGCTGATCTGGGTCAGTCGTCGGTGCGGGCGCCGAAGACGATCTCGTCCCAGGACGGCATCGCATTGCGACGCTTTCGCCGAGCGGGGGTGTCTGCGGAGCGTTCCTGAGGAGCAGGTGCCGGTGCGGGTTCCGGTTCTGGATCAGGATCGGCGGCAGCCTCAGGTGCGAGAGCATCGAAGAGTGCGATTGGTTCGGAACTCTTCGAAGGTGCGATCACCTCGCCGTCGTCATCGATCAGAGGCGCGCTCTCGCGCTGGCCGCGCCGGCGACGAAGCGCCTCGAGCAGGTCAGCGGTTTCAGCGCTGGTCGTGGACTGATCGGGTGCCCGTTTGATCGCGGCTTGCTGCGCCGCGCTGTTCGACCGCTCAGGCGCCACGGGCTCGTCGGGCTCGGCATCGGGCTTCGGCAGAAGACGTGGCCCGAATGCGCCGGAGTCGAAGCGGCTGTCGTCCTTGTACGGCGACTCGACACGCTCGCTCTCGACCGCGCGGAGGCGGGGGATCAGCCCGTCGGGAAGCGAACCCTGTCGAGAGAGCTGCGTGGCATCAGAGTTCAGCGGCGAGAGCGAACTGCGTCGCGGGTCGAAGCTCCAGCGAGCGTCGTGGCTCACCTCGTTCGCGAGGAACTCCAGCTTGACGATCCATCCGGACTCGTCTTTCCAGCTTGCCCAGCGCTCATCGGATGCTTCCAACTCAGCGAGCTTGCCGCGGATGGCGACTCCGAAAGTGGGCTGCGCATCTGGTTCGACCTCGCTGCCGATGAGTACGGGGACGGCGAGGGCCTGCCCGATAATGTGCTCGCGTTCTGCGAGAACCGGTCCTTCGAAGCGGGAGACATCGTCGAGTCCGATGCCCAGAAGCTCTGCCACCTCCGTCGCGGACAGACCGGAACGGATGTGGGTCTGGATCTCGCGCGGGCTTACGGTAACCCGTGAGGTCTCCTCGGCGCCCCGCCGACGGGCGCGACGGATCTCGCGCTGCAGTACATCGTCGATGGCGAGGGCGAATCGTTCGCCCGAACCGGTGGCGAGGATCAGCAGGTCGTCTTCGGTACCGACGATCGTGACGTTTTCCATGCGAATGCCCCTCTGAATGGGTGTTCTCCAATGGTGTCATGCGTGTGGCGCGGGAGGCGGGAATACCCTGGGCGCGCCGTCAGTTTGATGTGTCGTGCGCGGGCGCATTTGCAAATTGCTTCCGGGTCGTGCAAACTATGCCCGCCGCTTACCCGATGGCACACCGCCCACTAGCACCATGAAAGTGGAGATCTACCGCATGGCAACCGACTACGACGCCCCCCGAAAGAGCGAAGACGACTCCGAGTCGATCGAAGCCTTGAAGGAGCGTGTGCCGGACAAACTGTCCGGGACCACCGGTGACGAAGACTCTGACAACCCGTCGAGTTTCGACCTCCCCGGTGCCGACCTTTCTGACCTCGAACTCGACGTCGTTGTGCTACCCGCGCAGCAGGACGAGTTCACCTGCATGAGCTGCTTCCTCGTGAAGCACCGCTCGCAGCTTGACCATGAGGGTGCAGAGGGTCTGATCTGCAAGGAGTGCGCTGCCTGATAGCAGTCGCTCCACGTTCACGCGCCCCGGCCGCATGGTTTGGGGCGCGTTGTCGTATCCGGAGGCGTCTTCGTGCCGGCGCCTTCGTGCTGCCGTCGGTGTATCCGCCGGGACTGCTCAGTCGTCGGATGCCGCCGTCTGAGCTCCGCGGATAGCCGCAGCCAGGCGATCGGGAGTGCGCGTCGAGATCGTCCAGCTCGGCGCCGGATCGTTCGGGTCGGTGTTCTCCACGACCACGACGGAATCGATCCCGCTGCGGATCAGGTGCCAACCCCGTGCCGGGAGCGCCGTGCCACGCGCAGCTCGCGCTTCATCGCCGGTGAGCTCGACGACGGAGCCCAGCCAGCGTGCGTCGATGTGTGCGCGACCGGCGCGCAGGACGGTGCCATCGACGCGGATGACCGGCGACCCGAGAATGAGTGCTGCGATCAGCACTACCGCGGCAGCGATCCCGATGATAAGAGCGATCAGCGAGCCCAACGGCGTGAGCGTGAATGTCACCATGGGAGCGGCAACAGCGGCCGTGACGACGAGCCACAGGCTCGGCGAAAGACGCTCGCGGTAGCGAGCACGTGTGTCAGTCATGGGGTTCTGCATTAGCCTCAGGGGGTGAGCGATTCCATTGATCTTCCCATTATCGCGTCTGTCATGCCGCATTACGCCCATCCCGGCGATGCCGGTGCCGATCTGGTGGCAGCTGAGGCCGTCCATCTCGCTCCCGGAGAGCGTGCGCTCGTTCCCACCGGTGTGAGCATCGCGCTGCCCGAGGGGCACGCCGCTTTCGTCGTCCCCCGCAGCGGTCTTGCCGCTAAACACGGCATCACGATCGTGAACTCGCCTGGAACGGTTGATTCGGGTTATCGCGGCGAGATCAAAGTGAGTCTGCTGAACACCGACAGCTCCAGCGCGTACGATGTGGCGGTCGGCGACCGGATCGCGCAATTGATCATCATGCCGGTGACCCGCGCGAAATTCATTCCGGTTGCGGAACTCCCCGACAGTGCACGCGGTGCCGCGGGATTCGGCTCGACAGGCTACACCGCGACTACACAGGCAGTCGAATAGGCAGGAACGACAGAGATGACTGAAGAGATCACCCAGCCGACGTCCAAGTCGGCTCCCGCGAACCGAGCCAGCGATGGTCCGTTCGATGAGAGCGAGGCGAACCCGATTCGCCCCTACATCGATCTGGGCGGCATCAAGATCCTGCCGCGCGAAGGGCTCAACCTCCGACTCGAGGTGGAAGAGCAGTCCAAGCGCATCGTCGCGGTGGGGCTCGACTACGAAGGCTCGTCTCTGCAGGTGCAGCCGTTCGCCGCCCCGCGCACGCTGGGGCTCTGGCACGAGACACGCATGCAGCTCGTCGATCAGGTGCGTCAGCAGGGCGGTCGTGTCGAAGAGCGCGAGGGCCCGCTTGGCCAAGAGCTGCTCGCCGAGGTCCCGGGGCCCGCGGCTGAAGGCTCAGCCCTGCGTCTGGCGCGCTTCATCGGTGTCGACGGACCGCGCTGGTTCTTGCGCGGCGTCATCAGCGGTGCGGCAGCTTCCGATCCGGAAGCCTCCGAGAAGGTCGAGGATCTCTTCCGCTCGATCGTCGTCGTGCGCGGCGGAACTCCGATGCCTCCGCGGGATCTCATCCCGCTGAAGATGCCGGCCACTCCTGGGTCGGCGTGAGCGAACAAGAGCGCAACGACGACCACGAGCCTGCTGAGCAGAGTGCCTCAGACATACTCGGGGCTGCACTAGGTGGTGTTGCGCGTCGGGCCGGAATAGACCCGGCCGAAGGGGCGAGCACGCAGAAAGTCGTGTGGTCCGCGATGGGTGGATGGCGCGGCATCCTGGAATCGGTTCTTCCGAGCCTTGCCTTCGTGGTGCTGTTCACGTTGAAGCCGGACCCGCTTCTGCTCTCGCTGGGAGTTTCGGTCGGTCTTGCGGCCGTATTCACGATCGTTCGACTGTTGCAGAAGTCGCCGCCGTCAGCCGCGATCGGCGGGCTGGTCGCGGCAGGTGCGGCCGCCGCGCTCGCACTTTTCACCGGACGCGGCGAAAACAATTTCGTCCTCGGTTTCTTCACGAACGCCGCCTATGGCTCGGCGCTTCTCATCTCGGCGCTGGTCGGCTGGTCGCTGATCGGACTCGCGGCTGGATTCCTCCTGGGGGAGGGCACCGCGTGGCGGCAGAGCAAACGGATGCGTCGTGCGTATTTCTGGCTCGCCATCGCCTGGGCAGGACTCTTCGCCGCTCGCCTCGCTGTGCAGCTTCCGCTGTACTTTGCCGGCGACGTCACGGCCCTGGGGACGTTCAAGATCGTGATGGGTTTGCCGCTGTTCGCACCGATGATCGCGGTGACCTGGTTGGTTGTCCGGGCACTGCATCCGAGCGCGTCGCGCAGTGACGCGTCCGCCGGTGCATGATAGATTTATCTTGACGTCAAGATAAATTTAAGACTTTCGCTGGGTGCCAATCCAGAGGACACTGTTAGGTGTGCCTTGCTGGCAGCCAGCTCCCCAGGCGAGCAAGATTGAATCGCCTGTCGCTCCCACAGATGAGAAGGAGACGGATTCGTGTCCACGGTTAACAGCTTCGGTGCTAAAAGCACCCTGACGGTCGGCAGTACCGACTATGAGATCTTCCGCGTTGACACGGTTCCGGGCTTTGACAAGCTCCCGTTCAGCCTGAAGGTACTCCTCGAGAACCTGCTTCGCACCGAGGACGGCGCGAATGTCACGAAGGCTCAGATCGAGGCTCTGGGATCGTGGGATGCCGCGGCCGAGCCCAACACTGAGATCCAGTTCTCGCCGGCCCGCGTGGTCATGCAGGACTTCACCGGCGTGCCCTGCATCGTCGATCTTGCGACCATGCGCGAGGCCGTCACCGCTCTCGGTGGCGACCCGAACAAGATCAACCCCTTGTCGCCTGCTGAAATGGTGATCGACCACTCGGTGATCGCCGACCTGTTCGGCTCCGAGAATGCTCTTGAGCGCAACGTCGAGATCGAATACGAGCGCAATGGTGAGCGTTACCAGTTCCTGCGTTGGGGTCAGACCGCGTTCAACGACTTCAAGGTCGTCCCCCCGGGAACCGGAATCGTGCACCAGGTGAACATCGAACACCTCGCCAAGGTCATCTATGACCGCACCAACGGCGGCGTGCTCCAGGCTTACCCCGACACCTGTGTCGGAACCGACTCGCACACCACCATGGTCAACGGCCTGGGTGTGCTCGGTTGGGGCGTCGGTGGCATTGAGGCCGAGGCCGCGATGCTCGGCCAGCCCGTGTCGATGCTGATCCCTCGTGTCGTGGGCTTCAAGCTCACCGGTGAGATTCCCGCCGGCGTCACCGCGACCGACGTGGTGCTGACGATCACTGACATGCTGCGCAAGCACGGCGTGGTCGGCAAGTTCGTCGAGTTCTACGGTGCCGGTGTGGCTTCCGTGCCGCTCGCCAACCGCGCCACCATTGGAAACATGAGCCCGGAGTTCGGTTCGACCGCGGCGATGTTCCCGATCGATGCTGTCACCACCGACTACCTGCGTCTCACCGGTCGCGACGAGCAGGCGATCGCTCTCGTCGAGGCCTACGCCAAGGAGCAGGGCCTGTGGCACGACGCCTCGAAGGAGCCCTCCTTCAGCGAGTACATGGAGCTCGACCTCAGCACCGTAGTGCCGTCGATCGCAGGTCCCAAGCGTCCGCAGGACCGGATCCTGCTGTCGGAGGCGAAGTCGCAGTTCGAGAAGGACATCGTCGACTACGCGCAGCCGAGCACATCGGACTCGCTGGTCGACCTGGAATCGAAGCACTCCTTCCCGGCCTCCGACCCGGGCCCCGTGCCCGGTGAGGAAGACCACGACACGCGTCCGGTGCACATCTCCAGCGGCGTCAACGGCTCGTCCAAGCCTGTTCCGGTGACCACGCCTGATGGCGAGAGCTACATTCTCGACCACGGTGCTGTCACCCTGGCCGCGATCACCTCGTGCACCAACACCTCGAACCCGTCGGTCATGATGGCCGCAGGACTTCTCGCCCGTAAGGCGCGCGAGAAGGGACTGAAGCAGAAGCCGTGGGTCAAGACCACGCTCGGCCCGGGGTCGAAGGTCGTCACCGACTACTACGAGAAGTCCGGCCTCGATAAGGACCTGGAAGGCCTCGGGTTCTACACAGTCGGCTACGGCTGCACCATCTGCATCGGTAACTCTGGTCCGCTCATCGAAGAGGTTTCGGCCGCGATCAACGATCACGACCTCGCCGTCACCGCAGTGCTCTCCGGTAACCGCAACTTCGAGGGTCGCATCAGCCCCGATGTGAAGATGAACTACCTGGCTTCGCCGCCGCTGGTAGTCGCCTACGCACTGGCGGGATCGATGCACTTCGACTTCGAGAACGACGCACTCGGCACAGACACCGAGGGCAACGACGTCTTCCTCAAGGACATCTGGCCGACCCCGGCAGAGATCCAGGAAGTCATCGACTCATCGATCTCGCGTGAGCAGTTCATCAAGCAGTACGCCACGGTCTTCGACGGTGACGAGCGCTGGACGAGCCTGCCCACCCCGACCGGCCCCATCTTCGAGTGGGACGACAAGTCGACCTACGTGCGTCGTCCTCCATACTTCGAGGGCATGACGATGGAGCTGACCCCCGTGTCAGACATTACCGGTGCGCGTGTCATGGCAACCCTGGGTGACTCGGTCACGACTGACCACATCAGCCCGGCCGGAAACATCAAGATCGGCACCCCGGCTGCGAAGTACCTCGAGGAGCACGGAGTCCGGCAGAAGGACTTCAACTCCTTCGGTTCACGCCGTGGCAACCACGAAGTGATGATCCGCGGCACGTTCGCGAACATCCGCCTGAAGAACCAGCTGGTTCGTGCCGTCAACGACGGCAACGAGATCGAGGGTGGCTTCACTCGCGACTTCACCCAGGCTGACGCACCGCAGTCGTTCATCTACGACGCCAGCCAGAACTACCAGGACGCCGGCACCCCGCTGGTGATCTTCGGTGGCAAGGAATACGGTTCGGGATCGTCGCGCGACTGGGCTGCGAAGGGCACCAGTCTGCTGGGCGTCAAAGCCGTCATCACCGAGAGCTTCGAGCGCATTCACCGCTCGAACCTGATCGGCATGGGCGTCGTCCCGTTGCAGTTCCCCGCTGGCGAGAGCTGGGAATCGCTGGGTCTCGACGGCACCGAGATCGTCTCGATCACGGGCCTGGAAGAGCTCAACAACGGCACCACGCCGAAGACGGTGCGGGTCACGGCTACGCCGAGCGAGCACTCGCCTGAGGGTAAGCAGCCGGTGGAATTCGACGCGGTCGTTCGCATCGACACCCCCGGTGAGGCGGACTACTACCGCAACGGTGGAATTCTGCAGTACGTGCTGCGTTCGCTGGTCTGATCAGCGTTTGTCGAAGGGGCTCGGATCGTATGATCTGGGCCCCTTTCGCGTACTCGGCAGGAACGTGGGGGTGCCTGTTCACCGAAGATTCTCTGCCGAGCGCGGTAAGATTCCCGTTGGAGTGTTCGCTCGCTCAGGAGCGTCGCGCGGAGTCGATGAGGAGGTGCAGATGCCCATTCTTCCGAGCATCTCAGGACCCCGGGATCTAGATGGATTGTCTCTCGATCAGCTCGATGATCTGGCCGCAGAGATTCGCACATTCCTGGTCGACAACGTTTCGCGCACCGGCGGCCATCTCGGGCCGAACCTCGGCGTGGTGGAACTGACGATCGCGCTGCATCGGGTCTTTTCTTCACCGGATGACCCCTTCGTCTTCGATACCGGGCATCAGTCCTACGTGCACAAGATTCTCACCGGCCGCCAAGACTTCTCGAATCTGCGTGTTCGCGGCGGCTTGGCCGGTTACCCGCAGCGCAGCGAGAGCGCGCATGATGTGGTCGAGTCCTCTCACGCTTCCAGTTCACTCAGCTGGGCGGATGGCATCTCACGGGCGCTGACAGCCACAGGTCGTGCAGATCGCCATGTGGTGGCGATCGTCGGCGACGGCGCACTCACCGGCGGTATGACCTGGGAAGCGCTCAACAACATCTCCGACGATAACGACCGCAACCTCGTCATCGTCGTCAACGACAACGGCCGATCCTATGCGCCGACCATCGGCGGTATGTCCCGATATCTCAACCGCGTGCGCACGGCGGCCACTTACCGCAATCTGCACCGCAAATCAGATCGATTGTTCCGCGCCTTCGGCCCTGTTGGACGTGCGCTCTTCCGCGGCGTTCGCGGTGGCACGCATGGCTTTCTTTCACGGTTCACCAACAACGCGGCCCTGTATTCGAACCTCGACATTAAGTACCTCGGACCCGTCGACGGGCACGACCTTCCCGCGCTGATCGAGACCATGGAGCAGGCGAAGTCTTACGGCGCGCCGGTGATCGTGCACGTCATCACGGAGAAGGGCCGGGGCTATCAGCCGGCGCGTGACGACGAAGCAGATCAGTTCCACGCCGTTGGGCGCATCGATCCGGCGACGGGGGAGACACTCTCCTCGAGTGGTCAGGGCTGGACGGATGTCTTCTCCGATGCCCTCGTCAAAGTCGGTGAACGCGATCCGCAAGTGATCGCGATGACCGCCGCGATGTTGCGTCCGACCGGCCTTGCCGCATTCGCCGAGCGCTTTCCCGACCGTGTGTATGACGTGGGGATCGCTGAGCAGCACGCGGTGACAGCGGCAGCGGGCCTCGCCTATGGCGGCCTGCATCCGGTAGTCGCTATGTACGCGACCTTCATGGGGCGCGCGTTCGATCAGGTGCTCATGGATGTCGGCCTGCACCGGGCCGGAGTGACCTTCGTGCTCGATCGCGCCGGAATCACGGGACCGGACGGCCCGAGCCATCACGGCATGTGGGACCTCGCAATGCTGCAGATCGTGCCACACATCCGGATTGCTGCCCCCAGAGACGCTGTGCGGCTGCGTGAAGCGTTGGAAGAGGCTGTCGCCGTCAACGATGCCCCGACGGTCATTCGATTCCCCAAGGGGACTTTGGTGCCCGAATTGCCTGCGTTGGAGCGGCTCACCGACGGCGTCGATGTGCTCAGCCGTGGTGAGGGCGAGGACGTGCTGCTTGTCGGCATCGGGCCATTCGCTGCGCTAGCCATGGATGTTTCCGCGCGGCTGCGAGCGCAGGGGATTGGTGCGACGGTGATCGATCCGCGCTGGGCTATCCCCGTGCAGCCCTCGGTGATCGAACTCGCAGCCCAGCACCGGCTGGTGATCACCCTGGAGGACGGCATCCGTGTCGGCGGCATCGGCACCAGGGTCCGCCAGGTTCTGCGTGAAGCGGGTATTGACACCGCTGTTGACGAGCTGGGGCTGCCTGATGAGTTCCTCGACCACGCGTCACGCGAGGAGATCCTCGCCGACGCCGGTCTCACGGCTTCGAAGATCGCTCAGGATATCGTCGCGCAAGTCTTGGGAACGCGTATCCCCATGGCGCGAAACGCCGGCGAGACCGGCGCGATCGATCTTCCGCTGCACGAACGGCGCTGAGTCCTAGACAGCTGCGTCGTGGCGTGCAGCGGGCGCACGGTGACGGGGGACGCGCTTGTGACGCCTTGCTGTCCAGGCCCAGCCTGACACAACACTGAGGGCGCACATTGTGGCCACCATCGCGGGGAACCACGTCGAGAAGACGTAGGCGAAGCTACCGCGGGTGATGAGCACACCTGCGCTGAGGACGACAAAGCCCAGCAGCACACCGAAGGCCGTGTACACGGCGACGTGCACGATGATTCGTGGGCTTCGTGCCAGACGTCGCGCAATCAGTCGCAGGATGGGCGCCGCGATGAGCGTGACGACGGCTGATACCGCGCCACCGACCGGGACCCCGAACATCAAGTACAGCGTGATCATCGCCAGAGGCGGGCCCCACGGGAGGCCGGAGTTCAGCACCGCCGTCACGATGAGCATCGAGACGAGCAGAAGCATGAACGAGATCCATGCGGCGAACGCGCCCTGACGAAACTCCCCGTCAGTGAACGCCATCGGCTCTTCAACGGTCCGTGGGGAGACTTCGGTCATGTTCGCACCTCGCCGATCAGGGTCAGCAGCTCGCTCGTCGCCTTGCGGATTCCTGGGACTCTGGCGAACGGAAGCGCGAGCGCCAGAGTCCGCAGCCCGCTATCGAGCAGACGCCTCGTGCTGCGCTGCCCAGGGGTGCTGTCGTACGTCCACCGCAGTACGAGCGCAAGATAGGCAACGAACAGGGCCTGCGGCATCCGCCCTGCGATCTCTTCCGGGAGTCGATGCTGCGCGCCGGAGACAGCCGACCGAAACAGATTCAGCGTCATCGCGCGCGCGGGCCCGGACTCATCGGCAAGCGGGTTGAGCGGAGAGTCCGGAGGGATCATCGCAGTCAGGAATCCCGGCGCGACGTGCTGGTAGGGGAGTACTGCGCTCAGGCCCGTCTCGAACACGATCCGCAGGCGGTCGACGAGCCCAGGAACCCCTTCGAGCTGAGGAAGCGCGAGAGCGGCATGTTCTCGCTGGACGCGGACGTAGAGCTCCTGCACCAGATGGGTTTTGGACGGGAAGTAGTAGTACGCGTTGCCGACAGAGACGCCTGCTGCCTCAGCAATCGCGCGCATCGTCGTGTCGGCGTAGCCGTTCTTGATGAACGAAGTGATTGCAGCATCCCGGATCTTCACCCGGGTGCGTTCGCTCTTTTTGACGGGGCCCTCGTCCTTTTCGAACATGTTCAAAACATAGCAGGAAAGAGGGGGCGCATCCGAAGATGCGCCCCCTCTTTCCTGCTGACGAGTACTAGCTCAGCTCCCGATCCCGCGGATCGGCGGGTTATGGAAGGTGCCGCCGAACACCCGCTCCGATGCGCCCTCTCGGTCCAGGTACGGCGAAGCACCGCCATCGATGAAGGGCCAACCGGCGCCCAGGATCAGGCAGAGGTCGATGTCCTCGACCTCGGGCACGACGCCCTCATCGAGCATAAGTTTGATCTCCTGCGCGAGGCCGTCCTGCACGCGGGTGAGGATCGTCTCGGCCGATGCCGGGGCCGAACCCACAGCGCCCTTGAGTGCCTTCTCCGCCGCCTTGGTCCAGCCGGTGACACGCCCGCCCTTGTCCTTCTCCACGACCTTGTCAAGCTCTGCCAGAGCGTGGAAGTTGTCGTTGGCGTAGAACCGATCGGGGAAGTGCCGGACCATCGTGTCCTGCACGTGGGCTGCGACCTTCCAACCGACGAGGTCGATGAGTTGGAATGGGCCCATGGGAAGACCGAGCGGTCCGAAGGCCTTCTCGACGTCGGCGATCGGTGTTCCCTCGTAGACTGCCCGTGCCGCCTCGCCCATGACCTTCGCCAGGAGCCGGTTCACGACGAAGCCCGGAGCATCGGCGGTGAGCACTGCGCTCTTGCCGAGTCCCTTCGCCACGACGAAGGCTGTCGCCAGCGTCTGCTCATCGGTGCCCGGCGTCTTCACGATCTCGATGAGCGGCATGACCGCGACCGGGTTGAAGAAGTGGAATCCAACCAACCGCTCCGGGTGGGCGAGTTTGGCTCCGATCTCCTCGACCGACAGCGACGAAGTGTTCGTCGCCAGGATCGCGTCATCGGCGATGATCTTCTCGATGTCGCCGAACACCTGCTGCTTCACGCCGACCTCTTCGAACACCGCCTCGATGACGAAGTCGCAGTCCGCATACTCGCTCTTGTCGACTGTGCCATGAATCAGACCGCGCAGCTTGTTCGCACTGTCGGAGTCGAGCCGGCCCTTGGCCTCAAGTTTGCCGATTTCCTCATTGATGTACGCCAGGCCCTTGTCGACACGTGCCTGGTCGATGTCCGTGATCAGCACCGGCACCTGCAGCCTGCGCACGAAAAGCAGCGCGAACTGGCTGGCCATGAGACCAGCGCCGATGATGCCGACCTTCGTAACCTTCTTGGCGAGAGCCTTGTCCGGCGCTCCAACCGGACGTTTCGCACGCTTCTGCACGAGATCGAACGCATACATGGATGCCGCGAACTGGTCGCCGGAGACGAGATCGGCAAGCGCCTCATCTTCGCGCGCGAAGCCTTCGGCTTTGGTACCGCTCTTCGCCTTGTCGAGCAGGTCGAGCGCGACATAGGGCGAGCGCGGCATCGTGCCGATCTTCGATTCCAGCATCCCGCGTGCCATCTTGATGGCAATTGGCCACTTCGTCAGGCGCTCGAGCTTTCCCGGCTCATTCTTGCGCTCCACCTTCTTGCCGCTGAGTACCTCATCCGCCCAGGCGAGCGAGTTCTCGAGGTAGTTAGCGGCCGGGAAGATGGCATCCATAATCCCGAGGTCGAATGCCTGCTGCGGCTTGAGCATCCGGTTCTGCTTGAGCGGATTCGAGATCACGACCTCAAGGGCGTTCTCGATGCCGATGAGGTTCGGAAGCAGGTAGGCACCGCCCCAACCGGGAATGATGCCGAGGAATACCTCTGGCAGCGCGACCGCCGCGGCCGAAGCATCCACCGTGCGGTACGTCGAGTTCAGCGCGATCTCGAGCCCACCACCCAGCGCGAGCCCGTTGACGAAGGCGAACGAGGGAACACCGAGTTCGCTGAGCGAGCCGATGACCTTGTGGCCGAGCTGCGCGATCAAGCGCGCGTCATCGGTGGATGTGACCTTCGAGATATCCGAGAGATCTGCACCAGCAGCGAGGATGTACTGCTTGCCGGTGATGCCGACAGCATGGATCTCGCCAGCCGCTGCGCGCGCTTTGAGCCCGGCGAGTGTTTCACCCAGTTCGGTGAGGGTTGCTGGTCCGAGCGTATTCGGCCTGGTGTGATCGCGGCCGTTGTCGAGGGTGATCAACGCCATCACCTTGCCAGAGGCGAGGCGAATGTCGCTGACCGGCGAATGCGTGATGACCTCGTCGCCGGCGAGGGCGAGAATGGGAGAGAAATCGATCTTGTCGTAGTCGGTCATGTTCGTACTCACTTTCGCTTCTTGCCGTCGTAGTACGGGTTCTCCCAGATGACGCTGCCGCCCTGGCCCAGGCCGACGCACATGGCGGTGAGACCGTAACGCACGTCCGGACGTTCGGCGAACTGCGCGGCGAGTTGGATCATCAGTCGCACACCGGATGCTGCGAGGGGGTGACCGAGCGCGATAGCCCCGCCCCACTGGTTCACACGGGGGTCGTCATCCGCGATGCCGAAGTGATCGAGCAGCGAGATGACCTGGATGGCAAATGCTTCGTTCAGTTCGAACAGACCGATGTCGGCGATCGTGAGTCCGGCCTTCTTCAACGCCTTCTCCGTCGAGGGGATCGGGCCGATGCCCATGATCTCCGGCTGCACGCCGGCGAATGCGAACGACACCATCTTCATCTTCGGCTTCAGACCGAATTCCTTCACTGCGCCGCCACCGGCCAGTAGCGACATCGTCGCTCCATCGGTCAGCGGCGAAGAGGTGCCGGCGGTCACTCGACCATGCGGTCGGAAAGGAGTCTTGAGAGCCGCGAGATCATCCATCGTGGTCTGCGGGCGACGGCCCTCGTCCTCGCTGGCCAACCCCCAAGCGCCGTCGGCGCCCTTGATAGCAACCGGTACGAGATCCGGCTGGATCTTCCCGGCGTCATATGCGGCCTGCACCTTGTGCTGGCTCAGCATCCCGAACCGGTCAGAGCGCTCCTTGGTCAGGTGCGGGAAGCGATCGAAGATGCGCTCCGCGGTCACGCCCATGTTCAGTGCGCCCGGGTCGACCATCTTCTCCGCGACGAAACGCGGGTTCGGGTCGGCATTGGCGCCGATGGGGTGGTGCCCCATGTGCTCGACGCCGCCGGCGATCGCGAAGTCGTACATGCCGATGCCGATCGAGCCGGCCATGGTCGTGACACTGGTCATGGCGCCGGCGCACATGCGCTCAACGGCAAGGCCAGGCACGGTGTTGGGCAGACCCGCAAGAATTGCCACGGAGCGACCGAGCGTGAGCCCCTGGTCGCCGGTCTGTGATGTCGCGGCGATGGCCACATCGTCGATGCGGTCTGCCGGAACGTCGGCGTTGCGCTCCATGAGCCCGATCGTCGCCTTCACGGCGAGGTCGTCTGCGCGGGTGTTCCAGTACATGCCTTTTTCGCCAGCGCGCCCGAACGGGGTGCGCATGCCATCGACGAAGAAGACGTCCGAGATCTCGGCCACTCTGCCTCCAAGGTTGGGTTTCATCTCAGCCTAGGAGCCAGCAGGGGCCCGCGGGAATCGGTTGGGTTGAACCTACGACTCAGGGGCGACGGCCGGTTCTGGCAATTGCGTAGCTTCTACAAAGGCATCCGCAATCTTCTGTGCAGTCTGATCAATCTGCCAGGGCCGGGCACCGAGCTTCGCCAGCGAATCAGCGACGGCTTCTGCGGTCGGCTCTGGCGGTGTCCAGGCTAGACGCCGCAGCGTGTCGGGCTTGAGAAGATTCTCGGTGGGCATCGCGAGTTCCTCGGCGAGTGCCTCTACAGCGGGCCGCGCGTGCTTCAGCCGGCTATCGGCTTCGGGGTTGCGATCAACCCACGCCCGTGCCGGCGGAAGCGCATCGGTACTCACTCGCAACCGCGGAAGCAGTTCGGTCTCACGCCCGCGCACGATCGCCTGCCACCACCGGTCCAGCTGTGAGCGGCTGGCCCGTCCGGTGAAGTTCTGCACACTCGCGAGCGCCTGTTTGCTCTGCGGGTTCGCCAGGACAGCCGCGACCAAGGAACGATCCGGTACGAGGCGGCCCGGGGCGGTGTCCTGTTGTTGGGCGTACTCCTCGCGGGACTCCCACAGGGAGCGGGCGATGGCAAGGCCGCGTGCACCCTTGACCTGGTGCAAGCCGCTCAGACGGCGCCATGGGTCCTCTCGTGGCGGACGAGGCGGCTGCGCGAGGGTTGCCGCGAACTCTTGGCGGGCGAACTCGGTCTTCTGCTGCTCGTCGAGTTCGGCTGCGATCGCGTCGCGGACATCGACCAGATGAAGAACATCGAGAGCTGCGTAGTCGAGCCAGCTGTCCGGCAGCGGTCTCGTCGACCAGTCTGCGGCGGAATGCTCCTTCTTCAGCGTGATTCCGAGGGTGTCCTCGACAACGGCGGCGAGGCCGACATGATCGTGTCCGAGCAGGCGAGCAGCCAACTCGGTGTCGAAGATGGTCGCCGGTTCCAAGGCGAGCTCGCGCAGCGAGGGGAGATCTTGGCTGGCGGCGTGGAAGACCCATTCGATGTCGCCGATCGCCTGCTGCAGTGCGCTGAAGTCACCGACTGCTGGCGGGTCGAACAGGAACACGCCGGCATCGCGCCGAAACACCTGAACGAGATAGGCGCGTTGCGAATAGCGGAATCCGGAGGCTCGCTCGACATCGACGGCAACGGGGCCGGTGCCGTCGGAGAGCAGCGCGCATGCCGCCTCGAATTCGATCGGATCGTCGATGACGGAGTACTCAGTCACGACCTGCCTTTCGTGCGCCGAACACGGCGATGTTCTCAGAACCGGGAGGAAGCCCGGCGAGCATGCCGACCAGTTCGGCCCATGCCTCTACGTGCGGCCGGAATGGTTCCTCCGGCGTCCAAGACGAGCGTAGTTCGATCTGCGCTCCGTCGCCTTCCGCAGCCAGACCGCCGAACCCCTTCGACAGGGTCTTCGTCGACGTTCCGGACGCGGAATGGTAATCAGCGCTGTGCGATTCCAGGGCATCGACCAGCCACGACCACGTGACATCGGCCAGCAGCGGGTCAGTGCCGATCTCGGGTTCGAGCGGAGCCTGTGCGAACGTGATCACACGCCAGGCACCATCCCAGGCATTCGGCTCGTCGGGGTCGTACAACAGGATGAAGCGTCCGGTGCCGTAGAGCGAGTCGCCGGTGTCATCGGGGCGTACGTCTGCAGCGAGCGCGATTGAGTATGGCGCAAGCCCCTGCGGGGAAGGAATCTCCCGCACCACGATGTCATCGCGGAACACCGTGTCGCGCAGCTCAGCTGCGGCACGTTCGAATTGCGCTCCGTCATCGGGATGTGCGGTCACGGCAACAGGCTAGAGTCAGGAAGCGATGAAGAGTCTCAGGCACGCCGTTGCACTGGTGGTACCCGCGATTGTCGCCCTCGGTGCTGCAGTGCTGTTTTTCGTGTTCGCGATCGCTCGAAAGGTCGTGACGCCGGCTGCTCGCGCCGCAGATGTCGAGATCCTCGCCGTTGATACCGGCGCGCAGACGATCGAACTGAGCCGCACCGCAGACACGGAGCTCCCGGGCCGGTACGGTCTGTTCACGACCGGGACCACCGGATATGTGAAGCTCGGCGCCGTGCTCAGCTCTGACACGAAACGCGTGCGCAGAAAACTGCTGACGCAGGTCGATACCGGCGCACGCATCGATCGTGCTGCCGCGTTCAGCGGCTGGTATTACTCGACGCCAGGAGAGTTGCATCTGCCGTGGGAGTCGGTGCTCATCGGGACACCCGCGGGGCCCTGCCCGGCCTGGCTGTTCCCCGCCCAATCGGACACCTGGGTCGTCCAGATTCACGGGCGCGGTGTGACGCGGGCGGAGTGCCTGCGCGCGGTGCCGGTGTTTCACTCGATGGGATTGCCGAATCTTGTCGTCTCGTATCGAAATGACGGTGAGGCGCCGCGCAGTCGCGGTGGCGCTTATTCGCTCGGAGCATCCGAATGGCGTGATGTGGATGCGGCGATCGGTTATGCGCTGCGTCACGGCGCCCAGCGGATCATCCTGGTGGGATGGTCGATGGGCGGCGCGATCGCATTGCAGACACTCATGTCATCTGCGCACCGTGAGCAGATTGTCGGTGTTGTGCTGGAGTCACCAGTTGTCGACTGGCGCACGGTGCTGCGATTTCAAGCACGCGAGTCTGGCTATCGCGATCCGCTGCCGACGTTGGCGATGAACGCCCTGTCTTCGCCGGTGACCGCGCGCCTCAGCGGTGCGGACGAGCCGATCGCCTTCGATCGGCTCGATATGGTCGCTCGAGCGGATGAACTGAATGTGCCGATTCTGGTGCTGCACAGCGAGGACGACGGTTTCGTCCCGATCGATGCATCACGCGCTCTGGCTGAAGCCCGCCCGGACATCGTCACAATGCCGCCGTTCGCCGTCGCACGACACACCAAGCTGTGGAATTACGATCAGATCAGCTGGACGACTGCGATCACCGAGTGGATGAGCGCGAACCACTTCACCGCTTCTCAGTGACCTGCCGCTTCACGCGCATCAGCATCCCGGTCATTCCGCCGATGCGCAGGGGGGACACCGCCCTGGTCAGACCGATCGTCTGCGGGTAGTCGTTGGGGATCGCAAGGACTGCGTCGGCGGTCAGTCCGGTGATGCCCTGAGCCAGGATGCTGGCGAATCCGCGAGTCGTCGGCGCCTCGGGCGGCGCGGTCGCATGCATCGTCACGATGTCGTCGACGATCTCGACGTTGATGAACACAGGGGACTGGCACTCGGCGACGCGCTCGTACATCTCCGGATGCTCCCGCAGAGCTGCGGGGACATCGGGAAGCTCGTTCGCGAACTCGAGCAGCAGCTCGAGGCGCTCGGACTCTGCGAGCTCGAGGAATTCGCCGCGAATCTCGGCGAGAGTGTCAGGGGCCGGAGTGTCAGTCATCCCTGTGATTCTGCCACGTTCAGAGGGACCCGGGCTCGCTTCCGGTCACGATCGGCACGCGCACGGCGCTGCCCCATTCTGTCCACGAGCCGTCGTAGTTGCGCACGTTTGTGAAGCCAAGCAGGTGGTTCAACACGAACCAGCTGTGGCTGGAGCGCTCTCCGATGCGGCAGTACGCGATCACATCATCGCCGACCTGGAGGCCTGCGCCATCGAGATAGATGGCGTCGAGCTCGGCACGTGTCTTGAACCCGCCGTCCTCGGCGACAGCGCGAGCCCAGGGCACGCTCTGCGCCGTCGGGATGTGGCCGGCGCGAAGTGCGCCCTCCTCGGGGTATGCGGGCATGGTCGTGCGCTCACCGCTGTACTCCTCGGGCGAGCGTACGTCGATGAGGGGGCCGTTGCCGATGAACGCGACGACCTCATCCTTGTAAGCGCGCAGCGCCGAGTCGTCGCGTTCGATGACCGGGTAGTCGGTCGTGGGACGCGCTGTCTTGTCCGTGGTGAGTTCGCGGCCCTCGGCGATCCACTTGTCGCGTCCCCCATCGAGTAGTCGTACATCTTCGTGCCCGAACAGCGAGAAGACCCAGAGCGCGTACGCCGCCCACCAGTTGTTCTTGTCGCCGTAGATCACGATCGTGTCATCGCGTGAGATCCCCTTGCGGCTGAGCAGCTGCGCAAAGCCTTCACCGTCGACGTAGTCACGCACGACAGGGTCGTTCAACTCGGTGTGCCAGTCAACTTTCACGGCGCCCGGGATATGACCGGTCTCATACAGCAGCACGTCTTCGTCGGACTCCACGACGACGAGGCCGGGGGTACCCAGATTCGCGGCCAGCCACTCGGTGCTGACGAGTCGGCCAGGTTCGGAGTACTCGGCGAACTTCGCGGATGAAGAATCGAACTCGATGGTCACAGGGCGCTCCTCGATGGATATGCAGGGCAGGGTTCACGTGATGACGGCGTAGTGTTGAGCCGTCCCCTTCGACGATAGATCGCTTTAGTCTGCTCTGGACGCGTTCTGTCAGACTTCGACACAGGAAACCCATGCCCGCCACTTCCGTTCCGCACGCCGTGCACCTCACCGACCGCCAGCCACAGGTCAGCGGCCCGGAGATGCTGGCAAGCCTGGTACCGCCTCCGCAGTTCGACAACGCGACTTTCGAGAGCTACCGATCGGATGCCGCATATCCGTCTCAGGCCGAAGCCAAGGCTCTACTGGAACGATTTGCCGGGCGTGGTGCGCCGGTCAAACGCGGCGGGCTCTTCAGCCGCGCGAAGAAGGAACCGCAACTAAAACCGGGCGTGTACCTGGACGGCGGCTTCGGTGTCGGCAAGACCCATCTGCTGGCATCGATCTACCATGCGCTTCCTGCACGCAGAAAGTACTTCGGCTCGTTCATCGAATACACCGCTCTGGTCGGTGCGTTGGGTTACAAGAACACGGTCGACCTGCTGCGCGGCGCCGACCTGATCTGCATCGACGAGTTCGAACTCGACGATCCCGGCGACACGATGGTGATGACCCGGCTGCTGGGTGAACTGGTGCCCACCGGCACCCGGCTGGCGGCGACCTCGAACACGCCGCCCAATGCGCTGGGAGAAGGACGCTTCGCCGCACAGGACTTTCTCCGCGAGATTCATGCGATGTCCAGCAGCTTCGAGACGATCCGCATCGACGGCGTCGATTTCCGCCAGCGCGCGCTGGACGGGAACGCTGTGACATTCACGGTGCAGGACTACGAGCAGCGGATCACTGCCGAAGCGGCTGCAGGCGTAGCATCCGATGATCTTTTTGACGACGTCATCCGCCACCTCGCCAAGGTGCATCCCTCGCGCTACATCCGCTTGATCGATGACCTCTCCGTTGTCGGCATCCGAGATGTGCGCGTGCTGACCGATCAGTCTGAGGCGTTGCGTTTCGTGGCGTTCATCGACCGGGTCTACGACGCCCAGATTCCGGTGGTTGCCACAGGCCTGAGTCTGGATCAGGTGTTCTCCGAGGAGATGCTCGGCGGCGGATATCGCAAGAAGTATCTCCGTGCGATTTCTCGACTCAACGCGCTGACGCATTCTGCGCGTGAAGTCAGCTCCGTGTAACGCGATGGTTACACGGGCATCTCAGCTGTAACCGCGGAGAAACACTCGACGTATCTTGCGGAAACGGGGTCTCGTCACACTGAAGTCTCAATTACTTCGGATGTGAGGTTTCCCAATGGATGCTCCCGGCAATATCTCGTGGGGGATAACCGCCACGGCACTGGTTCTGCTGATGACCCCAGGGGTCGCGTTCTTCTATGGCGGTCTCGTCAAAGCGAAGAGCGTCGTCAGCATGATGATGATGAGCTTCGGCTCGATCGGGCTCGTCGCAGTCCTGTGGATTCTGTTCGGCTATTCGATGAGTGCCGTCGACAGCCCGGGCCAGTTCGCCGGTAACCCGTTCGCCGACTTCGGTCTGGCGTCGCTGTCGGCAGGCGAAGGATCAAACGTCGCGCTGCTCAGCGTTGCCTACGGCGCCACATTCGCGATCATCACGGTGGCACTGATATCCGGCGCCATCGCCGACCGTGCGAAGTTCGGAAGCTGGCTGATCTTCGCCGGCATCTTTGCCACGGTCGGATACTTTCCCATCGCAGCGTGGGTATGGGGCGGCGGCTGGGTGATGGAGCTCGGCGCAACGCTCTTCGGCGCGGACAGCGGTATCGAGGTCATCGACTACGCCGGTGGAACCGCCGTGCACATCAATGCCGGCGCGGCAGCTCTGGCTCTGGCGCTCGTTCTCGGCAAACGGATCGGTTTTCAAAAGGGCATCCTCAAGCCCCACAACGTGCCGCTCACACTGCTGGGGGCAGCACTGCTGTGGTTCGGCTGGTTCGGTTTCAACGCCGGCGCCGAGTGGACCGCTGAAGACATGGGTGGAGTCGGCCTCATCGGCCTGAACACCATGGGGGCTACTGCCGCGGCAATTCTTGGTTGGATTCTCATCGAACGGATCAAAGACGGCAAGGCCACGTCTGTGGGCGCGGCATCCGGCGCTGTTGCGGGTCTGGTCGCCATCACCCCGGCGTGCGCGAATCTGACTCCGGGGTGGTCGCTGCTGCTGGGAGCGCTGTCGGGAATCGCCTGTGCGCTGGCAGTGGAAATGAAGTTCCGCTTCGGGTTCGACGACTCCTTGGACGTGGTTGGCATCCACCTGGTCGGCGGCCTGCTCGGCACCGTGTACCTGGGGCTGTTCGCCACTGAGCAGGGACTGTTCGTGGGTGGTGATGGCCGGCTGCTGGCTGTGCAGGTGATCGCGGCGCTGGGCGTATTGATCTACTCCTTCGTCGTGGCGTTCATCATCGGAACGGTGATCCAGAAGACGATCGGTTTCCGAATCACGAATGAAGACGAGATCGCCGGGGTCGACTCGGTCGTGCACGGTGAGGAGGGCTACGCGCTCGTCGACGCCAGGTGACGATCTACGGGTGATCGATAGGGTGGCTGGGTGAGTTCTTCCCGCAGCTTTCTCGGTCAGATTGCGGATCTGGCCCTCAAGTCACTGGCATCCGTTCTGTCCCGGTCCTCGAAGCGAGGATCGGGACAGAGCCGTGGATCGACCGCAAGCCCGACGCCGCCGTCGTCGCGGTCCGAGTATGGGCGCGAACACGGTACGGAGACGATCCGGATCGATCCGGAGAGCGCCCCGCACCTGCGAGTCGATTATTCTCCGAAGCGCGACGGCGCACCGGATGCTGGCGAGGTGATCTGGACCTGGGTGCCGTATGAGGAGAACGACGGGCGTGGAAAGGACCGTCCGGTTCTCGTGATCGGCCGAGTCTCACCTGATCGCGTCTACGCCGTGCGGATGACGAGCAAGGCGCACGAGCGCGATCGTGACTATCTGTCGATCGGAAGCGGAGGCTGGGACTCGCAGGGTCGTG
Organism: Microbacterium wangyouchuni; assembly: GCF_051546305.1. Lineage (NCBI taxonomy): Bacteria > Bacillati > Actinomycetota > Actinomycetes > Micrococcales > Microbacteriaceae > Microbacterium > Microbacterium wangyouchuni. The sequence continues at coordinate 147,968 of NZ_JBPTMA010000004.1, forward strand.
AGTCCTGGGTCGATATCGAGCAGCTGTACAGCGTGCACGAGGACGGAATGCGGCGTGAAGCCGCCGTTCTCGATCGAAGAAGGTACGACAGAGTGGCGGCGGCGCTGATCGCGCGTTACGGCTGGGCCCACGGCCGTTGAGCGATCCCCACGTGCCTCACACGCGCTGAATGGGGAGCGCCCGGGAAAGCTCAGGGAAGGCTTGCAGCACCATGTCGACCAGGAGACTCAGCGGCCGAGTCAGCGGGTCGGTTGCCGGCACTGCGAGGTCCAGTTCGATCTCATCGATCGCCGCGGTGATCTGGGCGTCGGTGAGATTCTCGTGGTTGACGGTTACGCCGATCACCCGGGTGTCAGCGAACGCTTCGATGAGGGCGACTTCGCTGGCGATATCGGGCATGGGCATCATCGGGAAGTCGCCGAGCACCTGCCGGCCCGGCGCATGCTGAACGATCACCCCTGCAGGGCGGCTACCACGCAGGATGTGCGCTGAGGTCAGGTAGGCGGGGTGGCTGAGGGCGCCCTGGCCCTCCACGATGATGATGTCGGGATCTTCGCCCTCGAAGGCGCGGACGACCTGGTTCTCGACCTCCCCGGAGCAGAACTGCGGGACGAGAGCGTCGAGTGCGACACCGTAACGGCCGCCCTGGATGATCGTGGTCTGACCGGTGCCGACCATGACCGCGCGGATGCCGTGGTCCTGAAGTGCCTTGACGAGCAGGGTCGCTGTCGTGCGTTTTCCGATGGCGCCATCGGTGCCGAGGATGGCGATCCGTGGGCAGGTGACGTCGAAGATGCGCCCGGAGAACAGGTGCAGGTCCTTCTTGTCCTTCGGGCGGCGCACGTCAGTGATGGTGACGCCGGACACGAGCGCAGCCGCGACGAACTCAGCATCGTCGTTGAGGAACTCGTGAAGTCCGTTGATGATGTGCATGCCGTGGGCGATGCCATCCAAGAGCACCACGCGCTGGGCGGGGGAGAGGAGCCCGTTGGCGGGTGCGACTCCGCAGATCAGGTAGTCCGGAGTGCGACCGGCGTGTGCCATGGCCTCCGGAAGGCTGGACAGGATCGGGATTCCGTTGGCTGTGCCATCGAGGTAGGCGCCGGAATCTGCTCCCGCATGGCGACTATCGATCACACTGAGGATCTCGTACTTCTCGGAGTGGCGGACGAGACCGTTGGCCGTCTTACCGTCCTGCTCGCCGAATTGACCCTCGCAGTAAACGATCGCGGACGAACCGACCGGAAGTGTTGGGACGGCACCTGACGTGCGATCTGCTTGTGTATCGACGGAATGGCTAAACGGGTACACGAAAATCGGGTCTCCTTGGGCTCATCCAGAGGAGGCGACGGAGAACGAAATGGCTGACTGCGGCCCGTTGGTCGACAAGAAGTCTTCCCTGATGTCGGCAAGATGCCGACGCTTGTCACCGTAGCAGTGAAATCTGCAGGTCAGCCGGGGAACGTGATACCTGTCTCGTGGAGACGCTCGAAGGCGTCGAGGAGTAAGTCGAGGGCGAACTCAAACTCGAAGTCTTCGTCGCACCCCGGGCCGTCGAGATCGCCGCCTGAGGTGGCGAGAGCAATCGCGAGGATGTTCGGGTAGGCGCGGCCAACGTGCTGCACGAGTGCCGCGCGCTCTTCCGGGTCGTCGGGTAGGGGGAACGCATTCGGGTCTTCGAAGGCTTCGGGGCTGAAACCCCAGATGCGGTGGCCGAGTGCGTGCATGACGTGGTGGGTGAGGTTGGGTGAGAAGCCGCCGCGTATGAAACTGCCGGAGAGCGAGTCCATGTAGGCGAGTACCGCGTGCGTCCGCTTGGTTCGGGTCTCGAAGACGCGTCTGGCCCACGGGTGGCGTAGCAAGACTGTGCGCGCGGAAAGTATGCGGCGGCGTACCTCCTGCTTCCAGCCGCCGCCTGGTGTGGGCGTTTCGTACTCGGCTATGAGCACATCGATCATGCCGCTGAGTAGGTCTTCCTTGCTCGAGACATGCTTGTACAGGGCCATCGGTACGACGCCGAATCGGGCGGCGAGGCCGCGCATGGTCACGGCATCGATGCCCTCAGCATCGGCGAGGGTCACCGCTTCGCGAAGCGTGCGATCTCGGGTAACCGCTTCGCGCTGCATTGACATGGTGTACAGGGTACACCTATGCTCATTCGCGAGCGAGGTGTACGCCGTACACTCGCCGCGATTCGAGAGGAACCCATGTCTAACTCACGGCGCGTTGCCCTGACTGCCGGCACCCTGTATCTGCTCACGGTCGTCGTCTCAATTCCTGCGCTCGCGCTGAAGGAACCCACGCTCACCGATCCAGGCGTCCTTGCCGCCGCTGGCGGTGAAATTGCGATGCTGTGGTCGGTGCTGCTCGAGATCGTGCTCGTCGTAGCCTGCATTGGCACGGCGGTCGTGCTCTACCCGGTCATCCGTCGGTACGGTGAAGCGGCGTCGCTGGGCTTCGTCGCCGCGCGCATTACCGAGGGCGTGATCATCCTCATCGGCATAATCGGGATGCTTTCACTCATCACAATCCATCGAATTACGCCAGATTCGAGCGCGCTGGGCATCGTGGATGCCGCGCTCGTCTCCGTTCACGACTGGTCGTTCCTCCTGGGGCCGGGTCTTATCCCTGCAGCCAACGCCCTTCTGCTCGGCAGTGTGCTCTATCGGTCGCGCCTCGTGCCGCGCCTTCTGCCGGTTATCGGGTTTATTGGCGCTGGGCTACTCACCGCATCTTTTCTCGGAACAGTGTTCGGAGTTTTCGACCAAGTCTCGCTCTTCGCTGGTCTTGCGGCACTCCCGATCGCGGCCTGGGAGATCGGACTTGGCTTGTGGCTCGTGCTCAAGGGGTTCCGGACTCCGGCGAGGGTGACAGACGGTCCCAATGCTCCCCGTCCCCGCGTCGAACAAGGAGGCGGCCTTTGACCCGCAGGTCAATGCCGCGGCGCTGGGTTACGAGCCCTGACCGCGTGCGCGAAGACATGCGGGTATCGTGCGCGCGTACACAGACAATTGCTTGCCAGTAGCCAGAGTTTCGGCCCTGACGAGGTTTCTTATGTGGTGGGCGATACCGGACTCGAACCGATGACCTCTTCCGTGTGAAGGAAGCGCGCTACCAACTGCGCCAATCGCCCATAACCTGTGTGGTCGAAAATCGATACTACCGGAACCAGAGGAGCGGATCTGACCAGAACGCGAGACACGCGCGAGATCCGTGTCGAGTTTTACACCTCGCGAATCCTCGGCTATTGTTTTACAAGTGCCCGGTCAGCCGGAACACAACGCGGATGTAGCGCAGTGGTAGCGCATCACCTTGCCAAGGTGAGGGTCGCGAGTTCGAATCTCGTCATCCGCTCGAATGTACAAATCTCCTCGGAGAAATATACATGTGGGAATCCACCTCACGGTGGCGTGGCCGAGCGGCTAGGCACCGGCCTGCAAAGCCGTTTACACGGGTTCGAATCCCGTCGCCACCTCACGGCACAACTGAATAGCCTGTATAGGCGCGATTGGCGCAGCGGTAGCGCGCTTCCCTGACACGGAAGAGGTCACTGGTTCGATCCCAGTATCGCGCACTCTATAACCCCCGGAATCACGGGGGTTTTTGCGTATCCGGGGGAGCGCGTGCAATATGCGTGCAATAGCGGAAGTCACCCGGCGCTAGCATTCTCAGATGGACGGACTACCAGACCCGATCACCTGCCCAGATGATGGCATCCTCCTGCGCGACGGCGCAACAGGGCTCGAATGCCCACTGTGCGGCCATGTAGAGCCTTATGCGGCGACAGAACGGCCCGCGGGGGTGGATGGCACGCCTGGGATACACGGCGGTTAGACGCGCTCCTGTGCGTTAACGCAAAAAGGCGGGGCCAGCAGTCCGAAGACCACCAGCCCCGCCAATTTCATTTAAGGATCAAGCCCCGCGAACCATTACCCGGCTTCGATACGCGCTGATCTCGCAGCACCCGCAACGCCAAAGCGCCGGCGATCAAAGGTGACACGTCGGCCCCGTTGATGCCGACCAGCTTCCAACCCTTGCCGTCGTCGAACGTTGAACGGGTAGCACCAGCAGCAGCCGCATCCAACCGCGGATCGGCGTGCAGCAGCTTGCCCTCACGCACCGTGCGCACCAGCCCGTCACACGCCAACGTCAGATCACGGGACGTCACCGGGACAACACGCCGCTTATCCCCACCGTCACGGATGCCAACGTGTCGCAGATCCGCCGTCAGATCACCTGTACGGATCGGATCAAACGTGGCAATGACACGCGGGGACGACCTCTTGATCTTCGCCAACGCGTCGGCAACCCATGCGAGGCCCGGTGCGGCATCCAGAACAACCAAACTGGCCTGCCCGTCACGATGCAACACCGCCTCAATCAGCGTCGTCATCTCCGCGTTGTACGTGCAATCGATACCGATCACACGGGCCGTCTCGAGACGCTTCGGGAACACGGACACGTAACCCTGTACCCACTCGGCCTCCGACAGTGCCAACGCCTTATCGCCAGACTTGCCCCACTCGCCCAGACGCTCACGACGGAACACGTCAGGCCGACCCTGCAACGCATTCCACTCGTCGCGGATCTTATCTTCCATGACGATCGCACCCAAGCTCGGATTCGTTCGAGCCCAAACCTTCGGGTCATCCGGTCGATCATCCGGCTCACAAGACCACTCCGACCACGACAAGCGATCGTCGCCACCAGAGTATGCCGCGGCCCTCGTGTCATTGAACATCTCACCGCGTGCGTCATACGGCGGCGTACCGAACATGAGTAGCTGCGTGCGGAGATCCCGTTGCCCAGACATGACCGGCAACATGGCACCAGCAGCAAGCATGGTGAACTCCTGCGCCTCATCGACGATGATCGTCGTGAAGCCGAGGCCGCGCGTTGCCGACTTCGAACGTGCCGAATAACGGACCCTCGCCCCATTCACGAACTCGATCGTCTCCCGACCGGTCGCCTGGTGCACCTTGGCAACCTTCGTGCTGATACCAGGATTCGACTCGAGGAGCGCTTTGAACCGGTGGAAAGCCTCGATCATCGTCTGCGAATGGTGCGCCGTCCACAACACCTTCTCGCCCAACAGGACAGTCTTGGCGAGCACAACAGCCTCGATAACAACACCCTTGCCCGACTGTCTCGGGACGGCGCACGCATGACGGACCGCAGCCCATTCGCCGGCCACAGTCAGCCCGAGGATGCGGCGCACCTGCTCCTCCTGCCACGGCAACAGCACAATGCCGGCGAGCTTCGCTAGGGCGATGGCATCCTCGGCCGTCGAGTAGTCGTCAACCTCAGGAACAACCTCGAACGTCGGGGTCTGATTACCTACCAGAGTCATCGTGCACCTCGCTTCGTGCGAGCCTGCAGAAGATCGTCAACGGGGCTTTCGGCGGCACCACCCTGCAGTGACCGGAGAGCGGCCTCAATGTCGAGCAAACAACGCGCCAGAGTGCCGGTTTCTCTCGCGGAATCCGTCTCATCCAGCCGTGCCGCGACAATCAGACGCAACGCACGCAGACGCTTACCCGCGTCATCCTCATGCAACTCGATCGCGCGGACCATGCTCCTTGGACTAGCCATATTGAACCTCAATTCGTTGTATCCACAGACGCCCGTTTAAGCGCCTGGAAAGTCGTTCTAAGACACCTACAGCACAAAGCCCACAGAGGGCCGCACAGAGGCTCCTAGACCCCTCCTTGGCGGTGCAGAGCCCCGACGGGTAACGCTAATGCCGAGGGAGGCCGCTTAGACCCCCCTCCCCAGGGTCGGGGGCCCGTCGTGTTCATCCGGCTGTGAAGGTGTGTGTCTTTGTTCGTGTGCCTGGTAGTGCGTGGCCGGGGAGTCGTGGTCCGGTGCCGGTGTTGGGTGTCCAGTGTCCGGCGACTGCGACTGGTTTGGTCTTGCGTGTGGTGGTTGCGCCTTTCGCGCCAGCGGATCTATTGCAGGCTGAGTGGGATGGGGCGGCGTTCTCGAGGGTGTCTTTCCCGCCTGCTGCGTGTGGGGTGAGGTGGTCTACGTCGAGTGCGAGGGGTCGGGGTTGGCCGACGAGCCAGTACTCCCCCCGGGCCCTCGCTTCTGCATCTGCCTGTCGCTGTTCTCTGTAGTCGATGGGGCCTAGGCGTCCTCGGCAGAGGTGGCATGGCGTGTTGGCTGCTCGGCCTTGTGCTCGTACTTTCCGGGCGATGCGTCGCCATGCGGTGGTTGCTGTTCTGCTCACGATGACCTCCTAGTGCAGAAGGGGCCGGTCTGAGTGGTAGACCGGCCCCGGGGTTTGTTAGTTGGCGAGTTCCTGCATTGCCATCGCGTACGGTGCGAACGTGTCGGTGCGCTTGGATGCTGCTACTGCGGCGATGTGGCGCGGGTCGTCGCTGTCCTCGTAGTCCTCGGGGTCGAAGTGGGCGGGACTGCCACCGCTTCCCACGATTGGTGCGGGCTCACGGAACGGCTGGTAGTCGTCGAGGTTGGGTGCCTGGATGGTTGCTCCGGTTGCGAGGATTGCGACCCAGCGGTGTTCGTCAGTCCATGCCGTCCAGACCTTGCGGCGGTGTGCACCGTTGCGATCGATGACGAGTCCCATTTGTGCGGACTGTGGGGTTACGTGAATGCCGGTGAGGCGTGCTGCGGCCTGCAGTGCGCCGAAGAGCCGGTTGAGCTCGAGGGTGAGTGCGTTACCGTCCATCCATGCTTTCTGGATCTTCTGGCTGGCACCGACGAGGATCGCGCCGTCTGCTGCGGGGGACTGGATGCTCGCGGCCTCATCGAACTTAATCGCGGCGGCGTTGAACTCGGCTTGGAACTTCTCGTAAGCGTCGCGGCCGGAGATCTTCACTTCGGCTGCGATCTTGATATCGATGACCTGTCGTGCCCGGATGAGTGCAGCACCGCGGATGCTCGCGGGGTACTGGGTCTCAGCGATTGCGAGTTCCTCGAGGAGTGCAATATCGCCTTCACCGCTAACGACGGCTTCGGCCAAGCGCACGGATGCTGGTACGCGCTCGGTGGCGACGTATGCGTTCCAACGCTCCTCGATCTCTTCATGGCGCTTGGTGAGTGTTGCGCCGTTGTTCTGGATGGTCTGGATGTCTGCCTGAATGCTCATTCGGTTTCTCCTTGGTTTAGTGCTGCGTTGATTGCTGCGGCGAATGCGTCAGCGGTTGTTGTGGTTTGCGTTGCGGTGTTTTCTTCCGCACGTTGGTTGAGCCAGTCCTGTAGGGCGTCGTTTATGCTCATGACGTTTCCTCTTCTCGGATGGTTATGAGTAGTCGGTCGCCGGCTGGCCTGATTGATATCTGATATCCGGCATCTCTCAGGTTCAGGAAGTCGTCAAAGACCTGTTCGTCAAGGAATTGCGGGCGTGCTATCCAAAGCCAGTTGCCGTTGTCGTTTTCTACGATTCGTGGCAGGCCCGCCCATTTGATGTATCCGGGGCCGAGTACGTCACGGACGCCCGCGTGTTCTTCGGGCCATCCGAGGGTGATTTCTCGCCTCATTCGTTCTCCTTGTTCTTTCGGTTACATTCGTCACACGCGTTTTTCCACTTGCCGTCGTAGATGGATGTCCAACCGGCTCGATGCGCGGCGGATGTCAGCTCGGAGTGTGATCCGCGTGCCCCGAGGTCGAACACGGATTCGTCGCAGTGGTCGCACAGCACGACCGACCTCACAGTCATGCGAGCCTCCAGAACTTGCCTGCGAGGTCAGCCCAGACCATTCCGGCGATGCCGCCTGGTACGTCGCCTACAGGCTTGGTGGCCATTGCAGGGATTCGGATCGTGCCGTCCGTGAGGTACATGGAGACACCTGCGCCGCCCGTGTTGAACGACAGGGCTCCGGGGCCGGCGTTGATGTTCGCAGCGCCCAGCAAGATGCGCGGGTCACTGTAGGAACTATCGAGAACAACGTCACCGCCCGCACCTTGGATGGTGATCTTGCCACCGCCGTTGACCGTGGCGCTTCCCGTTTGGGTATAGTCGCCATCGATATCGCCAGGCCCGTTGAGGTGCCAGGGTCCGTTCTGTGTGAACGTGCCGACTGACGTGACGTTGCCGGTGATGGTCACATCGCCCGTGATCGTGCCGTCACCCTCGAGCTCCCAGGGGCCGGTGACGGTGAATGATCCGGTGACGGTGGTTGTTCCGTCGATATCCAGCGTGCCGACGATTTCGACCTTGCCACCGGAGTCCACACGCAGCAGACCGCCGATGAAACGCATACGGCCATCTGTGATGGATGAGTTTTCGAGCTGGATGCCGGATCGTAGCCGGCGTACTTCTGATTGCAGTTCTCGGATCTGTGAGAACGCATCTGACAGGTCAGGCATGGTTAGTTCCTCGCTTCTTCATTGCTTGCATTAGCGGGCAGGTGTCGTCGTGGAAGATCTGTGCGACTTGCATGTGCGGCTGGATCTCCACTAGCCGCACTTCGGCTACGCAGTCAGGGCAAGCGCTCATGCGGTCACCGCCGCATCTGCACGGTGGTTTGCGTGGGCTGTGTCGCTGGTGTCGCAGTAGTCGAGGTTGATCATCCCGACCGGCTCAGCACAGACCGGGCAGAACCCATCGTTCTCATAGTTCTCACGTTCTGAGAGGTGAGAACCTTGAGAACCTTGAGGCTCACGCGGCGTCGAAGGTGTCACGAAGGTGCCCAAGGTGTCGCCCTTCTGAGAGGTGGCACCTTGGGCACCTTCGGTGACGCCTTCGTGGACGATCGCCCAAACCCAGCCGGCACCGAACCCTGACTTCTGCGATTCGATCCGTGGGTTACGGCAACGGCGGCGGGCATTCTTGATGTCCGTATCAGTGAACCCAGCAGCACGCCCCGCCTTGAGGACATCTCCCGCTGCGGCCTCGAACGCTTCCCGGCCGTTGAAGTAGTCGAGGAGAAACGCTTGCGCCGCGTTGCGTTCATCGCTCACGCCTTCGGTTTCGCTCGGCATCCGGTTGATGATGTCGCTCACCGAGATGTCGGTTTCTCCGAGATATTCGACGGCACCGACTGACGTGATCTCTCCGTCAGCAGCCGCGACATCGGTGGATACTAGGTTGAACGCGAATGATGCGCCACGCTCTTTCGAGTAGTTCGACTTGTCGACGGTCACGATGCGCTGTTCTGTTTCGTCGTCCGTTGCGAATAGCAGCAGTGAGCGCACAACGTCCCGGAACCCGTGCGACCCGGACAGCTTGTTCGATGCGTTGCCGGTGCCCTTGTTGAAGTGCATGATCCCGATAACCGCGATGTCGAGTTCCTGCGCGAGTGCTGCGAGTGGGTCGAGTGCGCGGCGTACGTCAGCGACCTTGTACAGATCCCCGCCGATGGTGGAGGTGATCGGGTCGATGATCAACAGTCGTGCGTCCGTGTCGGTGATTGCCTGACGAATCAGGTTTAGATCCATCGGCAGTGCAGGGACTGTCTCGGCGGTGACTTCATCCACGGTCGTTTCGACAGACAGCCGGAACACGTTGTCGAGGCTGGCACCGGCACCGACTAGCCGGGGGTTCATGACCGTTCCCCAGTCGTCCTCGTGCGAGATGATGAGGATGTTTGAACCAATGCCGCGTAGGTCACCTTCCAGCTCGCCCTTGATAGCGAGTGCGGAGAGGTACAGTGCGAACGTGGATTTACCCTCACCGCCGTGCCCAGCAAAGATTGTTGCGGTTCCCATCGGCACGCGGTCTTGCCAGAACCAGCGTTGCCGTCGTATCGGGATTTGGCTTGCCGGCGTGAGTAGCAGTTGACGAGCGTCAGTCATGCTGCGGCCTCCTTCGTTGTGGGTTGCGCGTAGGGGAGTAGCCCTTGTACTGCGCGTTCTGCGGCGTATGCGTCGGGACCGGCCTGCTCGGCTATGTTGAGCGCGTGTAGGCGTCGGTCGTGCCAGTGGTTGGCTTTGCTTCGGAGGTTTGCGAGCGCGCGCGCCCGTTCCGTCTCGATTAGTGCGCGTTCGTCTACGCGGCCTGCATGGTAGGCGGCTAGCGTTTCGGCGTTCAAAGAGCGGTCCCGAAGTTCTCCACGCTGCGACGGTCTACGCGTACGAGTTTCGGACCCATGCGTCGGGCGATCAAGCTGTTGTCAGCGATGCGCCGGCGGATCGTTTTTGTGCTCACGCCGGCTAGTTCGGCGGCCTCGGTGAGTGTCAGCCAGTTTGATGCAGTCATGTCGTCCCCATTTCTTGTGGGGGATCGGTGCGTGTGTTAGTTTTGACACACGATCCCCAAGATCGAATTGAATATTTGGCGTCCACGGCCTTTGCAGAGGCTTGATGGACGTGTTTAAGTGCAGGAGATGCCCACTCTTGGCGAGTGGGATGATCCGGCATCTTGGTTGATTTCGCGGAGCGCCTCCCGCGTGTCCCGGCTCCCGTCTCGTGGCGGGCCGTGTTCCTGCATCTGGTCGTGCTCGACATCCAGCGAATCGGTGTGATCCGCCTTGTTCGTGCCTGGACTCTAAAGTCTACGAAGCGGCCCCGACACGGGGACTAATCGCTGATCACACGCCATTTATGGGATATCAGCGAGTGTCGACTATCCATACGGATTTTGCGCGCGACAAAAGACGCAGAACTGCGCGAAACGTGGACCCTCTGACAGGAATCGAACCTGCACTCTCCGGGGTAGAACACCCGATGCGCTATCCATTGCGCCACAGAGGGGAAGAGGTGGGACAGAAGCCCCACGCTCGGTCAATCAGTTACATCTACCGCTTTCCCGTTCTCATCACGTCGAACACCGGCACGTAACCGTCTACGTTGTGCACTCTCGACCGACAACCCCAGATGCGTTGCCAACGCCCGATCGCTGTATTGCTTCTCTAATAGCAGCACCCGGATCTCATCGGCAGTCGTTTGGGATCTCGTCGGCCGTGTCCGTTCGGCAGGAAGGTTGAGTGTGCGCACCCAGTTCGAAACCGTGAACCGTGAGACGCCGCACCTGCTGCCGATCTCATCCCACGTCAACCCCTCCTCACGCCACCCGATTACTTCGTCACGTGTCGGCTTATCCCAAACCATTGCCACTCCTTCGCCTAAGCGTCGACAGTCTCGCGAGTGCGCTTTGTCGTCGTGCGTAGTTCCTGCTGCTCCCGGATCAGCGACTTGTGCGCCTTCTCGAGCATCCGCATCTCACGGATGAGACGGTTCTTCTCGTCCTTGATCCGCGACCACTCCTCAGAGATAGTCATGGACTCTTCACATGCCTCGCAATAGCGTGCGCCGGGTACGTCGGCCCTGCCGCTTGTGCCAGGCGTGACGGTCGGGATGAATACGTCTCCGCAGAAGGCCATCACCTTTGTGCCCTCGATGATTGCTAGGTCAATGTCGTACTTCGGGCGGATGGTGTGATTGGTGGCGTTCATGCGTCCCGCTCCATCGCGTCAGCCGCGGCGATGAACTCTGCCGCGAACTGTCGAAGGTCAGCCGCAGTCACACCCGTTTCGTTTTCACGGAAGTAGACGAACGCGGGGGGCTGGTTGGGGAAGTGCACAACGCCATCCCGGATGCGACCAGCGGTGCCGATCTCGACAGACCCAAACGACCTTTCGTAGAGGACAGAAATGTCGTCGAAGTCGATATCAGCGTCGATCGTGTCAGCCCATCCGGGAGCAGCGGCGGTGATCTCAGGGTGCGCGGCGATCAGCTCAGCACTCGTGACGGTAATCTGGTCAGTAGACATTTCGACTCCTAGTTGTTGATGTCTCGCCCTCGTCGTGTTCCAGCACGCCGGGGGCATCTTCATTTCAGCTGCGCGAATTCGCGCACCTCAGGCAAGGTCACTCATGCGCCTTGCAAGCTCTTCGTCACGTCCAGCCGTGTGCTGGTATCTCATCGCAGCGGCAACAGTCGAATGCCCCAACCGTGACTGCAACTCTTTCAACGTCGCACCAGCCAGAGCTGCCCGCGTAGCGCCGTAATGCCGTAGACCGTGCCACGGGAGATCCGGGCGTTTAGCGGCGATCCTTGCCGGGTTCCAGTGCTTATAGAACGAACTCTGAGCGAGGTGAGAATGCCCATCCGCAGCGGGGAACAGCAGCGACTCAGGGAACGGGTTTACGTGCTCTCTCAGGTGATCCTCAACGATCCGGTTTACGTGCGGGGGAAGAACGATGGTCCGCACACCCGCTTCGCTCTTCGTCTGTCCCACGATGTACCCCTCGCCGGTGACATGCGCGACTGCTCGAGCGATGTTCAACGCGATAACGTCGGTGCTGATCGTGTCGTCCGCTTTCAAGATCTCAATGTCTTTACGGCGAAGCTCGGTAAGTTCCCCATACCGGACGCCAGACCATGCGGCGATGATTACTGCGGCCTTGTACTGAGGTGCGATCTTCGCCACAATCACTTGCAACTCTGCAGCGGTCGGCGGCACAACCTTCTTGCCGGTGGATGCCGACGCAGCGCCGCGGATCTGGCACGGGTTCGACTTGATGCGCCCATCCTGAACAGCGGTCGAAAGAATCGACTTCAACAACTCGTAAGCGCGTGCGGCTTGCGTCTTCGTGCCGGCCGCGATCAGCGCCGAATACCAGGCGCGCACCTCCTCAGTACCGATTCCCCGTAGACGCACCTCTGAGAACGTCGAGAGCGGGCCACCGACTAGGCGACGGTACTCAGAAGCGGTCCGGGGGCGCAGGTGGTCACCATGGCGGTTCGTGCGGGTTGAGATCCACTGTTCCGCGTACGTGGCGAACGTCTCAGTTTTACCGACCTTCGCTGCCTTGATCGCCTTAGCCCCACTGGGGGACCATTCGCCGTCTTCAATCTCGATGCGCTTGCGTGCCAGCCAACCGCGGGCGTCTTCGATCGCGTGGAAGGTCTGGGGTGCGTTATGCCGTTCACCATCCGGGCCGGTGTAGGACGCCTGGTAGCGACCACTAGGAAGCTTGCGTACGGCCCCGAAGGACTCACGCCGCTTTCGCTTCGCTGCCATGCTCTGATCCTCTCGCCGTGCAATACCGTGCAATACCGTGTGTCATATCGTGTCCGCTTAGGTCTTCCAGTGACATTAACACAACACGCCCCGATCCGCACCAAAACGCGCAAAAACCCTGGGAATCCGCCGATCTACCCAGTAACCCTGATACAGATTCGATCCCAGTATCGCGCACAAACGACAAGTAACCGACACTATCGCGGGTGAACGTCAAGGAACCCTGATGAACAGCTATTGTCTGTTGGTCGGGGTTTTTCGCCGTTTCAGGCAGTTTCATGATTGCTGTTGGTTTTAGTCTTGCGCCGCCCCAGTATCGCGGGGTGAGTCGTTGCTGTGGGGCTTTCATCAGTCTCGAGGCAGGAGTCTGCGGCGCGACGCACTCGGATGCCTGGACATCTGCTGGGTATCGGTTCCGGCCGGTGGCTGTGGTGGTCAGTCTCGGGCGCAGACGTGGAGTACGGTGCGTGCGAGCCAGGTTTCGTAGTCGGGTTGGCTCCAGCCCGAGCCGTGTACGAGCTGGTTGTATCCTTCGGGCGACAGGATGAATGAGATGCTATCCGCGACCGCTTCTCGTGGCCGGTCAGTTTCCGCGAATCCGCGGCGGCGGAGTTCGTCAACGAGTACGAGCATGTCTGCGCGGCGGCGTTGTTGCAGCCCGTCGAGTTCTTTGCGGAGGAGAGCGTCGGATCTGGCTGCTGACAGGAGTGCCGTCCAGAGAATGCTGCTGCGTCGGTTCGATTCCGCTACAAAGTGCGCGATGCCTGCGAGGTAGCGGGTGTTGTCGATTTCAGCGGTAATCTCGGCGACTGGGCCGTGACTGGCGAGCGATGCAATGTCGTCGCTGCCGGCAAAGCTGTGTGTGAATGCGTCAAGCAGGAGGCGGTGTTTGGGTCCGCCGAGCTTCACTGTTTCGACGGAGACGCCCGCTGCGTGCGCGATGTCGGCGAGTGAGGTGCCGGTGTAGCCGGCGACGGTGAACAGGGCGGCTGCGGCATCCAAGATTCGGGACCGTGTTGCGGCGGCTTGGTTTGTGCGCACCTCGGATTGATATCGGCGGGTGCGCGGGCGTGGTTCCTGACCAGGCATATTGACTTGCCTCCAGGTGCAGTGAATACTAATTTCATTAGAAAGATTACCGTGGTCTGCCCTCTAGCGAAAGTCGTGCATGAGCTCGTTCCTGATCTGCAGTACTCCTGTTCATGGTCACGTGACACCGTTGCTTGCGGTTTCGCGTTATCTCGTGCAGCAAGGTCATCGGGTGCGTTTCTTGACTGGGCAGCGTTACGCTGACCGGGTGCGGAGCACCGGGGCTGAGTTTCTGGCGCTCCCAACAGGGGCGGACTACGACGACACAGATATGAATGTCGCGTTCCCTGGCCGGGTCGGGAAGACCGGGGTGGCGGGGATTCGCTGGGACGTGAGCAATATTTTCTTGAAACCCGCGCCGATGCAGATTCGCGCAGTCGATGACGCGATCGCGCAGGAGCCGGTCGATGCGATCCTCGTTGAGAGCATGTTTATTGGGGCTGTGGGGTTGCTCTCGAGGCCCCGTGCAGAACGGCCCGCGATTGTGAATCTTGGAATCATTCCGTTGGGGGTGGAAAGCCGCGACACGGCCCCGTTTGGTTTGGGGATTCTTCCAAGGCCTGGCGTGCTCGGCCGGGTGCGTAATGCTGTGCTTGCCGTGCTCACGAAGAAAGTCATCTTTGGTGGGGTGCAGAAACAGGCCGAGCAGATCTTGTTGGAAGCGACGGGGAAAGAACCTGACGGGTTCTTTATGTCGGGCGCTTCGCGGGCTGATGCGATTGTGCAGTTCACTGTTCCGGGTTTTGAGTACGAACGAAGCGACCTGCCAGAGACCGTGCACTTCGTGGGCCCCCTGTCTCGTGCCACGAAGAGTGATGGTGTGTTGCCGGAGTGGTGGTCTGAGCTTGATGGGTCGCGGCCTGTGGTGCACGTGAGTCAGGGCACGATCGCGAACACTGACTACGACGAACTCATCACCCCCACTATGACTGCGCTCGCTGACGATGATGTACTCGTGGTCGTCAGCACGGGTGGGCGGCCACTTTCGACCCTCCCATCGCCACTACCTGCGAACGTGCGAGTGGCCGAGTACCTGCCACACGACAGGCTCCTGCCTCTTACGGACGTGTATGTGAGTAACGGCGGGTACGGCGGAGTGCATTACGCGCTCGAGCATGGGGTGCCACTCGTCGTTGCGGGTGCGACCGAAGACAAGGCCGAGGTCGCTGCCCGTGTGCAGTGGACGGGTACTGGGGTGCGTCTGCGCACGAACCGGCCAACGCCCGAACAGGTGGGTTCGGCGGTGCGGCGGGTGCTCGCAGACCCAGGCTACGCCGAACGCACCCGGAAGATTGGCGCGGAAATCGAAGCGTCGACCGGGCTCGCAGGCCTGGAAACAGTGCTCGAAACACTGGTACCGAAGACGGTACAGGAGTGAGTATGCGTGGGCGTGGTTTCGTGGCGGATCGGGCCTTGCCGACTGCCCTGCTGAAGGCTGCGTGCTGTCACACGCTATTTTCTGGCTCTCAGGCGAGCCTCCATATGGATAGAACGACAAAAGGTTGTTGAGTGATGTTGCGTAACGCGTTGCGGGGACTACTCGCTGTGAGTGTGGCGGTAGGGCTCGTCGGGGTGGGGGTCGCGGCGAACGCGGCGCCAGATCCTGCGAACGCGGCATCGACACCGACGAGTGCGGTGCTGACCCCGACGAACGGCCCTACGACAGGGGGCACCGAAGTCACGATTACACCACCTCCCGGGGTGACCTTCACACAGGTGAGTGCAGGCTCTTATCATTCGGTCGCGGTTGATGCAGACGGTACCGCGTATGCCTGGGGACTCAACAACTACGGGCAGCTGGGTGACGGCAGACCCTGGAGCCGTGGCGCGCCGGTGCAGGTACAGATGCCTGCTGGGGTGAAATTTACGCAGGTGAGTGCAGGCGGCTCACATTCGGTCGCGCTTGCTGAAGACGGTACCGCGTATGCCTGGGGATACAACAGGTACGGGCAGCTGGGTGACGGCAAAAACACGCACAGTAATGTGCCGGTGCGGGTGCAGATCCCTGATGGGGTGACTGTTACGCAGGTGAGTGCAGGCAATTATCATTCGGTCGCGGTTGATGCAGACGGCACCACGTATGCCTGGGGACACAACGGCGACGGGCAGCTGGGTGACGACACATCCGCGGACAGTAATGTGCCGGTGCAGGTACAGATGCCTGCTGGGGTGAAATTTACGCAGGTGAGTGCAGGCGGCTCACATTCGGTCGCGCTTGCTGAAGACGGTACCGCGTATGCCTGGGGATACAACAGGTACGGGCAGCTGGGTGACGACACAATCGATGACAGTAATGTGCCGGTGCGGGTGCAGATCCCTGATGGGGTGACTGTTACGCAGGTGAGTGCAGGCGGCTCACATTCGGTCGCGGTTGATTCAGACGGTACCGCGTATGCCTGGGGATCCAACGGCAACGGGCGGCTGGGTGACGACACAATCGATGACAGTAATGTGCCGGTGCGGGTGCAGATCCCTGATGGGGTGACTGTTACGCAGGTGAGTGCAGGCGGCTCACATTCGGTCGCGGTTGATTCAGACGGTACCGCGTATGCCTGGGGATCCAACTCCGACGGGCGGCTGGGTGACGACAAAACCACGGACAGTAATGTGCAGGTGCAGGTGCAGATGCCTGCTGAGGTGACTGTTACGCAGGTGAGTGCAGGCACTTATCATTCGGTCGCGCTTACTGAAGACGGTACCGCGTATGCCTGGGGACACAACAACTACGGGCAGCTGGGTGACGGCACAGACATGGACAGTGACACGCCGGTGCCGGTTCTTACGGATACGACAGTAACGGGTGTTTCGTTTGGTGGGGACAGCGCAACCAATCTCGTGAATAACGGCGACGGGTCATGGACGGCCACCACTCCACCTCACGCTGCTGGCCCAGTCGACGTCGTTGTGTCGTGGGAGCTGAACGGTGTGGCGCAACCAGACATCACGTATGCGGACGCCTTCACCTATATCATCGTTCCCGATGTGGCACCGACGGTTTCTGATCCTGAAGACCAGGTGGTGACCGCGGGGGACGCGGCCATGTTTACGGTTGAGGCGACGGGCACCCCGGTGCCGAGCTTGTTGTGGGAGTTCAGCACCGATGACGGTGTCATCTGGGGTCCGGTGGGTGCAGCGGATGGCACGGTCAGTGGTGACGGGAAGACGTTGACTGTTGCGGCGACGGAAGCATTGTCGGGAACCCTGTATCGGGTGACTGTCGAGAACAGTGTTGATGCGGTGACGAGTGAAGCGGCAACGCTGACGGTGTCTGCAGCGCCGGTGGCTCCGACGGTTACTGATCCTGCAGACCAGTGGGTGACCGCGGGAGATCCTGCCACGTTTACGGTCGAGACGACGGGAACCCCGGAACCCGGTGTGACGTGGGAGTTCAGCACCGACGACGGCGTCACCTGGACTGTGGTGGGTGCAGCGGATGGCACGGTCAGTGGTGACGGGAAGACCCTGACCGTTGCTGCGACCGAGGCATTGTCTGGCTTCCAGTATCGGGCGACAGCCGAAAACACGGTTGGCGCAGCGTCCAGTAATGCAGCAACGCTGACGGTGACCGCAGCGCCGGTAGCACCGACAGTCACTGACCCTGCAGACCAGGCGGTGACCGCGGGAGATCCTGCCACGTTTACGGTCGAGACGACGGGCACCCCGGAACCCGGTGTGACGTGGGAGTTCAGCACAGACGACGGCGTCACCTGGAGTGCGGTGGGTGCAGCGGATGGCACGGTCAGTGGTGACGGGAAGACGTTGACTGTTGCGGCGACGGAAGCATTGTCGGGAACCCTGTATCGGGTGACTGCCGAAAACAGTGTTGATGCGGTGACGAGTGAAGCGGCGACGTTGACGGTGGCTGCGGTGCCGGTGGCGCCGACGGTGACTGATCCTGAAGACCAGGCGGTGACCGCGGGGGATGCTGCCATGTTTACGGTCGAGACGACGGGAACCCCGGTGCCGAGCTTGTTGTGGGAGTACAGCACCGACGACGGCGCCACCTGGGGTCCGGTTGGTGCAGCGGATGGCACGGTCAGTGGTGACGGGAAGACGTTGACTGTTGCGGCGACGGAGGCATTGTCGGGAGTGCTGTATCGGGTGACTGCCGAAAACAGTGTTGATGCGGTGACGAGTGAAGCGGCGACGCTGACGGTGACTGCTGTGCCGGTGGCTCCGACGGTTACTGATCCTGAAGACCAGGTGGTGACGGCGGGGGATGCTGCCATGTTTACAGTTGAGGCGACGGGAACCCCGGAACCGAGCTTGTTGTGGGAGTTCAGCACCGATGACGGTGTCACCTGGGGTCCGGTGGGTACAGCGGATGGCACGGTCAGTGGTGACGGGAAGACGTTGACTGTTGCGGCGACGGAAGCATTGTCGGGAACCCAGTATCGGGTTACTGCCGAAAACAGTGTTGATGCGGTGACCAGTGCTCCGGCGACGCTGACGGTGTCTGCAGCGCCGGTGATTCCGCCGGTCACTGATCCGGTGGCTCCGCCGGTGACTGACTCTGTGGGTGAAACGGATCTAGCTCGCACGGGCAGTGATCCTGTACCGGCTATCGCGGTAGCAGTTCTCTTTGCGTTAATTGGAGCTGGTCTTCTACTTGCCTCGCGGCGCAAGCACGCGTAGGTGTGTGGCGCATTCGTTCGAAGTATCGGGACGAATGCGCGCTGCCACACATTATTTTCTGGGTCGAGGTTGAGCCGCCATACGGATAGAACGACAAAAGGTTGTTGAATGATGATGCGTAACGTGTTGCGGGGACTGCTCGCTGTGAGTGTGGCGGTAGGGCTCGTCGGGGTGGGGGGCGCAGCGAACGCGGCGCCAGATCCGGCGAACGGACCTGTGACAGGGGGTACCGAAGTCACGATTGAACGACCTGCTGGGGGGACTTTTACGCAGGTGAGTGCAGGCGATTATCATTCGGTCGCGCTTGCTGCAGACGGTGCCGCGTATGCCTGGGGAGACAACGGCTTCGGGCAGCTGGGTGACGGCACAGGCGTGATCAGTAGGGTGCCGGTGCGGGTGGAGATGCCCGCTGGGGTGAAATTTACGCAGGTGAGTGCAGGCGGCGAACATTCGGTCGCGGTTACTGAAGACGGTACCGCGTATGCCTGGGGAAACAACCAGTACGGGCAGCTGGGGGACGGCACAAACAGGCGGCGTTACGTGCCGGTGCGGGTGGAGATGCCTGATGGGGTGTCTATTACGCAGGTGAGTGCAGGCGGCTCACATTCGGTCGCGGTTACTGCAGACGGCACCGCGTATGCCTGGGGATACAACGAGTACGGGCAGCTGGGTATCGGTACAACCACGAACAGTAACGTGCCGGTGCAGGTGCCTTTTGGGATGTCTTTGACGCAGGTGAGTGCAGGCAATTGGCATTCGGTCGCGCTTGATGAAGACGGTGCCGCGTATGGCTGGGGATATAACAAGGACGGGCAGTTGGGTATCGGCACAACCGCGAGCAGCTGGGTGTCGGCGCCGGTGCGGGTGCGGATGCCTGCTGGGCTGTCCTTTACGCAGGTGAGTGCAGGCAGGTGGCATTCGGTCGCGCTTACTGAAGACGGTCCCGCGTATGCCTGGGGATACAACATCGCCGGGGAGCTGGGGGACGGCACAGACAAGCTGCGTGACGCGCCGGTGCGGGTGGAGATGCCTGATGGGGTGACTTTTACGCAGGTGAGTGCAGGCCATCGTTTTACGGTTGCGGTTACTGAAGACGGTGCCGCGTATGCCTGGGGAGGCAACCGGTCCGGGCAGCTGGGTATCGGCGGACCCTCGGATGGTGTGTGGAGGCCGGTGCGGGTACGGATGCCTGCTGAGGTGACCTTTACGCAGGTGAGTGCAGGCGATGGACATTCGGTCGCGGTTACTGCAGACGGTACCGCGTATGCCTGGGGAGTCAACGGCAATTCCTGGTCAACTTACCGCGACGGGCGGTTGGGTGACGGCACAGACGTGGACCGTCACGTGCCGACCCCGGTTCTTACGGATGCGACAGTAACGGGTGTTTCGTTTGGCGGGGCCAGTGCAACCAATCTCGTGGATAACGGCGACGGGTCATGGACGGCGACCACTCCGCCTCACGATGCTGGCCCAGTTGATGTTGTTGTGTCGTGGGAGCTGAACGGTGTGGCGCAACCAGACATCACGTATGCGGACGCGTTCACCTATATCGCTCCCGATGTGGCACCGACGGTTACTGATCCTGAAGACCAGGCGGTGACCGCGGGGGACGCGGCCAGGTTTACGGTCGAGACGACGGGAACCCCGGAACCGAGCTTGTTGTGGGAGTTCAGCACCGACGACGGCGCCACCTGGAGTGCGGTGGGTGCAACGGACGGCACGGTCAGTGATGACGGAAAGACGTTGACTGTTGCGGCGACCGAGGCATTGTCTGGCTTCCAGTATCGGGCGACAGCCGAAAACAGTGTTGATGCGGTGACCAGTAATGCGGCGACGCTGACGGTGACCGCAGCGCCGGTGGCACCGACGGTCACTGACCCTGAAGACCAGGCGGTAACCGCGGGCGATGAGGCCATGTTTACGGTCGAGGCGACGGGCACCCCGGTGCCGAGCTTGTTGTGGGAGTTCAGCACCGACGACGGCGGCACCTGGAGTGTGGTGGGTGCAGCGGACGGCACGGTCAGTGATGACGGAAAGACGTTGACTGTTGCCGCGACCGAGGCATTGTCTGGCTTCCAGTATCGGGCGACAGCCGAAAACAGTGTTGATGCGGTGACCAGTGCTCCGGCGACATTGACGGTGACCGCAGCGCCGGTGGCACCGACGGTTTCTGACCCTGAAGACCAGGCGGTAACCGCGGGCGATGAGGCCATGTTTACGGTCGAGGCGACGGGCACCCCGGTGCCGAGCTTGTTGTGGGAGTTCAGCACCGACGACGGCGGCACCTGGAGTGTGGTGGGTGCAGCGGACGGCACGGTCAGTGATGACGGAAAGACGTTGACTGTTGCGGCGACCGAGGCATTGTCGGGCTTCCAGTATCGGGCGACAGCCGAAAACAGTGTTGATGCGGTGACCAGTGCTCCGGCGACATTGACGGTGACCGCAGCGCCGGTGGCACCGACGGTTTCTGACCCTGAAGACCAGGCGGTAACCGCGGGGGATGAGGCCAGGTTTACGGTCGAGGCGACGGGCACCCCGGAGCCGAGCTTGTTGTGGGAGTTCAGCACCGACGACGGCGGCACCTGGAGTGTGGTGGGTGCAGCGGACGGCACGGTCAGTGATGACGGAAAGACGTTGACTGTTGCGGCGACCGAGGCATTGTCTGGCTTCCAGTATCGGGCGACAGCCGAAAACAGTGTTGATGCGGTGACCAGTGCTCCGGCGACATTGACGGTGACCGCAGCGCCGGTGGCACCGACGGTTTCTGACCCTGAAGACCAGGTGGTGACCGCGGGGGATGCTGCCATGTTTACGGTCGAGACGACGGGCACCCCGGAACCGAGCTTGTTGTGGGAGTACAGCACCGACGACGGCGCCACCTGGGGTCCGGTGGGTGCAGCGGACGGCACGGTCAGTGATGACGGAAAGACGTTGACTGTTGCTGCGACCGAGGCATTGTCTGGCTTCCTGTATCGGGTGACTGCTGAGAACAGTGTTGGTGCGGTGACCAGTGCTCCGGCGACGCTGACGGTGACCGCAGCGCCGGTGGCACCGACGGTCACTGACCCTGAAGACCAGGCGGTAACCGCGGGGGATGCGGCCAGGTTTACGGTCGAGGCGACGGGCACCCCGGTGCCGAGCTTGTTGTGGGAGTTCAGCACCGACGACGGCGCCACCTGGAGTGCGGTTGGTGCAACGGACGGCACAGTCAGTGATGACGGAAAGACCCTGACTATTGCAGCGACGGAAGCATTGTCGGGAACCCTGTATCGGGTGACTGTCGAGAACAGTGTTGATGCGGTGACGAGTGAAGCGGCAACGCTGACAGTGACTGCAGCGCCGGTGGCACCGACGGTTACTGATCCTGCAGACCAGTCGGTGACCGCGGGGGATGAGGCCATGTTTACGGTCGAGGCGACGGGAACCCCGGAGCCGAGCTTGTTGTGGGAGTTCAGCACCGATGACGGAAGTACCTGGAGTGTGGTTGGTGCAGCGGATGGCACGGTCAGTGATGACGGGAAGACCCTGACTATTGCCGCGACGGAAGCATTGTCGGGAACCCTGTATCGGGTGACTGTCGAGAACAGTGTTGATGCGGTGACGAGTGAAGCGGCAACGCTGACAGTGACTGCAGCGCCGGTGGCACCGACGGTTACTGATCCTGCAGACCAGTCGGTGACCGCGGGGGATGCGGCCATGTTTACGGTCGAGACGACGGGCACCCCGGAGCCGAGCTTGTTGTGGGAGTACAGCACCGACGACGGTGCCACCTGGGGTCCGGTGGGTGCAGCGGACGGCACGGTCAGTGATGACGGGAAGACCCTGACCGTTGCGGCGACCGAGGCATTGTCTGGCTTCCTGTATCGGGTGACTGCTGAGAACAGTGTTGGTGCGGTGACGAGTGCTCCGGCGACGTTGACGGTGTCTGCTGTGCCGGTGGCACCGACGGTTACTGATCCTGAAGACCAGGAGGTGACCGCGGGGGATGCTGCCATGTTTACGGTCGAGACGACGGGCACCCCGGAACCGAGCTTGTTGTGGGAGTACAGCACCGACGACGGTGCCACCTGGAGCGAGGTGGGTGCAGCGGACGGCACGGTCAGTGATGACGGGAAGACCCTGACCGTTGCGGCGACCGAGGCATTGTCTGGCTTCCTGTATCGGGTGACTGCTGAGAACAGTGTTGGTGCGGTGACCAGTGCTCCGGCGACGCTGACGGTGACTGCAGCGCCGGTGGCACCGACGGTTACTGATCCTGCAGACCAGGAGGTGACCGCGGGGGATGCGGCCATGTTTACGGTCGAGACGACGGGCACCCCGGAACCGAGCTTGTTGTGGGAGTACAGCACCGACGACGGCGTCACCTGGAGCGAGGTGGGTGCAGCGGACGGCACAGTCAGTGATGACGGGAAGACCCTGACCGTTGCGGCGACCGAGGCATTGTCTGGCTTCCTGTATCGGGTGACTGCTGAGAACAGTGTTGGTGCGGTGACGAGTGCTGTGGCAACGCTGACGGTGACTGCAGCGCCGGTGATTCCGCCGGTCACTGATCCGGTGGCTCCGCCGGTGACTGACTCTGTGGGTGAAACGGATCTAGCTCGCACGGGCAGTGATCCTGTACCGGCTATCGCGGCAGCAGTTCTCTTTGCGCTAGTTGGAGCTGGTCTTCTACTTGCCTCGCGGCGCAAGCACGCGTAGGTGTGTGGCGCATTCGTCCGAAGTATCGGGACGAATGCGCGCTGCCACACACTATTTTCTGGCTCGAGGCCGAGCCGCCATACGGATAGAACGACGGAAAGTTGTTGAATGATGTTGCGTAACGTGTTGCGGGGACTGCTCGCTGTAAGTCTGGCGGTGGGGCTTGTCGGGGTGGGGGGCGCGGCGAACGCGGCGCCAGATCCGGCGAACGCGGCATCGACACCGACGAGTGCGGTGCTGGCCCCGGCGAGCGGACCGGTGACAGGGGGTACCGAAGTCACGATTACACCACCTCCCGGGGTGACCTTCACGCAGGTGAGTGCAGGCCGTGAACATTCGGTCGCGCTTGCTGAAGACGGCACCGCGTATGCCTGGGGAGATAACAACCTCGGGCAGCTGGGTGACGGCACAAGCGGGGACAGTCTGGTGCCGGTGCGGGTGGATATGCCTGATGGGGTGAAATTTACGCAGGTGAGTGCAGGCGGCTCACATTCGGTCGCGGTTACTGCAGACGGTACCGCGTATGCCTGGGGAGACAACAGCCGCGGGCAGATGGGTACCGGTGAAGGCTCGGTTATTGTGCGGGCGCCAGTGGAGGTAGAGATGCCTGGCGGGCTGGCCTTTACGCAGGTGAGTGCAGCTTATCTTCATTCGGTCGCGCTTGCTGCAGACGGTACCGCGTATGCCTGGGGATACAACCGCGACGGGCAGCTGGGTAACGATTCACTCGTTGGCAGCTCCGTGCCGGTGCGGGTGCATATCCCTGATGGGGTGACTCTTACGCAGGTGAGTGCAGGCTCTTCACATTCGATCGCGGTTGCTGAAGACGGTGCCGCGTATGCCTGGGGAAACAACACCTACGGGGAGCTGGGTAACGGTAGAACCGCGTTCATGCCGGTGCAGGTGCCGGTGCAGGTGTCTGCTGAGGTGTCTTTTACACAGGTGAGTGCAGGCAGTGCGTATTCGCTCGCGGTTGCTGACGACGGTGCCGCGTACGCCTGGGGATCCAACAGGTTCGGGAGGCTGGGTAACGGCACAGCCACGGAGATTCAGGTGCCGAATCCGGTGCCGGGGCGGGTGCAGATGCCTGATGAGGTGACCTTTACGCAGGTGAGTGCAGGCATGTTACATTCGGTCGCGGTTGATGAAGACGGTACCGCGTATGCCTGGGGATACAACTACGTTGGGGAGCTGGGTGACGGCAAAAACACGGACAGTCATGTGCCGGTGCGGGTGGAGATGCCTGATCAGGCGACTTTTACGCAGGTGAGTGCAAGCTCTGCGTATTCGGCCGCGCTTACTGAAGACGGTACCGCGTATGCCTGGGGAGACAACGACTACGGGCAGCTGGGCGACGGTACCAAGGATCAGAGGAACGTGCCGACCCCGGTTCTTACGGATGCGACAGTAACGGGTGTTTCGTTTGGCGGGGCCGGTGCGGTCGCCCCCGTGAATAACGACGACGGGTCGTGGACGGCCACTACCCCGCCTCACGATGCTGGCCCAGTTGATGTTGTTGTGTCGTGGGAGCTGAACGGTGTGGCCCAACCAGACATCACGTATGCGGACGCGTTCACCTATGTCGCTCCCGATGTGGCTCCGACGGTTTCTGATCCTGCAGACCAGGTGGTGACGGCGGGGGACGCTGCCTTGTTTACGGTCGAGGCGACGGGAACCCCGGAACCTAGCTTGTTGTGGGAGTTCAGCGCCGATGACGGCGCCACCTGGAGTGCGGTTGGTGCAGCAGATGGCACGGTCAGTGTCGACGGAAAGACCCTGACCGTTGCAGCGACGGAGGCATTGTCTGGCTTCCAGTATCGGGCGACAGCCGAAAACACGGTTGGCGCAGCGTCCAGTAATGCGGCGACGCTGACGGTGTCTGCAGTGCCGGTAGCTCCGACAGTCACTGACCCTGTGGATCAGGTGGTGACAGCGGGAGATCCTGCCACGTTTACAGTCGACACGACGGGCACCCCGGAACCGAGCTTGTTGTGGGAGTTCAGCGCCGACGACGGCGCCACCTGGAGTGCGGTTGGTGCAGCAGATGGCACGGTCAGTAGTGACGGAAAGACCCTGACCGTTACCGCGACCGAGGCATTGTCTGGCTTCCAGTATCGGGCGACAGTCGAAAACACGGTTGGCGCAGCGTCCAGTAATGCAGCAACGCTGACGGTGACCGCAGCGCCGGTAGTACCGACGGTGACTGACCCTGAAGACCAGGCGGTCACCGCGGGAGATCCTGCCACGTTTACAGTCGAGGCGACGGGCACCCCGGAACCTAGCTTGTCGTGGGAGTTCAGCGCCGATGACGGCGCCACCTGGAGTGCGGTTGGTGCAGCGGATGGCACGGTCAGTAGTGACGGAAAGACCCTGACTGTTACGGCGACGGAGGCATTGTCTGGCTTCCAGTATCGGGCGACTGCCGAAAACACGGTTGGTGTGGTGACGAGTGCTGCGGCGACGCTGACGGTGACTGCAGCGCCGGTGGCGCCGACGGTGACTGACCCTGAAGACCAGGCTGTAACCGCGGGAGATGCTGCCACGTTTACAGTCGAGGCGACGGGCACCCCGGAACCTAGCTTGTCGTGGGAGTTCAGCGCCGATGACGGCGCCACCTGGAGTGCGGTTGGTGCAGCGGATGGCACGGTCAGTAGTGACGGAAAGACCCTGACTGTTACGGCGACGGAGGCATTGTCTGGCTTCCAGTATCGGGCGACTGCCGAAAACACGGTTGGTGTGGTGACGAGTGCTGCGGCGACGCTGACGGTGACTGCAGCGCCGGTGGCGCCGACGGTGACTGACCCTGAAGACCAGGCGGTAACCGCGGGGGATGCTGCCATGTTTACGGTCGAGACGACGGGCACTCCGGAACCGAGCTTGTTGTGGGAGTTCAGCACCGATGACGGTGTCACCTGGAGTGCGGTTGGTGCAGCGGACGGCATGGTCAGTGATGACGGAAAGGCCCTCACCGTTACCGCGACGGAAGCATTGTCTGGAACCCAGTATCGGGTGACTGCCGAAAACACGGTTGATGCGGTGACCAGTGCTCCGGCGACGCTGACGGTGTCTGCTGTGCCGGTGGCACCGCCGGTCACTGATCCTGTGGGTGAAACGGATCTAGCACGCACGGGCAGTGATCCTGCGACGTCTATCGTGGCAGCAGTTCTCCTTGCGCTAGTCGGAGCTGGCCTGGTGCTCACCTCGCGGCGCAAACAGGCGTAGGTGTGTGGCGCATTCGCCCCAAATTGTGGGGTCGAATGCGCCAGTTGCACTGCGCAGGAACCATCACGCCAACGGCCCGTATGCCTTGACGAATCGAGGAGGAAAGTCGGAGAGCACGAGTGCGTCTTCGCTGCTTAACTCGTCGTCTGCATTATCGAGTTCATAGATGTCGCTGAGTAGCCTGTCAATGATGGTGTTGCTCGCATGACAGAGAGGACCTTTGATGAGGTCGTTCGCGCGCACTTGAGCAGCGCGCTTTTCGGGGCTCAGCGACTCAGCGTCGTCTTCGTCGTTTTGCTCGCTGTCGAGCGCCCAGTCAATGCCGGTGAGTAGATGTGCATGGCGAGCGATGCGTTCCTCGCCGGAAATATCGTCGCAGACCGCAGAAGTGACCACCGAGGATGCTGTCCTAACGCTGGTGGGAGCGGGGCACGACTGCGGGTCAGAGTCGGACCAGAGCACCGATATGGAGGCACCGGACACTTCCGCAGCATCGTTTTCCTGCAGGACCGCGAACTCATCCAATAAACAGTAGAACGCTCCGTATAGATGAACGTCGAGATTTTGCACACCAACGCACACTAGATGGTGGCGACGATTGGACGCCGGTGTCTCGAAATGGCACAATTACACGACCGGGAACTGTCGTGAATCTGGGACAAAGTCGGACATCGTGACCGTGAACGGTCAGGATGTCATGGTGCTCACACACCTTCGATCCCAGTATCGCGCACAGAGAACCCCGGTTGCGCCGGGTTTTTTTATGCCCGGATGGGTATCGGCGGGGGCTGATCAGAAAGACACACCATGCGATTCAAGATCGTCCTCGCTGCAGCCGTTGCTGTGCTGCTCGGCCTCACAACGGCCGTTCCCGCCAACGCCGCTGACACCAACGCAGATTCACCGAACGTCGCATACAACGAGGTGCTCAGCGTTCAGCAAGCGCGCCAGCTGATTTTCAACGAGACCAATGCTGCGCGCGCAAGCAAGGGCCTCCCCGCGCTGAAGCAGTCCAGCGGCCTGACCGACTTGGCGCAAGGCTGGTCACAACAGCAGGCCCGAGCCGATCGGATGTATCACAACCCGAACTACGCCTCCGGGTCACCGGCAGGCTGGTTCTGGCTGGCGGAGAATGTGGCCGCCGGCTACAACTACACCGATGTCGTCGATGCGTGGCTGCGTTCTCCCGGTCACTACCGCAACATCATGAACGCCAACGCCACCCATATCGGCATCGGCATCGCCTACAGCGCGACACGAGGCACGGCCTACTTCACCCAGAACTTCGGCGGGTACTCGTCATCACCCGATTCGGGAATCGACGACGTCGTTGTGACGCCGTCGACGGTGAAGGTCTCACGATTGTGGGGCGCTGATCGCTATGAAACGGCGCGCCGCATCCTCTCGCAGTTCCCCAAGAGCGACACGTTGTATGTTGCATCCGGTCAGGTATTCGCCGACGCTCTGTCGGCAGCAGCCATCGCTGGACGAAGCGGCGACCCTGTGGTCATCACACCGTCACAGGGGCTCACGGACAACCTCATCCACTCCATCTGGAAGCGCAGCCCGAAGCGCATCATCATCATGGGCGGTACAGGGGCTGTCAGCGAGAACGTCGTCAACCAGCTTCGTCGGTATCTGCCGAACACCGAATACATCCGTATGGCAGGGGCCGACCGCTATGCGACGAGCATGATGGCGGTGGAGAAGCTCTGGCAGGGCAAGCTTGAGCACGCCTACCTCGCGGTGGGATCCAACTATCCGGATGCCCTCGCAGCTGCCCCGGCCGCGATCAAACAGGGCGCGACCGTCATCCCCGTTCGGGGCGCTAAACCTGACGCTCAGCTGTTGTCGCTGTTGCAGAAGAAGGGCGTGAAGAAGATCACCCTCGTCGGCAGCACAGGTGTCATTCCGAGCAGCTTCGAGCAGAGTCTCAGGTCGAAGGGATTCAGCGTCACTCGTCTGGGCGGTCAGGATCGGTACGCCACCGCCGAGGCGATCGCGAAGAAGGTTTTCCCCGGCGCACAGGAGAAAGCCTTCATCGCAACCGGCTCCAACTTCGCGGATGCTCTGGCCGCTGCGCCACTGGCCGGCAAGACGAAATCACCGCTGCTGCTGTCTCGGACGACATGCTTGCCCGCAGGAACATCTGCCTATCTGAAGAGCAGTACAACCCGTCAGGTCGTGCTGTTGGGCGGTTCAGGTGTTCTCACGAACGCGATTGAACGACACCTCGCCAGCTGCTGACCCGCGAACCCTCATCGGGCGCGGTGTCAATGGGGCAGTCGCATTCGGCGACACGGGCGATGATCTGATTCTGCACACAGATCGTATTACGCGCCTCTCGGCGTTCTCGTCAGCATGTATCCGACGTTGGCAGGGTCCGCGCGGGCGGGGGCGCAGTCGCTGGCGGGACTCGCGATCGGCATCGCGCTCGGAGTCGGAGGATTGGGAATCGTGCTCCTGGGCGGTCCCGCCGTCGTCGCCGTCGCCGTTGTCATCGCGGCCGGGATCATCATCGGAGGAATCAGGGTTCTCGGTGCCGGCAGCGACTGGGTAGCCATCGCCGGACTGTTCGTCCTCCTGCTGGGTGGCACCGCAGCCGATGAGTTCTCCGTGTCTTATCTGCTGACGATGGCCTTCGGCATCATCGTCGGAGTTCTGACGAACCTTCTTGTGTTCCCTCCGCTTCATCTTCGACGTGTTGCTGCACGCCTATCGGCTTTGCGTGATGCGACGGCCACGGCGCTGGATGACATCGCGGATGCATTGCAGCGCGATCGCGCCAGCGCGGAACCGGCATCCGAATTCCGCGACGAAGCCTGACTATTCGCCCGCGTATGCGTACGCCGCCATCGTGTGTGCGAGGCGCATCGTCGACACCTGCAGGGCGTTCGCCATCGGAACCCGCTGAACGTGCGTCGAAGCATCCCTCGGGCGAGTAATCTGGACGAAGACCTAGTGGAGTGATCTGTGCCTGAAAATGCCCAGCCGAAAGACGGCTTCGCCCTGTTCTCTGACCGTTCCGTCGTTGCCATGCGCGTCGACGGCGAGCTGAAGGATCTCGCGGCTACCGTGACGGATGCCGATGTTGTCGAGCCGGTCACGATCGATAGTGAGGATGGGCTCGCGATCCTGCGGCACTCTGCAGCTCACGTGCTCGCCCAGGCTGTTCAGCGGATCAACCCGCAGGCGAATCTCGGCATCGGCCCGCCCGTCACCGACGGCTTCTACTACGACTTCGGCGTCGAAACGCCCTTCACTCCCGAAGACATCAAGGCCATCTCGAAGGAGATGCAGCGCATCATCCGCGAGGGACAGCGCTTCACCCGTCGTGTCGTCACCGAGGCAGAAGCACGCGCCGAGCTGGCGGACGAACCGTTCAAGCTCGAGCTCATCGAACTCGCCGGTGGCCCCGGTTCCGGGGCGAATGCCGCTGAGGGCGCGTCTGCGGAGATCGGCGCGGGCGAGCTGACCATCTACGACAACGTTTCCAAGGACGGCGAGGTGGTCTGGAAGGACCTCTGCCGGGGCCCGCACCTGCCGAGCACGCGCATGATCGGCAATGGTTGGGACCTCACCCGCATCGCTGCCGCATACTGGCGCGGTAGCGAGAAGAATCCGCAGCTGCAGCGCATCTACGGAACGGCCTGGCCGAGCAAGGATGAACTGAAGGCCTACAAGGACCGTCTCGCCGAGGCCGAGCGCCGCGATCACCGCAAGCTCGGCGTCGAGATGGATCTGTTCTCCTTCCCGGACGAGATCGGCTCGGGACTCGCGGTCTTCCATCCCAAGGGTGGAATCATCCGCTACGAGATTGAAGAGAACCTGCGCAGGCATCTGCTGCGCAACGGCTACGACGTAGTCAACAGTCCGCACATCACCAAGAAGGATCTGTTCCAGACTTCTGGGCACCTGCAGACCTACTCGGACGGCATGTTCCCTCCGATGCACCTCGACGAGATTACGGACGAGGACGGCAACGTCACGAGGCAGGGCCAGGACTATTACCTGAAGCCGATGAACTGCCCGTTCCACAACCTCATCTATCGCTCGCGCGGACGTTCATACCGTGAGCTGCCGCTGCGATTGGCCGAGTTCGGAACCGTATACCGCTATGAGAAGAGCGGCACACTGTCGGGCCTCACCCGTGTGCGCGGTCTCACCCAGGATGACGCGCACATCTACGTCGCCCAGGACCAGGTGCAAGAAGAGCTCACAACGAACCTCAATCTCGTGCTTGATCTGCTCCGCGATTACGGTCTGAATGACTTCTACCTCGAGCTGTCGACCAACGAGGAGGGCAACCCGAAGTTCCTGGGCGAGCCGGAGCAGTGGACAACTGCGATCGAGTCGCTGCGTCAGGTCGCCGTGGCATCCGGTCTGGAGCTCGTCGCCGATCCCGGAGGCGCCGCGTTCTACGGCCCGAAGATCTCGGTGCAGGCGCGTGACGCGATCGGACGCACCTGGCAGATGTCGACCATTCAGCTCGACTTCAACCAGCCTGAGCGCTTCGAACTCGAATACACCGGCTCCGACGGCCAGAAGCATCGTCCGGTGATGATTCACCGTGCACTGCTCGGGTCCGTTGAGCGCTTCTTCGCGATCCTCCTCGAGCACTACGCCGGCGACTTCCCGGTATGGCTGGCCCCGATGCAGGTTGTTGGTGTGCCGGTAGCAGAGCAGTATTCGGAATACCTCGACGGCGTGATCGCCCAGCTGCGCCAACAAGATGTGCGTGCGGAAGTGGATCACTCCGATGACCGGATGCAGAAGAAGATTCGCAACCACACCACGGCCAAGGTCCCGCTGATGCTCATCGCCGGTGAGCAGGATCGGGATGCCGGTACCGTCTCGTTCCGCTTCCGCGACGGCACGCAGGAAAACGGTGTGCCGATTGCGGATGCTGTCGCCCGCATCCGTGCGGCCATCGCATCGCATGCGCTTGTGCACACGGCGGAAGACCTCGCATGATCGATAGGGATGCCGTCGAGGATGCCGCACACCTCGCCGGCGTCCCCGACGAGTTTCAGCGGCTGTGGACCCCGCACCGGATGGCATACATCCAGGCGGGGCCTGAGCCGCTGCGCGAAGAGTGCCCGTTCTGCGAGGCGCCGAAGCATCCCGATGCCGAGCGTCTGATCGTCGCCCGCGGGAAGACTGCCTACGTGCTGCTGAATCTCTTTCCGTACAATTCCGGCCACCTGCTGGTCTGCCCGTATCGGCACATCGCCACCTACGATCAGGCCACGGCAGAAGAGGTCGCTGAAATCGGCGAGCTCAGCCAGATCGGCATGCGTGTGCTGCGCCAAGTCTCGAACTGCGACGGCTTCAACCTGGGCATGAACCAGGGTGCGGTGGCGGGGGCAGGCGTCGACGCCCACCTTCATCAGCACATCGTGCCGAGGTGGACGTCGGATGCGAACTTCTTCCCGATCATCGCCAAGACGAAGGCGCTGCCGCAACTGCTCGGCGAGGTGCGCGAAGCGGTGGCCGCGGCGTGGTCGAGCGGTCAGCGGACCTGACGCGCAGCGAACTGCATCTTCGGGTGCGCGTAGTACTCCTGCGCCTCGATGAGCTTCAGCTCGCGGGCGTCGGAATCCAGCGTCAGCTGCAGCAGATCGAACACGCTTGACGCGGTGCGCTCCAACGCCACCTGAGCGCTCCGGGTCGAAACGTAGTGCGCGGTGAAGAGCGCCGCGGTGACATCTCCGGACCCGTTGGCCTTCATCGGCAGGAACGGGGTCTGCACGATCCAGGCGCCGGCATCGTCGGCGGCGAGCATTTCGATGGTGCCCTCTTCACGGTCAGGACGCTCCACACTGGTCACCAGAACGATCGACGGGCCCATGGCACGTGCCAGATCAACGGAATCGAGCGTCGACTCCAGTGTGTCCGGCTCAGTTCGGGTGAGGAACCCCAACTCGAACTGATTCGGCGTGATGATGTCAGCGACGGGAACCACCCGCTCGCGCAGAAGCTCAGGGATAGCCGGTGCGACGAAGCATCCGGACTTGGCATTGCCCATGACCGGATCGCACGCGTACAGCGCGGCCGGGTTCGCCGACTTGACTCGCGCGACGGCATCGATGATCACGTCGCCGATGCCTTCGCCGCCCTGGTAACCGGAAAGAATCGCGTTGACCTCGGGGAAGACCCCGCGCTCTTCGATGCCGGTGATCACGTCTGCGACGTCGCTGGGAGCGATCAGCGGACCACGCCAGGCGCCATAGCCGGTGTGGTTCGAGAAGTTCACAGTGTTGACCGGGAGGACATCGACGCCGATGCGCTGCAGGGGGAACACCGCGGCCGAGTTGCCGACGTGGCCGTAGGCGACAGCTGACTGGATCGAGAGGATCTTCATCCTTGAATCTTCTCACTGCCGGCGGCGTGCTTCGCGCACATCAGTCGATAGCCGCGGCGATATCTGCGACGAGTTGCTCAGCATCGGTGGGGGAAAGGTCATGCACGGTGAGGCGCAGGTGATGGGAAGGCCTGTCCGTGTCGATGAGCGAGAAGCCGTCGCCGGTCCTCACCAGCCACCCTCGTCGCATCAACCGTTCTGACACAATCTGGGCTGGCTGGGGCAACTCGACCCAGAGGTTCATACCGTCGGAGTAGTGGGTGCCGATGCCGTGATCGCGCAGCCGCCCGGCAAAGGCCGTATTTCGCTCGACGTAGTGCGCTCCGGAGGCGCGGATCGACTCTCGCACCTGTTCATTGCTGAGCAGGCCGAGCGTCAGACGCTGCAGCAGGTGACTCACCCAGGTGGTTCCGGGGCTCAGCCGCATCGCGAGTTGGCCGGCTGTTTCCCGGTCGGTGGCAGCCACGGCCAGGCACATGTCGGGACCCAGGAACTTCGACACCGAGCGCAGCAGGGCGAACCGCTTGTGCTCGGGGCCGATCAGAGACTCGTATGGTCGTGATGACAGCATCGAGAAGTGGTCGTCTTCGATGATCAGAACGTAGGGATGCTCCGCCATCAGTTCCCGTAGCGCCGCAGCACGTGCTTGCGAGAGGCTCGCACCGGTCGGATTCTGCGCGCGCGGTGTGCAAATGACTGCGCGCACACCGGCATCCAGCGCCGCCTGCAGTCCCTCGACGGTCATGCCCTCGTCATCGACCGGGACAGGGACCGCGCGATAGCCACCCAGACGAACGGTATGGATGCTGGCAAGAAAGCACGGATCCTCCAGAGCGACGGCATCGTCGCGCATCAACGCCTGCGCGAGCAATCGCTCGACGGCATCCACTGCGCCACTAGTGATCGTGATCTGAAAGTCAGACGAGTGCAGGTCTGGAGAGACCCAATCCCGCGCCCAGGCGTCAAGCGCAGTGTCGATGACCGGCTCCCCGTACAGCACCGGCCGGCCGGTCACGCTCGCCAGG
Organism: Microbacterium wangyouchuni; assembly: GCF_051546305.1. Classification (NCBI taxonomy): domain Bacteria; kingdom Bacillati; phylum Actinomycetota; class Actinomycetes; order Micrococcales; family Microbacteriaceae; genus Microbacterium; species Microbacterium wangyouchuni. The sequence goes on from NZ_JBPTMA010000004.1 coordinate 181,929, forward strand.
ACGGGGGACGGGTCCGGGATCAGTCGGGGGTCAGGATTTCCGGTGCCGACATCGCGCAGGACAGTGTCGGCGGCATACCCTTCCTGCGCGACAGCGCTGTGCTCGACGAGCATCGTTCCGGCACGCCCGCGACTGATGACCAGACCGGCTTGGGCGAGTTGCCGGTACGCGGACACAGCTGTGTTGCGGTTGACGCCGAGGCGTGCAGCGAGCTCGCGCACCGGCGGAAGAACCGCGCCCGGGGTCAGGACACCGCGCTGTCGCAGTTCACGCACGCTCGAGGCGATATCGGCTGCCGTCGTACCCGTGATCTGGTCGCTCATGTCACCTCTCGACATATGAGTCTAGGCGGTCTCGAACTGGTGCTATCTTTTGGCATAGATCAATGAATCTGTTTGGATGATTGAAAGGAGCAGCTCATGGCTGCAGACCAGAATTCCACCACCGGATCATCCCGCGTCAAGCGCGGACTCGCTGAGATGCTCAAGGGCGGCGTCATCATGGACGTTGTCACTGCGGAGCAGGCAAAGATCGCGGAGGATGCCGGCGCTGTCGCCGTCATGGCGCTCGAGCGTGTTCCGGCAGACATCCGCGCGCAGGGTGGAGTTTCGCGCATGAGCGACCCGGACATGATCGACAGCATCATCGACACCGTCTCGATCCCGGTTATGGCCAAGGCACGCATCGGTCACTTCGTTGAGGCTCAGGTGCTGCAGGAGCTCGGCGTCGATTACATCGACGAATCGGAGGTGCTCTCGCCTGCCGACTACGTCAATCACATCGACAAGTTCGGCTTCACCGTGCCCTTCGTCTGCGGCGCCACGAACCTCGGTGAGGCCCTGCGCCGCATCAACGAGGGTGCCGCCATGATCCGCTCCAAGGGGGAAGCGGGCACCGGCGATGTCTCTGAGGCGACGAAGCACATTCGTAAGATCCGCTCCGAGATCAACGTGCTGCGATCTATGACCAAGGACGAGCTGTTCGTCGCGGCCAAAGAACTGCAGGCACCGTACGAGCTCGTCGCCGAGATCGCTGAGACGGGCAAGCTCCCGGTCGTGCTCTTCGTCGCCGGGGGAGTCGCAACCCCCGCCGACGCCGCGATGATGATGCAGCTCGGCGCTGATGGCGTCTTCGTCGGCTCGGGCATCTTCAAATCGGGTAACCCCGCCGAGCGTGCGGCGGCAATTGTGAAGGCGACGACCTTCTATGACGACGCGAAGGTGGTCGCAGAGGTGTCACGCGGACTCGGCGAGGCGATGGTGGGTATCAACGTCTCGGATCTGCCTGCGCCGCACCGGCTCTCCGAGCGTGGCTGGTAACCCCGACGCTCCACGGATCGGCGTTCTCGCGCTGCAGGGCGATGTGCGCGAGCACGAACGCGTGCTGCACGGACTCGGGGCGGACGTAATCCGCGTGCGCCGCCCCGAGGAGCTCGCGACGGTGAGCGGCCTCGTGATTCCCGGCGGCGAATCCACTGTCATTGACAAGCTGTCGCGGCAGTTCGGATTGCAGCAGCCGATCCGGGATGCGATCGCCGGGGGGATGCCCGTACTCGGCACCTGCGCCGGGCTGATCATGCTCGCCGACTGTGTGCGCGACGGCATCGACGGTCAGCAGAGCTTCGGCGGGTTGGACGTGGTCGTCCGGCGCAACGCGTTCGGTCGACAGCTCGAGTCATTCGAAGCCGAACTTGATGTCGCCGTGCTCGGGGCTCCGCCGGTGCGGGCGACCTTCATCCGCGGTCCTGTCGTGGAGTCCGTCGGCACGAGCGCCACGGTGCTGGCCTCGCTGCCGGATGGTCGCGTCGTCGCGGTCGGGCAGGGCCATCTCGTCGCGCTGAGCTTTCACCCGGAGCTCACGGGGGAGTACCGGTTCCACGAACGGCTGCTGAGGGTTGCTGCCGTTCACCACTCCGTCACACGATAGCGTGGCGGGATGCGATTGCCGATCGGATCCACAGCTGTCAGCGCGAGTGGTGGAAACGCCGAACTCATCGGCCGGATCGGCAGCGGGTGGCTCCCGATCTCTGCGGGAACCATGACGCTGGATCAAGCGATCTCCCTCCTCGATGATTCCGGCCGCGACGAGTACGTCGACCCGCTCCTGCGCAGCGCGGTGCCCTCATCCGACGAGGATGCCCCGCGCTTCACACCGGGAGAAGCGATTCTCTGGCGGTACTCGCGCCATATCGAAGCGGCACGGGTGGTCCGTGATGATGCCCAGGGTCTGGTGATCTGGATCCCCTCCGGATCGGCACGTCTGGAATCAGTTCCTGCCGATGGCCGGCGCCCGCGCGAGGTGTCGCTGGATGAACGCTTCAGCGTTCCCTGGAAGATGCAGGAGTCGACGTGGACGGGCCCCGGCATCGTTCGAGTGGCTCCTGCCGGTCGCCCCTGGTCGATCTGGTTCTTCCGTCGCCCGGACGGTACGCCCGACGGCGCCTACGTGAACGTGGAGCTGCCCCACCGCCGCGTCGCCGGTGAAGCCGGCGGAATCTTCTCGCGCGACCTCGTGCTGGACGTCTGGATCGATGCCGAGCACCCGGGAGCGCAGGATGTCTGGCTGAAGGATGCCGACGAACTGGAAGCAGCGGTCGCGCAGGGACGCTTCACGGCAGAACAGGCCGAAGCCGTGCGCGTACTGGCTGATCACGCCGGCGCGGAATTCATCGCCACAGGCGGTTGGCCGCTCGATGAGCAGTGGGATGAATGGATGCCAGATGCCGCATGGGATCTGCCGGTGCCACTGCCGGACAGCTCCGTCATCGACTCCGCACGCCGACGATCAGGGCGGTCGAGCCTGGAGGGCTGAACAACTGGCAGACGGTCCCGCGGACCGTCTCGGTGGGGGCGTTCCCACACGTCACGACCAGATTCTTTAGAATGGACCATGCGCTGCGACGTCAGCAGAGCGAAACGAAGAGCGGAGAAACATGGCCGGGCACTCTAAATGGGCAACTACGAAGCACAAGAAGGCTGTCATCGACTCCCGTCGTGCGAAGTCGTGGGCAAAGCTCATCAAGAACATCGAAGTTGCGGCCAAGCTCGGTGGTGCCGACCTGGCTGGCAACCCGACGCTCTATGACGCGGTGCTCAAAGCGAAGAAGATGTCGGTCCCGAAGGACAACATCGACCGTGCCGTCAAACGCGGCGCCGGTATCGGTGGCGAAGCGATCGAATACACCTCGATCATGTACGAAGGCTACGGTCCCAACGGCGTCGCACTCATGATCGAGTGTCTGACCGATAACAAGAACCGTGCAGCCGCTGAGGTGCGTACGGCGCTCACCCGCAACGGTGGCACCCTCGCCGACCCGGGCAGCGTCGCCTACAATTTCACCCGCAAGGGCCTCATCGTTGTCGGTGCGGAAGACACGACCGAAGATGCCGTGATGGAAGCGGTCCTGGAAGCCGGTGCTGAAGAGATCGAGCCGCACGGCGACGGCTTCGGCGTCATCACCGAGGCAACGGATCTGGTCTCCGTGCGCACCGCCTTGCAGGAAGCCGGTATCGACTACGACTCGGCTGATGTGGAGTTCATCCCGAACCTCAAGGTCGAGATCGATGCTGCGACCGCTCGCAAGATCTTCCGCCTCATCGATGCACTCGAAGACAGCGAAGACGTGCAGAACGTGTACAGCAACTTCGACCTCACCGCTGAAGTGCAGGCCGAACTCGAGGAAGACAGCGACGAGGACTGACCTGCCTTCACAGCGCGCCGCTGAAGCCGTCGCTCCTCGGGCACCTAGCCTGGGGGAGTGACGGCTTCTTCTTTGCGCGTGCTCGGTATCGACCCGGGACTGACCCGGTGCGGCATCGGCGTCGTCGACGTGGACCGCGCACGCCGAGGAACCCTCGTGCATGTCGGGGTGATACGAACGGCGCCGGATGCTCCGATCGGCGAACGACTGGCCGGAGTTGCCGCCGGCATCCGAGAGGTTCTCAACGAACATCAGCCGGATGCCGTAGCCGTCGAGCGGGTGTTCGCACAGCACAACAGCCACACGGTGATGGGCACGGCGCAGGCCAGCGGGGTGGCCCTGCTGATCGCCGCAGAGGCGGGCTTGCCCGCGGCGACCCACACCCCGAGTGAGGTAAAAGCGGCAGTCACCGGGTACGGATCGGCCGATAAGAAGCAGGTACAGGCGATGATCGCCCGTATCCTGCGGCTGGATGCCCCACCGCAACCCGCGGACGCGGCCGATGCCCTCGCCATCGCCCTGTGTCATGCGTGGCGGCGAGGCGGTGTTGCAGCGGCAGCTGGTGCGCTGACCCCGGCCCAGCAGGCCTGGGCCGATGCTGAGCGTGTCGCTCGAACATACATACGATCCGGCTCGTAGGCTGGGGAGATGATCTCCTCTCTGCACGGAACCGTGCTGGCCACCGGTGCGGACCATGTCGTCATCGAAGTTGGCGGGGTCGGATTCTTCGTGTTCGTGCCCGGAGACGTCGCTCACACCGCGCGCACTGGCGCTCAGCTGCGGTTGCACACGAGCCTCATCGTGCGCGAAGACGCTCTCACGCTGTTCGGCTTTGCCGAGCCGACGGAGCTGGAGGTCTTCGGACAATTGCTCAGTGTCACCGGTGTCGGTCCGAAATCTGCGTTGGGTGTGCTCGGACACCTCAGCGTCGATCAGATCGCTACGGCAGTCATCGACGACGATGACGCACCGTTCCGACGTGTCTCCGGTATCGGACCGAAGACGGCGAAGTTGATCGTCGTGCAGCTTGCCGGAAAGCTGCAGCCGCCGTCTCCTGCTGCCGCGTCCACCGCCCCTGGTGCTGTGGACATCACGGCCCAGGTGACCATCGCGCTGGTGGGTCTCGGCTGGTCGGAGAAGGTCGCGGCTGAGGCTGCCGAGGCCGCAGCTGCCGCTGCCAGCGAGTCTGACCGCGGCTCTGTCTCACTGCTGCTGCGCCAGGCACTTGCTGCGCTGGGGCCGGCCAAGGCGGGAGCAGCACGTGGCTGAGGAGAACTTCTCTGAGGGTCGCGATGCGGCCGAGCCGATCGACGAAACAGAGCTCGCCATCGAAGGTGCGCTGCGGCCGGAGAGCCTCGGCGAGTTCGTCGGGCAGCCGAAGGTGCGCGGACAGCTGCAACTGCTTCTAGACGCGGCACGCATCCAGAACCGGCCACCCGATCACATTCTGCTCGCCGGCCCTCCCGGGTTGGGTAAGACGACTCTCGCGATGATTGTCGCGTACGAGAGTGAACGTCCGCTCCGCCTTTCCAGCGGCCCCGCGATCCAGCACGCCGGCGACCTCGCGGCGCTGCTGTCCAGTCTCATTCCCGGGGAGGTGCTGTTCATCGACGAGATCCACCGGATGGCGCGCTCGGCGGAAGAGATGCTCTACCTCGCGATGGAAGACTTCCGCATCGACATCATGGTCGGGAAGGGCGCGGGCGCCACCAGCATCCCGCTGGATCTTGCGCCCTTCACGCTCGTCGGGGCCACGACGCGCTCTGGTCTGCTGCCGAATCCTTTACGCGACCGCTTCGGATTCACCGGTCATCTGGAGTTCTATGACGACGGTGACCTCGAGAAGGTGATCGCGCGCTCGTCGAGCGTTCTCGGTGTCGGGCTGCCTGACGACGCGCTGAATGAGATCGCTCGCCGATCCCGAGGTACCCCGCGAATCGCGAACAGGCTTCTGCGCCGGGTCCGCGACTACGCCCTTGTGCACGGAGATCACGGATCGGCATCGATTTCGGACGTCAACGCGGCGTTGGAACTCTACGACGTCGACCCGATCGGCCTCGACCGCCTCGACCGTGCTGTTCTCGACATGCTCGTGCGGCGCTTTCGCGGTGGTCCGGTAGGACTGAGCACGCTCGCCGTGGCCGTCGGTGAAGAGGCGGAGACCGTTGAGAGCGTGGTCGAGCCCTATCTCGTCCGAATCGGATTCCTCGGTCGAACGCCACGCGGACGCGTTGCGACTCCTGAGGCATACCAGCACCTCGGCCTTCAGCATCCGGAAACGGCGACATTGCTCAATGACCTATAATCGCTGGAGACTTCCCCCCGAACTCTCTGCGCGTCCACCGTTGGCGTGCGCACTTTGAAAGGCCCTGCCTGATGGAAATCATCCTCTTCGGCGTACTAGCCGTCCTGCTCGTCTTCATGTTCCTCAACACGCGCAAGCGCCAGAAGCAGATGAAGGCCGAACAGGAAGAGAAGGCCACGAAGACGGTTCCCGGCGTCAAGGTGCTGATGCAGGGTGGTCTCTACGGAACCATCGTCGCGTACGACCCTGAGGACCTGGACTCGCCGGCTCTCGTCGAGATTGCCCCGGGAACGGTCATCGAGGTACACAGCCAGGCGATCCTGCGCATCGTCGAGCCGAACGTGGTCGACGACCTCGAAGGCGAAGACCTCGGTGAGGTTGAAGATGAGGCCATTGCATCCGAGGCAGATCTTGCCGCCGAGACTCCTGAGGAGACCCGCGCCCGTCTGGATCGGGACTCCGACAGCAAGTAATTCGTCCGACCGCCTGACCGGCATCGTAGAAAGCTGAACATACGTGGCTTCGTCTTCTCCCGTCCGTCATGCCTGGAAGGTTCTGCTCAGCCTTCTGATCGTGACTGCTGCGCTGTTCGGCGTGAACGCAATCGGTGTCTATGGCTTTGAAAAGAGCTCGTGGACACCTGAGCTCGCGCTTGATCTTCAGGGCGGCACACAGATAGTCCTGAGTGCCGTCACTGAGGACGGTGCCAATCCCACGCAGGAGCAGCTCGATCAGGCTGCGGCGATCATCCGCCAACGCGTCAACGCGTCTGGTGTGACAGAGGCCGACATCACGACCGAGGGCGGACGCAACATTGTTGTGCAGATCCCCGGTGTCGCTGATGAGGAGACGCGCGCGCGTATCGAAGCGAGCGCGCAGCTCGAGTTCCGCTCCGTGATCTTCTTCGGAAGCCCCGCGACCGAGTTCGTCGGAGAAGACGGCAACGCAACGCCGTACCCGGCCCCGGACCCGACTGCGAACGCGATCCCCACGCCGGAGCCGACCGACGGCAGCGATATGGCCTGGGTGACGGAGAAGCTCCAAGCCGAGTTCCTCGCCTACGACTGCGCGAACCCCGACAACGAGTCTGCCGATACACCTGCGGACCAGCCCCTGATCACCTGTGACGACCTCGGTCAGGCCAAGTACATCCTCGGACCGACCGAGCTCACCGGCGATGCGATCGATGATGCCACCAGCGGTCGCGACCAGCGCAACGGTGCATGGACGGTCAACCTCACCCTCGATTCGCAGGGTGCCAAGACCTTCGGCGAGATCAGCCAGCGCCTCTACCAGAACCAGCTCGCCGGCCTCACCCCGCGCGACCAGTTCGCCTTCGTTCTCGATGGCAAGGTCATCTCCGCTCCGCAGATGAACGGTGTGATCCTCGACGGCAAGCCCAGCATCTCCGGCTCGTTCACGCAGGAGAGCGCTGAAGCTCTCGCGGATCAGCTGAAGTACGGTGCGCTGCCGCTGAGCTTCACCACCGAGAGTGCGTCGAGTGTTTCGGCGACGCTGGGTTCGCAGCAGCTCATGATCGGTCTTATCGCCGGACTCATCGGTCTTGCGCTGGTGGCTGTGTACTCGTTGCTCAGTTACCGAGCACTCGGCGCGGTGATCATTGCATCCATCGCGGTCATGGGCGTGTTGACCTACATCATCGTCTGCATCCTGGCCTGGCGCCTCGGCTTCCGCCTGTCGCTGGCCGGCGTGGCAGGTCTGATCGTGTCGATCGGTTTCGTCGCTGACTCGTTCATCGTCTACTTCGAACGAATACGAGATGAGCTGCGCGACGGCAAATCCATCACGAATGCGGTGGAGGACGGCTGGGGACGCGCCAAGCGCACGATTTACATCTCCAAGTCGATCAACATCCTGGCCGCAGTCGTGCTGTACATCCTGGCTGACTCCACGGTGAAGGGCTTTGCCTTCACCCTGGGACTCACGACGATCATCGACATCTTCATCTTCGTCATCTTCACGCACCCGGTGATGCAGATCCTGGCGCGCACCAAGTTCTTCGGAGGCGGGCACAAGCTCTCCGGCCTTGACCCCGACGCGCTGGGGGCGGTTTACCACGCCCGCTCGCAGTATCGGACTGTCGAGCCTGTGCGCGGTGGACGAGCAGGAAAGATCAACCGTTCTCGAAACGAGGCTGAGCGCCGGCAGACCATTGCGGAGCGCAAACGTGCCGAAGCCCTCATCGGAAACAGTCATACCAACGCCGGAAGCGAGGGAGAGCGCTGATGGCCTCCATGAATGAATTCGGCAACAACCTGTACACGGGAAAGACCTCTTTCCCGTTCGTCGGCAAGCGCCGTCTGTGGTTCATCATCGCGATCGCACTGATCGTGGCATCCGCCCTTGTGCCGTTGCTGCGCCCTGTGCAGTTCTCGATCGAGTTCACTGGCGGGTCGCAGTTCACGGTCGTCGCGCCCGAGTCGACTGATCAGGCCAAGGCATCCGACGCCGTGCAGTCGGTCGTGCCGAATGCCGCCGTCAAGGTCGCCATCGTCGGTGAGAGCGACGTGCGCGTGCAGACGGATCAGATGACGCAGAGCGAGACTCTCGCCGTGGCGCAGGCGCTGGCTGACCAGTATCAGGTGGATGCTGACGAGGTGAACACATCGTTCATCGGCCCGCAGTGGGGGGAGAACGTCACACGACAGTCGCTCTGGGGCCTGGTGGTGTTCCTGATTCTGACGTTCCTGATTCTCGCGGTGTACTTCCGCACGTGGAAGATGTCGGCCGCTGCCATCATTGGTCTGCTCGATGTGCTCGTGATCACCGTGGGCATCTATGCACTGGCCGGGTTCGAGATCTCGCCCGCGGCCGTCATCGGGTTCCTCACGATCCTGGCGTACTCGTTGTATGACACGACGGTGGTGTTCGACAAGATTCGAGAAAACACCACGGAGGACGGCGAAAACTCCTCACGCACCTTCGGAGAATCGGTGAACCTCGCGGTGAACCAGACGCTGGTGCGCTCGATCAACACTTCGATCGTCGCAGCGCTCCCCGTCGGCGCGATTCTGTTCATCGGAGCGTTCTGGCTCGGGGCGGAGACGCTGACCGATATTTCGCTGTCGATCTTCGTGGGCATCATCGTCGCGACGTACTCCACGCTGTTCGTTGCAGCACCGCTGTACTCGCTGTTCCGGGAGAAAGAACCGGACATCATCGAGCGCGACAAGCGCGTGCTCGAGCTGCGTGAACGGGCCGCCGCTGACGCCTGAACGCGTAATCGTTCGAGCGCAGCCGATGTGCTGGCACACGCGTAAGATGTTCTGACCCGGAGGTGAAGTGATGGCGGAGGCGAACGCGTCGACGCAGGGATCGAGTTTGAGAAGACTCGTGCCCCGAATCTTCTCGCGTGCGCCCCGGGTCAACGATCTCGACAACCTGATCCGCACGGTTCGGGCCAGCCACCCTAAGGGTGACCTGGCGATCATCACGCAGGCCTACAACGTCGCGAAGCAAAAGCACGAGGGTCAGAAGCGGCAAAGCGGTGAGCCATACATCACCCACCCGCTCGCCGTCGCCCAGATCCTGGCCGAGATGGGGCTGGGGCCACGAGCCATTGCGGCAGCGCTGCTTCATGACACCGTCGAAGACACCGGGTATGCGCTGTCTGAACTGACGGAGACCTTCGGTGACGAAGTCGCCATGCTCGTGGATGGCGTCACCAAGCTCGACAAGGTCAAGTACGGCGAAAGCGCGCAGGCCGAAACAGTCCGCAAGATGATCGTCGCAATGTCGAAAGACCTGCGTGTTCTGCTCATCAAACTCGCCGACCGGCTCCACAACGCACGTACCTGGGGCTTCGTTCCACCCGAGAAGGCGGAGAAGAAGGCCAGAGAGACGCTGGAGATCTACGCGCCCCTTGCTAACCGCCTCGGTATCCAGACGATAAAGTCCGAGCTCGAAGACCTCTCGTTCGCTGTTTTGCACCCCAAGATCTATGTCGAGATCAACAGTCTCATCGCGCAGCGCACCCCGCAGCGGGAGAAGTATCTGAAGCAGGTCATCGAATCGATCAATGAGGACCTGCACGACCTCCGTATCCGCGGCAAAGTGGGCGGACGACCGAAACAGCTGTACTCGGTGTACCAGAAGATGGTTGTGCGCGGACGGGAGTTCGATGACATCTACGACCTCATCGGGATCCGGGTGCTCGTAGGCTCCGTGCGTGACTGCTACGCGGTTCTCGGTGCTATTCACGCACGCTGGACGCCGCTGCCCGGCCGGTTCAAGGACTACATCGCGACGCCGAAGTTCAATCTCTACCAGTCACTGCACACCACGGTGATCGGCCCGAGCGGCCGTACGGTGGAGATTCAGATCCGCACGCACGAGATGCACCAGCAAGCGGAATTCGGTGTTGCCGCACACTGGATGTACAAAGAGCGGATGGCCGGTGGCAAGCCCGGTACCGTGCCGACCGACACCGATATGACCTGGCTTGCGCACATCTCGGACTGGCAAGCAGAAACCGCGGATCCGAGCGAGTTCCTCGACTCGCTGCGCTTCGAAATCGGTGCGAAGGAAGTCTACGTGTTCACGCCGAAGGGGCGGGTGATCGGGCTGCCTGCCGGCGCGACACCGGTCGACTTCGCCTACGCCGTGCACACCGAGATCGGCCACCGCACAATGGGTGCGAAGGTCAACGGCCGGCTCGTCCCGCTGGAGACCGAGGTCAAAAGCGGCGACGTCATTGAAGTGTTCACCTCGAAGAACCCGGACGCCAGTCCGAGCCAGGACTGGCTGAGCTTCGTCAAGAGCACCCGTGCCCGCAACAAGATTCGCGGCTGGTTCACGAAGGAACGTCGCGAAGAAGCCATTGAGCAGGGCAAGGAATCCATCGCACGGTCGATGCGCCGGCAGAACCTGCCGCTGCAACGGCTGATGGGTCAGGACTCGTTCGCCCAGGTCGCTCAGCAGTTGCATTACGAAGACGTCGACGCGCTGTACGCCGCCGTCGGTGAGGGCCACGTCTCCACGCAGTCCGTGCTGGAGAAGGTTACTTCCCTCACCGCGGCGAACGACACCGGTACCGGGGCGATCACGATTCCGGGCCGTCCGCACCTGCGCGAACCGCGCGCGGGCGATTCCGGCATCCTCGTCCGCGGCGCGGACGACATTCTCGTGAAGCTCGCCAAGTGCTGCACGCCGGTTCCCGGTGACGAGATCGTCGGCTTCGTGACCCGCGGCAGTGGTGTCTCAGTTCATCGCGTCGACTGTGCCAACGTGAAAGCCCTCGGTGCCGAGCAGGAACGTTTCGTCGAGGTGTCTTGGGCACCAACGACCAAGAGCGTGTTCCGCGTTCAGATCCAGGTCGAAGCGCTGGATCGGGCTGCACTGCTCTCCGACGTCACCCGGGTGCTCAGCGAGCACCATGTGAACATCCTGTCTGCGACCGTGAACACGAACGACAGTCGCTTGGCGATCAGCCGTTTCGTATTCGAGATGGGCGACTCCGTGCACTTGGATCGTGTACTCAACGCCGTGCGTCGCATCGACGCGGTTTACGACGTGTACCGCGTCACCACGTCCTGATGCGCTGACTCCAGGAGGTCGTTCAGCCGTCGCAGGGCCGAACGTTTGCCGGGTACTCTCGAACGCGTCTCGAGGCAGTCGATGGCGACGGCTACGAGATGCGGTTGCTGTTGCGCCACCAGAAGCAGCCAGGCGCGGCTCTCGGTGTCTTTCTCTGCGCGGATCGCGAGGTCCGTCAGCGTCCGCAGCGGCGTTGTCACCAGTGTCGACGAGATCAGCTGCACGTCCTCCTCAGGAAGTTGCACCTGGTGGACGACCACATCTCGGTGCGGCGCTACCCGGTGACGACGCATCGACGTGCGCTGAATATGGTGGCGAAGCGGAGCGCGACTGCCGATGCCCTGGAGCCAGGCTGCGGTCGTGCCGCTGGCCGCATAACCGGGGGAGAGGATCGGTGCCAGCGCCGTGACGCGAGCATCCGCATCCTCCGGGATGTCGGCGGGCATATAGGCATCGTCGATCTCGAACAGCAGACCATCCAGGCGCGCAGAGCACAGTTCCGGCTGGGACAGCAATGCCCCGGGTCGATACAGCAGCAGCGGGTTCACACTTTCAGTGTGCCGTGCTGACGCCGTTCCCGGGGCAGCTGTGGATAAGATCAGCCTTCGAGAGCGCTCAACCACGCCTTACGTGCTTCGAGTGCTTCGGTGGCTTCCTTGAGCGCCTTTGCATCTCCAGCCTTCTCGGCGGCGTCGCGCTCTGCCTCCAGCTTGGTGATGGTGTCCAGCAGCTGCTGGCTCATGTCGTTGGCGCGCGCCTTGGTCTCCGGGTTGTTGCGCTTCCAGTCGACCTCTTCGCGTGACTTCAACGACTGCTCGACGGTGCGGAGCTTGTCATCGAGTGCACGCTCCTTCTCGCGAGGGAAGACGCGCCCGATCTCGTCCCACTGGCGCTGAATGCGTGTCAGCAGCGCACGAGCCTGCTTGATGTTCGACTCATCAGCGACAGCCTTCGCTTCATCCAGCAGGGCGTTCTTGGCCTCGATCTTCGGCGCGGACTCGGCTTCTTCCGCGGCCGACTGCTCGGCACGAGCCGCATACAGTGCGTCGCCTGCGGCCTTGAAACGCGCCCACAGCGCGTCATCGGCCTTTCGGCCGGCGCGGCCGGACGCCTTCCACTCGTCGAGAAGATTGCGATACGCGGGGATGCCGTCGACGCCCTTCGGCGCGAGGGCTTCCGCACGCTCGATCAGCTGATTCTTCTCGCTGCGAGCATGCTTGTGGGTCTCATCGAGCTCTGCGTAGAAACTGCGACGGCTCTTGTCAACGACGGAGCGTGCGTCGCGGAATCGCTTCCACAGCTGCTGCGAGATGCCCTTCGGAAGGCGCGGTCCGCTCTGCTGCTGCGCCTGCCAGGTATCGAAGAGCGCGGTCACTTCGGCGGTGACCTGCTTCCACTGCACCTTCGAGAGGTCGCGGGCTGCGATCTGCTCGATGGCGTCGACGAGCAGGGTTCGCTCGGCGATCGCGGCGTCGACAAGAGCCTTCGCCTGCTGGGCCTCGGCCTCGCTGGCCTCAGCCAGCGTGCCGGTGAGAGTGTCGAGACGCTCCCGCAGCGACGCCAGGTCGCCGACGGCAGCGGCCCCGGTGACGTCGTCCACCAGGCGCTTCGCCTGTGTGGTCAGATCGCTCGCGGAGGCCCCGCCGGCCTGGTGACGCTGTTCGAGCGTGTGCACCTTGAATGCCAGATCGTCGAACTTGCGCACGTAGTAGGCGAGTGCTTCATCACTCGTGCCGTCCGGGTACTGCCCGACGACGCGCCATTCATCACCTTCACGTACCTCAACGGTGCCGTCTTCGGCGACGCGGCCGAAGTTCGCAGAGTCAGCAGAGGCGACGGGCGCCACGGGAACCACAGGTGCGGCGGGCGCGGCGGCTGCCGGTGCCGGCATGCGCGGCGGCGTCGGAACGCGCGGCGGTGTGGGGACCGGTGGAGTCGGCGTCGAAGGTTCGGTGGCAGACACGATGTGCTCCTTGCGCGGTCAGCCCGCGTGAGGGGGAAGGGACGTTGATCAGCCTAGTACGCGCAGCGGCGGTCTTGATGGCACCGTTCCGTCCGGGAGGTCACGGACCTGCGACTATTCGGCAGGTGCTTCGGTGAAGAACAGGTCGGAGAAGGGATTCTCCAGTGGTGTCGGCGAAGATGTCTCCGTCGGATCCGGCTCGGGAGCAGTCACAGCAGCATGCACGGACTGGCTGGCGATGGCCGCCACGATGATGAGCCCACCGGTGACGCCTGCGATGGTGTTGTCGCGGATACGGCGGGTGATCTGCCCGTCATACCACGTCGTGCGAGCGGCATACAGGCGCGCACGCTCGGTCTCGGCGCGTGAGCGCTTGGCGTTCTTGGATCCGCGGCCGGCCATCGTTTTCCTCCCTGTGGCGCCTCGCCTGGGCACCGCTGTGAGCCTACCGCGATTGCCACGGTGCGCCGGAGTCAGAGGGGCGCATTAGCCTGGAGGCATGACATCCGCGCCACTACTCTCGGGACAGACGCCCCTTGCCGTGCGGATGCGTCCGGTCTCCCTCGACGAGGTGGCCGGTCAGCAGCATCTTCTGCGGGCCGGCTCGCCGATCGTGGCGCTCGCTGACCCCGAAGCATCCGCTCCCGGGGCTGTATCGATCATCCTGTGGGGGCCACCAGGCACCGGGAAAACCACCGTCGCGCAGGCGATCGCGCGTTCGTCCCGCCGGCGGTTCGTGGAACTTTCGGCGATCACTGCCGGCGTCAAAGACGTCCGAGAGGTGATGCAGGAGGCGATCACTCAGCGCGATCTCTATGGTCAGACCACGATCCTGTTCCTCGACGAGATCCACCGCTTCACCAAGGCTCAGCAGGATGCCCTGCTGCCCGGCGTCGAGAACGGCTGGGTTCTCCTGATCGCCGCCACCACCGAGAACCCGTCGTTCTCCGTGATCTCACCGCTGTTGTCCCGGTCATTGCTGCTGACGCTGCAACCGCTGACCGACGAAGACATCGGGGTGCTCATCGATAGAGCACTCTCGGATGCCCGCGGGCTCAACGGCACCGTCACCGCGGGCGACGACGCGCGGCGCGCACTGATACGTCTGGCCTCTGGTGACGCCAGACGAGCGCTGACCGGATTAGAAGCTGCCGCAGCCGTCGCGCTGTCGACAGCTGAAGACGCTTCCGTCCCCGAGATCACCGACGAAGACGTGGCGCAGGCGGTTGATCGTGCACTGTTGAGATATGACCGTCAGGGTGACGAGCACTATGACGTGATCAGCGCGTTCATCAAGTCGATTCGCGGCTCAGATCCGGATGCTGCGCTGCACTATCTCGCCCGCATGATCGAGGCGGGGGAGGACCCGCGTTTCATTGCCCGCCGGCTGGTGATCTCGGCAGCAGAAGATATCGGACTCGCCGACCCGCAGGGGCTGGTGATCGCCAACGCTGCTGCCGACGCTGTCGCGTTCATCGGGATGCCCGAGGGGCGGATCCCACTGGCAGAGGCAACCGTCTACCTGGCGACCACTGCGAAATCGAACGCGGCATACGCCGGTATCAACGCCGCGATCGCCGATGTGCGCGCCGGTAACTTCGGGCGTGTCCCCGCTCACCTGCGAGACGCCCACTACGCCGGAGCCAAGCGACTCGGCCACGGCAAGGGATATCGCTACCCGCACGACAACGAGTTCGGCATCGTGCCTCAGCAGTATCTGCCTGATGAACTTGACGGACGTCAGTATTACCAACCGAAGCCTCTCGGCGCCGAGCGCGACATCTCATCGCGGCTTGAACGCATCCGGCGCATCCTCGGCGATCGCTGAGAAGCCGTCTGCTAAGCTGAATCGGCTCGAAACCGTGTTTTCGGGCATCTCTTCGTTCACACCCACCTTTTCTGCGCCCCGACGTGCGCACGAAGGCAGAACGCAGAAGATACGTCCGTGAGATGTGAAAGTCACGTCCACGTCATCGGAAGGAATACTTCGTGGTTACGAAGTCCCAGGACCGCCGCAAGGTCCGCCTGTCCCGTGCCCTCGGCATCCCGCTGACGCCGAAGGCTGCCCGTTACCTCGAGAAGCGTCCCTACGCTCCCGGTGAGCACGGCCGCACCAAGCGCAAGACCGACAGTGACTACGCCGTTCGTCTGCGTGAGAAGCAGCGTCTTCGCGAGCAGTACGGTATCCGCGAGAAGCAGCTGCGCATCGCGTTCAACGAGGCTCGTCGCGTTGATGGCCTGACCGGTGAGAACCTTGTCGAGCTCCTCGAGATGCGTCTTGACGCTCTCGTGCTGCGTTCGGGCTTCGCCCGCACCACCGCACAGGCTCGCCAGATGGTTGTGCACCGTCACATCCTCGTCGACGGCCAGCTCGTCGACCGCCCGTCGTTCCGCGTGAAGCCGGGTCAGCTCATCCACGTCAAGGCCAAGAGCGAGGGCACCGAGCCCTTCCAGGTCGCAGCAGCCGGCGGCCACGCCGAGGTCCTGCCTCCCGTTCCTGGTTACCTTGAGGTCGAGCTCGACAAGCTTCAGGCTCGCCTGGTTCGTCGTCCGAAGCGCGCTGAGGTCCCCGTGACCTGTGAAGTGCAGCTCGTCGTCGAGTACTACGCAGCTCGCTGATTCACTGACTGGTCCCTGACTGGTCAAACCAAGAGGCGTCGGGATTCCCGACGCCTCTTGTCGTTTCCGCATACGATGGAGGCACCGCGTTTTGCGGGCTGAGGGCGAGGAAGAACACATGAAGAAGCTGTCGTGGTTCCTGATCGGTGTGATCGGCGGGTTCGTAGCTGCCCACTTCATGAACAAAGATCCGCGCGGACACGTCCTTCTGGCCGATGTTGACGCGCGCATCAGCGAGTTCACCGCGATCCTCAGCGATTCGTACCGCGAGCAGCAGGCTCGACTGGTCGATTCCGCCGACAACTGATCATCCGCGCCGGTCGCAGCACTCTGTGCTGCGATTATTCGTCTCACACAAGGACAGCCGTACCCCTATGAAAACCGCGGACATCGCGCAGCGCTACCTGAATTTCTTCGAAAAGAACGACCACACGATCGTTCCCTCCGCGTCGCTGGTGAGCGACGACCCGACGGTGATGTTCACCATCGCCGGAATGGTCCCGTTCGTGCCG
Source organism: Microbacterium wangyouchuni (assembly GCF_051546305.1). Lineage (NCBI taxonomy): Bacteria > Bacillati > Actinomycetota > Actinomycetes > Micrococcales > Microbacteriaceae > Microbacterium > Microbacterium wangyouchuni. The sequence goes on from NZ_JBPTMA010000004.1 coordinate 198,584, forward strand.
TACCTGACCGGCGTCGTACCTGCTCCGTTCCTGAGAGCGGCCGATGTGCAGAAGTGCATCCGCACCAACGACATCGAAGAGGTCGGCAAGACGGCTCGTCATGGAACGTTCTTCCAGATGCTGGGCAACTGGTCTTTCGGCGATTACTTCAAGGAAGGCGCGATCTCCTACGCGTGGGAGCTGCTCACAACGTCCGAGGCCGATGGCGGACTCGGCTTCGCGGAGAAGGACATCTGGGTCACCGTCTACGAGACAGATGACGAAGCAGCGCTGCTCTGGCAGAAGATCGCTGGCCTCCCCGCCGAGCGCATCCAGCGGATGGGGCGCGAGGACAACTACTGGCACACCGGTCAGCCAGGACCCGGTGGCCCCTGCTCAGAGATTTACATAGACCGTGGTCCGGCGTACGGCCGCGACGGTGGTCCGATCGTGGATGACAACCGCTTCACCGAGATCTGGAATCTCGTGTTCATGCAGGATCTGCTTTCGGATGTGCGCACGAAGGTCGACTTCGACATCGCCGGGTCGCTGCCCAAGCGCAACATCGACACCGGCATGGGGCTTGAGCGCGTTGCGATGTTCAAGCAGGGCGCCGAGAACATGTACGAAACCGATCAGGTGCGTCCGGTTCTGGACCGCGCGATGGAGATCTCCGGACGCAAGTACGGCGTCGATCACACCGATGACGTCCGTTTCCGCATCGTTGCCGATCACGTGCGCTCTTCGCTGATGCTGCTCTCTGATGGAGTGAAGCCTGCGAATGACGGCCGCGGGTATATCCTCCGTCGTTTGATGCGCCGCACCGTTCGCTCGATGCGGCTGCTCGGCGTTGACGCTCCGATCTTCCCCGAGCTGTTCGCCGCTTCGCGCGATGCGATGAAGGCGTCGTACCCGGTGTTGGAGACGGAGTGGGATCGTCTGTCCGGTCTCGCGAACGCGGAAGAGGTCACCTTCCTTCGTACGCTGGCACAGGGCTCGACGATCCTCGATCTCGCACTGGATGCGACGAAGCAGGCTGAGAAGAAGACTCTGGCCGGCCCCGAGGCCTTCCTGCTGCACGACACCTACGGCTTCCCGATCGACCTCACCCTGGAGATCGCCGAAGAAGCGGGACTCAGTGTCGACCGCGAGTCGTTCGACTCGCTGATGCTGGAGCAGCGCACCCGGGCGAAGGCGGATGCGAAGAGTCGCAAGCGCCAACTCGCCGACGTTTCGGTGTACCGCGAGTTCCGTGCCCTGGGTGAGACCGGGTTCGCCGGGTACTCGGATCTGAACATCGACTCTCGTGTGCTCGGCATTCTTGTGGACGGTCAGCCCGCAACCTTCGCCACGGAGGGGCAGGTTGCCGAGATCATCCTCGCGGAGACCACCCTGTACGCGGAGTCCGGGGGACAGGTCTCCGACAAGGGCAGCATCGTCGGCGCCGGTTTCGAACTCGACGTTCTCGACGTGCAGAAGCCGGTTGCCGGCCTCATCAGCCACACGGTGCACGTCACCAGCGGAACCGTCGCGGTCGATGATCGAGCCACTACGCAGGTGGATGCCGCGAACCGTCGCGCAGCTCGGCAGGCGCACTCGGCAACGCACCTGGTCCACGCAGCCCTGCGCGACACGCTCGGCTCGGGCGCCACCCAGGCGGGCTCCCTCAACCGCGCCGGTTACATGCGCTTCGACTTCTCGTGGTCACAGGCGCTGTCTGCCGAGACACGCACCGAGATCGAAGACATCACGAACCGCGCGGTTCAGGACGCTCTTGAGGTCACCACACGAATCGTTTCTCTTGACGAGGCCAAAGAAGCCGGAGCAATGGCTCTGTTTGGTGAGAAATACGGAGATGTCGTGCGCATGGTCGACATCGGCGGTCCCTGGTCACGGGAACTGTGCGCAGGGACGCACGTGAATTCCAGCTCGGAGATTGGTCTGGTCAGCGTGGTCGGTGAAGCATCGGTCGGGGCATCCAACCGCCGTATCGAGGCGCTGGTCGGTCAGGACGCGTTCCGCGAGCTCGCCGCCGAGCGTGCCATCGTCTCGCAGCTGACGACGGCGCTCAAGACCCCCCGTGAGCAGCTGCCGGATCGGATCGCGGAGATCGCCGCGAATCTGAAGGCCGCTGAGAAGCGCATCGCACAGTTCGAAGCGAAGGAACGCGAAGGGCGTGTCCCCGCGATTGCGGAGGCTGCGCAGCAGGTTGGCGCCTACCGGGTCGCTGCGGTGTCTGTCGGCGAAGTGGGCTCAGCGGACGATGTCCGAGGCCTGGCGCTCTCGGTGCGCGAGCGCCTCGGATCGACTGCTGCAGTGGTCGCCCTGGGCGGCATTGCTGGCGGACGCCCGGTGGTCGTAGTCGCGACGAACGACTCCGCACGCTCGGCGGGCGCGAAGGCCGGTGCGCTGGCGAAGCGTGCGGCGGGTGTGCTCGGTGGTGGCGGCGGCGGACGCGATGACGTGGCCCAGGGCGGTGGAACGGATGCCTCGGCACTCGACGCAGCGCTGGACGCGGTGGTCGCGGAGCTTCGTAGCGCGTGAGCGGCGGCTTCCGCCGCGGTGTGCGGCTTGGCATCGATGTGGGCAAAGCCCGCGTCGGCGTGGCGCGATGCGACCCGGACGGCATGTTGGCCGTCCCGGTTGAAACTGTGCCACGATCGGACACCTCTCTCACCCGCATCGCAGAGCTTGCGGGGGAGTACGGGCCGATGGAGTTCGTCGTCGGGCTGCCAGTGAACATGCAGGGTGCTGATACCCCGTCAACCACGGATGCCCGTGAGTTCGCCGCCGCGTTGCAGCGGCTGACCGGTGTGCCCGTACGCATGATGGATGAACGGCTGAGCACCGTCACCGCACACTCGGCTTTACGGTCTTCTGGGCGAAATCAGCGAAACTCTCGTAGCATTGTCGATCAGGTCGCGGCGGTGGTTCTGCTGCAGCACGCGATCGACACGGAGAAGAGCACCGGTATCCCGGCCGGTGTCGCTGTGCCGCTTGATGAGGAGCCCGCCTGAGCATGCCCGAACGTGAGACCCCCGACCACGATTCGCATTCAGTTTCCGACGCACTGTTCGAAAACCTGCCGGCGCCGGCGCATCGCGCACCCGCGTCTGATTTTGCCCCGCCGACGCCCGGATCACGACGGGCGCGTCGAGAAGGCGTAGCGCCGACTGCCGCAGCAGCTGCGTTGCCAGAAAGTCACGGCGCTGCCCGCGAAGGCACCGCCCCGACTGTCGCCGCACCCGCACCCGCGCAGCAGCCGACTCTCGATGACCTGTTTCAGCCTGAGCATGAAGAAGCACACCACGCCGCGCCGAAGAAACGACGCCGCAAGGGATGTCTGATCGCGCTGCTGGTTCTGCTCGTCCTTATCGGCGGCGCCGTCTACGGCGGTTTCTGGGCGATGAACAACTACGGCGACAGGATCAACGAGGTGATGGGCTGGGGAGAGCCGGCGGACTGGGAGCCGGGCCTGGCAACAGGCGAGACAACGGTGACAGTCTTCGCCGGTGATACCGGAAGCCCGGTCTCCACAGCCCTGTACGAAGCCGGAGTCACCAAGACTGAAGATGTCTTCTATGACTATCTCGTCAAGGAGAACATCGATTTCACGATCTATCCGGGCATCTACACGCTTCAGCAGAAGATGACGGCGCAGGCCGCTCTCGAAGCTCTCAACAATCCCGCCAACAAGGTGGAGAATTCGGTCGGAATCGCCGAAGGCGGCACCGTCGAGCCTTCGTTGATCGCGATCAGTGAGAGCCTCGGCATTCCGTTGGAGGAGATGAAGGCTGCGGTGGCCGATCCACGGGCGTACGGTGTGGATGCAGACAGCCTCGAGGGCTGGCTGTTCCCGGCTGTCTATACGTTTGACCCCGATGTGACTGCTCAGCAGGTCATCCAGCGGATGGTGGATCGCACGCGTGAGTCCCTGGCCGAGGCGGGAGTTCCGGCGGGGGACGAGAATCGGGTATTGACGATCGCATCCATAATTCAGCGTGAAGGTCGCCTCGACGACTTCGCGAAGGTATCTCGCGTCATTCAGAATCGTCTCGATGACGGGATGATGCTGCAGATGGATTCCACATCGCAGTACGGCTACGGCGAATTGCATGCCGGCGTTGTCAGCACTTCTGAAGAGGCGCAGTACGACGACAACCCGTGGAACACATACGTTCACACAGGACTCCCGGTCGGTCCGATCGCCAGCCCCAGCAGCGCAGCAATCGAGGCCGCGATGCATCCGGTCGATGGCCCCTGGTTCTACTTCGTGACGATCAACATGGCGACGGGCGAGACGGTGTTCTCCACGACGTACGAGGAGCATCAGGCGGCGATCGAGCAGTGGGGTCAGTGGTGCGACGCCAACCCCGATCAGGGGTGTTGAACGAATGATGTCTCGTCGCCTCGCGGTCTGGGGCGATCCGATCGCTCACAGCAAATCTCCGCTCCTGCACAGCGCTGCCTATCGTGCACTCGGGCTGGACTGGGCGTATGGCCGACAGCGGGTGGATGCCCACGGCTTCATCGAGGCGTTCGAGGAACTCGATGGCACATGGCGCGGCCTGTCGGTGACCATGCCGCTGAAGGAGCAGGCCTATGCGGTCGCATCCGTGCGGGATCGCCACGCGGAGTTGACGGGAGCGGTGAACACACTGCTCCTCGGTGACACCGTCGCGGGATTCAACACCGATGTCGGGGGAATCGTCGATGCTTTCGCTGAGAACGGCATCCGCTCCTGCCCCAGCGGGCGTGTGCTGGGCGCCGGTGCAACGGCCTCCTCGGCTCTGGTGGCTCTTGCCGAGCTCGGCGCCGAGCAGATCGACGTACGCGCGCGCCGGCCTGAGCGCGCCGCTGGGCTGGTCGCGCTGGGAACCAGCCTGGGCACCACCGTGGTGGTCAGAGACTTCGCTGCCGATGCCGCGCCGGTGAGTGCGACGGTGGCGACGCTTCCGAGCGGCACCGTTCTCGATGACGGGGTTGCGGCGAAGTTCGCAGAAACCGGCGGCGCACTTCTGGACGCGGCCTATGCGCCCTGGCCGTCGGCGCTGGCAGCGCGATGGGCTGCGCCGACGGTGATCTCGGGGCTGGAGATGCTTCTGCATCAGGCTGTACGTCAGGTGCGCATCTTCGTCGCAGGCGATCCGAGTGCCGAGCTCGTCGATGAGGCAGCAGTGGTCGCTGCGATGCGCGCGGCACTGATCTGACCGGGCGTGTTCGCCGGGGCGTCACGCGGCCGGGCTGAGACCAAACACATGCCAAACTAGAGGCATGCTCCGCGTGCTCACGGCCGGCGAATCGCACGGTCCCGAACTCATTGCCGTCATGGAAGGGCTGCCCTCCGGCGTCCCGATCTCCTCCGAGGCCATTCAGGCCGATCTCGCACGCCGAAAGCTCGGCTACGGTCGCGGCTCGCGCATGAAATTCGAGCAGGACGAACTGAGCATCTCCGGTGGCGTCCGCCACGGTAAGAGCCTGGGAAGCCCGATCGCCCTGCGCATCGGCAACACCGAATGGCCGAAGTGGGTAGAGGTGATGAGTCCGGAGCCGGTGGAGCTCACCGACAAGTCCCGCGGCCGCTCCGCTCCGCTGACCCGTCCACGACCGGGCCACGCTGACCTGGTCGGAATGCAGAAGTACGACTTCGATGAGGCGCGTCCGATCCTGGAGCGTGCCAGCGCGCGTGAAACCGCGGCGCGTGTCGCGCTGGGGGCCGTCGCGCGTTCGTTCCTGAGCGAGCTGGGCATCCGCCTCGTCAGTCACACGCTGTCGATCGGTCCGGTCCAGGCCCCTGACGGTGCGGTGCTCCCGACGCCGGACGATGTCGATGCGCTCGACGCCGATCCGCTGCGGTGCTTCGACGCGGAAACCTCCGCACGCATGGTTGCTGAGATCGATGATGCGCGCAAGCACGGCGATACCCTCGGCGGCATCGTCGAGGTGCTCGCTTACGGGCTTCCGCCCGGCCTCGGCTCCCACGTGCACTGGGACCGTCGTCTGGATGGCCGTCTCGCGCAGGCTGTGATGAGCATCCAGGCGATCAAGGCCGTGGAGATCGGCGACGGCTTCGAGACCACCCGCCGCCGTGGCTCGGCCGCACACGATGAGCTTTTCGCCGCAGAACGCGGCATCACACGCGCTTCCGATCGTGCTGGCGGTACCGAGGGCGGCATGTCCACCGGCACCGTGCTGCGCGTTCGCGCAGGTATGAAGCCGATCGCGACAGTGCCGCGCTCCCTGCGCACTATCGACGTCGCCACCGGTGACACCGCAACCGCGCACCATCAGCGTTCAGATATCAGCGCGGTGCCCGCAGCCGGCGTTGTGGCCGAGGCGATGGTGGCAGTGGAACTGGCGAACTCCGTGCTGGAGAAGTTCGGCGGCGACAGCATCCGCGAGACGCTTCGCAACCTCAACAGCTATCTCGAAGCGATTCCGGCGGAACTGCGCACGGCTCCCGCTTCCGAGGCCGCGCTGATCGCCCACGATGAGCAGTCCTGAGCAGTTGACTCTCGTGCTCGTCGGCCCGATGGGCGCGGGAAAGACGAGCGTGGGTCGCCGTGTGGCCAAGACGCTCGGCGTCGGCTTCACCGACACCGACAAATACATCGTTGCCGAGCACGGACCGATCCCAGACATCTTCGCCGCGCACGGCGAACAGCGCTTTCGCGCGTTGGAGTGCGCCGCTGTGGCTGCAGCGCTGAAACACGGGGGAGTGATCTCCCTGGGTGGAGGCGCCGTCACTTCGGCGGACACCCGGAAACTGCTGCATGAGCATCCGGTTGCGTTCCTCGCTGTCACACCGGAAGCAGTCGCAGCACGGATCCGATCCGGTGGGCGCCCGATGCTCGCGGGAGATGAAGACCCGCTTGAGCGGTGGAAGAGCATCTACGAGCAGCGTCGCGGCTGGTACGACGAGGTCGCGACCGAAACATTCGACACGTCACGTCGACCGATGCAGCGCATCGCCGACGAGATTGCAGCCTGGAGGAAGAACCTGAGATGAGTACCACCACGATCAGCGTGACCGGACAGGCAGCGTACGACATCACCGTCGGCCGTGGCATCCTCGACCAGGTCTCTGCCGCCCTCGACCCGGCTGTGCGCAAGATTCTTGTGGTGCACCCGCCGACGCTGGCGGTGCGTGCCGCCGAGTTGCGCGATCGCCTGCTCGCCGACACGACGGACGGGCCGCGGGAAGTTCTGCTCGCCGAGATTCCGGATGCTGAGCAGGGCAAACGCATCGAGGTCGCAGCCTTCTGCTGGCAGGTTATGGGACAGGCGGACTTCACGCGCACGGACGCGGTGATCGGCTACGGCGGCGGTTCTGTGACCGATGTCGCCGGATTCGTCGCCGCCACCTGGCTGCGCGGTGTGCAGGTCATCCAGGTTCCGACCACCGTGCTCGGCCTGGTCGATGCCGCCGTCGGCGGAAAGACCGGCGTCAACACCGCCGAGGGCAAGAACCTGGTCGGCGCCTTCTGGCCGCCGCAGGCGGTGATCGGAGATCTGGATGAGCTCGCCAGCCTGAGCGCCCACGAGGCAACCGCAGGCTTCGCCGAGGTGGTCAAGGCCGGATTCATCTGGGCTCCAGAGATTCTCGACATCATCGAGGCAGATCCCACCCGCGCTGTCGACCCGACAACCGCAGAGTTCCGCCGTGCTGTGGAACTCGCCATCGGTATGAAAGCCCAGGTCGTCTCGGAAGACTTCCGCGAGGCCGGTCAGCGCGAGATCCTCAATTACGGGCACACGCTCGGGCACGCGATCGAGCACGCTGAACGGTACCGCTGGCGTCATGGCGCTGCGATCTCGGTCGGCATGCTGTTCGCCGCCGAGATCTCCCGTCTTGCCGGTCGACTCAGTGACGCATCCGCGGACCGGCATCGCAGTGTGCTCGAGTCGCTCGGACTGCCGACCAGCTATCGCGCCGGAGCCTGGCAGACTCTGCTGGCCAGCATGCAGCGGGACAAGAAGAGCCGGGGCGGGATGCTGCGCTTCATCGTGCTCGACGAGATCGCCAAGCCCACCGTGCTGCAAGCTCCGGATGAAACCCTGCTGTTCGCCGCCTACCAGGAGGTCGGGGCGTGAGCGTCGAAGTTCGGCGTGTTCGCGCTGATGACTGGCGCCAGGTGCGGGCCAGCCGACTGGAGGCACTCGCGGACGAGGCAGCGCCGATCGCGTTTCTCGACACCGTCGACAACGCCACGGCGCAGTCCGACGAGTTCTGGCAGGAACGCGCTGCGAATGCCGCCAGCGGCGATGCCGTGGCGCAGTTTGTCGCCGTCGACGGTGATGTCTGGGTCGGGTCCGCAACGGTGCTGCGGCGTGAAGCCGGGGAAACCGATCACCATGGCCGGACCCTCACTGCCGCACGTGGGGATGTGGTCGGTGTATTCGTGCGCCCATCCCACCGCGGCCAGGGTGTTGTCGATGCCCTGTTCGCGGCGGCCGCCGGATGGGCGCGTTCGCTGGGCGATGCAGCTCTCACGCTTGACGTGCACGCCGACAACGCGCGGGCACAGGGCGCGTACCAGCGCGCCGGTTTCACCCCGACCGGGCTCCAGTTCACCGGGACGATCGGAGCAGAGCTGGAGATGGCGCAAGACCTGGCTGTAGCCACACCGCATCGCCGCATCCTGCTCGTGAACGGCCCGAACCTCAATCTGCTCGGCACTCGTCAGCCGGAGATCTACGGTACCGCCACGCTGACCGACGTCGAGCAGATCACCGCTGACGCTGCAGCACAGGCGGGCTTCCAGGTGCGCAGCATCCAGAGCAATCATGAGGGCGTGCTGATCGATGCGATTCACGCAGCACGGGAAGACTGCCTAGGAATCGTGATCAACCCGGGCGGGCTGACCCACACCTCGGTTGCGCTGCGCGATGCCCTCACCGGGGTCTCGCTGCCTTTCGCTGAGATTCACATCTCCGACGTGAACGCCCGAGAGGAATTTCGACGCTTCTCCTACCTCCACGATGTGGCGGCGGTGCGGGTCATTGGCGAGGGCGTCGACGGCTACGCGAGCGCAGTTCGTCAGCTCGCGGCGCTCATCGCGTAGAATCGACTGTCGGCCCCCACTAACTCGGTCCCTGAGCCTGTCGAAGGGCAGTGAGCGGTCCTTCCCAATAAACGAAACGGAACTCTGAACGCATGGCATCCACCGCAGACATCAAGAACGGCGTCGTCCTCAGCATCGACGGACAGCTCTGGAACGTCATCGAGTTCCAGCACGTCAAGCCCGGCAAGGGTGGCGCGTTCGTGCGTACCAAGCTGAAGAACGTCGTCTCCGGCAAGACCGTCGACCGCACCTACAACGCGGGCGCGAAGATCGATATCGAGAACGTCGATCGTCGTGACTTCACCTACCTGTACGCAGACGGCGACGGCTTCGTGTTCATGGACACGACCGACTACGACCAGATCACGGTCGGCGCTGCCACCGTCGGCGACGCGAAGAACTTCCTGCTCGAGAACCAGCAGGTCACGATCGCGCTGAACAACGGCAACCCGCTGTACCTCGACCTTCCGACATCCGTCATCCTCGAGGTGACCTACTCGGAGCCTGGTCTGCAGGGCGACCGCTCCTCGGCCGGCACCAAGCCCGCCACCGTCGAGACCGGTTACGAGATGCAGGTTCCGCTGTTCGTCGAGACCGGCACGAAGATCAAGGTCGACACCCGCACGGGTGAGTACCTCGGTCGCGAGAAGTAAGGCGTGAGCGCTCGGACGAAGGCGCGCAAGCGCGCACTCGACATTCTCTTCTCGTCAGACGTACGCGGCGATGACCTCGCCGTGACGCTGGCGGCAGAAGCAAAACGTGCTGCCAGCGAGCCTGCACGAGAGGCCTCCTGGCTCTACGCCCGCGAAATCGTCGACGGAATCTCCGATCACCGCGATGAGATCGACGAGAACATCATCACGCACAGTCGTGATTGGAAAATTGAGCGGATGCCGGCCGTTGACCGCGCTCTGCTGCGCATCGGCGTGTGGGAGATCGTCTACAACGATGAGGTCCCGACGGCCGTTGCTATCGATGAGGCAGTGGAGCTTGCCAAAGAGTTCTCCACGGACGATTCCGGTGCATTCGTGCACGGCGTTCTCGCTCGGGTTGCTCGCTCGAGCTGAGCCTCACCATCGCCATCGCGACTTCGCGGTGATATCGGCCTTGTCGATGTCACCGCGCTGTCTGCCGTCACGGAGAGGATGCCATCATGTCTGCTCCGTACATTGATGAATCCGATCTTTCGCGGATGATCGATCGTGGAAGCTATGAGCGTGGCCGTGCGTACTTCCTCGAGGGGATGGTCTCCGAACTGCGTTGGAGTGCAGATTCGGATACTTTGACCGCCAGCGTCCGCGGATCGGGTAACGCGCTCTACCGCTGCGTCGTGCGAATGAAGCCGGGAACCGCGCAGATCACGGTAGCCACCTGCTTGTGCCCGGTTCCGCGCACCTGCAAGCATGTCGTCGCGGTTGTGCTCACAAGCAACGCAGAACACGACGATGTCGCGGACGAATCCGTGGCAGCAGCGGAGCCGGCACGCCCAGGATGGCGCACTCTGCTCGAGGGCTCGACATCGGGAAAGACGCCCACCGCTCTGGCGTTGGGTATCGAACTTCGACACCGTTCCGCGCAGGGCGTCCATCAGTGGGCGCGGCGGCCGATGCGACCCGCCACAGCACGAGATGTCGCGCGCGGCGAGGGAGAACTTCTCGTCGGCATCCGACCGCTCATGCGCAGCGAGACAACAGGCTCATGGATCCATGGGACGGTGTCATGGGACTCCGTGCGGCGCTCAGGTACGCAGTTCGGTAAGGATCGCGTGCGGTGGTTCGCAGACTTGCTCAGCATCTCGCGTGATTCGCTGCTATCGGGCACTGCGGGTGATTGGCTCGTGCTGGACCACGTCGAATCGAACCTGCTCTGGGCGCACCTGCGCGCCGGAGCGGCACTGGGTATCCCGCTCGTCTCCACGCAGAAGAGCTTCACTTTCGCGATGGCCGAGGAAGGCTCGGTCACCGCTCAGGTCGTGCGGGCCGAAGACGGCGATCTGTCGGTGAGTGCCGAAGTCACTCTCGACGGTCGGAGCATGGATGAAAGTCGTATTCATCCGATCGGTCATTCCGGGATATTCGCGGTCACGTCGATCGGGGCCAGAGTCTCCGTAACACTGGCCGAAGTGCCGCTGAGCGCTCCGGTGCGTGCACTGCTCGACGCGGGCGAGCCGCTGTCCGTCCCTGCTGAAGAAGAAGCCGTGTTCCTCCGTGACGCCTACCCGGTGCTGGCGCGCCGGGTCCACGTGCAGGCTGTCGGAAAAATCGAACTGCCGACGATCCCGCAGCCGATACCGACACTCACGATCTCCCACCACCCCGGAGACACGGTCCGCTATCGATTCGACTGGACCTATCGAGGGTTCGGACGCTTCCCGTTCACCGCCACCACGGATGCGGTTCGCGACGAAGACGCCGAGGCACAGCAACGCCCAACCCTCGAGGCACAGTGGAGCGAGGCAACAGGCCTGCGCTTCGCAGACAGCGGCGCGTTCGAAGATGTCGAGGCGGCCGAGTTCGTTACTCATATCGTCCCGGCGCTCGAGAAGCAGGGCATCACGGTCGTCGTATCAGGAAAGCGCAAGTCCTATCAGGAGCTCAGCGGAGTGCCGGAGATCACCGTTTCCACGGTTGAGAGCGCTGACTCGGACTGGTTCGATCTCGGTGTCCTGGTCAAGATCGATGGGCGGACCATCCCCTTCACTCCGCTGTTTCGCGCGCTGAGCATGCGCCGGACGAAGCTGCTTCTTGTCGACGGCAGCTACTTCTCGCTGGCACATCCGGCACTGGATACACTGCGTGAACTCATCGACGAGGCCACCGAACTGTCGGAATGGGAAACCGCTCCGCGCATCAGCAGATACCAAACCGATCTCTGGGAAGAGTTCGAGGATCTTGCCGACGAAGCGCTACCTGCGACGAGCTGGCGCGCCACCGCTAACGGACTTCGGGCTGCGAGCGGAGTGCCACCGGCCGAGCTGCCTCAGGGGCTGAACGCTGAGTTGCGTCCCTATCAGAAGGCAGGGTTCGACTGGCTCGCCTTTCTCTGGGGACATCGCCTGGGCGGCATCCTCGCCGATGACATGGGTCTCGGAAAGACCCTGCAGCTGCTGACGCTCATCCTGCATGCACGCGAATCGGGCGAAACGCGACCGTTCCTCGTCATCGCTCCGACGTCCGTGCTGTCGACCTGGCAGGACGAAGCGACGCGATTCGCCCCGGGGCTGCGCGTTCAGATCATCGACGGCACGAGTGGCAGACGGGTCTCCTCGATCGCAGAGACCGCGAAGGATGCCGATCTCATCGTCACTTCGTACACATTGGCCAGGCTGGACGCCGATGAGTACGAATCGATCGAGTGGGCAGGTCTCATCCTCGATGAGGCGCAGTTCGTGAAGAACGCGTCGACGAAACAACATCGTGCTGTGGCCTCGCTGCGCGCCGATGTGACATTCGCTGTGACGGGCACGCCCATGGAGAACAGCCTCAGCGATATCTGGGCGTTGCTGAAACTCGCAGCTCCCGGACTCTTCCCCTCAGCCCGGAAGTTTCGGCAGGACTACATCCAGCCGATCGAGAAGGGAAAGGTGCCGGAGAACGAGGAAGGCAGTGAGTATCGCCAGCGGCGTCTGGAACGGCTGCGCCGCCGAATCCGTCCGCTGATGCTGCGCCGCACCAAGGAACTCGTCGCGACCGATCTTCCGGAGAAGCAGGAACAGCTGCTGCATGTCGAGCTGAGCCCGGCGCATCGGGCGCTCTACGACACTGTGCTGCAGCGTGAACGCCAGAAAGTGCTCGGGCTGCTGAAGGATCTTGATCGTAACCGGTTCATCGTGTTTCGTTCGTTGACGATGCTGCGGATGCTGAGCCTTGCGCCGGGGCTGGTGGACGAATCCGATGCGAAGATCGGTTCGCGCAAGCTGGACGCTCTGATCGAGCGAGTCATCGAGTTGCAGACCGAACATCATCGCGCGCTCGTCTTCAGCCAGTTCACCTCGTTCCTGCAAATGGCCGCGGCTCGTTTGGATCGAGCGGGGATCCCGTACGTATATTTGGACGGCTCCACACGAAACCGGCAGAGCGTCATTCAGGAGTTCCGCACAGGTGAGCAGCCGGTGTTCCTGATCAGCCTGAAATCCGGTGGGTTCGGGCTCACTCTGACCGAGGCCGACTACGTCTTCATGCTCGACCCGTGGTGGAACCCAGCGGCCGAGTCGCAGGCCGTCGACCGTGCTCATCGCATCGGCCAGGACAAACAGGTGTTCGTCTATCGGATGATCTCTGCGGGCACCATCGAGGAGAAGGTGCTGGCGTTGCAGCAGCGCAAGGCGCGTCTGTTCACGGCCGTGATGGATGACGAGGCGTTGTTCTCCCAGGCGCTGACCGCTGACGACATCCGCGGACTCTTCGAGGACTGAGCCACCGGGAGTATCTCCGGCCCATCGCGGCGGATGCCCGGGCGTCCCCGGGTAGAATCGAGGCTTGCACAGCGGGAGGAAAAGCAATGCGGATCACGGGACTCGGCCACGCCGGGATGTTCATCGAGACGGTCGGCGGAAACATCATCTGCGACCCGGTGCTCGGCCCATCCTTCTACGGTTCGTGGTTCCCGTTCCCTGACAACCGTGGCCTGGAGTGGGAACGACTGGGCCGCGAAGCGGACTTCCTCTACATCTCGCACCGCCACCGTGATCACTTCGATCCGGCGCTGTTGGAGCGGTATATCCGCAAGGATATCGAGGTGCTCTTGCCGGAGTACCCGATCGATGACCTCGAGCAGGACATCCGAGCGCTCGGCTACCACAACATCACGTATGCTCCCGCCGGTGAAGTCATCGAGCGTGGCGATCTGAAGATCATGATTACACCGTTGCGTGCGCCCAGCGACGGCCCGATCGGTGACTCGTCGCTGAGTGTCGACGATGGCACCGCGTCGATCCTGAATCAGAACGACTCGCATCCCCTGGACCTGGAGACGCTGCTGAGCTTCGGCAAACCCGACGCCTATTTCACGCAGACCTCCGGCGCTATCTGGTGGCCGATGGTGTACGACCTGCCGCAGGACGCCAAGCAGAACTTTGCTCGTCTCAAGCGCGACGCGCAGAACAAGCGGGCGATGTTCTATATCGAGAAGGTCGATGCGCCGCACGTGTTCCCGATGGCGGGGCCACCGATGTTCCTGCGAGATGACCTATTCAAGTACAACGGCTTCGGCAAGGACGACGACTCGATCTTCACCGATCAGAAGCAGTTCATCGCGCATATGAAGGAGCTCGCTCCCCAGTACAACGGGCAGCTTTTCGTGCCCGGAACCGTCGTCGAATTGCAGGGCAGCGACCTCACCATGTCGCAGTCGCTCTACACGGATGACGAGATCGCGCACATCTTCGATGAAAAGTGGGACTACCTCGAGTCTCAGCGCGCGAGCCGGCAGCAGGAGATCCTTGACGAGGAAGCGTCCCGCGCCGAGGTTCTTCCGCCCGACGAGATGCTCGCCGCGATCAAGGCGTGGTGGGAGCCGCTGCTGAAGAAGTCGCGCACCATCCGGCTCGGTGTCGGAGGAAATGTGCGGTTCCGGATCGGTGAGCTCGACATGGTGGTCGACTTCCCCAAAGCGAAGGTTCGCGAGTATGCGGGGGAGGAGTGCATCTACTGGTACACGATTCCCGCCGACCTGGTGTCGACCAACATCGCCGACCACGAGATCGACTGGTCGAACTCGATCTTCCTCTCCATGCAGTTCTCGGTCGGCCGCAGCGGGAAGTTCAACGAGTTCCTCACCACGTTCCTCAAGTGCCTATCGGTGGACCGCATCGAGTACGTGGAGAACTGGTACTCCGAGCAGACCGACCAGACCGAGGATGCCGAGATCGGCGACTGGACCGTGCAGCGCCGTTGCCCGCACCTGCGCGCAGATCTCACCAAGACAGGCAAGGTCGATGAGGACGGCGTGCTCACCTGCAGCATGCACGACTGGAAGTGGGATCTGAAGACCGGTAAGTGCCTCAGCACCACCGGCCACGAGATCCGTGCGACGAAGTCCGCCGACGCGGCGCAGCCTCCGTCGTCCTGATTCATCCGATGCCATCCGCTCGCGTGTCTCAGTACGTGCGGGTCTCCGGCTCGATATCTGCACGTACTGTGACACGTGCGGCGGTGCGTCTCACTTAGTGTGGGAAGACCCCGGCCGAAGTCGCACGTACTGTGACACGGTCCGGCGGTGCGTCTCACTTAGTGTGGGAAGACCCCGGTCGAAGTCGCACGTACTGTGACACGGTCCGGCGGTGCGACCGGCGACGCTCGTGGGCACCTGTAGAATCAGAGGGTAAGCAACCTTTAACACCGTCCAGAGAGGCGGAGAAGGGAGCGGTAAATGAGCACGCGCACTGTGCTGCATGAAGCCGATATTTCCCGGGCTCTGACCCGTATTGCCCATGAGATCCTCGAATCCAACCGGGGAGCAGCCGATCTGGTGCTGCTGGGCATTCCTACTCGAGGCGTCGCCCTCGCACAGCGCCTCGGCGCTCTGATCAGCGATATCGCACAGACTGAGGTGCCGGTCGGCTCGCTGGATGTCACGCTGTTCCGCGACGATCTGGCCAAGCATCCGACGCGGTCGCCGCGACCGACCGAGATCCCCGCCGGCGGCATCGGCGGTAAGACGGTCGTGCTCGTTGATGACGTGCTCTTTTCCGGGCGCAGCATCCGCGCCGCGCTCGACGCGATCCAGTCGATCGGACGCCCATCCGTCGTCCGCCTCGCGATCCTCGTCGACCGTGGGCACCGTGAACTCCCGATCCGACCGGACTTCGTCGGCAAGAACATCCCGTCCGCACGCACCGAGCGCGTAAACGTGCGCCTGCACGAGTACGACGGCGCCGACGAGGTGACGATCGAATCATGAGGCACCTGCTCGATACAAAGACGCTCGACCGCGAGACGGCCCTGCGGATCCTCGATGTCGCGGAAGACATGTCCGACACGCAGTCGCGGGAGGTGAAGAAACTCCCCACCCTTCGCGGCAAGACCGTGGTCAACCTGTTCTTCGAAGACTCCACGCGCACGCGCATCTCGTTCGAGGCGGCCGCTAAACGGCTGTCGGCTGACGTGATCAACTTCGTGGCCAAGGGCTCCAGCGTCTCCAAGGGCGAAAGCCTGAAGGACACGGCGCAGACCCTCCAGGCGATGGGCGCGGATGCCGTGGTCATCCGGCATCCGGCATCTGGCGCACCGCGCACACTCGCCACCAGCGGCTGGATCTCCGCCGGCGTCGTCAACGCCGGTGACGGCACGCACGAGCATCCCACCCAGGCCCTGCTGGATGCCTTCACCATTCGCAAGCGACGCTTCGGCGCCGATAGCCGGGGGCGAGACCTCGCCGGGGTCACCGTCGTGATCGTGGGTGATGTGCTGCACTCCCGAGTCGCGCGTTCGAACGTGTGGCTACTGGCGGCCCTCGGCGCTGAGGTGACTCTCGTTTCGCCGCCGACGCTGCTGCCGCAGAACGTCTCGCAATGGCCGGTTCGCGTTCTCTACGACTTCGATGAGGCCCTACGCGAGGGACCGGATGCGGTCATGATGCTGCGCATCCAACTGGAACGCATGGGCGCCGCATATTTCCCCAGTGAGCGGGAATATTCCCAACGTTGGGGCCTGGATGCTGTGCGCGCAGCATCACTTCCGGGCGATAGCATTGTTATGCACCCGGGACCCATGAATCGCGGCCTGGAGATCTCCTCCGCAGCCGCTGACTCTCCGCGCTCCACGGTGCTGGAACAGGTCACCAACGGGGTGTCTGTGCGCATGGCGGTGCTGTACCTGCTTCTTGCCGGAGAACGAAACGACGAACGAGGGGAAAACTGATGACTGAGACCCTCGTAATCACGGGCGCCCAGTTGCTCGGAACCGACAGCGCGGACATCGTTGTCGAGGATGGCATGATCGCCGAGATCGGAACCGGCCTCAGCCGTTCCGGCGCGCGCATCATCGATGCGGCGGGGCTCGTTGCCCTCCCCGGCCTCGTGGATCTGCACACCCACCTGCGCGAGCCCGGGTATGAAGCATCCGAAACGATCCTGACCGGCACGAGAGCCGCGGCAGCAGGCGGCTTTACCGCGGTCTTCGCGATGCCGAACACGATGCCCGTCGCCGATTCCGCGGGAGTGGTAGAGCAGGAACTCGCCCTTGGCGAAGCTGCCGGCTACGCCACGGTCCAGCCGATCGGTGCTGTCACCGTCGGCCAGAAGGGCGAACGCCTCGCCGAGCTCGGCGCGATGGCATCCTCCCGGGCGAAGGTTCGGGTATTCAGCGATGACGGCTTCTGCGTCTTCGACCCCCTGATCATGCGCCGCGCACTCGAGTATGTGAAGTCCTTCGGCGGCGTCATCGCCCAGCACGCACAGGATCCTCGCCTGACCGAAGGCGCCCAGATGAACGAGGGTGCTGTCTCTGCCGAACTGGGCCTGGCCGGCTGGCCCGCCGTCGCCGAAGAGTCGATCATCGCGCGCGACGTGCTGCTGGCCGAACACGTGGGTTCGCGCCTGCACGTGTGCCATCTGTCCACCGCAGGTTCGGTCGACATCATCCGTTGGGCCAAGAAGCGCGGCATCAACGTCACAGCTGAAGTCACGCCGCACCACCTGCTGCTGACCGAAGAGCTGGTGCGCGGCTACGACCCGCGGTACAAGGTGAATCCTCCGCTGCGCCGCGAAGAAGATGTTCTCGCCGTGCGTGAGGGTCTCGCCGACGGCACGATCGACATCGTCGCCACCGATCATGCCCCGCACCCGAGTGAGAGCAAGGCCTGCGAATGGCAGGCTGCCGCCAACGGCATGGTGGGTCTCGAAAGCGCACTGCGTGTCGTGCATCAGTCGATGGTGCAGACCGGCCTGATCGGCTGGGCGGATGTGGCCAGGGTGATGAGCGCGGCTCCGGCACGAATCGGGATGCTGGAGGGCCATGGCACTCCGCTTGAGACCGGCCGGCCGGCTCAGATCACGCTGTACGATCCCAGCATCGCCGGCACATTCACCGCAGCCGACTTGCACGGTCGCAGCGAGAACTCGCCGTACCTCGGGCGTGAGCTTCCCGGTCGCGTGGAGTACACCGTGCACCACGGCCTGGTCACACTCGCATCGGGCATCGTTGTAGAGGAGTTGGGCGCGTGAGTACCCGCGATATTGCCATCGCGATCACGATCGCGGTCGCACTGCTGATTCTTCTTGCCATGCTCTTCGCGTGGCGACGACGATTGCGACGCGACTCGCAATTCTCGGCTCCGTTAGGAGTGCCCGAGCATGCCGAGGTCCGCTCCCGCCACGAAGTTCTCTACGTCTCCACAACGCGGCACGACGAGCCACTGGAGCGCCTGGCGATCTCGCCGCTGGCATACCGCGCCAGGGGAGAAGTAGCAGTCACCGACCGCGGGGCAGCCCTCTGTCTCGACGGCTCGCCCACCGTGTTCATCGCTTCTGCGTCACTCGTCGCGGTGGACCGCGCCTCCGTCACGATCGACCGGGTGGTCGAACCGGGCGGTCTCGTGCGATTGGCCTGGAAGCTCGACGACAACACGATCGTCGACTCGTATCTGCGCGCCACCAGCGGCGCCCCCGAAAACCTCATCTCAGATCTGCAGCGGCTCACCCCTGCTCACAACTCAGGAGCTACGTCATGACATTGCCTGAACCCGCCGTCCTTGTCCTGGAGGACGGAACCCGTCACACGGGCCGCGCCTACGGCGCACGCGGCACCACGCTCGGCGAGGTCGTCTTCGCCACCGGTATGAGCGGCTACCAGGAGACACTGACCGACCCGTCCTACGCCGGCCAGATCGTCCTGCAGACAGCACCGCACATCGGCATCACCGGGATGAACGAGGAAGACTCCGAGTCTCACCGCATCTGGGTCGCCGGCTACATCGTCCGCGACCCTTCGCGTGTCGTGTCCAACTGGCGCGCCGAGTCATCGCTCGACGCGGGCCTCATCAACGACGGCATCGTCGGCATCAGCGGTATCGACACGCGCTCGATCACCCGCCGTATCCGCTCGGCGGGATCCATGCGCGGAGGCATCTTCTCGGGTGCGGATGCCGCGCTCGATCCCGATGAGCAGCTGCGCATGGTGCAGCAGGCTCCGCAGATGAGCGGGCGTAACCTGTCGGCAGAAGTCTCTGTCGATGTCGTCACCGTGACGACCGCGGTGGGGGAGCGCCTGGGCAATCTCGCCGTGCTCGATCTCGGTGTCAAGCAGGCGACGATCGACAACCTCGCCGCTCGCGGCTTCGAGGTGCACGTGCTGCCGCAGACCTCGACGATCGAGGATATCCGCGCGATCGACCCGGCAGCAGTGTTCTACTCCAACGGCCCGGGCGACCCGGCTGCATCCGACGGCCACGTCGCGCTGCTGCGCGAGGTACTCGACGAGGGCCTGCCGTTCTTCGGCATCTGCTTCGGCAACCAGCTGCTCGGGCGGGCCCTGGGACTGGGCACCTACAAGCTTCCGTTCGGCCACCGAGGCATCAATCAGCCGGTGCTCGACAAGTCGACAGGCAAGGTTGAGATCACCGCGCACAACCACGGGTTCGCCGTAGAAGCGCCGCTGGAAGGGTCCTTCGAGAGCCCCAACGGCTACGGGCTGGTCGAGGTCAGCCACGTCGGCTTGAACGACAACGTCGTCGAGGGCCTCCGCGCCCTCGACATCCCGGCATTCTCGGTGCAGTACCACCCCGAGGCCGCTGCCGGTCCGCACGACGCCAACTATCTCTTCGACCGCTTCCGCGATCTGGTCATCGCCACCCAGGGAGACAAGAACTAATGCCCAAGCGCGACGACATCAAGTCCGTCCTCGTCATCGGCTCCGGCCCGATCGTCATCGGCCAGGCCTGCGAATTCGACTACTCCGGAACCCAGGCGTGCCGCGTGCTGCGCGAAGAGGGCGTGCGCGTCATCCTCGTGAACTCCAACCCGGCCACGATCATGACCGACCCTGACTTCGCGGATGCGACCTACATCGAGCCGATCACCTGGCAGGTCATCGAGACGATCATCGCCAAGGAGCGCCCCGACGCGATCCTCCCGACGCTTGGCGGTCAGACCGCCCTGAACGCCGCGATCGAGCTGCACAACCACGGCATCCTCGAGAAGTACGATATCGAGCTCATCGGCGCGAACTTCGAGGCCATCAACCGGGGCGAGGATCGTCAGATCTTCAAGCAGCTCGTGCTGGATGCCGGTGCCGATGTCGCTGACAGCCGCATCGCCCGCACCATGGACGAGGTGCTCGCCGGTGCTGCAGAGCTCGGATACCCGTTGGTCGTCCGCCCCAGCTTCACCATGGGCGGCCTCGGCTCCGGCTTCGCCTACGACGAAACCGACCTCCGTCGCATCGCCGGCGCCGGTCTGCACGACTCACCGACCAACGAGGTGCTCCTGGAGGAGTCGATCCTCGGCTGGAAGGAGTACGAGCTCGAGCTCATGCGTGACACGGCCGACAACACGGTCGTCGTCTGCTCCATCGAGAACGTCGACCCGGTCGGTGTGCACACCGGCGACTCGATCACCGTGGCACCCGCGCTCACCCTGACCGACCGCGAGTATCAGAAGATGCGCGACATCGGCATCGACATCATCCGCGCCGTCGGCGTGGACACCGGTGGATGCAACATCCAGTTCGCCGTTGACCCGTCCAACGGCCGCATCATCGTCATCGAGATGAACCCGCGCGTTTCGCGCTCGAGCGCGCTCGCTTCCAAAGCGACCGGTTTCCCGATCGCCAAGCTCGCCGCCAAGCTCGCGCTCGGCTACCGTCTCGACGAGATCCCGAACGACATCACCGGCGTGACGCCGGCGAGTTTCGAGCCCACGCTCGACTACGTCGTGGTCAAGGTTCCGCGCTTCGCGTTCGAGAAGTTCCCGGCGGCCGATGCCACGCTGACGACCACTATGAAGTCGGTCGGCGAGGCGATGGCCATTGGCCGCAACTACGCCACCGCGTTGCAGAAGGCGCTCCGCTCGCTGGAGAAGCGTGGTTCGAGCTTCCACTGGGGCGAGGAATCCCGCAGCGTCGAAGAGCTTCTGAATGTTTCGGAGACCCCCACCGACGGTCGAATCGTCGTGCTGCAGCAGGCGCTGCGCAAGGGCGCGACGATCGAGCAGGCATTCGAAGCCACGGCGATCGACCCCTGGTTCATCGACCAGATCGTACTGATCAACGAGGTCGCCGAGCACGTGCGCACGGCCGCGGAGCTCGACGCCGACACGATCCGTTATGCCAAGGATCACGGCTTCTCCGACGCGCAGCTCGCAGAGATCCGCGGTATCGACGAGGCAGCGGTTCGAAGCATCCGCCATGGTTTCGGTGTGCGCCCGGTGTTCAAAACCGTCGACACCTGCGCCGGCGAATTCCCGGCCACGACGCCGTACCACTACTCGAGCTACGACCTTGAGACCGAGGTCGCTCCCTCCGAGCGCACCAAGGTCGTCATCATCGGTTCCGGCCCGAACCGCATCGGCCAGGGTGTCGAATTCGACTACTCCTGCGTGCACGCATCCTTCGCGCTGTCGGATGCCGGATACGAGACCGTCATGGTCAACTGCAACCCGGAGACCGTCTCCACCGACTACGACACCTCGGACCGTCTCTACTTCGAGCCGCTGACGCTTGAGGACGTCCTCGAGGTGCTCGACGCGGAAGCTGCCAGCGGCACGATCCTCGGCGTCGTCTGCCAGCTCGGCGGACAGACCCCGCTGGGTCTCGCGAAGGGGATCCAGGCCGCCGGCTACACGGTCTTGGGCACCAGCCCCGAGGCGATCGACATCGCCGAGGAACGCGAGCTGTTCTCGCAGCTGCTCGACAGGGCCGGCCTCGTCGCGCCCCGCCACGGCACGGCGACGGACGCCGACGGCGCCGTTGTGATCGCCGAGGACATCGGATACCCGGTGCTCGTGCGCCCGAGCTTCGTGCTCGGCGGCCGCGGCATGGAGATTGTCTACGACACCCCGAGCCTGCGCGACTACTTCGTGCGCACCGCCGGTGAGGTCATCGTCGGTCCCGGCACCCCGCTGCTCGTCGACCGGTTCCTGGACGACGCCATCGAGCTCGATGTGGACGCACTGTACGACGGAAGCGAGTTGTACATCGGCGGTGTGATGGAGCACCTCGAAGAGGCTGGCATCCACTCCGGCGACTCCAGCTGCACGCTGCCCCCGATGTCGCTGGGTCGCAGCGACGTAGACCGTGTGCGTGAGGCGACTCTCGCGATCGCCGAGGGCGTCGGTGTACGGGGCCTGCTCAACGTGCAGTTCGCCGTCAGCGCGGATGTGCTCTACGTGATCGAGGCGAACCCGCGCGCAAGCCGCACCGTTCCCTTCGTGTCGAAGGCACTCGGCATTCCGATGGCGAAGGCCGCGAGCCGCATCATGGTGGGTGCAACGATCGCCGAGCTCAAGGACGAAGGTCTGCTGCCGCAGTCTGACGGCTCCCGCGTCCCGCTGGATGCTCCAGTTTCCGTCAAGGAAGCGGTGCTTCCGTTCAAGCGGTTCCGCACCAAGGACGGCAAGATCGTTGACTCCGTGCTCGGCCCGGAGATGCGCTCCACCGGTGAGGTCATGGGAATCGACAAGGACTTCCCGACCGCATTCGCGAAGAGTCAGGCTGCCGCGTACGGGGGCATGCCCACGTCCGGCACGGTGTTCATCTCGGTCGCCGACGCAGACAAGCGCGCAGTGATCCTGCCCGCGCACCGTCTGCAGCAGTTGGGCTTCGACCTTGTCGCAACCGAGGGCACGGCCGAGATTCTCTCGCGCAACGGCATCAAGGTGCAGGTCGTGTCGAAGTTCAGTGAGACCCAGCAGGACGGCCGCGAGAATATCGTCGACCTCATCAACAACGGCGCGATCGACATCATCGTGAACACGCCGTCCGGTGGGGCCGCACGCGCAGACGGTTACGAGATCCGCGCGGCAGCCGTGGCCGCAGACAAGGCGCTGTTCACGACCATCGCCGTGCTCGGCGCTGCCGTCAGCGGGATGGATGCCGCAGACCAGGGCTTCAGCGTCAAGAGCCTGCAGGAGTATGCGATCGACCGACAGGCAGCCCTGTGACCGAACGCTTCGGAGAGCGGGTCCGCGCAGTGCTCAGCACACGCGGCCCGCTCTGCGTGGGTATCGATCCGCACGGATCGTTGCTGCAGGCTTGGGGCCTGCCTGATTCAGCGGCAGGCGTACGCGATTTCGGCTTGCGGACCGTGGATGCTGCCATCGGACGCGTCGGTCTGGTGAAGCCGCAGGTGTCGTTCTTCGAGCGCTTCGGTTCGGCCGGATTCGCTGCGCTGGAAGATGTGCTCCGAGCCGCTCGTGACGCCGATCTGCTCGTGATTGCGGATGCCAAACGCGGCGACATCGGCACCACGATGGATGCTTATGCTGCGGCCTGGTTTACGCCCGGCTCGCCGCTCGAGGCAGATGCGCTCACGGTGAACCCTTATCTGGGCATCGGCACGCTGGATCACACGTTCTCGCTCGCGGAGAGTCATGGCAAGGGCGTGTTCGTCCTGGCCGCGACAAGTAACCCCGAGGCGCACGGTGTGCAGCGGGCGCGCACGATTGCGGATTCGGGCGTGGATGTCGGGCAGACCGTCTCCGGATCGATCATCGAACAGGTCAGCAGTCGTAACGCCCAGGTCACACCAGCCGGGCACTGGGCGAGCGTTGGTTTCGTCATCGGCGCAACCGTCGAATGGTCGGATGCCGGCATTTCACCGTTCGCCCCACCGGCACCCATCCTCGCGCCCGGGTTCGGCGCGCAGGGTGCAGGACCTGCCGATCTCTCCGCACGCTTCGGCGATGCAGCAGCGATGGTTATTGCGACCGAGAGTCGGAGCATCCTGTCAGCCGGTTTCGAGGCTCTGACCGCGACAATAGACTCCCGTGTTGCGGAGTATCAGGAGGCTCTGAATGGCTGAGCGCAGCATCCCCGAAGTAGATCGCGCCGCCGCGGCCCGTCGCGCCGTCGAGCGTCGTCGTGCGCGTGCTGCTGTGAAGCGTTCGCTCACGATGCGTGTCGTAGCGCCGCAGGCTGTCGCCCGGCAGGCATTCGATGATGCGGACTCGGTTGCCGGTTCCATGCGCATCACGGATTTTCTGATCGCGCTGCCAGCCATCGGTGTCGGCAAACGCGACCGGATTCTGCTTGACCTCGATATTTCGCCTGTGAAGCGCTTGGGCGGTCTCGGCGTCCGCCAGCGCACGAGCCTCCTGCAGTGGCTTGATCTTCGATTCCCTGAGCACGGTCCGCGCGCCGGACGCAGCCGACTGTTGGTTCTTGCCGGGCCCACTGCGGTCGGCAAGGGCACCGTTGCCGCCTACATCCGCGAGCATCACCCTGAGATCCACCTCTCGGTATCGGCGACCACCCGCGCGCCGCGCCCCGGCGAGACCGACGGCGTGCACTATTTCTTCGTCGACGAGGCCGAGTTCGATCGGATGGTTGCAGCGGGAGAGCTCCTGGAGCACGCGGTCGTTCATAATCGTTCGCGGTACGGCACACCGCGGCGCCCGATCGATGCCGCCCTGGCCGAGGGCAAGACTGTGCTGCTCGAGATCGATCTGCAGGGAGCGCGTCAGGTCCGTGCGGCAGAGCCTTCGGCGACGCTGGTGTTCCTGCTGCCGCCATCGTGGGATGAACTCGTGCACCGGCTGGTCGGCAGAGGGACCGAGGACGAAGAAGAGCGCGCCCGTCGACTGCGCACTGCGAAGGTCGAATTGGCCGCCCAGAATGAGTTCGATTATCTGATTGTGAACGAGGAAGTCGCCCGAGCTGCGCGCGAGGTCGTAGGATTGTCTGAGGCGTCTGCGCGCTGAGCGTTCCCTGAGCCCGTCAAAGGGTCGCGCGCCCGCCGATTCGACTTCGCGACGAACCCGTCGCCTGATCTGGAGGTCCCACCATGGCCGGACACCACACCAAGGGCATCATCGATCCCCCCATCGACAACCTGCTCGACCGCGTCGACTCGAAGTACGAGCTCGTGATCTACGCGTCCAAGCGTGCACGTCAGATCAACGACTACTACGCAGATCTCCACGAGGGCAACCTGTTCGACAACGTCGGACCGTTGGTCGACTCGTCCGTCGAGGACAAGCCGCTCACCATCGCGCTTCACGAGATCAACGAGGACAAGCTGCGCCTTCGCCACGTCGAGTGAGGGCTGCTTCGTCGATGAGCGCGCTGCGCCTTTTCACGTCTGAGTCCGTCACCGAGGGACACCCTGACAAGATCTGCGACCAGATCTCTGACAGCATCCTCGATGGGCTGATCGCTAAAGACCCCGGTTCACGAGTCGCGGTGGAGACCCTGGTCACCACCGGACTCGTGCACGTTGCAGGAGAGATCCGCACCGAGGCGTACGTCGATATTCCGACGATCGTCCGCGAGGTCGTCAACAGCATCGGATACACGTCCAGTGAGACCGGCTTTGACGGCGATTCCTGTGGCGTGAGCATTTCGGTGGGGGAGCAATCCGCCGATATCGCCCACGGCGTTGACCAGGCACAGGAACAGCGTGATGGCAGCTCGGTCGATGCGCTCGACAGCCTGGGCGCAGGCGATCAGGGCATCATGTTCGGGTTCGCGACGATCGAGACGCCGGAACTGATGCCGATGGCGGGGCACACTGCGCACCGGATCGCGGAGCGCCTCACCGAGGTGCGCCGTTCCGGCGAATTGGCCTTCCTGCGGCCGGACGGCAAGACCCAGGTCACACTCGGTTACGAGGGCTTCACGCCCAAGACGATCGATGCCGTCGTACTCTCCACGCAGCACCACCCCGACATTGCACAGGATGAGCTCAAGGAACAGGTTCGGCGCCTCGTCATCGACCCGGTTCTGGAGAGCACGGGCCTGGAGATGCCGGCAGCTGACCGCTACTTCATCAACCCGGCGGGCCCCTTCGTGACCGGTGGCCCCAAGGGCGACGCCGGGCTGACCGGTCGCAAGATCATCATCGACACCTACGGCGGTGCAGCGCGCCACGGCGGTGGTGCGTTCAGCGGCAAGGATCCGTCCAAAGTCGACCGCTCGGGCGCTTACGCGATGCGCTGGGTGGCGAAGAATGCCGTGGCAGCCGGCCTGGCCGATCGCCTCGAAGTGCAGGTCGCCTATGCGATCGGCGTCGCGCGTCCGGTCGGACTGTATGTCGAGACATTCGGAACCGGAAAGGTCTCCGACGAGGTGATCACCGAGGCGATTC
Source organism: Microbacterium wangyouchuni (assembly GCF_051546305.1). NCBI lineage: Bacteria > Bacillati > Actinomycetota > Actinomycetes > Micrococcales > Microbacteriaceae > Microbacterium > Microbacterium wangyouchuni. Next base: position 224,866 of record NZ_JBPTMA010000004.1, read on the forward strand.
GCACCGTCTTCGACCTCCGACCCCAGGCGATCATCGAAGAGCTGCAGTTGCTGCGTCCGATCTACCGGCAGACCGCAGCATACGGACACTTCGGCCGTGAGCTTCCCGACTTCACATGGGAGCGAACCGACCGCGCAGACGAGTTGCGCCGCGCCGCAGGACTGTGATGGGCACGCGCGGAGCCCGGCGATGAGCCGGCGCATCGCGCGGGTGCAGCTGGATTCTCCGCTGCCCCAGCTGGACCGGCTGTTCGACTACGCGCTACCGGCGGAACTCGGCGACGTCTCTCCCGGGGTTCGGGTGCGGGTGCCATTGCGCAGCGCCGGACGTCTTGTCGATGGTTACGTTGTCGAGGTGGCTGAAGAGGATGACGCTGAGCGTCCACTCTCCGAGGTGGACAACGTCGTATCGCAGGTCGCCGTTCTACCGGATCGCCTCTACAGGCTCGCGCGTCGTACCGCGGACCGGGCAGCAGGGTCGGCATCCGACATTCTGCGTCTGGTGATCCCCAAACGACAGGTGCGTGTAGAGAAGGCCTGGAAGGCGGATGCACCGGTTCCTGTGTTGGGTCCGGATGCGATCGCCCGAGCCACCGCAGTACTCAGCGAGTACGAGGGACTGAGCGCCGTGCTCGATGAACGTGGACGAGCAGGGGTCGAAGCGATCCCCGGAATCCGCGACGATATGCCGCGGTGGACACAGCTGCTCGCGGCCGCCGCCACCCACACCCTTGCTGCCGGTGCATCATCGATCCTCGTGGTTCCCGATCACCGCGATCTGGATCGTCTTTTGACGGCGTTGGAGACGATGCTGCCCGCCGAAGCCATCGTGCGCCACGATTCGCGGCAGACAAATCCAGACCGCTATCGCGGGTTCTTGCGATCACTGGAAGACGCGCCCTGCGTGGTTGTCGGAAACCGCTCGGCCGTGTATTCGCCGGTGCGTGCGGGACTCGTGGCGATCTGGGATGACGGCGACTCGCTCCTCGGCGAGCCCCTCGCACCCTACGTGCACGCTCGGGACGCGGCGCTGCTGCGGCAGGAGCAGGAATCCTCTGCGCTGCTGGTGGCTGCGCACAGCCGGACCACCGACGTTGAGCGACTGGTGATCCACGGCTGGCTGCAGGACGTCCGTGCAGCGCGCCGGGTCCTGCCGAAGGTCGTGCTGAGCACACAGCATGAACTGGAAGCGCCCACGCAGCGGGTGCACTCCAGCGCTTTCGCAGCGGCCCGCACTGCCACCGAATCCGGCCCGGTGCTGGTTCAGGTTTCCCGACCCGGATTCTCGCCCACTCTCGTCTGCGCTGAATGCCGCGCGCCCGCACGCTGTGCACCCTGTGGCGGCCCGCTGGGCGCGCGCCATCGCGGTGCCGTGCCGGTGTGCGGCTGGTGCGGACGGTCGGCTCGGGCGTGGGCGTGCCCCTCGTGTTCATCCACTCAGCTGCGGTTGGCGTCATCCGGGAGTGAGCGAACCGCAGACGAGCTGGGGCGCGCATTCCCCGGCGTGCGCGTGATCATCGCCGATGGCGCCCACCCGGTCGAATCGGTGTCGGACAAGCCCGCACTCGTTGTCGCCACCAGGGGAGCGGAGCCGATCGCCGAGGGCGGATATCGTTCCGTTGTGCTGTTGGACGGCTCCCGAATGCTGCAGGCCCCCGACCTCCGCGTCGGTGAGTCGTGCCTGCGCTGGTGGTCGAATGCCGCCGCTCTGGCAGCTCCCGGAGCACCGATCCACCTGGTCGGCGTCGATGGACCGGTGGCTCGGGCGCTGGCGACCTGGAACCAGTCCGGTTACGCCCGTTCCGAGCTGGCGGAGCGTGCACCGCTGCACATGCCGCCGGCAGCGAGAGTCGCCCTGATCGAGGGGATCGGGGCATCCGTGGAGCGCGCACTCACGAGCCTGCGTGCACTGCCGTTACCGGCTGACGCCATTCTCGGCCCGGTGCCGATCGAATCCGATGAGGACCGTGTCCGGGCGCTCGTCCGCTTCGAGTACGCCGCCGGCGCGACAGTGGCGACGACACTTCGTGCCGCGGTCGTTGCCGAAGCTGTCAAACGGCGACGGGGCAAAGCAGGCAACAACCGCATCCCGCTGTCACTGCGGCTCGATATCCTCGATCCAGAGCTTTAATCCCTTCCTTCCGGAGAACCTTTATGCGCCTCGTCTTCGCCGGCACCCCTGCCGCAGCCGTCCCGACTCTGCGAACCCTCGTGCGTTCGCACGAGATCGCAGCCGTCATCACCCGACCGGATGCCCCGCTGGGGCGTAAACGCGTCCTCACACCCTCGCCCGTGGCTCAGGCTGCCGAGGAGCTGGGGCTGCCGATCATCAAGGCCGCACGCCTGGATGACGAGGCCACCGAAAAGATCACGGCGCTGGAGCCTGAGCTGGGCGTTATCGTCGCCTATGGCGGGCTGGTGCGCGAGCCATTGCTGTCTGCTCCTGAACACGGGTGGATCAACCTGCACTTCTCGTTGCTGCCGCAGTGGCGGGGCGCTGCCCCCGTGCAGCGCGCGCTGATCGCCGGAGGTACCGAACTCGGCGCCAGCGTCTTCCAGCTGGTTCCCGCGTTGGATGCCGGTGACGTCTATGCCGCTCGCACGGTGCCGGTTGCGGCGGACGCGACCGCGGACGTCGCCCTGCGGATCCTCGCGGACGACGGGGCAGGCCTGACAGCAGATGTCGTCGCATCCATCGCTGATGGCACCGGCGTGGCTGTTGCGCAGCAGGGCGAGGCCACCGTCGCCCCCAAGCTCACCCTCGAAGACGGTGCGCTGGAGTGGACGCAGTCCGCGGCCGAGCTGTTCGCCCGGTTCCGCGGCGTCACGCCCGAACCCGGCGCCCATACGACGGTCGAAGGACTTCGCGTGAAGGTCTTGGAGATGGCGCCGATCGACGCCGAGGCGCAGGCGCCCGGAACTGTCTGGACGACGAAACAGGCGCTGCTGGTCGGCACCGGAACAACACCCGTGGCGGTGACCCGCGTGCAGCCCGCTGGCAAGGGCGCGATGAATGCCACCGACTGGTGGCGGGGTCTCCGCGCCGACGAGAACGTGCGGTTCGGCGCATGACCGGCCAGCAGAGGCGCGGTAACGCCAGACAGAGTTCCCCGGCACGCGGAGCACAGCAGCGCCGCCCCGCGCGTGCGCCACAGGCACGCCAGGTGTCTCCTGCGCGCCGCGTCGCCTACGACGTTCTCCGCGCCGTCAGCGACTCTGATGCCTATGCGAACCTGCTGCTGCCCTCGGCGATCGCCGAGGCCCAGCTGAACCCGCAGGATGCGGGGCTGGCGACCGAACTCACCTATGGCACGCTCCGCCGACGCGGCACCTACGACGCGATCATCGCCGCCGCTGCCGGCCGGCCAGCGGACGAGATCGACGCGCCGGTGCTCGACGCTCTGCGCCTCGCCACCCACCAGTTGCTCGCTACCCGCGTCGCCTCGCACGCAGCGGTCAACGAGTCCGTGAACCTCGTCTCTGATGCTGTCGGTAGGGGACCGTCCGGATTCACCAATGCCGTGCTACGTCGAATCTCTCAAGACACACCCGGTGTGTGGCAGGAACGCATCGAAGCGGCGGCACGCTCGGACGATGAGCGGCTGGGGCTTCGCACCGCGCACCCGGTTTGGATCATCCGCGCGCTGCGGCGTGCACTCGCTGCCGAAGGCCGAGTCGAAGAGCTGGAAGAGCTCCTCGAGGCCGACAACGTCTCGCCTCAGGTCACCCTCGTCGCCCTTCCCGGCCTCGCCGAGCGCGGTACTCCCGCCCGTCCCTACGCACCGACCGCATTCGCTTCACCGGGCGGAGACCCGCTGAAGATGATCTCCGAAGCCGGCGGCAGGATCCGCGTGCAGGACGAGGGCTCGCAGCTCGTCGCCCTCGCGCTAGCCGCTGCGAAGCCGATTGCGGCGGGGGAGCAGTGGCTCGACCTCTGTGCCGGCCCCGGCGGCAAGACAGCACTGCTTGCGGCCATCGCGAACCAGCACGAGGTTACGCTCGAAGCCAACGAGGTGATCCCGGCACGCGCAGGGCTCGTCCGCAAGGCGTTGCAGGCCGTGCCCGGTGAGGTCACTGTCCACGAGCAGGACGGGCGTGACCTGGTTGCAGCGAACCCTGCGCGGTTCGACCGGATCCTCGTCGACGCGCCCTGCACAGGGCTGGGCGCTCTGCGTCGTCGCCCCGAAGCACGCTGGCGCAAGACGCCGGCCGATGTCGCCGAGCTGGTTCCGCTGCAGGAGCAGCTGCTCGCCGGTGCCATCGATGCTCTCGCACCGGGCGGTGTGGTCGCGTACGTCACGTGCTCGCCGCACCTCGCCGAGACCAGCGGCGTGGTCGCCGAGGTGCTGCGCACCCGCGATGACGTCGATGAACTGGATGCCGCGGCGATCCTCGCATCGCTCGTCGACAGTCCCATCGACCTGGCATCCGACGGGACCGGCAGAGTGCAGCTGTGGCCGCACCGCAACGGCACCGACGCGATGTTCCTCGCGCTCCTGCAGCGCACTATGAGCTAGGAGAATGACCCCATGAGCCTTCCCTCGGCCCCGCGCATCAACCCCAGCATCCTGTCCGCGGACTTCGTCAATATGCAGGCGGATCTGGAGCGCATCGCATCCGCTGATTTCGTGCACGTCGATGTCATGGACAATCACTTCGTGCCCAATCTGACATTCGGGACGCAGATGGTGGAACGTATTCAAGCGACGAGCCCGGTGCCGCTGGATGTTCATCTCATGATCTCGGATGCCGATCGTTGGGCGCCGGGGTACGCCGAGCTGGGCGCAGCCAGCGTCACCTTCCATCTGGAAGCAACGGCCCGTCCAGTGGAACTTGCCCGACGCCTCCGTGAGATCGGCTCCCGCGCCGGGGTCGCCATCAAACCGGACACTGCCGGTGACAGCCTCTACGAGATCATGGATGAGTTTGATCAGATCCTCGTGATGACTGTCGAACCCGGTTTCGGCGGTCAGGGCTTCCTGTCTTCGACGATGCCGAAGCTGCGTGCGCTGGTCGAGGAAGCTCGGCGGCGCAACTCGACGGTCTGGTTCCAGGTCGACGGCGGCATATCACTCGACACGATTGCGCAGGCAGCCGAGGCGGGCGCCGACACATTCGTCGCGGGATCTGCCGTATTCGGTGCCGAGAACATCGAAGCGGCCATCCACGGGCTTCGAGAGCGTGCGCGAGCCGCTAGCCTGGAATCGTGAAGACTTTCGACGAGCTGTTCGCTGAGCTCAGCGTCAAGGCCGAGACCCGCCCAACCGGATCCGGAACCGTCGCCGAGCTCGACGGCGGTGTACACACGATCGGCAAGAAGATCGTAGAAGAGGCAGCCGAGGTATGGATGGCTGCCGAGTACGAATCAAACGATGAAACTGCCGAGGAGATCTCGCAGCTGCTTTATCACCTGCAGGTGATGATGATCGCGAAGGGACTGAGCCTTCAGGATGTCTACCGACATCTGTGAAGCGTTCCCGACCCTTCCCCTCTGATCTGAAAGCGCCCCATGCTTCGTATTGCTGTCCCCAACAAGGGCTCACTGTCTGAGACCGCCGCCGAGATGCTCGCCGAAGCCGGTTATGCCGGCCGCCGTGATTCCAAGACTCTCCACCTCGTCGACGCACCCAACGGCGTTGAGTTCTTCTTCCTCCGCCCACGTGACATCGCCACGTACGTGGCATCGGGTGCGCTCGATGTGGGCATCACTGGCCGTGACCTGCTGCGCGATGTCCCCCAGCAGGCCCGGGAGATCCAAGAACTCGGATTCGCGCGGTCGACCTTCCGTTTCGCTGCTCCCAGCGGGCAGTACTCCACGATCGAGGAGCTTTCGGGAGCGCGCATCGCCTCCGCCTATCCCGGTCTGGTGGACCGCTTCCTGCGCGAGCACGGCATCGAGGCCACCCTGGTGTCGCTCGATGGGGCCGTAGAGTCCGCTGTGCGCTTGGGCGTTGCCGATGCGATCGCCGATGTCGTGGAGACGGGCACCACCCTGCGGCAGGCGGGGCTGGAGATCTTCGGTCCGGTCATCATCGAATCCGAAGCCGTTCTCATCAGCCGTCCCGGCGACGCGGAGGGAACCGACAAACTACTGCGTCGACTGCGCGGTGTAATCGTCGCACGACGGTATGCACTTCTGGACTACGTGCTTCCGGTCGAACTGCTCGAAAAAGCCGTTGCGATCGCTCCGGGCCGCGAGTCGCCGACGATTTCGCCGCTGAAGGACGATTCCATGGTGGCCGTGCGTGTGATGATCCCGCAGAAGGGCATCAACGGTGTGATGGATGATCTGTACGCTCTGGGCGCCAGAGCGCTGCTGGTCACCGCGATCCACGCTGCGAGGCTCTGATGACTCTCACCAGCCGAGTGATCCCATGCCTCGATGTTGCAGCAGGTCGCGTCGTCAAAGGCGTGAACTTCGAGAACCTGCGCGACATGGGCGATCCTGTCGAACTCGCGGCGCACTACGCTGCGCAGGGAGCCGACGAGATCACCTTCCTCGATGTCACCGCCACGGTCGATGAGCGCGCGACCACCTATGACGTCGTTCAGCGCACCGCCGAACAGGTTTTCGTTCCGCTCACCGTTGGTGGGGGCATTCGCAGCGTTGAAGACGTCGCCCGGCTGCAGGGCGTTGGCGCAGACAAGATCGGTGTCAACTCAGCCGCGATCGCGCGACCGGATCTGATCGGCGAGATCGCGGATCGTTTCGGCTCGCAGGTGCTCGTACTCTCGCTGGACATCAAAAGATCGACGACTACGGCATCCGGCTTCATGATCACCACCCATGGCGGACGCACGGCGACAACGCTGGACGCACTGGACTGGGCACGTGAGGCGATCGAGCGCGGTGCCGGTGAACTGCTGGTCAACTCCATCGACGCCGACGGCACCCGCGACGGCTTCGATCTCGAGTTGGTGCGCCTGATGCGTGAAGTCTCGTCGGTTCCCGTGATCGCTTCCGGCGGCGCGGGCGCTGTCACCGACTTCGCGCCCGCGATCAAGGCCGGTGCGGATGCTGTGCTGGCCGCGAGTGTCTTTCACTCTGGGGCGTTCACCATCGGTGACGTCAAGGCCGCTATGCGCGCTGAGGGGATTCTGGTTCGAGACGCGGCATCTAGCGAGCGGGGCGATGCTGATGACTGATCTGGAAGCGCGTATCGCCCAGGTGGTGTGGAACGCCGACGGCTTGGCGCCCGCGATCGTGCAGCAGTGGGACACGCGTGAGGTTCTCATGCTGGCTTGGCTGGATGCTGAGGCTCTTCGGCGCACTCTGACTACCGGTCGCGTCACCTACTGGTCCCGCTCACGGCAGGAATACTGGCGCAAGGGCGATACCTCAGGCCACGTGCAGCAGGTGCGCGAAGCGCGTCTGGATTGCGACGGTGACGCCATCCTGCTGCTCGTCGAGCAGATCGGACCCGCGTGCCACACCGGAACACGCACATGCTTCGATGCGAACGACCTCGAAGCTGTCGCCTTTTCCGCTGAACAGGCGGAGTCAGGCACCCCAGAATGAACGCGGTCAAGCGCGGCCGCAGCACCGCGGCCATCGGATTTCTGCTCGCGGGCGGCATCGGAATCATCTCGTCTACGCAGACCTGGCTGACACTCCAGCGCTCCGATGGCGGTGAGCCGATTCTGATCCCCGGTGCGGATGCTCTCGCGCTGCTGGCACCTCTGAGTCTTGCCGTGCTCGCGCTCGGCGCGGCGCTGGCCATCGCCGGAGTGGTGCTGCGCTATGTCTTTGCGGCCATTGCGCTGCTCGCCGGAGGCTTTCTGACCTGGTGGACGGCCGAGATCCTCATCGAGGCGCCCGAGGCCGCGTACGCTCCGACGGTGACTGAGACCACGGGCCTTGCCGGCGGAACAGCCGTTGCCGACGTCATCCAAACGCTCTCTCCATCTCTGTGGCCGTGGGCTGCTCTGATCGGATGGGTGCTGTTGATAGCCACCGCGCTGTTCGTGCTGTCGACGGCGAGGCGGTGGAAGAGCGGGGGCAAGCGCTACCGCACCGACACCGTTCACGACGCTGAGGGCACCGTTGATGCCATTGACTCCTGGGATGACCTGTCGCGCGGGACAGACCCCACCCAGTGACCCGGATAGACTGATTGCAATACCCCATGACTGCCTCGGAGGAGAACATGACCAACCCCATTGCTGACCCCGGCCACGGACACTCGCCTGCGGCTTGGACCGCTGTGGTGGTCATGCTGATCGGCGTCGCGGCCGGCACGGTAGCGTTCTGCTTCGAAGCGCCGCTGTTTGTGTGGATCTCGGTCGGCATCATCGTCGTCGGCGCTCTTCTCGGCCCGATTCTGGCGAAAGCCGGATGGGGAGTGAACGGACCCAAGTACTCGCCGAAGGGCCACTGATGGTCCTCGCCGACCTGACGGCCGGCGCAGTTCAGGACGCTGAGCGTCGTGCGCTGACACGCCCCCTCGCCGAGGTCGAAAAGGCCGCGCTCGCGCGCCCAGCGGCCAGGGATGCGCTGGCCGCACTCGCTCCGGCAGAACGCGTCAAGATCATCGCCGAGGTGAAGCGCGCGAGTCCTTCTCGCGGTGCTCTCGCCGAGATCCCGGATCCTGCGCACCAGGCGGGCCTCTACGAGCTCGGTGGCGCCTCGGCGATCAGCGTGCTCACCGAAGAGCGCCGTTTCGGCGGAAGCCTGGCCGACCTCGTGGCCGTCACCGATCGCGTCTCGGTTCCGGTACTGCGCAAAGACTTCATCGCCACCCCGTATCAGGTGCTCGAAGCGCGCGCGGCGGGGGCCGATCTCGCCCTGCTGATCGTTGCAGGTCTGGAGCCGAAGGTGCTGCAGCAGCTCTACACGCTGATCACGGAACTCGGGATGACCCCGCTGGTGGAGACCCATTCGGCAGAGGAGCTCGAAGCAGCGATCGACCTGGGCGCAGCACTCATCGGAGTGAACGCTCGCAATCTCAAGACGCTGGAGCTGGACCGCGACCTGTTCAGCACTCTGGTGGACCGGATTCCTGCGGATGCTGTGAAGATCGCTGAGTCTGCTGTGCTCGAGCCCGCCGACGTCGCGCGCTACCGCTCTGCAGGAGCAGACGTGGTGCTGATCGGCGAAGCGCTGGTGACCGGGGACCCGGTCGCCACCCTGAAGAGTTTCCTGGAGGTGGGATGAGCCTGCGCGACCAGCCGGGTCCGTTCTTCGGCGAGTTCGGCGGCCGGTACATGCCGGAGTCGCTCATCGCAGCGATCGATGAACTGACCGTGGCCTACGAAGAAGCCATCGCTGACGAGGCGTTTCGTGCAGAGCTCGCCGGACTGCTGGGCAGCTACGCTGGCCGGCCCTCGGCGCTGACCGAGGTGCAGCGCTTCGCGGCCCATGCCGGCGGCGCACGGGTGTTCCTCAAGCGTGAAGATCTGAACCACACCGGCAGCCACAAGATCAACAACGTGCTCGGTCAGGCGCTGCTCACCAAGCGCTTGGGCAAGACACGCGTGATCGCCGAGACCGGAGCCGGTCAGCACGGTGTCGCCACAGCGACAGCGGCAGCGCTGTTCGGCCTGGACTGCACGATCTACATGGGCGAGGTCGACACCGAGCGTCAGGCATTGAACGTTGCGCGCATGCGTCTGCTGGGTGCCGAGGTCGTTTCCGTCACCACCGGTTCGCGCACCCTCAAGGATGCGATCAACGACGCGTACCGCGACTGGGTCGCCACCGTCGAGACCACCAACTACATCTTCGGTACCGCCGCCGGTCCCCACCCGTTCCCCGCGATGGTGCGTGACTTCCAGAAGATCATCGGAGAAGAGGCCCGCCAGCAGCTGCTGGACGAGGTCGGTCGTCTGCCTGACGCCGTCGTGGCGTGCGTGGGCGGCGGATCGAACGCGATCGGTATGTTTGACGCTTTCCTGGATGACGAGAACGTGAAGCTCTACGGTGTGGAAGCTGCCGGTGACGGCGTGGAAACCGACAGGCATGCGGCCTCGATCGAACGTGGTCGTCCGGGCGTGCTGCACGGTGCACGTACGTACCTGCTGCAGGATGAGGACGGCCAGACGATCGAGTCCCACTCGATCTCGGCGGGCTTGGACTATCCCGGCGTCGGCCCCGAGCACTCCTGGCTCGCCGATATCGGCCGTGCGGAGTACATTCCCGCAACCGATGATGAGGCGATGCAGGCGCTACGACTTCTGAGTCGCACCGAGGGCATCATCCCGGCGATTGAATCGGCCCATGCACTGGCCGGCGCGCTTCGGTTGGGTGCAGAACTCGGGCCGGATGCGATCATCGCGGTGTGCCTGTCCGGACGCGGCGACAAAGACATGGATACGGCCGCGCGCTACTTCGATCTGTATGACAGCGCCGCCGGTATGGAGACTGCCCGATGAGTCGTATCGAACGCGCCCTGCAAAAGGCTCAGGATGCTGGACGCGGTGCGTTCATCGGCTACCTGCCGGTTGGTTTCCCGGATCTTGAGACCAGCATCCAGGCCGCGATCACACTCGCTGAGAACGGCGCCGACGTCATCGAACTCGGTCCGCCCTACAGCGACCCGGTGATGGACGGACCAATCATCCAGGAAGCCACCCGCAGCGCCCTGGCAGCGGGTTTCAGAACCCGCGACCTGTTCACTGCGGTGAAGGCCATCGCGGCGGCCACTGATGTGCCCGTCGTGGTGATGACCTATTGGAACCCGATCGTGCAGTACGGCATCGACCGCTACGCCGATGACCTTCTGGCGGCCGGCGGTGCGGGGATCATCACTCCAGACATCACGCCAGAAGCGGCAGGGGAGTGGATCGCCGCCAGCGAACGCACCGGTCTGGATCGGATCTTCCTGGCAGCCCCCACCTCCACCGACGAACGCCTCGAGCTCGTCGTGAAGTCCTCGACCGGATTCATTTACACGGTCTCCACCATGGGCATCACGGGCGAGCGTGCGCAACTCGATAAGGCAGCGCGCACGCTGGTCAGCCGCCTGCGCACGCACGGCGCGACTCGCGCCTGTGTCGGCATCGGCATCTCCACCGCCGACCAGATCGCGGACGTCGTCGACTACGCCGACGGCGCGATCGTTGGAACCGCCCTCGTACGCGCTCTGCGCGACGGGGGACTGGATGCCCTGGCCGACGTCACCAAAACCCTCACCGCCGGCACTTCGTCGGCGGCCACCTCACACGGGAACTAGAATCGCACTCATGTCCCTCGCGCTCCACACAGCCTTCACCGGCGTGCTCACCAGCATCCCGAGCCCCGCTGTCAGCTACATCGACCTCGGTCCGCTGCGGATTCACTTCTACGCGCTGTGCATCATCGCCGGCATCGTGGTGGCCACGCTTCTGACTAATAACAGGCTGACCCGGCGTGGAGCAGAGCCGTGGGTTGTCATCGACATCGCGATCCTCGCCGTTCCGCTGGCGATCATCGGCGCGCGCATCTTCCACGTGCTCACGCATCCGAACTTCTACTTCGGAGAAGGCAAGAACACCTGGAATCCCTTGGAGCCGGGTTCGGTCTGGGCGATCTGGGAGGGCGGTATCGCCATCTTCGGTGCGCTTCTGGGCGGTGCCGTCGGCGCATACCTCGGCTGCAAGTGGACCGGCATCCGGTTCTGGACGTTCGCTGACGCTCTCGCGCCCGGCTTGCTGCTGGCACAGGCGATGGGTCGTTTCGGCAACTGGTTCAACCACGAACTGTTCGGCCTTCCCACCGATCTTCCCTGGGGCCTGGAGATCGAATCGGACAATGTAGCCTTCCCTCCCGGCCTTGCCGAGGGCACGCTATTCCACCCGACGTTCCTCTATGAGGTCATCTGGAACGTGCTCGGCGTCTTCTTCCTGCTGTGGATCGGTCACAAGCTCAGCCTGCAGTGGGGCAAGGTCTTCGCGATCTACCTCATCTGGTACAGCGCCGGCCGCATCCTCTGGGAATCGATTCGTATCGACCCGAGCGAGATCATCCTGGGTCTGCGCAGCAACGTGTGGGCAGCGATTCTCAGCGTCGTCGTCGGTATCGTCATCCTGATCGTGCAGAGCCGCCGTCACACCGGACGTGAGGCATCGCCGTACGTCCCCGGACGGGGCCGGAAGGATGCCGACGCTGTTGTAGAATCGCAGAACAATCTCGACGACTTCGTCGATGTGAGCGAGCCTCCCGTCGAAGTTTCCACCGGAGCCACCGCCACAAGCACCGCTCCCTGAGTGAGGGAAGCTCCCGAAGCCTCACTCGCCGAGTAAGGAATCCACTGCACTGAACGAGCGGGCCAACGTCGTCCCCAGTGTCACTTGAGTATCTGAGGACGGTACAGGTGTACTTTCAACCTCCCTATGGCGCATCAGGCGCTTACCCCCCGAAGCAGGGCATGTACAACCCGGCATTCGAAAAGGATGCCTGCGGCCTAGCCATGGTCGCAACGCTCCGCGGAAGCGCGGGGCACGACATCATCCAGTTAGCACTAGAGGCCTTACGCAACCTCGAGCACCGCGGCGCTATCGGTTCCGACTCCGGAACGGGCGACGGGGCAGGCATCCTCACGCAGATGCCAGATGCGTTCCTCCGCGAAGTTACCGACTTCGATCTTCCCGCCGCAGGCGAGTACGCCGCAGGCCTCACCTTCTTGCCGTTGCACGCCGCAGAGCGCCGCACCCAGAAGGCGGGCGTTGAGAAGATCGCTCGCGAAGAGGGCCTCACGGTGCTGGGCTGGCGAGTGGTTCCCACCGCCAACCAGAACCTCGGCAAGCTCGCCGACGAAGCGCGTCCTGCGTTCGAGCAGCTCTTCGTCGCCACGAATCCTGCTCCCGCGGATCAGCAGCGACTCTCCGGTATCGCGCTGGATCGCGCCGCGTATCGGCTTCGCAAGCGCGCGGGTCATGAGCTCGGGGCGTATTTCGTTTCCCTGTCCAGCCGAACCATCGGCTACAAGGGAATGGTCACCACCCTTCAGCTCGAGCCGTTTTACCCGGATCTGCAGGACGAGCGGTTCGCCTCGGAGCTTGCGGTTGTGCACTCCCGCTACTCGACGAACACTTTCCCGTCGTGGCCGCTGGCGCAGCCGCTGCGGATGCTGGCGCACAACGGCGAGATCAACACCGTCGGCGGCAACCGCAATTGGATGCGTGCACGACAGTCCCAGCTCGAATCGGAGCTGCTCGGAAACATTCGCCCGCTGCTGCCCATCTGCACCCCCGGAGCCAGCGACTCGGCATCCTTCGACGAGGTCCTGGAACTGCTGACTCTCACCGGCCGCAGCCTGCCCCACGCGATCATGATGATGGTGCCGGAGGCCTATGAGAAGCAGACGGACATCGCGCCGGACCTGCGCGCCTTCTACGAGTACCACTCCAATCACATGGAGCCCTGGGACGGCCCCGCCGCTCTCATCTTCACCGACGGCACACTGGTCGGCGCAACCCTTGATCGCAACGGGTTGCGCCCGGGCCGTTGGACCGAGACGACGGACGGGCTGGTCGTGATCGGCTCCGAGACCGGCGTCCTGGAGTTCGAGCCGGAGCGCATCAAGCGCCGCGGACGGTTGCAGCCGGGCAAGATGTTCCTTGTCGATACCGATGCCGGGCGGATCATCGAGGACGAGGAGATCAAGCACGACCTTGCGACGATGCATCCGTGGCAGGAATGGCTCGATCAGGGCACCGTGCGGCTAGCGGAACTTCCCGAGCGCGAACACATCGTGCACCCGCCGGCATCCATCACTCGGCGCCAGCGCACATTCGGCTACACCGAAGAAGAAGTGCGCATTCTGCTCACGCCGATGGGACAGCACGGCGCAGAGCCTTTGGGCGCGATGGGATCTGACACACCGATCGCCGTGCTCAGCGAGCGTCCGCGTCTGCTGTTCGACTACTTCACCCAGCAGTTCGCCCAGGTGACGAACCCGCCGCTGGATTCGATCCGGGAAGAGGTCGTCACCAGCCTTCGGCTCGGGCTCGGCCCGGAGCGGAACCTGCTGAGCTGGGGTCCGGAGCACACCCGTACCGTCACCCTCGATTTCCCGGTGATCGATAACGACGAACTGGCGAAGATCCGCTATATCGACCGGGCACTGCCGAATCGCTCGGCCGTCACGATCAGTGGCCTTTATCATTTCGACGCTGGCGCTCATACGATGCAGGAACGGCTCACCCAGATGTGTGCCGAGGTCGACGACGCGATCGCCAGCGGGGCCGAATTCATCATTCTTTCCGATCGGGACTCGAACAAGGACCTCGTCCCGATCCCGTCGCTGCTCATGGTCTCGGCGATCCATCACCATCTAATCCGGCGCGAGAACCGCATGAAGGTCGGCCTGATCGTCGAAGCAGGCGATGTGCGTGAGGTGCATCATGTGGCGACCCTGATGGGCTATGGGGCCTCCGCGGTGAACCCGTACCTGGCGATGGAAACTGTCGAGCATCTGGTTCGTACCGGCTTCATCACCGGGATCACCCCGGAGACGGCGGTCCGCAACCTGATCTACGCGCTCGGCAAGGGCGTTTTGAAGATCATGTCCAAGATGGGCATCTCCACGATCTCGTCGTACTCGGGCGCTCAGGTGTTCGAAGCAGTTGGTCTCGGCCAGGAGTTCGTCGACGCGTACTTCACCGGAACCGAGACCAAACTCGGCGGCATCGACATCGAAGACGTGTTCGCGGAGAATCAGGCCCGTCACGACTATGCATATCCGGAGGACGCGGCAGCGCGTGCACATGAGCGTCTGTGGACCGGTGGGGAGTACCAGTGGCGACGTGACGGCTCGCCTCACCTGTTCAACCCCGAGACGGTGTTCCGACTGCAGCACTCCACGCGTAATCGGCGATACGACATCTTCCGCGAATACACCAAGCTCGTTGATGACCAGGCTGCTGAGCTGAAGACGCTGCGCGGGCTGTTCCGGCTGCGTCAGGGAGCGCACCCTGCTGTGCCACTGGATGAGGTCGAATCCGTGAGTTCGATCGTGAAGCGATTCTCGACCGGCGCAATGAGCTACGGCTCTATCTCACGCGAAGCACATGAGACCCTGGCCATCGCCATGAACAGTATCGGCGGCAAGTCGAACACCGGTGAAGGCGGCGAGGACGTCGATCGGCTGCTGGATACTGAACGACGCAGTTCTATCAAGCAGGTTGCATCCGGTCGGTTCGGCGTGACGAGTCTGTATCTGACGAAGTCCGACGATATCCAGATCAAGCTCGCACAGGGTGCGAAGCCCGGCGAAGGCGGGCAATTGCCACCGGGCAAGGTCTACCCTTGGGTTGCGCGGACGCGTCATGCCACCGCGGGAGTCGGTCTCATTTCGCCGCCACCGCACCATGACATCTACTCGATCGAAGATCTGAAGCAGCTCATTTTCGATCTGAAACGCGCGAACCCCGGGGCGCGGATCCACACCAAGCTCGTGAGCCAATCCGGCATCGGTGCGGTTTCCGCCGGTGTCGCGAAGGCGCTCAGCGATGTCATCCTGGTTTCCGGACACGACGGCGGGACGGGAGCGAGTCCGCTGAATTCGCTGAAACACGCGGGGACACCCTGGGAGTTGGGCCTCGCTGAAACTCAGCAGACACTCATGCTCAACGGCATGCGCGATCGCGTTGTGGTGCAGGTTGATGGACAGCTCAAAACCGGACGCGACGTCATCATCGGTGCACTGTTGGGTGCGGAGGAATTCGGATTCGCAACCGCTCCGCTGGTCGTCAGCGGATGCATCATGATGCGCGTATGTCATTTGGACACCTGTCCAGTGGGCGTCGCGACGCAGAACCCGGCGTTGCGCGAGCGTTTCACGGGTAAACCGGAATTCGTCGTCAATTTCATGGAGTTCATCGCTGAAGAGGTGCGCGAGATCCTCGCCGAACTCGGTTTCCGTTCGCTTGATGAGATCATCGGCCGCGCCGACCTCATCGAGGCGAATGCGGCGATAGCTCACTGGAAAGCGGACGGTTTGGATCTTTCACCGATCCTGGAAGGACCGGAGTTCCCCGCATCCGAGCCTCGTCGGAGTGGACGCCCGCAAGAGCACGAACTCGATAAGCACTTTGATGTTCAGCTCATAGCGATGGCGAAGGATGCTCTCGAGGAGAAGGCTCCGGTCGTCGCCGCATTGCCAATTCGCAACACTGAGCGCGCCGTCGGCACCATGCTCGGTCATGAGGTGACCGCCCGGTTCGGCGCAGCGGGACTGCCGCGCGAGACGATCGATGTGACCCTGCACGGCACCGCTGGGCAGTCACTCGGCGCTTTCCTGCCTGCAGGAATCATCCTCCGACTCGAGGGCGACGCGAATGACTACGTGGGCAAAGGCTTGTCCGGAGGCGATATCGTCGTTCGCCCACCGCGCAGCTCGAGCTATGCCCCGCATGAGAATGTGATCGCCGGCAACGTCATCGGCTACGGCGCGACTTCGGGAGCGATGTTTATCTCCGGAGTCGTAGGGGAGCGGTTCCTGGTGCGAAACTCCGGTGCGACCGCGGTCGTCGAAGGAGTCGGCGACCACGCCTTGGAATACATGACCGGTGGTGTAGCCGTGATTCTGGGAAACACCGGGCGCAACCTCGGCGCCGGGATGTCCGGCGGTGTGGCTTATGTTCACGCGCTGCGTACCGAGAACGTCAACCAGCAGTCTCAGGAAAGCGGAGAACTGCAGCTGCGAGAGCTCGACCGGGCGGATCTCGAAGTACTGCGCGGCCTGCTCGCCGAGCATGCCGAGCGTACCGAGTCTCCATTGGCTCAGCGGATGCTGGACGGCTTCGATGTCGTGGCATCCGAATTCGTAAAAGTACTGCCGCGTGACTTCGCGGCGGTGCAGTCCATGCGCCAGGAAGCAGAGGCAGCCGGTATCGATCCGGATGGCGACGCAGTCTGGAGCCGGATCCTGGAGGTGACCGGTGGCTGATCCCAAGGGCTTTCTGAAGGTGACGGAGCGCGAGCTGCCAGCACGGCGCCCCGTTCCGGTTCGCATCATGGATTGGAAAGAGGTCTACGAGCCGGGGGAGACGGCGGTGCTGCGCCGTCAGGCAGGCCGCTGCATGGACTGCGGTGTGCCGTTCTGTCACCAGGGGTGCCCGCTCGGCAATCTCATTCCCGAGTGGAACGATCTGACTTGGCGCGGCGAGGATCGTTCGGCTATCGAACGCCTCCACGCGACGAACAACTTTCCCGAGTTCACGGGCCGGCTGTGTCCTGCACCGTGCGAAAGCGCATGCGTGCTGGGAATCAACCAACCCGCGGTGACCATCAAGCAGGTCGAGGTCTCGATCATCGACAACGCTTTCAACAGAGGGTGGGTGGAGCCGCAGCCGCCTGAGCGACTCACCGGGAAGACCGTCGCTGTCGTCGGCTCGGGCCCGGCGGGGCTCGCGGCCGCTCAGCAGTTGACGCGGGCCGGACACACGGTTGCTGTCTTTGAGAGGGACGACCGTATCGGCGGGCTGCTGCGGTACGGCATCCCGGACTTCAAGATGGAGAAGTCTCACGTCGAGGCCCGCCTGCATCAGATGCAGGAAGAGGGCACCCGCTTCCGCGCCGGAGTGGAGATCGGCCGGGACATCAGTTGGGCGGATCTGCGGGCACGTTATGACGCCGTGGTGATCGCCACCGGTTCGACGGTGCCACGCGATCTACCGTTGCCGGGGCGTGATCTGGACGGTGTGCACTTCGCGATGGAGTACCTCGTGGAGTCGAACCATGCCGTTGCCGGTGACACGGTGACGGATCAGATCACGGCCAAGGGCAAGCACGTCATCGTCATCGGCGGCGGAGATACCGGTGCTGACTGCATCGGAACCGCGCACCGGCAGGGGGCATTGAGCGTCACGAATTTGGCCATCGGCACGCAACCCGGCACCGAACGGCCCGATCATCAGCCCTGGCCGATGATGCCGAACATCTTCGAGGTGCAGTCCGCGCATGAAGAAGGCGGTGAACGTCACTACCTGGCATCCACTGTCGAGTTCCTCGCGAACGCGGCCGGCGAGGTGCGTGCGTTGCGCGTCGCTGAAACCGAGTACGTCGACGGCAAGCGTGTGCCCAAGAGCGGTACGGAGCGTGAGATCCCGGCGGACTTGATCCTGATCGCGATGGGATTCACCGGTCCCGAACACGATCTGTTCACCGATGAGCTGCGGCCAGAGGTGACGGCATCGGGTGGCTTCGAGCGCGATGGGGCGTACGCGTCTACGATTCCCGGCGTTTTCGTCGCCGGTGACGCTGGCCGCGGCCAGTCGCTCATCGTGTGGGCGATTGCTGAAGGGCGGGCTGCGGCAGCAAGTGTCGACCGGTTCCTGATGGGGGAGTCGGTATTGCCGTCGCCCGTTATGCCGAATGATGTCGCGATCGGCCTGCAGCCCGCGTAGGCTGGCTAAGGCAACGTCGCCAGTTCTGTTCCCTCACCTCTTACCCTGGAGAATTACTTGAGACGCGCGAAAATAGTCGCCACGCTGGGCCCGGCAACTTCAAGCTATGAAAATGTTCGAGCCATCATCGAAGCAGGAGTCGACGTTGCTCGACTGAACCTCAGCCACGGTGACTACTCGGTTCACGACGCCAACTACGCGAACGTTCGTCGCGCGGCGGATGACGCGGGCAAGGCTGTAGCGGTTCTCGTCGACCTTCAGGGTCCGAAGATCCGTCTCGGCAAGTTCGAGGGCGGCCCGTACGACCTCGCTGAGGGTGACATCTTCAAGATCACCACGGAAGACATCGTCGGAAACCGCGAGATCTGCGGAACCACCTTCAAGGGTCTCCCGAACGACGTCAAGCCCGGCGACTTCTTGCTCATCGATGATGGCAAGGTGCGCGTCGAGGTCGTCGAGACCGATGGCACGGTCGTGACCACCAAGGTGATCGTCGCCGGTCCCGTCTCTAACAACAAGGGCATCAACCTGCCCGGTGTCGCTGTCAACGTTCCCGCGCTGAGCGAGAAGGACGAGGCAGATCTTCGTTGGGGCCTGAACATCGGTGCCGACCTGATCGCGCTGTCCTTCGTGCGCGACGCCAGCGATGTCGAGCGTGTGCACGAGATCATGGCAGAAGAGGGCATCAAGGTCCCCGTCATCGCGAAGATCGAGAAGCCGCAGGCTGTCGACGCGCTCGAAGAGATCGTGGACGCCTTCGACGGAATCATGGTCGCCCGTGGCGACTTGGGCGTCGAGCTGCCGCTCGAGGCTGTGCCGATCGTGCAGAAGCGCGCAGTGGAACTGGCCCGTCGGAATGCAAAGCCGGTCATCGTCGCAACGCAGATGCTCGAGTCGATGATCTCGAGCCCGGTTCCGACTCGCGCTGAGACCTCCGACGTGGCGAACGCCGTGCTGGATGGTGCGGATGCTGTGATGCTCTCGGGCGAGACGAGCGTGGGCGAGTACCCGGTTGTCGTCGTCGAGACGATGGCACGCATCGTCGAGTCCACTGAAGAGCACGGCCTGGAGCGCATCGCACCGCTTACGAACAAGCCACGCACCCAGGGGGGTGCCATCACGCTGGCAGCTCTTGAGGTCGCCGACTTCGTCGATGCCAAGTACCTGTGCGTGTTCACCCAGTCCGGTGACTCGGCTCGTCGCCTGTCGCGTCTGCGCTCGCGCATCCCGATGCTGGCCTTCACGCCGGAGCCCGGCATTCGTCGGCGCATGGCGCTGACCTGGGGAATGCACTCGACGCTGGTGGACCCGGTGCAGCACACCGACCTGATGTTCCTGCAGGTAGACGAGTACCTGCTCAAGAACGGCATGGCCACGGAAGGGGACAAGGTCGTCGTGATCTCCGGTTCCCCTCCCGGAATCGTCGGATCGACCAACGACATCCGCGTTCACAAGGTCGGAGACGCCGTCAACGGCGCCGCGCCGATCTACAAGGAGAGCAAGTAACTCTCAGCGCGTTGAGGAAGGGGCGGTGCTTCGGTACCGCCCCTTTCGCATGCCCGGGCTGCAACCGCGGGCGGGATGTGAGCAATCTGTGAGGGCCATCCGGTAGACCGAGATCATGACGCATCCGCAGAAGCATTTGACCGACGCTCCTGGTTCTTTGGGATGGAAAGTGGCGCCCTCGAGATTCAGGTGGGGCCTCGCTGTCGGTTCGCTCGCCGTTGTGCTCGCGCTTGCGAGCTGCACCGTGCCCGCAGCATCCGAGGAAGCCGCGCCCGGTGGAGTCGCCGATGAGCAGGCCTCGGCTTCTGAACCAGCCACCGCGTCTGACGGCGGCTCCACGGCGGAGCCGGTCGAGAACACGCAGGAGGAGTCGTGTGATTGGAACTCACCGCGGATCACGGGCTCCGTCGACACCCCTCAAGAACACGGTCTGGAATTGTCCGAGGTACTCGTCGGAGCGTGGCAGCACACTCACACGGATGAGGGATCGGGCTTCGAGGAGGTGCCTAATGACCACAGGTTCGTGTTCCCCGCTTCGGATCGGCTGCTGTACTGCCAGCATGTTCCGGGAGCCACCGAGTACGCAGAGAACGCAGCGGATGTCACTCTGAGCGACACCACGATCGAGCTGCCGGGCGGTAAGTACGGCTATACGGTCACAGCCTGGGATGAAGACACCATGCTGTGGGACAACCCAGTCGGCGGCGGGTACGTCTACCTGCTGCAGCGACGTTAATACAAGTGGAGGCTCCTGACAGGCTAAAAGTCTTCACTGCAGGCGGTGATTATGGTGGGGGTATGGCGGACAGCGACGATCGAATGAACATGCCCTCTCATCTCGACCGAGCCATCATCTGGTCGGGCGTCGGAGCTGCAACGGCTCTCGCTGCGCTGCTGCTGATGTTCGGGGCTTTCGGATTCGCGAGTTCGGAGCCCCGCGCTGACAACGTCGGTGAAGAGGGTATCGGCATCATGTTTGGTGTCGTTGGCTGGGCCTTCGGGCTGCTGGTCGCCCTGCTCGCGGGCTCGGTGCTCGCACGATGTGTCGCCCGCAGGAGGTGGTGGCTGCGCCTGCTTCCGGCGCTCGTGAGCGTGGCGTGGATGTTGCTTGCACAGGCTGCGATGTACGGTCAGTGGTTCGAAGGGGCGGTCAGTGCGTGGCCGCTAATCGACGGCCTGCCCTCGGGGCTCAGCCTCTTGCTGTGGCCATTTCTCGTGTTCTCGATCTACACGCTCGGCGCGGTGCCAATCGGCATCGCGCTACTGATCATCTGGATCGTGCTGATCATCAGAGGTAGATCGCGTAGCTCGGCTGAACGTCAGGTCGGCACACCCACCCCGGTCGCGTAGCCGCGCGGCTCTGACTTCCCAGCAAGCCCACTCGACAATTTTGGCGACGGTTGGACAAAACGGTCTTGAGCGGTCATGTACATGGTGAATGCACTTATTGGAGGGCATACCATGGACACCACGGATCTCGAGCTATTGCTTCGCGAGACGGCACCCCAGCCGTCGCTGCCCGATCGGCTGGCTGCGCACCGGGAGAGGATCCTGGCCGGGGAGAAGTCACGTCGAACCCGTCGCTTGCGGATGTGGGCTGGCAGCACAGCCGTGGCCGCTGTGATTCTCGGCGGAGGGTCTGCGGCCATGGCGGCCAGCGGCATGGAAACGCCTTGGGGGTGGGTCGCGGACAATGTCTTCTCGGTGTCAAATGGTGCCGAGACCTGCGTCGCAGGATTCACTGTCAGCTTCTCGGAGGGCGTAGACGAGGACTCAGACATCGCGCGTGAAACACGAGCGTTCGTGGGCTCGCTCGACCTTCAGACGCTGGACACCGCGCAGATGGAAGCTGTGGTCCGTGAGTCGAAACCCACTGCTCAAAACGAGAGTGGCGATCCAATTCCGATCAGCATAAGCGATGCGGAGGTCAAGCAGTTTGCTGTGTGGCGGGTGTCCTCGGAGTTGATGTGGGAGCACCTGGAGGCAATGGGATACGACGCTCATCTCGTCGGCTTCAACATGGCCAACGATGAGTGTGCCTGGTGAGTGCTGCTGACAAGCAGGCCCACTTTGAGGTTGCTATCAGAGACTGCGAAGGTGACCTTGTCCGCTACTTCTTGCGCAGAATACCCAACCCGGCTGATGCCGCCGAAGCGCACGGCGAGCTACTCATCACGGCATGGAAACTCCATCGCAAAATGCCGGCCGACGCGACAGAAGCACGCATGTGGCTATTCGGTGTCGCTCACAACGTCTTGCGAAGCACCCGACGCAACTGCGCACGCCATTCGGCCGCGGTACAGAGATTCGCGGACGAACTGCGAACCACTCCGAAACCCCAGCCCGAAGACAAGGGTGTCGAGCTCCGAGATGCGATCGCATCACTTCCCGCAGGCGAAGCCGAACTAGTACGACTGGTTTACTGGGACGGCTTCAGATCCCATGAGGCAGCTGCGGTCCTCGGCATCAACGCGTCTACCGCGAGATCAAGAATGGCCAAGGCCAAGGCGCAGCTTCGGACGCTGATGGAACCAGCTAAGTCCGTCGTCGCTGATGCTGCGTATATTTCGCGGTAGCCAGGCCGAAGTCCGCTAGCGCGGCGAAGGCAGGATCCTGGAACTGGTGCGCTGGGACTAGCAGAAACCGCCGCTCAGGCCCGCTGGTGCGCATTGCAATTCAAGTGCCGGCGGTGGGACTCGAACCCACACGTCCTTGCGAACAAAGCATTTTGAGTGCTCCGCGTCTACCATTCCGCCACGCCGGCTCACATGTTGCGTATTCGACTTTAGCGCAGAGTGAGGGGTGATCCTGTCCACGCTCGGCGGGTGCGGCAGCGGCACAGCGAGTCTCGACTAGAATGTGTATGTGACCGAGCAAGAACTGTCTGAGCAGCCCACGGCATCCGCCCCGCGACGCGTCGTCGTCGCCGAAGACGAATCGCTGATTCGACTCGACATCGTCGAGATTCTTCGTGACAACGGCTTCGATGTCGTCGGTGAAGCAGGTGACGGTGAGACCGCTGTGGCATTGGCTACAGAGTTGCGTCCCGACCTGGTCATCATGGACGTCAAGATGCCACAGCTCGACGGCATCAGCGCTGCAGAGCGCCTGCACAAGGCGAACATCGCCCCCGTGGTGCTGCTGACGGCCTTCAGCCAGAAAGAGCTCGTCGAACGAGCCAGCGAAGCCGGTGCGCTCGCCTACGTCGTCAAGCCGTTCACTCCGAACGACCTTCTTCCGGCGATCGAGATCGCTCTCGCGCGTCACGAGCAGATCATCACGCTCGAAGCTGAGGTCGCCGACATGGTCGAGCGCTTCGAGACCCGCAAGCTCGTTGACCGTGCCAAGGGCCTGCTCAACGAGAAGATGGGACTGTCCGAGCCTGAGGCGTTCCGCTGGATCCAGAAGGCATCCATGGATCGCCGACTGACGATGCAGGATGTCGCCAAGGCGATCATCGAGCAGCTCGCGCCCAAGAAGGAATGACCGACCTCGGCGACGGAATCCGTCTCCGAGCGATCGAGGCGGGGGACGGCGCCGCGATGGTCGCCGCATATGATGCCAACAGAAAGTACCTGCGGATTGCGGGGGAGTGGCAGGACCACGTGTTGTTCCAGCGGATCCTCTAGTTGGTGACTTCTTCTGCACCGATTGCCTTCTATCGGTGGTCCTCCACAATTCTCGGCACCCGGGTTTCTCTCGTGATTGCTAAGGCGTAACCTCGTGTGCATGGCGATGAGCAACGCGGAGTTACAGCGTCGTGTCGAGCAGAACAAGAACGACGCAGAAGAGTTCTACGAGATCCTCAAGGCGCATACCTTGCGCTTCGATGGTGTTGACAAACGCTTCGATGGCATGGACAAGCGCTTCGATGGTGTTGACAAACGCCTCGATGGCATGGACAAGCGCTTCGACGGTGTCGACAAACGCCTCGATGGCGTCGGCAAACGCCTCGATGGCATCGAGGTCAAGCTGGACACCGTCATTGAAATCCTGACGGAGCGTTGACAGCGGACAGCGAAGACTACGAGGAGAGTCTCCCGATCCAGGGTTACGACCCCGCGGAGGCGTATGCCCAAATCATCACAATCGGGGAAACGCTGCTCCAGCAACGCGGCCGTTTTGAGCAGATGACGAACCGACAGCATCAGCGACGCTCGTTTTGGAGGAGTGGACCGGCGACTCAACAAGCTCGAAGACGTCGACGAGAAACTCGCCCGACTACTCGCGATACGTGACCGTGGCGAGGCCTCGTGATCAGGCGGGGAGGTCCTTGATCATGTTCGTGATGCGGACGGTCGAGCAGCGACGCCCCTGATCGTCTGTCACGACGATCTCGTGCACGGCGACGCTGCGCCCGAGGTGAATCGGCGTGCAGACGCCCGTCACGATTCCCGTGGTGGCGGAGCGCGTGTGGGTGGCGTTGATGTCAACGCCCACGGCGAGACGCCCGGGACCTGCGTGCAGATTCGCGGCCATCGATCCCAGAGACTCGCCGAGCACGACGTAGGCGCCGCCGTGGAGCAGTCCTACCGGTTGTGTGTTGCCCTCAACCGGCATCGTCGCGACCGCACGTTCGACAGTGAACTCGGTGAAGATGATCCCCATCTTGTCTGCGAGTGCGCCCAAGCCTCGCTGCATCGCCCAATCCAAACCGGTCATCTGGACGCTCTCACTCACGGATCCTCCTCAGCGGGTGTCCGTCGTCCTCGTTAGGCTTACTGTGTGACGGACTCCGCAAAGCCTACCCTCATGGTCGTTGACGGCCACTCGCTCGCCTATCGCGCATTCTTCGCACTGCCGGTCGAAAACTTCACCACGAAGGACAATCAGCACACCAACGCCATCTACGGCTTCTTGTCGATGCTGGTGAATCTCATCAAGGCCGAGAAGCCCACTCACCTGGCCATCGCCTTTGATACTTCCCGGCATTCGTTCCGCACGGATGAGTACCCCGAATACAAGGCGACTCGCTCCGAGTCTCCGCAGGAGTTCCGCGGTCAGGTTCCGCTGCTGCAGGACGTCCTCGCGGCGATGTCGATCCCGGTGCTGACGAAAGAGGGCTTCGAGGCCGATGACATCCTCGCCACGCTGGCGGCTCAGGGCGCTCAGGAGGGGTACGACGTCCTCGTCGTCTCGGGCGACCGCGACACGATTCAGCTCGTCACTGATGAGGTGACCCTGCTCTATCCATCTGTTCAGGGCGTCTCGCAGCTTAAGCGTTACGACCCTGCCGCAGTCATGGAGCGATATGGCGTGCGCCCGGAGCAGTACCCCGACATCGCAGCTCTCGTGGGCGAGACCAGCGACAACCTTCCCGGCGTGCCGAAGGTGGGGGAGAAGACGGCCGTCAAATGGCTCACGCAGTTCGGCACCCTGGATGACCTGCTCGAGCGGGCAGAGGAGATCAAGGGCGTCGTCGGAGGTAACCTCCGCGAGCACATGGATGCTGTGCGACGAAACCGCAGGCTCAACCGACTGCTCACAGATGTCGAACTGCCCGTTCTGCCGGGCGACCTCGCTGTCGCTCCGATCGACGCACAAGCCGTTCGCGACATCTTCGCACGGCTGGAGTTCCGGACCCTGCTGCCCCGAGTCTTCGACGCAGTCGGAGCAGGCGATGAGCCGACCCACGACGAACCCGCAGTGCAGATGCCCACGCCCAGCGAGGTCTCCGCGGTCGAACTCGCACAATGGATCACGAGCCAAACAGCTGAGCTCGGTCTTACGCTCGCCGTCGCCGCCGGGAAGATCAGCCGAGTCGGCGTTGCAAGTCTCACTGAACTGCGTGAAACTGACTGGTCTGAAGGCACCGTCGAGGCTCTGCGCTCGTGGCTCGAGTCTGACGCGCCCACGGTTCTGAACGACGCAAAGCCTCAGATCAAGGCGCTTCTGCGCGCAGGTATCCGGCTGGGTGGTGTGACGTACGACACGCTCTTGGCAGGTTGGCTGCTGCGGCCCAGCTTCCCCGACAAGACGCTCGCTCATCTCGTCGAGCGCTACCTGGGCGAGAAACTCCCGGTGGCTGATCCTTCGCAACTCGTCCCCGAGACTGATGGGGCAACGCCCGCGCAGGAGGCGTGGTTCACGTTGCGCACAGCGGCAGCTTTGCGCGACGACCTGCCTGAACCTGTGGCATCCGTTCTCACCGACATCGAGCTTCCGACGCTCCTGGCTCTGGCCGATATGGAAGAAGCCGGCGTCGCTGTTTCGCACGATGTGCTCTCCACTTTCTCCGGAGAACTCGCTCGTCGCACCGATGCGATCGCCATCGACGCGTTCGCGCTGGTCGGACGCGAGTTCAATCTGGGCTCACCGAAGCAACTTCAAGAGGTGCTGTTCGAAGATCTGCAGCTACCGAAGACCCGCAAGACCAAGACCGGGTACTCGACGGATGCTGCGGTTCTCGCCGATCTGCAAGAGAGCAACCCGCACCCGTTCCTCGACCTGCTGCTACAGCACAGAGAAGCGACGAAACTTCGCCAGATCATCGAGTCGCTCGACACCGCGATCAAAGACGACCACCGCGTTCACACGACCTATGTGCAGACAGGCAGCCAGACCGGTCGGCTCTCCAGCACTGATCCGAACCTGCAGAACATCCCGGTGCGCACCGAGGAATCCCGCCGCATCCGCAGCGCGTTCCAAGTCGGTGAAGGCTATGAGACTCTGCTGACCGCCGACTATTCGCAGATCGAGATGCGCATCATGGCGCACCTTTCCGGCGATGAGGGTCTGATCGAAGCTTTCAATACCGGAGAGGACCTGCACCGTTTCGTCGGCGCACGTGTCTTCGGCGTAACGCCGGAAGAAGTGACCTCGGCGATGCGCACCAAGGTCAAGGCGATGTCGTACGGTCTGGTCTACGGCCTCAGCGCTTTCGGCCTGTCGAAACAGTTGCGTATTGAGCAGTCCGAAGCGAAGAAGCTCATGATGGAGTACTTCGCTCGTTTCGGTGCGGTGCGCGACTATCTGCGCGCGTCGGTTCTGAAGGCGAAGGAAGACGGTTACACCGAGACGATCTTCGGTCGTCGTCGCCCGTTCCCTGACTTGAACAGCCCCAACCGTGTGCTGCGTGAGAACGCCGAGCGAGCCGCGCTCAACGCACCGATCCAGGGCAGTGCCGCCGACATCATGAAGATCGCACTGGTGGAGATTCATGATGACCTGCGGCGTGCACAGATGCGTTCGCGTGTGCTCCTGCAGATTCATGATGAGCTCGTGGTCGAGGTGGCGCCAGGGGAGTGGGATGCAACCGAGCAGATCGTTCGTGCGCGAATGGCGGATGCCGCGAGCCTTACTGTGCCGCTTGATGTGCAGGTCGGTCGCGGTCGTGACTGGAACGAGGCCGCGCACTAAGCCGCGAGAGACCGTGGCGGCGCTACGCTGAGGGCATGACGACTACCCCTCGCACACCCACTGCGATCGATCAGATCGCCGAAGATTGGGTGGATACTCTCGTAACGCTGGCCCCGACGCTGGGCACGTACATCGGTCGAAACGATGTCAACGCCCGTTACGGTGACCTCAGCCCCGACGGGCAGCAGCAATATGCGGCAGAGGCGACCAAGACACTCGCGGCGTTACAGGCGGCTGCCCCTGTCGACGCCGTGGATGAGGTCACGCAAACCGATCTGACGAGTGAACTACGGCTCGAGCTCGAGTTCCACGAGGCGCAGTGGCACCTGCGGGATCTGAATGTGATCGCCTCGGCCGTGCAGGACATCCGGCAGGTGTACGACCTGATGCCGACAGCGACAGCCGAAGACTGGTCGGTGATCGCCAAACGTATGGCTGCGGTGCCGGGCGCGCTGGAAGGTTACGCCGCCACCCTGGCCGAGGGCATCGCCCGGGGGGTCGTACCGTCGCAGCGACAGGTGCGCGAAGTCGCCGATCAGATCGTCCGCTACACCGCCGCAGATGGCTTCTTCACCGACTTCGTTGCTGGCGCAGCTCTAGACGGGGGCGAGATTCCGACGTCGCTCGCTGCAGATCTTGCCACGGGCGCGAATGCCGCCCGCACCGCCTACGACGAGCTGCGTAGATTCCTGACGGACACACTGGCACCGGCAGCATCCGATGTCGACGCTGTCGGCCGGGAACTCTACTCGCTGCACTCTCGCCGCTTCCTCGGAGCCGAGATCGACCTCGACGAGACGTATGAGTGGGGTCGCGACGAGCTTGCTCGCATGATCGCGGAGCAGACGGCGATCGCGAACGAGATCCTGCCGGGATCCACCGTCGAAGAAGCGGTAGCGCACCTCGAGGCTGATCAGTCCCGCAAGCTCATCGGTACCGATGCGCTGCAGCGGTGGATGCAGGAAACCAGCGACCGCGCCGTAGCCGAGCTCGGTGCAACGCACTTCGACATTCCGGAGGAGATTCGCACGCTCGAGTGCATGATCGCCCCCACGCAAGAGGGCGGAATCTATTACACCGGTCCCACCGACGATTTCTCACGTCCCGGTCGCATGTGGTGGTCGGTGCCGGAGGGCGTGACCGAGTTCGACACCTGGCGCGAGCTCACCACCGTCTACCACGAGGGGATTCCAGGGCACCACCTGCAGATCGGACAGGCGGTTTACAACCGCGCCGAGCTGAACTCCTGGCGGCGGCTCCTGGCTGGCACGTCAGGGCATGCGGAAGGCTGGGCGCTTTACGCCGAGCGTCTGATGCAGCAGCTGGGTTATCTCGATGACCCGGCCGACCGGCTCGGCATGCTGGACGGACAGCGCATGCGCGCGGCCCGTGTCGTGCTCGATATCGGAGTGCACCTCGGCAAGCCCCGCCTGGAGGGCACGGGGACCTGGGACGCTGATTACGCACTGAATTTCATGCGCCAGAACGTGAACATGTCGGACGAGTTCGTCCAGTTCGAGGTCAATCGGTACCTGGGCTGGCCGGGCCAGGCTCCGTCGTACAAGGTCGGCCAGCGCATTTGGGAACAGGTGCGCGACGGCTACCAAGCGCGGCAGGGCGACGCTTTCAACATCAAGGACTTCCACAAGCGCGCCCTTGATCTCGGTGGCGTCGGTCTAGACACGCTGCGCGCAGCCCTCCTCCAGAAGTAGGAAAGATGGCCCTCGAGTTCGGTCTCGACACCTTCGGCGACATCACGCGCTCAGCTGATGGCACCCTGCTCACCGGAGCAGAGACTATACGCAACATCGTGGCGCAGGCCGAGCTCGCGGACCGCGTCGGCGTGGACTTCTTCGGAGTCGGTGAGCACCACCGCGCCGAGTTTGCCGTATCCGCACCGGAAATGGTGTTGGCGGCGATCGCGTCGCGTACGGAGCGAATCCGACTCGGAACCGCTGTCACTGTGCTCTCCTCCGATGATCCCGTGCGCGTTTATGAACGCTTCGCGACGTTAGATGCCGTTTCGAACGGCCGCGCCGAGGTGGTGCTTGGACGGGGGTCCTTCACCGAGTCGTTCCCGCTGTTCGGATACGACCTGCGCGACTACGAAGCGCTGTTCGAAGAGAAGCTCGAGCTGTTCGTTGAGCTACTCAAGGAGAAGCCTGTGACGTGGTCGGGAACGATGCGCGCCTCGCTCGACAACGCAGACGTGTTCCCCAAGACCGAGAACGGGCTGCGCACGTGGGTCGGCGTCGGGGGCAGCCCCGAATCAGTCGTCCGCGTCGCGCGGCACGGTCTGGGACTCATGCTGGCAATCATCGGCGGACCGGCGGTACGGTTCAAGCCGTTCGTCGAGCTGTATCACCGCTCGATTGCGGCGTTCGGCACACCGGAGCATCCCATCGCCGTGCACTCTCCCGGGCATATCGCGGACAGCGATGAGGAAGCGTGGGATGGCGCCTACGCGGGGTTCGAAGCGATGAACAACACCATCGGCCGCGAACGCGGGTGGCCCGAGTACAGCCGCGCTCGATTCCAGAACGATGTCGGGCCTGCGGGAGCGATCTACTCCGGCTCTCCAGAACGGGTGGCGCAGAAGATCGCCGACACTGTCCGCACCCTCGGGATCAGCAGGTTCGATCTCAAGTACGCGACCGGAACACTCGGGCATGAGCAGATGATGCGGAGCATCGAGCTGTACGGCACCGAGGTCATCCCGCGCGTACGGGAGCTGCTGTCATGACCGATGTCGTTCCGAGCCGGTCTTCGCTGGCGGCCAGGCTCGATCAACTGCCTTTCACCCGTCGACACGGCCGGTTGCTCACCGGTTCGGGGGTGGGCTGGGCATTGGACGCGATGGACGTCGGACTCATCTCGTTCATCCTGGCAGCGCTCGCACAGCAGTGGGACCTCAGCAAGGCCGAAAGCGGCTGGATCGCGTCGGTCGGATTCATCGGCATGGCTCTGGGCGCGAGCCTGGGCGGTTTGTTGGCTGACCGCTTCGGTCGGCGACAGGTATTCGCACTGACGCTGTTGGTCTACGGCATAGCGACCGGGGCCAGCGCGCTGGCCGGCGGCATCACGGTTCTGCTGGCACTTCGATTCCTCGTGGGTTTGGGTTTGGGAGCCGAGCTTCCCGTCGCATCCACCTACGTCAGCGAGTTCGCCCCGGCACGCATCCGTGGGCGGCTGATCGTTATCCTCGAAGCGTTCTGGGCGGTCGGCTGGACGGCTGCAGCGCTGATCGGGTACTTCGTAATCCCGGCATCCGATGACGGCTGGCGATGGGCGTTCGCGCTCGGCGCGATTCCTGCGGTGTACGCCCTCGTCATTCGCTGGGGACTCCCGGAGTCACCGCGCTGGCTAGCCTCACGTGGGCGCCTGGCCGAGGCAGAGCGGATCGTTTCCCGATTCGAAGCGGATGCCGATATCGTCAGCGCACCCGCCACGCCTCCCGCCGCTCCGTCTCGCCCGGCTCTGACGACTGCCTCGCGGCTGAGCACGCTGTGGGCGAGCGAGTTCCGCGTCCGTACGTTGTGCCTCTGGCTGGTCTGGTTCTGCGTGAACTTTGCCTACTACGGCGCATTCATCTGGATCCCCAGCATCCTCGTGGATGCCGGATACGATCTGGTGCGATCCTTCGGATTCACTCTGCTCATCACACTCGCGCAGCTGCCGGGGTACGCGGTGGCGGCGTGGCTGATTGAGGTGTGGGGACGCCGGGTGACGCTTTCGGTCTTCCTCGTCGGCTCGGCTGCCTCGGCAGTGCTGTTCGGCAGTGCCACGGGGGATGCCGCGATCATCGGCACCGGAATGGCCTTGTCCTTCTTCAATCTCGGTGCCTGGGGCGCGCTGTATGCGGTGACACCGGAGATCTACCCGACGTCGGTGCGCGCCACCGGATCAGGGTGGGCCGCCGGCGTCGGACGGATCGCCTCTATCATCGCGCCGGTGCTGGTTCCGGTTTTGCTCGTCGCTGGGGGAGTGGAGCTTCTCTTCGTCGTGTTCGCTGCGTTCTTCATCGTCGCCGCGGTGGCGGCGTGGGGGCTCGTCGACAAGCGTGGCCAGTCGTTGGATGATCGGTGAGGCTGTTGGGGGCCGACCCGGCATAGGCTGGGGCAGTGACTGGTGTGAGATTTGTGGCGATCGGCGACTCTTTCAGCGAGGGCGTCGGCGATGAATTGCCCGATGGACGAGTGCGTGGCTGGGCTGACATCGCCGCCCAGGGATGGGCGGATGCTGCCGGACACTCGATCCAGTACGCCAATCTCGCCATTCGCGGAAAGCTTGCTTGGCCGATCCTCGAGGAGCAGCTGGAGCCGGCTCTGGCGTTGAACCCGACCCATCTCTCATTCAACGGCGGCGGAAACGATATGCTCCGGCCTCGCTCCGATCCCGAGCACATCGCGGATACGTTCTCGCGCGTGCTTCGTCGCTGTGATGACCACGGGGTGACGCTCATCCTGCTTTCCGGCGCCAATCCGGCAGGGCAACTTCCGCTCGGCTCCCTCATCCAGCGGCGCGGTGACGAACTGTCTGCCGCTGTGCTCCGACGCGTGGCAAACCGTCCGGACGTCGTTCGTGCGCTCAACTGGCCCGACCGCGAACTGTCAACGGCGCCCTACTGGTCAGAGGACCGGCTGCACATGAATTCCGCTGGCCATCACCGGGTTGCGGCTCGCGTGTTGCACGCCCTGGGGTATGAGCCGCCGGCCGAGTGGTGGTCACCGAGCGCCGCTGCCATTGCCGGTCCAGCGGGGATGGCCTATTACCGGCAGCATGTGGGACCGTGGGTGAAGCGGCGGCTCACGCGCAAATCCTCGGGTGATGGGCGCCAGGCGAAGTATCCGACGTGGGTGGAACGGTCGCCCCAGTGATCCGTGTTCGTGGCCGCCGTCTGCCACGACGCTCTGCGCAGCTGCTGATCGGACTGTTCCTCTACGGCGTCGGCATCGCGTTCATGCTGCGGGGCGAGGTCGGCGCTGCTCCCTGGGACGTCCTGTCCCAAGGGATCGCAAGACACATACCGCTGACATTCGGGGTGATCACGATTTTCGTGAGCATCGTCGTTCTGCTGTTCTGGCTGCCGTTGCGGCAGCGTTACGGTATCGGGACCTTGCTGAACGCGCTCCTCGTCGGCCCATCCGCAGACATCGGGCTGTTGCTGATTCCGACCGGGCAGCCGCTCTGGCTGCGTATCGGATTCTTCATCATCGGGCTGGTCGTACTCTCCGTCGCAACCGGGCTGTATATCGGCGCGCATTTCGGCCCTGGGCCCCGAGACGGCCTCATGACCGGGCTGCACGCGCGAACGGGGTGGCCGATCTGGGCGGTCAGGACCGGATTGGAAGTGACTGTGGTGCTGATCGGCTGGAGTTTGGGCGGGAATGTTGGCTTCGGCACCCTCGCCTTCGCGCTCCTGGTTGGACCGCTCTGCCAGTACTTCATGCGTATCTTCGCCATCCGGATGGATGTCGAACCACGCTCCTCGGCGGCACAATGAGCGACTTCGAGATGGCGCGGATTCCGGCCGGGTCGGTGCTCCTCAAGGACGCGCGGCGCAAGACTCAGCGCACCGTGCAGCTGGAACCGTTTGAGATCGGAATGTACGCGGTGACGCAGGAGCAGATGGCAGAGGTTCTCGGCATCGCTTCTCGTCATCCCCGTCGTCCGGCTGCGGACGTGAGCTGGTTGCGCGCCATTCGCTTCTGCAACGCAGCATCCGAATGGGAAGGTCTGGATTCTGCCTATACCTTCGACGGCGAAGAGGTGACCTGGCACGTTGACAGTGACGGGTATCGCCTGCCGACCGAGGCTGAGTGGGAGTACGCGTGCCGGGCGGGCTCAAGCGGACCTCACTACGGTCTGCTCGCCGACATTGCCTGGACCAGCGCAGATGGCGTGCCGCATCCGCAGCATGTCGGCGGCAAGATGCCGAATTTGAACGGGCTGTTCGACACGCTCGGCAACGTGTGGGAATGGTGTTGGGATCTGCTTGATCCGGCGCGGTATGACGACTAC
This sequence comes from Microbacterium wangyouchuni, assembly GCF_051546305.1. Classification (NCBI taxonomy): domain Bacteria; kingdom Bacillati; phylum Actinomycetota; class Actinomycetes; order Micrococcales; family Microbacteriaceae; genus Microbacterium; species Microbacterium wangyouchuni. The sequence continues at coordinate 258,078 of NZ_JBPTMA010000004.1, forward strand.
CGGGTCTTTCGCGGCGGTGGCTACGCTGACGACGCGTGGAACGTACGCGCTTCGGTACGGCGCGGGGGAGCGCCACGTATGCACCATGAAGACGTGGGGATGCGGTTGGCCCGAGGCGGGTTCGACTCTACGAATTCCGCTCAGGGCTGGTCAGCAGCGGTGGATCGCGAGCGCGCGGCTGCATCCGGTCCGCTACCGATGGGATGGACCCCTCGACGCGGGTGAACCCGTTCCGTGTCAACCCCTATGGTGCGGCTACACAACGCGCGGCATACTGGTGGTGGTGTTGACGCGATCGCGCTCGGCACCCTCGGCCGAAAGGTATGAATATGAGCATCGGAACTGGCGTCGTCCTCTTCGTGATCGGCGCAATTCTCACTTTCGCTATCAACATCCAGGTTGAGTGGGCGGACCTCGACTTGATCGGGTACATCCTGATGGGGGCAGGCGTCGTCGTGTTCATTGTGGGCTTGGTCCTGATGGCTCGACGCCGCAGGTCAGAAACCGTAACGCGCACGATTGCCCCCGCCGCGGGGGAGCAGGTCACGCGGAAGTCCACCCGCGCGGACGACCCTGGCGCGTACTGACTATCGAGTCCGGCGGGTCTTGGGTGCGATACCCATCCGCACGCGAGTCCGGCGCCGTTCAACAACTATGAAGGTTGCGCCAAGAAGCCAGACCGGTACCTGCGTGAGAAATGCCACGCGGAAGGCGCTCAGGGAGTAGGTCTCGGGGCTGCCTGCCCCTTGAAGGTCGAGTGCGAGTCCGATGAGGAACACTGCCAGCAGCGCCGCGATGAAGCCGCCGGCGTTCGTGAGGCCTGTTGCTGTGCTCAGCCGGTGTGACGGATTGTGTGTGCGGGCATGATCGAAAGCGATCATCGACGCAGGGCCGCCCGTTGCCAGAGCAACGGCCAATACATAAAGCAACCAGAGCGGCGCTGGCCCCGGCTGGGCGATTACCGCGATCCATGCCAGGAACTGGATGCTGACAGCGGGGAGGACCAACGCCAAGGAACGTTGGTTCGGCAAACGCTGGGAGAGGGTTCCGATCAGAGGTCCCAGCAACATTCCCGAAACGACATATATCGAGATGAGACCGGCTGCGGCGGTGTCCGACAGCCCTTCTCCGGCCGTCAGGAACGGCATACCCCAGAGCAACACGAACGCCGTTCCAGCGAACGGGGTCGTGAAGTGCGACCAGAATGCGAGTCGGGTGCCCGGGTGTGCCCAGGCGGCGCGGATGCCGACGCCCGTGTCGACTGTAGAGGTCACTACCCGCACAACACCGGTGTCGGTGTTCACTGAGACATCCGCGATCTGTTCCGGCGGGCGATTGCGGACGATGACGAAGACAAGAACTGCGAAAAGCATGCCCAGGCCCGCGATGCTCCCGAAGGTGATCGTCCAGGTTGTGGCATGCAAGAGCGCAGCCAGCGGGACCAGTGCGATCAGCTGACCGGCCTGCCCGATGATTCCGGTGAACTGCACCATGACTGGGCCGCGCTGGGCGGGGAACCATGTTGCCACGAGCCGGAGTACTGCAGGAAAGACGGCCGCATCACCCGCACCGAGAAGAATGCGAGCGAGGATCGCGATGCCGATGCTGGGGGAGAGGGCCATGACGAGTTGCCCCGCCGCCATAAGGACCATCCCTATCGTGATCATCGGCCGCGCACCGTACTTGTCCAGCAGCACACCAATGGGGATCTGCATCCCACCGTAGACAGCGAGCTGCACGACAGCGAACAGCGAGAGTGTCGACGCGTCGGCATGGAACCGGTTTGCGGCGTCAACTCCGACGGCGCCCAGTGAAGTGCGGTTCGCGACCGCCAGCATATAAGCGGCTACACCCACAGACCATATGAGCCATCCTCGCCAGCCGGGCGTGGAGTGCAGAGGCGTCGAGGAAACGGTCACCTGTCCACGCTACTGTGCGAGTCGCTCCACCCGTGCAACGAGCACCCGGAGGGCTGCTTCGACCGTGGCATCCAGGACTGCTGGGGGATCACCGGGCAACGCCAGACGCAGGTGCCCGACGGTCCCGCGCGCGGCCCAGCCAATGTATACCGTCCCCGGCTGGTGTCCGTCCTCGGGGTCCGGACCACCGACGCCGGTGGTGGATACGCAGACGTCCGCGTTGAGAACGGTAGCGGCACCGCGTGCCAGTTCCTCCGCGCACTGTGCAGAGCAGAGGTCGATGCCGGGCGTTACTCCGAGGAGTTTCTCCTTGACATCGCGGAGGTAAGCGACGATTCCACCGGCGAACCATTCGCCCGCTTTCTCGCCGGCACCTACCGTGTTGGCGAGTTGCCCCGAGGTGAGAGATTCTGCCACGGCAATTCGCAGTCCTGCGGTGCGCGCGGCTGCGCTGATGCGGGCGATGTCAGACATCTTCAAGCCCTCGTCACGGGTTGTGCGAACTGACGCTTCGTGCCGGCGCTGGTCGGCCCGAGCTTCAGCCCTTCCGGCATCGCAGTCTGCTCGTGGCGTACGCGCGGAATGATTCCCACTTGGAACTCGTCTTCGTAGATGAGTGGACCAGGATCGTTCGTCGTCACCACATCGTGAGGCACGCTGTGTGCGGTCAGGATCCGGCATAGAACGTCGATCCGTTCGGACATGGCTGCCGGGATCGGTGTCTTGAACCAGGTGACAGCCTCGATCGAGTTCCCGTCTTCGTAGAACGGGGGATTGGGCAAGTGCGTCTGGAACCAGTCGTCGATGTCGAAGTACTGATCTTCTTCATCGGGGCTGAGAACCGCGGCACGGCGCAGGTGATCAACGGCGACGAAGATGCCGACCTCGACACCGAGGCGACCGCGATAGCGAGCCTGTACGCGGACGTAGTCCTGATCAGTCGTCCGTGTTCCATCGTTCATGCGTCAATACTGCCTGACCTAGCGACTCTACTCAGCGTGCTTCCGCGCGCGCGGATGCCAGGGAAATGGAATGGACGGCGGTATTAGAGCGCGGCCGCCAGAACTTTGGCGTATTCGGCGAGTGCAGTAGGGCCGACAGGGATGCCTGGTTCGAACGGAAGTTCCATGCGGTCCTTACTTCTGTCGCGATAGCGCGGGATCACATGCAGGTGGAAGTGGAAGACTGTCTGCCAAGCTTCGATGCCGCAACAGTTGAGCAGATTGACCCCGTCAGCGCCGAGCTCGGATAGTACTTTCTTCGCGATGCGCTGGGCAGTCAGAATTGTGGCTGTGAGATCCTCGGCGGAGATATCCGTCAGGTCGGCACTATGTTTCTTCGGGACCACCAGCAAGTGGCCGTCCGACCCGGGATCAGTATCCATGAAGGCAAACGTTGTCGCATCCTCCATCACCACGGCGCACTGAACGCTTCCCGCAATGATTTCGCAAAATACGCACGGCACGGAGGAATCCGGTAGATCGTTCACACCGCCGATTCTAGATTGCTGCAGCCCAAGACGGGGGTTGCGCGCCCGTCACAGCTCCCGGGTGCGATAGAGCCGTGCGGAGATGATGACCGCGCAGATGATTCCGAGGATGCCGATCAACGCGCCGGCTCCGCAGATCGCCGCGACGGGGACTCGTTCGAAGGCCTGCTGAACTGGAACCAGTGCGCCTGTCGTCTGCAGAAGCCAGGCAATGCCCGCTACGGCGAACGCTGGGGTGTAAGCCATCAGCCGACCCCGCGTGTACCCGATACGGAAGAGAACCGGGAGCTGCAGCGCCATCGACAGCCCGACGAACGCCAGCGCGACGGTGTGGGCGATGAGAAGCAGTTTGGTCTCGATCTGCCCACCCCGCACTATCGCGCTGACGACGGTGACGGCTGTCGCCAACACTGCTGCCACGAGGTAGTAGGCGATGATCGACAGCGTGCGTCCGATCACAACGGTGCTGCGGGAAACCGGCAGCACTCCGTAGAGAGTGTCCAAGCGCCCCCGCTCATCGCCGAGGAACGGGGCCGACACCATCAATGAGGTGACCAGAGCGGCTGCGACGATCGCCATGCCGGGAACGGGAAGGAGCACGCCCACAACGACAACGAAGAGCAAGGTGAGGGCGGTCTGCGTGCGAGGGAACCAAGAGGACAGGTCCAGTCGGGTGAATGCGGCGATCATGCGGTGACCTCCCGCCGCTGAGACGCAAGGTGGATAACGATGTCGTCGATGCTTGCCGAATCGATGATCACCTCTTGGCCGAATGCCGCAGAGTCGGACAGGCGGATCAGCGCGGACCATTGCTCGCCCGCACGCTCCAGCCCGATGAGCGGGCCGGCGGGGGTGGTGCCGGAACCGCGAGCCATCGCGAACTCCTCAGCGGCGTCGAGGAGCGCACCCTGATAGGCGATCTGACCATCGACGAGGACGACGAGCTCGTCGGCGAGGCTGTCGAGATCTGTAGTGATGTGGGTCGAAAACAACACCGCGTGGGATGGGTCGAGCATGAACTCTCGGATGAGGTCCCCGATGATTCGGCGGCTGGCTGGATCGAGGCCGCTGGACGGCTCGTCGAGGATCAGTAACTCAGGAGACTGCGCGAGCGCCACGGCTAACGACAACTTCACGCCTTGCCCTCGCGACAGGTCACCTACGCGCTGACCCGACGACACCGAAAGCCGATCGAGCAACTCGCTGAACCGATCGCTGTTCCACCCTGGGTAGAACGGTGCGAGACGTCGCCCGAGTGAACTCACGCGCCACTCCGGGGCGGCGGTCGGCTGATCGAGGACGATGCCGGTGCGCGCGAGCGCGTGCGATGCGCCCGCAGGACGCCCGAAAACTTCTACCCCACCCGATTCGGGAATCAGCAGGCCGAGCAGGGCGCGAATGACCGTGGTCTTTCCAGCCCCGTTAGGGCCAACAAGGCCGACGACGGTGCCGCGAGAAAGTGTGAGTGAGACACCGTCGACCTCGAATGTGGGCCGTCGTACGTGCAGGTCCGTGATCTTCGCCACGTAATCAGTCATCTTTCCTCCAGATCTCATCGAGGTGGTTGTGGATGTCGGTCAGACTCAATCGGGCTTGTCGAGCGGCGATCACGACCTCGCGCAGCGCGTCATCAACCCGGACGCGTAGCGCCGCGGTTGCGATACCGGGCTCGACTTCCAAGACCACAAAGCCGCGACCATGCTCACTGTGCACGAGTCCCTCCGCAGCGAGGTCGTTGTAGGCGCGGGTAACGGTGATGACGCTCACACGGAGGTCTGCGGCGAGCTGCCGCAGTGACGGCAGAGTCTGTCCTGGCTGCACCTCACCCGAAAGGATCGATGAGCGCACCTGCCTCCTGATCTGCTCGTAGATCGGCGTAGCGGAGGCCGTCGACACCACAACGCGCATCGCACTCCCAACTGTTCATGTGATTAAGAACAGTAGATCACTTTTGGTGAGGATGCGAATTGCGATCCGCAGATCGCCGGGCACCGCTACGCGGCGTTAGCCGGCGAGCGCCCTCGTTATCCAGGCATTCCCGAGTACCCACTCGGCGTGACCCATACGTGAGCGGTCACGACCTTTCGTCCGCTTTCCTGCGCATTGCGCAGCGATGGGACGTTGTCGGGGTGGATGTGGCCCCACAGCAGATCGTTAGGGTTCGCAGGAACCTTCCTGCACAGCCGTTGCAGCGCAGCGATGCCTATCCGCTGTCCGCGATGTGCTGAGTCGATCACGATCTCCTGCATACAAAAACCAGTGAATCCGTAGGCATCTTCACGTGCCGCAGCGACGATACCCGCTGAGGTGCGGCCGACCAAGATGTCGAAGAGGAGGCCTTCTTCAGCAGCATCCGCTAGCGCGTCGACATCGGCTGGTGTAGCCCATTGATGGAGCTGAGGTCGCGACGGGGTGAGCTCTGCGTAGACAGCGGCGACACGTTGCGCTGCTCGTTCAGGGTCACACCTTTCGAGTGTGACATCGTCGTACCGCTGCGCGAGCGGCTGATCAAGCATCTCCACCACCGGTCGCGCGACGATCAGGAGATCCGATGTCGCGTGCCCAGCATCCACGGCAGTATCTGCAAGCGCCAAGAATCGTTCGTCAAGGGAAGGCAGATTCACACGGAAGCAGAGGGGTGAAAAATCATCGAAGTGCGGCAAAACTGCACTGAGCGCCGCGATCCCTTCTGGATTCGGCGCCAGAGATGTCGCAAGGACGTCCACGAAGGGCTTCTCGATGTCTTGCCCACGGAACCGAATGCCTACGATCGCCCAATGGCCATCCGCCAGCTCAACTCGCCTGTTCGCCCACGCCAGCGGATCCTGGATCGGAAGCTGAACCATGTCGCGGAACTGCCCGCCCCATTCGGCATCTCCCACGAGCGTGAGGCTTGGTTCCAACCACCCGGTCAGGTTCTCCCGCCACCTCGGCGACCATTCCTTGATCTGTGAAGAGGTCCATCTTGCAGCGGCTTCGATCGCGTCTACAGCAGGCGTTGTCATCGGGGGAGAGCCTATCAACGCCGTACAGCGATCCTCGCGCGGCCGGTCAGGGGAGGGGCCGTGTTTATGCACCTGTACGCACGCGCGTTAGTCGCGTAGCTGGAGCTCGGCGACGACCTTGATTACCTGAGCGCGGCTATTATCGCTGAGCCCGAGAACGGGCCGGGGGAGGCAGCCGGCGGCCACCAGGCCCAGATGTTCCGCAACTGCCGCTATAACGCGGAGACTGCCGTACTCGGCGAACAATGCCCAGAGCGGCTGCAGCCGTGCTGACGCTGCGCGTGCATCGGCGGCCTCTCCGATACGCGCTGCACGGGTGATCCGTTGCGCGAGGACGGGCAGCGTGCCGCCGATCGCGGAGTACCACGCGTCGCACCCGGCGTTCAGTCCCATCGCGGCCGAGGCATCTCCGGACACCCCGATGGTCACGGTTTCCGGGATGTGGTCGCGAATGCCGGAAACCCGCAATGCTGCGGCCGCAGAATCGTGGGGAACGCCAGGGATTTTGATGGATGCTACGTGGGGGAGCGCGGCCACACTGGCGTATAGGTCCTCAGAGAATCTCACGTGCGTGGTGCCGGGGTTGTCGTACACAACCAGCGGCACCGATAGGTCCGCGCTGACGTCGTCGAAGAGTGCGAACACCTCATCGTCCCCGAGGCTCTGATACGTGACCGGGGCCAACAAGACCGCGGACGCACCTGCCTCTTGGGCGTCGTCAGCAAGGCGCTGGACGAGGGAAGTGCGCAGAGCACCGATGCCAACCATGACGGGAACGCCCTCAGCGAGTTGTACCGTTGCTCGGGCGACCCGCGCGCGCTCATCACGGCTCAGATACATGTACGAGCCGGTAGAGCCCAACGCCGTGATCGAGTCCACTTCAGCAGCTACCAGCCGGCGAATCAGGCCCGCATAGGCCGCCTCGTCGAAGGTGTCATCACGAAATGGGGTGAGCGGGAATGCGCTGAGACCGGTGAACATGCTTTCCCTCCCAAAGAACCGCGTGCCAACGATCGTACTTTGCTGCGTACGCGGGGCTCGGTCAGGAGAGGAGAGCATTGCGAGTCTCGCAACAGACGATGTCGCTTTTACCTGACATAATGTGCATTATCGGCGTTCATTCGCGGGTCCAACTTCATTCAGAAGGTCGCTCACCACAGACGCTTTTCTGGCCGTGTAGTCACCCCAGTTGTTCGTTGCTGCAGCCGCAGCACGCTTGACCGCCAGATAACGTCGTCGTGCGGCCGGATCTCGACGCAGAAGGTCACGGAAAGCCAGGCGTCTACGCCATTGCTCACCGAGAAAAACGACGACATGAATGATCGCTGATCGATCTTGCCGATCCGGTGAACTCAACCACGCGTGCTCGCTGCGTTCACCTTCGAGATCAAAACCTGACGCGCTCAGCACGTTCGCGGCCTCCGAGACGGCCGCAGCGTGCACGCCGACGAGCACATCGACCACATCTTTGGACTCGAATCCCGCAACCGCCGTTGACCCGATGTGCCTGATCTCTGCGTCAGGCAGGACATCAGCGATGCGAGCAGCGATCGCCGTGTAACGTGCGGCCCACTCCCCATTACGTGCGTACACCAACTGCACGCGATCACCCATGCACGCGTCCGACGGCGAGTAGATGGCCGCTGAAGTCGCGGATGCCGGGCATCGCTGACGCGACAGACGCCAGGTGTGCCGCGGCCGCCCGTGTCTCGGGGTCGGTGTCAGCTGACAGCTGTTCTAGAAGCATCCCGGCGGGCCCTTCGACTCCATGAACAGTGACGTCCACGAATCCGGCGGTTGCGATTTCTTGTGCCAGCCCTTCGGCCGTGTGGAAGTGTCCAGCCGGAAACCGCATCCGCGGCGACGGCCGGCCATCCTGCAGCAATGCGATCCATTCGTCGGAATCCCCCGATTCCCGTTCGCGCGTAAGAAACACCTGCCCAAACGCGATATACCGCGAAATTGCACCAGCGAAAACGCTACCGCCCGGGCGCGTGACGCGCATTGCTTCCTGCAGCGCAAGCGCTCGATCCGCAGCATCAGCCAGATGGTACAGCGGGCCGAGCATGAGCGTGGCGTCGAACGATTCATCGGGGAAGGGCAGCTCGCGAGCATCAGCAATCGATGCCGTTACACCCGCGGTCTGCGCTGCTGTGACGTGCTGGGGAACGGGATCGACAAGCGTCACGGCATGACCGGCTGCTTGTAGAGCGACGGCGTGTGCGCCCGCTCCCCCGCCGATATCAAGAATTCGCGCATCAGGGTGAACGGTCGCCGCGATCAGCGCCTGTGTTCGTTGAAATTCCAGCGGCCCCTGAGCGGAGCGCGTCGAAAGGCGGGCGTTCTCGTCAAAAATGCCACCATAGTAAGCCTGGATCCGAGCGTCTATCTCGGATTGTTTCGGGCCGTCACTCACCGACATAAGCCGCGAGGTGCTCGCCGGTCAGGGTCGATTTCTGGGCGACCAGATCTGCTGGTGTGCCCTCGAAAACGATCGTTCCCCCCTCGTGGCCCGCGCCGGGGCCGACATCGATGAGCCAGTCAGCATGTGCCATGACTGCCTGGTGATGTTCGATCACGATCACAGTCTTTCCAGCATCCACCAGACGATCGAGGACTCCAAGAATCGTGTCGACATCCGCGAGATGCAGACCGGTGGTCGGTTCGTCAAGCACGTAAACGTCACCGTCCTCCGCCATCTGAATGGCAAGCCGCACGCGTTGTCGTTCACCGCCGGACAACGTTGACAGCGGCTGGCCGAGCGACAGATACCCGAGGCCGACATCGTTGAGTCGCTGCAGAATCTTTACTGCGGCCGGAATCTTCGCCTCCCCCTCCGCAAAAAATCCCAACGCTTCCGAGACCGGCAGATCCAGCACTTCGGTGATGTCTTTACCCGCGAGCTTGTACTCGAGCACGCCAGCCTGGAACCGCTTGCCCCCGCAGTCCTCACACGGCGTCTCGATCGTGTCCATGAACCCGAGCTCGGTGATGATCACACCCGCACCTTTACATGAGGGACAAGCGCCCTCCGAGTTAGCACTGAAGAGCGCGGGTTTGACACCGTTCGCCTTTGCGAAAGCCTTACGAATCGGCTCCAGCATTCCCGTGTAGGTGGCCGGGTTGCTGCGCCTGGATCCCTTGATCGAACTCTGATCGATAGCCACGACGCCGTCACGCTTCGAGACCGAACCGTGAATGAGCGAGCTCTTGCCGGAACCGGCCACCCCGGTGATCACCGTGAGCACGCCAGTGGGAATGTCAACGTCGACATTCTGCAGGTTGTTCGTCGACGCGCCGCGCACCTCGATCTTCCCGTTACCGGTGCGGACCGCATCCTTCAACGTAGATCGATCATCCAGATGGTGTCCGGTCAATGTGCCGCTGGCACGCAGCCCTTCGACGGTGCCCTCGAAACAGATTTCACCGCCGTGGTTGCCAGCACCCGGCCCGAGATCGACGACATGATCGCCGATCGCGATCGTCTCGGGTTTGTGCTCGACGACCAAGACTGTGTTGCCCTTGTCTCGTAGCTGCAACAACAGGGAGTTCATTCGCTGGATGTCATGCGGATGCAACCCGATTGTCGGCTCGTCGAATACATACGTCACATCGGTGAGCGACGAACCGAGATGACGTAGCAGCTTGATCCGCTGGGCCTCTCCCCCGGACAACGTCCCGGACGGACGATCCAGACTGAGGTAGCCGAGCCCGAGCGTCACGAACGAGTTGAGATTCGCGCGCAGCGCGTCCAGCAGCGGCCCTGCCCCGCGCAGTTCGAGTCCATTCACCCATGCGGCGAGGTCGGTCACTTGCATGCGGCAGGCGTCCGCGATGCTGATGCCGGCGATCTTCGACGACCGCGCACCTTCGGTGAGACGAGTTCCATCGCACTCGGGACATGTCGCGAAGGATGCCACACGCTCGACGAACGTACGAATATGGGGCTGTAACGCATCGAGGTCTTTCGACAGCATCGACTTTGTGATCTTCGGAATCAGCCCCTCATAGGTCATGTTGATGCCACTGACCTTGACCTTGGTGACTTCGCCGTAGAGAAAGAGATGCCGCTGCTTCTCCGTGAAGTCTTCGATGGCCTTGTTGGCGGGGTAGAAACCCGACTGGGAGAATGCCTTCACCATCCATCCATCAGCCGTGTAGCCGGGCACCATAATCGCGCCTTCATCTAGCGACTTCGACTCGTCCACGACCTGGGCGAGGTCGATGTCGGAGACCGCTCCCCTGCCCTCGCACCGCGGACACATGCCACCGAGATATATCGTGTCTTTGACGATCTTCTTCTCACCGCCGGGCCCGATCATCACCCCGCTCGCTTTCTGGGTGGGAATGTTGAACGAGAATGCCGTCGGGCCGCCGATGTACGGATCCCCGAGCTTTGAGAAGAGGATCCGCAGCATCGCGTTGGCATCCGTGACCGTGCCCACCGTGGAGCGCGGGTTCGCGCCAAGCCGCTCCTGATCCACGATGATCGCCGTCGTCAATCCTTCAAGCACGTCAACATCCGGGCGCGGCACCGACGGCATGAAGCCCTGGACGAACGCGCTGTAGGTCTCGTCGATCATGCGGCGGGACTCTGCCGCGATCGTGTCGAAGACCAGCGAGCTCTTCCCTGAGCCCGATACTCCGGTGAAGACAGTGAGGCGCCGCTTCGGTATGTCGACGCTGACATCTTTGAGATTGTTCTCTCTGGCGCCCTGAACTCGGATCAGATCATGAGCGTCGGCGACGTGGACGGATTCGGACATCAGCTTCCTTCCGGAGAGGTTCAAGCGGCTTGGTTGAGCGCAGCAAGATGTCGACACCATGATCGCAGCCTCGGCATCCTTTGATCCTGCCACGGGGTGCTGACATAGCCGATGGCTGAGCGCTACGCTGAGCACATCATGCACGACCTCGATCGAAGGACTCCCTCTCATGTCTGAAGCCACTGCCGACGTCAGCTCATTGTTCAAGTCGATCCGTGTCACGCTGGCGGTTTCCGGCATCGTCGCCCTGATCGCCGGAATCGTGCTTCTCGTGTGGCCGCTCAAGACCGCGATGATCGTGACCGCGATCATCGCGTCGTACCTGATCATCGCCGGGCTGGTCTACATCGGACTCGGCATCTTCTCGGGCAAGAAGGGCGGCTGGGTTCGGGTCGGCCACATCCTGCTCGGTCTCCTCTATATCGTCGCGGGCATCATGGCCTATGTGAACCTGCAGGCGGCAACCGTCACCCTCGCCCTCGTCACCGCCATCTTCCTCGGTGTCAGCTGGATCGTCGACGGCATCGTCTCGCTCAGCCTGCTGAACCGGGACGGGTCGAAGGCGTGGACGATCATCTACGCGATTCTGAGCATCGCTGCTGGCGTGATCGTCATCTTCTCGCCGCTCCTTGCCGCCGTTGCACTGTGGTGGGTGCTCGGAATCACCTTGGTGGTCCTCGGCATTCTGCAGATCGTACGAGCGATCACGCTCGGCCGCGGTCAGACTCCCGACGCTGCAGCATTCGAGTCCAGCGTCACTGCGTGACGAAGCCGCTCGTGTCGCCCACGAGGCGCGTGTTGTCCGCCGGCACCGGCTCGACAGCGGCACGAGCAACTTCGGCAGCAAACTCGGAGACGTTGTAAAGCTTCCCCGCCGACTCCCGGCGACCAGCGATGGCGCCCGGGTTGGCGCGCTCGAGCAGCGTGGCCGTGATCGTTCCCTCGATCATGTCTCCGGACACGATCGTGAAGCCGATTCCCTTCTCCTCAAGAGCAGGGATCAGTTCGCGCAGCGCATCCTCGCCGGCACGCTTCGACAGCGCGACCTGCTCGTACTCGGGCATGGTCGGCGTCGTGCGGATGAAGTGCGCCTGATGGCTTGTTACGAAAACGACGCGTGAACCCTCCCCCATCAGCGGCAGTGCAGTGTTCAGAACGCTGAGCTGCGCATCCCTGTTGAGCGAGAGCGCATAGTCCTCGGCCATTCCTGCTTCCATACCGCCGGAGGCGTTCAGCACCAGAATATCCAGGCGACCGTATTCTGCCTTAATCTGGTCAATCATGGTACTGACGGATGCCGGATCCGTAAGATCCGCGCCGACAACAAGTGCACGGCCACCCAGTTCACGCAGCTGCGCGGCCAGCTTCTCAGCGCGCGGTGCCTTGTTGCGGAAGTTGATGACGACGTCCGCGCCTGCTTCGGCGAAATAGCGAACAGTGTCCGCGCCGATGCCGCGCGAAGAACCGGTCACGAGCGCAACCTTGTCGGTGAGTGAACCTGAAGGCAGAACGTCGGTCACGGTGGCTCCTTATAAGACGGGGAATGCCGCGAAACACGCGGCCACACCACTTTAGCAATGCGCTCTCGGACTACCGGTCTACGTGCACGGTGCGTGGTAAGTTGACGACAAAGGAGGGCGCATGAACGACGCTTCCGTATTCATCGAACTGGTCACCGAATGGTCGTGGATTGGTTGGCTGGTGCTGATCGCTGTCTTCCTGGTGATCGAAATGCTGACCCTCGACTTCACCTTCCTGATGCTCGGACTGGGCAGCGCCGTCGGCCTGGTCACCGGTCTGGTCGGGTTGCCGCTGTGGGCGCAGTTGATCGTGGCCGCCGCGGCCGCCGCATTGCTCATTCTCTTCATCCGTCCGCCATTGGTTCACCGCCTGCACCGCGGGGAAGACCCGACGAAATCCAATGTCGAGGCTCTGATCGGTCTGCGCGGCACCGCTCTGTCTGACATCACTCAGATCTCCGGCCAGGCGAAAATCAGCAACGGCGACACCTGGACCGCGCGTGCCGCAACGAGAGCCACCATTCCTCAGGGCGCACCGATCATGATCAGCTCGATCAACGGTGCCACCGCCATCGTCCAACCTGTCAACGACTAGGAGACCTCGTGAACGACTCCTCGTTCATCCCCACCGCCATCGGGTGGATCCTCGCGATCGCCGTCATCATCTTCGTGGTGGTCACGGTTGCGCGCTCGGTACGCATCATCCCGCAGGCGACTGCCGGTGTTGTGGAGCGTCTCGGCCGATACCACAAGACCCTTACTCCGGGACTGAACATCCTCGTCCCCTTCATCGACCGGTTGCGTCCGCTGATCGACATGCGTGAGCAGGTCGTTTCGTTTCCCCCGCAGCCCGTGATCACCGAGGACAACCTTGTGGTGTCGATCGACACCGTCGTCTACTTCCAAGTGACCGACGCCCGCGCCGCCACGTACGAGATCGCGAACTACCTGGGCGCTGTCGAGCAGCTCACCACCACGACTCTTCGTAATGTCGTGGGTGGCCTGAATCTGGAAGAGGCCCTCACCAGTCGCGACAACATCAACGGCCAGTTGCGCGTTGTCCTCGACGAGGCGACGGGCAAGTGGGGCATCCGCGTCGGACGCGTCGAGCTCAAGGCTATCGACCCGCCGCTGTCGATCCAGGATTCTATGGAGAAGCAGATGCGCGCGGAGCGAGACCGGCGCGCGGCTATCCTGACCGCCGAAGGAACGAAGCAGTCGGCCATCCTGGAAGCGGAGGGTGCTCGCCAGGCCGAGATCCTCCGCGCCGAGGGCGACAAGCAGGCGGCCGTTCTCCGCGCCCAGGGCGAGGCAGAGGCGATCCAGAACGTGTTCGCCTCGATCCACCAGGGCGCCCCCGATGACAAGCTGCTCGCCTACCAGTACCTGCAGATGCTGCCGAAGATCGCAAACAGCGAATCCAGCAAGTTGTGGATCATCCCCAGCGAGCTCACCGAAGCGCTGAAGGGCCTGGGCAGCGCGTTCACGCCACGTCCGGATGCGCCCCCAGCATCGGGTACACCCCGGGCGTGACCCACCCCTTCTTCGCCGGTACCCGGCGACCCAGAGTCCTCGCCCACCGCGGGCTCACTCTTGCGACGGATGGGGACTCTGACGCCTGGGAGAATACGGCGGCCGCGTTCGCCCGTGCGCATGCGGCCGGAGTCGAATACATCGAGACGGACTGTCGTGTGACGGCCGACGGCGATGTCGTGCTGTTTCATGACGAGACATTGACGCGTCTGCTCGGTGATGACCGACTCATCCAAGACGTGCGCACCGCGGAGCTGGTCGAACTGCTCGCGCCGCACGGCGGGCTGCTCACCGTTCGGGAAATGCTTGAGATGTTTCCTGAGACACGATTCAACATCGATGTGAAGACGGATGCCGCCGTTGCTCCGCTCGGGGCGATCGTTGCGCCGCACGCGCAACGCGTGCTCCTGACGAGCTTCTCGGATGCCCGTCGGGTCAGTGTGGTCGAAGCAGTGATGGCCGCCGGAGCGAAGCTGCGGCCCGCCACCTCGGCCGGCCGATCGAGCATGATCCGAGTGCGTGCCCTCAGCGTCCTCCGACTCTCCTCCACGAGGTTCTTCCGTGACATCGATGCCCTGCAGATTCCCGAGCGCCACGGCCGGTTGCAGGTGCTGACACCGGCTCTTTTGAGGGCCGCGCATCGCCATAATGTTGAGGTCCACGTGTGGACGATCAATGACACCGAAGCGATGCAACGGCTCATTGCCGGAGGTGTGGATGGCATTGTGACGGACCGGGCAGATTTGGCGCTCAGCACCCTTTTCTGACCCGGAAACTCGCGGGACTGAGATTCGTCTGTGAATACCGCCGAGAAGGCGCGGACGTTGAGCGTGCGCACAGACGAGCCCGGTATACCTGACAGCGACGAGAGGACCACAAAATGGCAGATCGCAGCCTGCGCGGCATCAGACTCGGCGCCCAAAGCCTACAGAGCGAAGAGGGCGTCGTTTTCATGGAACGCCGCGAGACCACCTATAAGTGCGACGAGTGTGGTCATGTGACGACACTGATGTTCGCAGCCGATGCAGAACCGCCGCAGAAATGGGAATGCCGGGCATGCAACGCCGAGGCAGTGCTCATTGTCGATGGCAAGACCATCACGCCGGATGCTACCGACGAGAAGGTTGCACGCACCCACTGGGACATGTTGCTCGAACGTCGTAGCCGTGACGAACTGGAGGAACTCCTCGAGGAGCGCCTCGCGTTCATCCGTGCGCGTCGTGGAGCTGGCGAGCAGAAGATCGGCGCCTAGCGCCGTCGACGGGCTCGCCACCACCCGAACAGGAGCGCGCCCAGTCCACCCCACAACAGCATCTGCTGCAGCCAGGGACCAAGAAGCACACCCGGAGTGAGGCCGGTGCGAAGCTCGACACTTTCGAGCATCGCACCGGCCTCATCGGCGTTCAGAGCGGCGATTGTGGAACCGTCGGCACGAATCATCTGGCTGGTGCCGACCGTTGAGATGTTGACAACACTGCGCCCGGTCTCGATCGCTCGCATGCGCGCGAATGCGAGCTGCTGCAGGTTCTCATCGGTCTCGCGGAAATCGGCGTTGTTCGTCTGGAAGACGAGCACCTCCGCTCCCCCGAGCACCCCCTCGGTGATCACTTCGTCGTAGATCACATCGAAGCAGATCGCGAGACCGACAGCCACGCCGTCGACATCGACAAGGGGCGGATTCGTGCCGTGGGTGTACTCACGGCCGATCAAGCCGATCAAGTCGGGCACGATCGCGTTATAGAACTCCCGGTCGGGAACGTACTCACCGAAAGGCACCGGGTAGCGTTTGTCGTGCGACTGCTCTGCCGTGCCATCGGGCATCCACAGCATCGAGGTGTTGAAGTACAGATCTCCCCGCGCTGTGGCCGCGTTGGCGAGCAGTGGGGCTCCGATTCTCGTCGCTGTCCTGGTCATCTTGCGGGCAGTGTTCTTGTCCTGGAACGGGTCGTAGCCGGTCGCGCCCTCCGGCCAGATCAGGAGGTCGACGTCTTCCCCGATCAGCGGTTCGGTGGCATCGATCTGCGACTGGATGACGGCGTAAGGCTCGCGGTCATCGAAGTAGCCTGTCGGACCGTTGCCCTGCACCGCGCCGATTCGCATGGTACCGACTGGCGTGGTGGGAAACGCCGGTGTGACCAGCAGGATGAGAACCAGTGCAGCCGGCAGCACCAGGCGAATCGGTCTCTCCCATATCCGGAGCCGCACGCCTTCGATAAGCATCGCGACGGCAAAGACGATGAGAAAGCTCAGCCCGCTCACCCCTACCCATGACGACAGGGACGCCAGTGGACTCTCCGACTGGGTCATCCCCAAACGTGCCCAGGGGAAGCCCGTGTAGGGCCACGACCCCAGGAGCAGCTCTCTGCCCACCCACAACGCGGCAACAACGGCAGGGAGGGTGACCAGGCGCCCCACAAAGCCTGGGAAGGCGCGCGGCAGCCATCGGTAGGCCAGAGCGATGGGAATGACTCCGACAGCGGTCAGTACGCCCTCGACCGTGGCGAGGGCCGCCCACGGGATGGCGCCGAGATAGCGGCTCGTCCACGACACCAGCAGGAAGAAGAACACAGCACCGTAGACGAGTCCGACCAGCAGCGCTCCCCCGGCCCGACGCCCGATCAGCGCCAGCAGCAACAGTGCGACAGCGGGGAAAGCCAGCACCCAGATCGCAGCCGCCGGATAGGCAAGATCCATCAGCACACCCGACAGTGCGGCCGCGATCACGGCGAGCCACAATGGCAGAATCGGGCGCGGCATCCGTGCGGTGGGGTGTTTCGGCATCCGTTTGATTCTTACATTGCCGAGTAGGCGACGATGCCGCGTCGTACGCCATCCAGCGCTTGACGAGCAGTACGCGCGATCGAGATGTCTTCCGCGACAAGCGAGAGCTGATCCAACAGGTCGATGGTCTGCTTCGCCCACCGGACAAAGTCTCCGGCGGCCATATCGGCATCGACGAGCACTCGATCCAGCAGCGCACCCCGAGCCCAGGCGTGCATAGGACCGGCCAAACCAGCAGATAGCGGTTCAGACCCGGGTAGCTGATGATCTTGCTCGAGATCGTCCAACCGTGCCCACAGATCACTGGTCTTCTCGTACGCGACACGGAATGCCCCGCGGGGCAATCCGCGCTCCCCCGAGTTCGCCTCGTCACGGCGAGGCTCGTACACGAGGCAGCACGCCATAGCCGCCAGCGAGGGCGCGTCGAGTCCCTTCCAGAGTCCCTGTCGCAGTGATTCTGCGACGAGCAGGTCGCGTTCGCCGTAAATGCGACGCATCGTTCTTCCGGCGTCCGTCAACGAGATGTCGTCTCCTGCCCCGGTGACGTAATCGAGAGTGAAGAGAACGTCGACAACACGGTCGAAAACGCGCGCCACGGTGCCGGTTCGCGTCTCGATCTGCTTACGGGTGCGATCGGTCTGGCGCTTCAGCTTCCAGTAGCGCTCCGCCCACCGTGCGTGTGACTCGCGATCCGGGCACCCATGACAGCCGTGGCGCTGCATTCTGGTGCGCAATGACTGGATGCGCTTCATCCGCTTGTCACGCGCACTGCGCGGCGCGTGTGAGTCCTGCCGGTTCTTTTTCTCGAGGTCGCTGAGCTCTCGGCGGATGCTGGCGTAGTCGAGGAAATCGCTGTGTTCGCAGTCCATCGCCGACAGGTACCCCGCCAGCGACTCTTCCGCCTCGCGAACCTGCCGCGCAAGGCCGACGACCGCCCGGTCTGCCTGGAACTGTGCGAACGACGACTCCAGAATCTGTCGCGCACGAGGACGCCCGAACATGTCGATCAGGTTGACCGCCATGTTGTATGTCGGTCGGAAGCTTGAATTCAGCGGGTAGGTGCGTCGCGATGCCAACGCGGCGACAGCCTGCGGATCCATTCCTTCGGTCCATTGGACGACCGCGTGTCCTTCGACATCGATTCCCCGCCGCCCGGCACGTCCGGTCAGCTGCGTGTACTCCCCCGAGGTGATCGCGACGCGGGCTTCGCCATTGAACTTCTCCATCTTCTCGAGCACCACAGTGCGCGCTGGCATGTTGATGCCGAGCGCCAGTGTCTCAGTGGCGAAGACGACCTTGACGAGTTTTCGTCGATAGAGCTCCTCGACGACTTCCTTGAAGGCGGGCAGCAGTCCTGCGTGATGGGATGCGACACCGCGTTCGAGGTTGTCTACCCACTCGAAGTATCCGAGCACGCCAAGGTCCTCGTCCTGCAGGGTGCGCGTGTGCTCTTCGACGAACTCCCGGATCTCTGCGCGCTCCTCAGGAGTCGTCAAGCGGATGCCGGAACGCCGAACCTGTTGCACGGCGGCGTCGCAGCCGACACGGCTGAAGATGAAGAAGATCGCCGGTAACAGGTTGGTACGCTCAAGCAGTTGGATGACATCGGGGCGATCCATCCGTTCGATCCGCTGCACGTTCGCTGAACGGACGGGGCGGCGCCCACCGCGCGGCGGCCGCGGGCTCTGTCGCCCTGCATGCCGGTCGCTGCGGTACGCCTGCGACTTCTTGTTGTTGTCATGGCGGGAGCCGGTGGCAGAGCGGATGCGCATGAGTTCCTGGTTGACCGTCGCCGTGGCGATTCCTGCGCGGTCATCGAACAGCGGCAGCAGGTCGTCGCGGACGAGAACGTGCTGCTCCAGCGGCACCGGCCGAATCTCCGAGACGATGACCTCTGTGTCACCGCGCACAGTGTCAAGCCAGTCCCCGAACTCTTCGGCGTTCGAAACGGTGGCGCTCAGTGAGATCAGCCGGACCGAGGCCGGCAGGTGGATGATGACTTCTTCCCACACCGCCCCGCGAAAGCGGTCTGCCAGGTAGTGAACCTCATCCATGACGACGTAGCGAAGGTCAGTAAGCGCCGCAGAATCCGCGTAGATCATGTTCCGAAGCACCTCGGTGGTCATGACGACGATGCGGGCGTTGCCGTTGATGTTGGTGTCACCGGTGAGCAGCCCCACGTCATCAGGGCCGTAGACGCTGACGAGCTCCCGGAACTTCTGATTCGACAGCGCCTTCATCGGCGTGGTGTAGAACGCTTTGTCAGACGGGGTCTGCATGGCGAGATGGATCGCGAACTCGCCGACGATCGTCTTACCGGCACCCGTGGGAGCCGCCACGAGCACGCTGTGTCCGCGCTCAAGCGCGTGGCACCCCTCGATCTGGAACGGGTCGAGGTCGAATTTCTGCGTTGCAGCGAAGGCAACCGTCTCTGGATGCGCTGCTGCGTCACGCGCCGCGGCATACCGCTCGGCCGGGGACGTCATGCCGCAGCGTCCGGAAGCAGGCCTTCGGCCTTGAGCCGCTTGTTCTTGCGGCGGTCGAACAACAGGGACAGCAAGCTGGCTGCGAAGTACAGGACGACCAGGATTCCTGCGAGCAGGAGCATGGAGAAGATATCGGCCGCAGGGGTCGCAATCGCTGCGAACAATGAAGCCACGAGCACCGCGACACGCCAGCCTTTGAGGAGCGATCTTCCGGTGACAATTCCCGCGGTGTTCATAGCCACCATGAACACCGGCAGCACGAACGCAATACCGATGACGATGATGAACTTGAAGATAAAGTCGTAATACTCTTTCGCGTTGAAATAGTTCACTCCCCCCTCTGGTACGAAGCTCGACATAACTTCGATGACGTGTGGAGCGACCATGACTGCCACGTAGGCGCCGCCGAAGAAGAGCGGAATCGCTGCCGCGACGAACCAGATGGTGTACTTGATCTCCTTGCGGGTCAATCCCGGCATGATGAACGCCCAGATTTGCCACAGCCAGACAGGTGCGGAAAGCACCATGCCGATCGCGAAGGCGATCCGCAGTCGCAGATCAAATGCCGATGAAACCCCGGAGAACACGAACTGCGCAAAAGGAGTCTCTGTGCCGCGCTGCTCATCGAGTATGCGGATCGGAGACGTGATGTACCAGATGATCGGGTCGGTCACAATGAACGCGATGACCATGCCGATAACAAGCCCGATCACCGCAATGATCAGCCGTCGACGGGCTTCTTTAAGATGCCCTCCCAGCGACATCCGCCGCTCGCGAGTGGTGTTCTGCGGCGCAGGCGTGTCCAGCTCGGTCACAGCCTAAGAACTGCGTGGAGGCGTGTCCTGGTCCGCAGGACGAGAAGTCGTCGGTTGGACAGGCTTCACCGTAGGAACGTCGGCAGCGTCTGAGGTGGCGGCCGGAGCATCGTCCTCCTTGAGCGCCTTCATCTCACCCTTGAACAGCCGCGCGGACTGACCAAGACTCTTCGCAAGCGCAGGCAACTTCGCTGCGCCGAAGAGCAGGACGATGATGATCAGGATGATCCACAGGTGTGGCCCTGCGAAAAGATTGCCCATGGATTGCTCCTCAATATGGGTTGGCTTGGTGACAAGTCTAACCGAGGGATGAAACTTACGGCTGGCCATACAGCGTGAGTCCGGCTGCTGCCCATTCCCTCGCGGCCGTGCGCGCGATCACTGGATCCTGCACTTCCAATGCGCCGCCAAAGCGGCCGGCGATGCGCTTGACACCGCGCGGGTCCGACATTCGGATACGGATGGTCGCGCGTCCGTTGTACGACTCTGAGTTGTCCGCGTGCACATAAGCGCCCAGAAGCGGGACGAGCCGCTCCGGCAGTTGTACTGTCACCTCGTCATCGTCGCTGATTCCGATGAATGAGTCTGGGAGGTGCTCGTCACCGTGCGTGATCGGAATATCGGTGAGCTCAGGATCGCTCACCCGATCGAGGTGGAACGTGCGCATCGCCTCACGAAGATGGCACCAGCCCTGCAGATACCACTGCCCGTCCGTGATGAGCACTTGCACCGGGTCGACGGTGCGGGTGGTGGCTGCAGCATCCGGCGCCTGATAGCGGAACGACAGCGCAACCTGCTGATCAACCGCTGCTGAGACAAGATTGCGGACATTGTCGACGCGTGTCGGCGCAATGACAACTTCGGCCGGGGCGTCCGCAGCCGCGCGCGAGAGTTTCGCCAGCAGCCCGGCGACGAGCCCGGAGCCCGCAACCGCTGGCACAGCAGCGACCATCTGCAAACCGGTCAGCAGTGCGGCAGCCTCGCGAGCGGTGAATCGGGGCACACGGCGGAGTCCGACCTCGTTCGTGATCTCAATGATGTCTTCCTGGTCGAGCAGGTCCCAGTTGATGTCGAACATCTCCTGCGGCTGCTGCCAGAACCCGTCCTCGCCCGGGAGGCCGATGACCGTGAGCTTCTCGACCATCGTGCGCATTTCCGCGGTGCTCACGCCGAACTCATTCGCCGCGTCCTCGAGCGACACCTGGCCGCGCTCAAGAAGGTACGGCACGAGGGTCAGGTAGGCGCGCACCCGGTCAGCGGCCAGAAGCGGCTGGGCTTTCTCGCTCATCACCCCATGCTCCCTTCCGGATGCGCGGCGATGATCGCCTGAAGCCGAGAGATCACGGCATCCCGCAGATCCTCGGGGCTGACCACGCGGACTTCGGGGCCGTATGAGGCAAGCTCATCCGCAAAGACATGCACATCGACGAAGGGCACAGTGAACCCCTGGGTCGCCGCAACAGCGCGCCTCCCGAGGCGCAGAGATGCTTCGGTTCCCGGGGTTATCTCCAGCAATGCGGAG
Organism: Microbacterium wangyouchuni; assembly: GCF_051546305.1. Taxonomy (NCBI): domain Bacteria; kingdom Bacillati; phylum Actinomycetota; class Actinomycetes; order Micrococcales; family Microbacteriaceae; genus Microbacterium; species Microbacterium wangyouchuni. The sequence goes on from NZ_JBPTMA010000004.1 coordinate 279,914, forward strand.
TTACGCGCCGCCACCGCTTCCAACCCTGCAAGCGCTCGATCGCCGGCGCCCTCCCGCAGGCCGGCGTCAAAGGTCTGTTTGGCCACCGTGACATCGCCCACGATGCGGCTGAGCAGGAACGTTCGCTCGTCATCGGCATCCAGATCGATGCCGTACACGTGCCAGCGAGCTTCATACTCCAGCAGTGCGAGCGGTTCAATCCGGCGTCGGCGCGGCGACTGCTCCCCCGGCTTCAGATAGTCGAAGGTCACAACGCGGCAGCGCTCGATCGCGCCCTGCAAGGGTGAGAAGCTCACCTCGCGGGTGGTGATGCGCGGAGCAAAGCCGATGATCGGCTCATCGCCATCGATGCCCAGAGCACGGATCTTGCGAACCCCGGCTTGCGCATCGGCCGACGCAGACTCCGCGCTCCATACGCTCCCCGCCAGTTGAAGCACCGCGAGCTCAGCCGGGCTGAACTCGATGTCGGCAGGCAAATCGTATTCCGCTTTAGGAATGCGATAACGCGCTTCCCGAAGGTCATTGGGGTCCCCGGCGTCGCCAATGGTCTCGATCGGGACACCGAGCGTGCGCAGCTCGTCCTTGTCGCGCTCGAACATCTTCTCCAGGGCATCCGTTCGCGCACCGGCATCGGCACGCTGTCGGTACCCGGAGATGTTGTCCAGGATCTGCTGTTTCGTGAGCCCGATCTCCGTGGCCATCAGCGCCACGACGAGATTCGTCTGACGCTCTTCCGGCGGGATTCGGGCGGCCATCACTGCTGCGGTGCTGCCGGCGGATTGATACCGAGGATGTCGACGACGAACACCAGCGTCGCATTAGCCGGAACGGCGCCGGAGCCCTGCTCGCCGTAACCCAGCTCCGGTGGGATCACGATGAGTACCTGTGAGCCGACGGTCTGACCGACCAGGCCCTGGGTGAAGCCCGGAATCAGGCTCGCGAGGTCGAATGTCGCCGGGGTGCGATCCCACGAAGAATCAAAGACCGTCCGCTCGTCCCACGTGACCCCGGTGTAGTTGACGAGTACCCGGTCGTCTTCGGCGATCTTGGCGCCATCGCCCTTGAGGAGCGTCTGCACGTCGAGTTCGGTGGGTGCCGCACTTGCCGGAACGATGATTCCCGGGCGGCCGTCGGATGCCCGCACCACGGTCGGCATGCCCGCGGCGTCGTTGTACTGCGGTGCGCCGTCAGCCTTCGCCGGATAGGTCTTGGTCACGTCGAACACCGCGACCACGGACTCATCTTCCTGCAGACCGAAACCGCTCAAGTTCTGTGCGCCGAAGTCTTCGGGAGTGATGACAGCAAGCACCCGGCTGCCGCCCGTCGCGCACTCAAGCGCTTCGCCGAATGCCGGAACACGCTGAGCCCAGTAATCGATGCTCACGAGCTGTTGCTGTTCGTCGTCGTAGGCCGTGCCGGCGATCTTCTCACCGGTTTCCCCGGAGAAGATCGAGAATTCCACAACGGCGCCCTGCGTGGGGCTGGTCAAAGCGACGCCGTCACCGACGACGATATCTCCGAACGAGCTCTCCTCAGCCCCGATCGGGGAGAAGACCTCAACCTTCGGTGTGTCTCCGACATCGCCCGTGATCGTCGCCAAGTCTTCGATCCCACTCGTCAACGCTGCGCGGTCGCAGGCAGCACCGTCGAATGCGGGCGCGGCCGTGCATCCGGTCAGGGCGACGAGGGCGAGACTGAGGGAGGCCAGGGCGGCAGAGGTTTTACGCACGCTTTCCAGTCTATTGCGAACGATGCTCGGCGTCGCGCGATGCCGCGGCTTGGCGTGCCCCTTCAGCGGCTTTTGTCGCTTCACGCACGCGTTTGCGCAGGTTTTTGTCGGTGATTTCACGGTCTCCGACCGCGCCGGGCGTCCAGAGCTCCACATCTTCATCGCCGTAACTGGACTTCGACGCACGACGCTTCACCTCAGGGGCGATAGTGCCTGGTGCCAACCGTCGGGCAGTGATCAGAAAACCTGTGTGTGCGACCATCCGGTGATCCGGGCGCACTGCAAGTCCTTCGACGTGCCATCCACGCACCATCGTCTCGGAGGCGTCCGGATCCGTGAACATCCCCATCCCCCGGATGTACTCGGAGACGCGTGAAAGCTGTGTGGCGGTGGCCACGTAGCAGAGCACGACGCCTCCGGGGGTCAGAGCGTCCGCGACGACCTCCATCACTTCCCATGGCGCGAGCATGTCGAGCACAACCCGGTCGACGGTTCCTGCCGGCAACTGGGTGGGAAGTGCGTCCAACAGGTCGCCGACAACGACGCGCCAGGTGTCGGGGGTGCCGCCGAAGAACGTCTCCACATTGGCCCTGGCGACGTCAGCGAAGTCGTCGCGGCGCTCGAACGAGACGAGTGTGCCAGTGGAACCGACGGCCCGGAGCAGAGACAGCGAGAGGGCGCCAGATCCTACGCCTGCTTCGACGACGGTCGCGCCGGGAAAGATGTCGGCCTGCATCACGATCTGCGCGGCGTCCTTGGGGTAGACGATCGCTGCGCCGCGCGGCATCGACATGGCGAAGTCTCGCAGCAGCGGGCGCAGCGCAAGATACTCATGCTCAGAGCTGTTCAACACGACTGAGCCGTCTGGCAGCCCGATTAGATCGCGGTGAAACAGAACGCCATGGTGAGTGTGCAGTTCGCCGTCTGCCGTGAGAGTGACCGTGTGCATCCGATTTTTCGGACCGGTCAGCTGCACACGGTCGCCCTCGCGAAACGGTCCTCGCGCTCGGGTGGATGCTGCGCTCATCGGCGGGCCCCTTCGGCTGCGGTGACAGTGGTGTCGTAGAGATCAATGATGTCGGCGGCGCTGCGCCCATCAAGCGTCGGCCACAGCGCATGTGCGCCATGCCCATCCAGCGGAATCATGTGCGGCACGCCGAGGGTGACCGCGCCGGACGCAATTCCCGATCGGAGGCCGGTAACTGAATCTTCGATGACCAGGGCCTGGGTGATGTCGATGTCCATGAGGGACGCCGCCTGCAGATAGGGAGCCGGGTGCGGCTTCGGGTGTTCGACCTCGTCTCCGGCGACGATGTACTCGAACGCATCGAACTCGATCAGATCCACCACGCTCTGAGCCATCCGGCGCAGCGACATGGTCACCAGCGCGGTGCGGATGCCTGCCGCTTGAAGATCGCGCAACAGTTCCTTGGCTCCAGGGCGGAAGGGGACGCCCTGGGTGGCGAGAGCTGTTCGGACGTCATCGGTGAGCTTGTCCACGATCGGCTCCGGCGCCATGTCGACTCCCACTGCCCGCAGCAGCATCGCGCTGTCCATCAGACCGTTGCCGACAAGCTCCAGTGCCTGCTCGTGTGACCACGTGCCTCCGAACGATTCGACGAGCGTCGTCTCAGCAGCCATCCAATACGGCTCAGTGTCGACCAGTGTTCCATCCATGTCCCACAGGACTGCGCGAGGCTTTTGAGTCACTCGACCATGCTAGCCCGGCGCTGTCTCCCACACCGGCCGAGGGCCGACTAGCCTGGAACGATAGCTAGAACTTGGACGGGAGAAGAATTCTCGATGGATGCACTCGGAGACCGCATCGTCGTTGTCGCATTCGACGGGTGGAACGACGCTGGAGAAGCCGCCAGCGGCGCGATCGACGTGCTGCGCGACAACGGCGACTATGAGCTCGTGCACTCCGTGGACCCTGAGCTGTACTTCGACTACCAGTACACCCGGCCGTCGTCGCAAATGGACGCAACAGGTCGGCGTGAGCTGCGCTGGCCGGAGGCAGCGCTCTGGCGACCAGCTGTTTCTGCGGGCGATGGCACACCCGAGTTCTGGCTGCTCACCGGAGTCGAGCCTGCACGCACCTGGCAGGCTTTCGCCAACGAATTCATCGACATCGCATTGCGCGATGATGTGACCGGTTTCATCACGCTCGGCGCGATGCTGTCGGACGTACCGCACACCCGTCCCATCTCGATCTTCGCGGCCAGCTCGAATGAGCAGGTGCGAGAAGCGCTCGACATCGAACGTTCACTGTACGAGGGGCCCGTAGGCATCCTCAGCGTCTTCGAGCATTTTGCTGAGCGCGCCGGAATCCCCACCGCCAGTCTCTGGGCGAGCGTGCCGCACTACGTGGCAACCGCCACCCCATCCCCGAAGGCAACGCTCGCTCTGCTGGACCGTCTGGAAGAGCTCACGGGCGTCGACACCCCGCGCGAACGCCTGCGCACGGATGCCGCGACCTGGGAGGCGTCGATCGACGCTGCGGCAGCTGACGATGAGGATATGACCGAGTACATCCATCAGCTCGAGCGCACCCGCGATACCTGGGACTCCCCCGATGCCTCGGGCGATGCGATCGCCCAGGCGTTCGAGCGGTACCTCAAGCGCCGCGGCGACGGCCCCGGCGACCACAAGCGCTAAGCCGCGATAGCACCTGTCGACAGCAGGATCAGCAGCGTGCCGCCGAGCAGGATGCGGTAGATCACGAACGGCAGGAAGCTGCGCTTGGAGATCCAGCTCATGAAGAATGCGATCACGCCCAGTGCGACGACGAAGGCGATTCCGGTGGCTGCGACTGTCTCGCCCAGCGTGAAGTACTGATCCGGCGCATCCCAGCTCTTAATCAGTTGATAGAAGCCGCTGCCGAATACGGCGGGGATTGCCAGCAGGAATGCGTACCGCGCGGCCGCAGCGCGCTCGTATCCGAGGAAAAGTCCCATCGTGATCGTTCCACCGGATCGAGACACTCCGGGAATCAGCGCCAGTGCTTGGGCGAAGCCGTACAGGATGCCGTGCGGGTAGGTGATCTGGTCGAGTTTGCGCTGTTTAGCACCGACGTAATCGGCGATGCCGAGCAGAATTCCGAAAGCGATGAGCATAATCGCAACGATCCACATCGACCGCAGCACGGTCTCGATCTGGTCCTGGAACAACAAGCCCAGAACGACGATCGGGATGCTGCCGATAATGATCAGCCAGCCCATTTTGGCATCGGGGTCATTACGGGGAACGCTGCCGGCCAGTGAGCGGAACCAGCGGCCGATGATTCTCGTGATGTCGCGCCAGAAGAACACCACGACAGCTGCCTCTGTGCCGATCTGAGTGATCGCCGTGAAAGCCGCGCCCGGATCCTCGCCCGACCCGGTGAACGTACCGACGATGCGCAGATGCGCACTCGATGAGATCGGGAGGAACTCGGTCAGCCCCTGGATGATGCCGAGGAACAGCGCTTCGAGCAAATGCATGGAGAGACCTTCTGATGGTGCGGAGCGGGTTAGTAGGAGCGCAGCAGATCGGTGAGAACCTGCTTGCCGAAGACAAGCGATTCTACGGGTACGCGCTCGTCAACCCCGTGAAACATCCCTGTGAAATCCAGATCCGGCGGCAGCCGCAGCGGTGCGAACCCGTATCCGGTGATGCCGAGGGTTGCGAGAGCCTTGTTGTCAGTGCCGGCACCGAGAAGATAGGGAATCACCGGAACTCCGGGGTCGTACTTGCCGAGGCTGTGGACCATTGCCTCCACCAGCTCGCCGGAGAACGGGGTTTCCATCCCGATGTCGCGGACGACGGTCTCGATCGTGATGTCGTCACCGACGATGCGTTGCAGTTCGGTGAGGACCTCGTCTTCGGTACCGGGAAGTACTCGCACGTCGATAAGTGCTTCGGCGCGTTCCGGAATCACATTGTGCTTGTAGCCGGCGTTGAGCGCGGTGGCGTTCGCGGTCGTTCGAAACGTCGAGCGAAGAAACGCCGCGGCGGGACCGGATGCTCCCGCAAGTGCGTCGGGATCATCAACGGGACGACCCGTGAGCTCGCTGAGTCCGTGCAGCAGCGCGTGCGTGGTGGGAGTGAGCCGGATGGGCCAGCGCGTGTTCCCGATGGCAGTAACGGCCTGCGCGAGTTTCAGCACGGCGTTATCGTCGTGCAGGCGGCTGCCGTGGCCCGCGCGGCCATGCGCGACAAGTCTGATCCAGATGAGCGCCTTCTCCCCCACCTGCAGCAGATAGGCGCGACGATCATCGACGTTGATCGAATATCCGCCGACTTCGCTGATCGCTTCGGTGGCACCGCGGAACCATTCGGGGCGGTCTTTGACGACGAGGGCCGAGCCCTCGACGCCTCCGTTCTCCTCGTCGGCGAAGAACGCCAGAACAAGATCACGCTCGGGTTGCTCCCCTGCTCTGAGGATGTCTGCGACAGAAGTCAGAATCATCGCATCCATGTTCTTCATGTCGACAGCGCCGCGACCCCACAGCATCCCCTCCCGGATCTCGCCGGCGAAAGGGTCAACGCTCCAGTCTTCGGCTATCGCGGGAACGACGTCGAGGTGACCGTGGACGACAAGTGCAGGTTTGCTCGAATCGCGACCGGGCACGCGCGCCATGACATTCGTGCGGCGCGAGATCGGCTCGTAGTACTCAGCAGCCAGCCCCAGGCCCTCGAGATACGCACCGACGTACTCGGCGGCTTCCCGCTCGCCGTTGGCGCGTCCGCCACCAAAATTGGACGTGTCGAACCGGATCAGATCTTGCGCGATGCGCACGACTTCGGGATGCGAGGACGGAACCATATGGTCAGGCTACCGAAGTCCTCCGGCACGCCCGGGGTGCACTGTGGTTCGTCGAGCCTGCCGAGATCTGGTAATGTTTCTCTTCGGTCGGCAACGACTTTTCATCACCTGCGCGGGTGGCGGAATGGTAGACGCGCTACGTTGAGGTCGTAGTGCCCGCAAGGGCGTGGGGGTTCAAGTCCCCCTCCGCGCACAGAACGAAAAAGGCTCCCGAAAGGGAGCCTTTTTCATTCCATCAGGTCGAATTCTTATGTGCTCTCTGAGACCTGCGGATCGAATCTGAGTCGTTCTTGCAACTCATCGACGAGTGCACTGAACTTCGTATTGCATCCATCGATCTCTCGTACGAGCGGTTCCTTGTTTTGCGGTTGTGGCGATTCTTCCAGCTCGAGCGCGGCATCCCGAACGCGATCCAGCCGCAGCGCGATCGCTGCCACATGCCGGAGAATCTCTTCGTTGTCCCCGCTGGAGGCCAGGAACTCTGCCCAGCGGCTTAGCGCTTCGGAGAGTCTCCGCCGTTCATCGACGACGACTTCTCGCAGCACATGCAACTGCGCCGACAGTTCAGCGGGTGTGCTCGCATCCACTAACGTCGGGATGCTTCGGGGGTGTACCCGTCCCCGAGAGATCTCACTGCCTTCTTCATCAGCGAGGGCATGGAGGAATTCTGAGAGTGCCAGACGGTTGACGGGCGCCCACCTTCTCGCCGCCGACTTCTCCATGACGCGGCTCAGCACGAGCGCCGTCAGCAGGAAGGTGACCAGGCCGGCCGCCAACCCCGACAGAATCACCAACTCTTGCCAGATACCCGTAGCGATATCTATCCAGAGGATGATCCCAATAACGACGAACGCTCCCACGAGCACAGCGATCCGCTGGGTCTGCACGCGCGCTGCATCTCGACGCATGACTCCACCTCCTGATGACTTCCTTCGTCGTCACCATAGCGCGCCCGGTGTGGGCGGTGAGCATTCGCTCGGGACGCGCTCAGACCGCGCCGACGCCGAAGAACAGCCCCAGCGCGTAAGTGACTGCAGCGGCACCGAAGCCGATAGCGAGCTGTCGCAACGCGCGACGAAGCGGCGGGCCGCCCGAAAGCACACCGACCATCGCTCCGGTGCCGAGAAGCGCGATGCCCACCAGTGCAAGCGCCACCACGATCGCCGTGAGTCCGTGCAGGCCGAAGATCCACGGCAACACCGGGATGATCGCCCCGGAGGCGAAGAGCAAAAAGCTCGAAATCGCTGCCGTCCAGTCGCTTCCGATGATGTCGTGATCGTTCGATGCCGCGCGGATAGGGCCGGTAGCAGTGCGGCGTACCCCCTCTTGCGCAGCGGTGATGATCCGGCGTGAGCGGGCCAGTGCCTCGTCCTGATCGATACCGCGCGCACGGTAGACGAGCGCAAGCTCGTTCTCATCGATGTCGAGATCGCCGGCGGCCAACGCCGCATTCTCATTAGCCTCGGTGGAAGCCAGCAGCTCGCGCTGAGATCGCACCGACACAAACTCGCCTGCCCCCATCGACAAGGCCCCGGCGAGCAATCCGGCGATACCGCTGAACAGCACGAAACCCGAGCTGACGCCGGTAGCGCCGATGCCGAGCACGAGGGCGAGGTTGCTCACAAGACCATCGTTGGCACCGAATACGGCGGCGCGGAACGAGCCGGAGAGCCGGCGCCGCCCGCGCGCGGCAAGGCCGCGAACCACCTCGTGGTGGATCTTCTCGTCGGCGCGCATCGCCGGAGTCGCGTACTTCTCGGTGTCATACGGCGAGCGAGCTTCTGCGCTCTGAGCAAGTACCAGCACGAAGATCGATCCGAATCGGCCTGCCATCCAACTCAGCAAGCGCGAGCGAAAGCCCGCTCGCGGCAAGCGTGCGGGCTCCTGCCCCAGCAGATTAAGCCAGTGCTGTTCATGGCGCCGTTCCGCATCGGCGAGGCTCTGCAGGATCTCCTGCTCCTCACCCGTCTTCCGTGCGGCAAGCTGCTGATAAACGGAGCCCTCAGCGCGTTCCTCCACGAGGTAGCGCGCCCAGCGCCGCCGGTCAGCGGGGGTCGGCTCTGCGGCTGCAGGCGCAGTCATTGTTCCTCCGAGAAAAGTAGTGCATGTGCCCAGCTGGGGCTCATCAACCGTATCGATGCACGGACGCCCTCCCCGCCGAAACAGCGGGATTGCCAGCATTTCGGGGCTCCTAAGAGCGAACCCGCTTGCGCAGCAGCTCAATACGCGATTGCAGTTGTGTGACGGTCGCCTGGGCGACGGCAGGTCCCCCGCAGAGGCGACGCAGTTCGGCATGCACGGCGCCATGTGGCTCACCGGCTTGTCGAGCGTAAAGGCCCACCAGGCTGTTCAGCAGCTGCCGCTGCTCACGTAGCGTGCGATGCAACGGCGCCGGTAGCGTGGTGACGGTTTCTGGGCCTTCGACGGCCTCGCGCGCTTCGCGCAGCTTCGACTGCCGAGATTGGCGCTGCATCAGCAACTCATGAACGTGCTCAGGCTCCAGCAACCCCGGGATGCCGATGAACTCTTCTTCTTCGGGGGTGCCAGGCTCAGCCAGCTGACCGAAATCCTGTCCTTCAAAGACCACGCGGTCGAAGTGAGCGAGAGACGAGATCGCCTGGTAGCTGAATTCCTGTGTCAGCGCGTCGGATGCGTCTTCTTCACGATTCGCGCTCTCCAGCAACGAGTCATCAAGACCGTCTTCGTCTTTGCTCTGGCGATCAAGTGCGTGGTCGCGCTGCTTCTCAAGCTCGTTTGCGAGCCCCATGAGCACAGGAACATTCGGCAAGAACACGCTCGCTGCCTCGCCGCGGCGTCGTGCACGCACGAAACGTCCGATGGCTTGCGAGAAGAACAGGGGCGTTGACGATGACGTTGCGTAGACGCCCACCGCGAGGCGCGGAACGTCGACGCCCTCCGACACCATCCGCACTGCGACCATCCACCGGCTGGTGTTCGCGCTGAACTTCTCGATGCGCTCCGAAGCCGAGGCGTCATCGGAGAGCACGACCGTGGGCTGCTCGCCAGTGATGCTGTGCAAGATCTTCGCGTAGGCGCGCGCCACTGTCTGATCCGTCGCCAGCACCAAGCCACCGGCATCCGGCACATGAACGCGGACCTCGGTGAGCCGGCGGTCAGCGGCTGACAGCACCGCAGGCATCCACGCCCCCTCAGGATCCAGCGCCGTGCGCCAGGCCTGGGAGTTGACGTCCTTGGTGTTGTCTTGTCCGAGATGGGCTTCGAGCTCATCCCCCGCACTTGTGCGCCAGCGCATCTTGCCGGAGTACATGTGAAACAGCACGGGGCGCACCACACCGTCGGCAAGGGCACGGCCGTAACCGTAGGCGTAGTCCGTGCTTGAGATCCGGGCGCCGGACTCATCCGGGGCGTACGTGACGAACGGGATCGGAGCGGTGTCGCTGCGAAAGGGCGTCCCGGACAGCGATAGGCGTCGTTTGGCTGGACCATAGGCGTCACGGATCGCGTCGCCCCAGCTCAACGCGTCGCCACCATGATGGACCTCGTCGAGGATGACCAGGGTCTTGGCATCTTCGGTCAAGTGACGGTGAACAGAAGACTTGGCGGCCACCTGCGCGTATGTGACGACGACACCGTGATATTGCCTCGATGGTGCCCAGTGGCTGTTACGGAATCGAGGGTCCAGCCGGATATGTACCCGGGCCGCAGCATCCGCCCACTGTGTCTTGAGATGCTCCGTCGGAGCGACGACGATGACGCGGTTCACCTCGCCCATGCGAAGCAGTTCCACAGCCAGAGTCAGCGCGAAGGTCGTCTTACCAGCGCCCGGTGTTGCGGCGACCAGAAAGTCCCGTTGATCACGCGCGAAATAGGTCTCGAGAGCCTCGCGCTGCCAGGCACGAAGTTTGTCGGCCGTTCCCCATGGGGCGCGCTGGGGGAATGACGGAGAGAGCATCGATTCAAGGATAAGCGAGGGCGCGGACATCGGGATCCTCCCCCACCGTCGACGACGCTGAGGGTAGGCTCGGTGCCTGCACGGCTACGATCCATGGCACGGCATGAAGGAGAGCATGATGACCGCTCACGAAACTCCGCGTACACCGTATATACCAAACGAGTCCACGCATCCGTGGCGTCGGTTCGTCGCCGTTGGCGACTCGTTCACCGAGGGCATCGGAGACCCCCATCCCGCCGCACCAGACGGGCACCGAGGATGGGCTGATCGCGTCGCAGAGGTGCTCTCCCAACAGGTTGATGACTTCGCATATGCGAACCTCGCCGTCCGGGGCAAGCTGATCGCGCAGATCGCCGCAGAACAGATCGAACCGGCCGTAACGCTGCGCCCTGATCTCATCTCGATCTGTGCCGGGGGCAACGACGTCATCCGCCCCGGCACCGATCCCGACCAGATTGCCGTTCAGCTTGAGGATGCGGTCGCTCGACTCACGTCGACCGGCGCGGCGGTCGTGCTGTTCACCGGTATCGACACGGGTTTCACGCCCGTGCTGCGCGCGTTTCGAGGCAAAGTCGCCATCTACAACGAGAACGTGCGCGCGATCGCCGATCGATACGACTGCATCATTGCTGATCAGTGGTCGCTCAAGACCGTGCAAGATCCGCGCTTCTTCGGCGATGATCGGCTCCACTTCAACACCCTCGGGCACCACGAGGTCGCACGCATGGTGCTTCGTGCGTTGAACGTGCCGAACGATCTGCGGCCGATGCAGCCGGATCCGTTGCCCGCGCGAACCTGGCGCGAGGTTCGGGCGGAGGACCTCGGTTGGGCACGGGAGCACCTGGTGCCCTGGGTTCTTCGGCGGCTGCGTCACCAGTCTTCCGGCGACCTGATCACAGCGAAGCGGCCTGAGCCTTCACCGATCGCGCCCTACGAGCCTTCCTAGAGTGAGCGACTCGCTCAACGCAATGTGAATCTCCATGCAACATTTCTGCGCATGCTGGCCATTTCCTTGGTGACGACGGATTCTTCGCTGTCGTGGAACGCTGGGAGACAACATGCGAAAGCCCACGCTTGACGAGCTGCTCACGGGCAGCGGTCGAGATTACACCCCGCCCGCTTCGACGTCGGCGGCGCTGGACTCCGTCGTCGCCGAGGCACGGCGCTCCGCGAGCCGGGTGCGCAAGCCGGCGCGTGCACTCTGGCTCATTCCTGGGGCGATAGTCGCCGTCGGCGCGCTCACCGCGAGCGCGGTGGTCGTCGATAACCTGCTGCATGCCGATCTGCCGCTCGCGGTGGAGTACACGACGAACACCGGAATCCCCGTCTCGTGTACGGCCCAGATCGAAGGCGGCTCGCTTTTCGCAACGCAGCCGCACGCAGTGATCGAGTACTTCCAGACTCATGATTTCTCCGGGATCGGCCAGCGGATCTACGACTACGCGCTCGTCCTGACCGGTGACACGGAGGCAACACCAGGGGTGCTGCCGGCATCGTCGCAGTGGATTCCCACAGACGAGTTCTTGTCCGACGATGAAGCATTCTCGTTCTCGCTGACGTCGTTCTTGCTGACAGACGCACTCGTCGAACTCGATATCAGCGGGAGTGGCGACTCCTGGCTGAGTAGCGACTGCACAGGACAGCTCCGGTGACGATCGCCTTGCCGCCCAGGCCACTCGCGACCCAGTCGCCTGACATCGAACGGGCTTTCCGCGAATCAGCCCCTGCGTTGCTGGGGTATTTCATTCGCCGGGTGACACCGGAAGAAGATGCCGCCGACCTCCTCAGCGAGACCTTTCTCGCTGCATGGAAAAGCCCGAAGCGCAACGCAATCATGCCGGAAGCGATGAAGCCCTGGCTGTTCGGGATCGCCAGGAACGTGCTCTCCCAGTATCGCCGTGGCGTGCGACGACGTTCAGCTCTCGGCGACCGTCTGCGGTCGCATGTCCGCGCGGATCTGGCCGCGCAACTCGATGGTTCAACGGCCGCGCTAAATCCGGACGTGGCCGAGCATGTCCGGCATCTCATTTCGGACCTGCCCGCGATCGACCAGGAGATCATCACCCTCGTCTACTGGGAAGGCTTCACCCAAGAGGAGGTCGCGGCCATCCTGGGCCGGCGGGCGGTCACTGTGCGCAGCCGCCTCTCCCGCGCCCGCGCACGGCTGGCTCACCAGCTCGCCGACAGCACTGCATCGACTGAACTTTGAGCGCTCGCCCCTCCAATCTGTTCGATGCTCTCCGCCTGGCCGCAGCCTCCATGGTCATTGTCGGCCATGCCTGGCCGCTTTCGGGGCTCTCGGGTGTGCCGACCTTCGCGGGAATCCGTATTCATCATCTCGGCGTCTACATCTTCTTCGCGATCAGCGGCTACCTGTTGGCCACCAGTTGGGAACGCGACCCGCGGGCGATACAGTTCTTGATCCGGCGTTGCCTGCGGATCTTCCCAGCACTGATCGTCGTCGTCGTGCTGACCGTGTTTCTGATCGGCCCGGTCGCCAGCACGCTCCCAGCTGCTGATTACTGGGCGTCGAGTGATACCTGGCGATACCTCCTGACCATGCTGCTCTTTGCGCAGTACGAGTTGCCAGGAGTGTTCACGACCAACCCTGAACCTGTCGTCAACGGGTCGCTGTGGAGCCTGGGCGTCGAATTCTGCTGTTACCTCGTGCTGCTCGTCACCGCGCTGCTGGGACATCGCGCTGGCCGCGCGATCCGCGGAGCGCTCATCCTGACGATCGGATCAGCAGTCCTCACGGGTTGGCTCTTTGGGCCGATGCGCACGACGGCAATGGCACTGGTCTTCTTTTTGCTCGGTTCGCTGGCTTCTAGAGGTGGCAAGCTTGCGCACTGGCCGATCTGGCCAGCACTGATCGGGCTCGTTGCGATCGGACCCACGCAGGGCTCCGCCGCTACCCTGCTCGCGTGGCCCGTAGTCACCTACGCCGTCGTGGCAATCGGATCCAGACCGAGCCGGAGTGCAGGTGTCGTGCGCAGACCAGGCGATCCGTCCTACGGTATGTATCTCTGGGGTTTTCCCGTCCAGCAGCTGCTGATCGTGTTGTTCGGTCCTGTACCGTTGCTCGTCAACATCGCTCTGTCGTTGTCTGTTTCGATGGCCCTCGGGTATGCATCGTGGCTCTTGATCGAGAAACGCGCAATCGCCCTGGGTTCACGCGTCACCTCGTCGCGTAAAAGGTCACTGCCGATGCCGCCGCGACGTTGAGAGAGTCAACGCCACCCATCATCGGAATCGTCACTCTCCGGGCAAGCACGCGATCGGTAGCGGGGATGATGCCGTCACCTTCGGTACCGAACACCAGCGCGAGCTTCTCGTGATCTTCGACTACCAGCTCATCGAGGGTAATGGCGCCCTCCCCCAGGGTCATTCCTGCGACGACGTAACCCGCGTCCTTCAACAGCTCAATGTCCGCCGGCCAACTCTCAATCCTCGTCCACGGCACCTGGAAGACCGTGCCCATACTCACGCGCACGCTCCGCCGGTACAGCGGATCAGCACAGCTGGGCGTAACCAGCACCGCGTCGATGCCCAATGCCGCAGCATTGCGGAACGCGCCGCCGACATTCGCATGATCGGTGAGGTTCTCCAGGATCGCGATCCGTGATCGGCCCGCGTCCGCTGATTCGTTCGCCGCACTGAGAAGGTCAGCGAGGCGTGGCATCTGCGGACGATGCATCGCAGCCAGAGCTCCCCGGTGCACGGCGTAGCCGGTAACTGCTTCAGCTACGTCATCCGTCACGACGATGATCCGCGTATCGCTCTCCTGCCCGAGCAGTTCAGCGATCCCCTCCACCCAGCGCTGTTGGACCAGCACCGAGCGTGGCTTATGACCGGCGTTGATCGCCCGCTCGATCACCTTCGCTGACTCGGCGATGTAAAGTCCGCCGGCAGGCTCCTGCACCCGTCGCAACGCGGTATCAGTCAGGTTGCGGTAGTCGGCCAGGCGCGGGTCGGCCGGATCTGACACGTACTCGAGATGCATACCCTCGACAGTAGACTCGATGCGGGAGGTTCCGTGAGTGCGACGACAGCTGCAGAGGTCTCTGACAGCATCGCAGCCGCAGCTGATCTGCTTCGCGGACGCCGGATTGCGTTACTCACCGGAGCAGGAATCTCTACGGATTCGGGCATCCCGGCGTATCGGGGTGAGGGCGCGCGTACCCGAACCGACCCGATGACCGGCCAGCGCTACCTGGCCGACGAAGAGGCCCGACGTCGCTACTGGATCGGCGGTCATCTCGGCTGGCGAGCCTTCGCCTCAGCCCAGCCGAACACTGGCCACACCACGCTGGCTGAAATGGAGCGCGATGGCCTCGTCACCGGCGTCATCACCCAGAACGTTGATGGACTGCATCTGCGTGCTGGCAGTGCACGCGTGATCGAGGTGCACGGCACGATGCGGCGAGTCGGCTGTCTGCAATGCGGTCAGGTATTCGACCGGCGAGATATCGCGACCCAGCTGGAACAGCTGAACCCCTGGATCACCGTCCCGGAGAACATCCAGCTCAACCCCGACGGCGACGTTGCTCCGGAGAGCACTGAGAACTTCATCGTGCCCAGCTGCACGGTATGCGGCGGGATGCTGAAACCTGACGTGGTCTTCTTCGGCGAGTTCGTCCCCCGTGACAGGTTTCGCGCGGCGGAATCGCTGCTGCACGCAAGCGATGCCTTGATCGTCGCCGGATCCTCCCTCGTAGTGAACTCGGGCGTGCGCATCGTCGAACGCGCCCGCCGACGCGGCATCCCCCTGATCATCATCAACCATGAGCCCACCCGTGCCGATCCTTGGGCGCATGTGACGCTCGCTGCCGGCACCAGTGATGTCCTTCCCGCCCTTCAGGAGCTTCTGACGTGACACTTTTGACCCTCGTACGACATGGCCAGACCGACTGGAACCTCGCCCGCCGCATTCAGGGCACCACAGATATCCCTCTGAATGAGACGGGACGAGCGGATGCCCGCGCCGCTGCCGCAAGGCTCGCCTCCGACACCCACCACGCCGTCTATGCCAGTCCCCTGGTCCGGGCGCATGAAACCGCCCAGATCATCGCCGCAGAGCTGGGTCTGGCCGAGCCTGTATTGGCCCCGGACATGCGCGAGCGCTCATTTGGTGAAGGAGAGGGAATTCTCGTCGCCGACTATCTCACCCGGTACGGCGATTGGCATGCCGCCCCCGCAGGTTCGGAAACGCTGGCTGCGGTATGCGAGCGCGCGCTGGATGCTCTGGACACCATCGCCCGCGACGCCCGGCGACGCTCAGCGCCTGTCGCCGAATCCGTGATCGTCGTGACCCACGGCGGCGTGATTCGTGCACTCCTGAACCATGTGTCCAGCGGCAGTCTCCCCCGCGAAGGCGAACTGCTGCGCAACGGTTCCGTGCACCGATTCGAATCGTCCCCTGGCGTTCTGCGGTTGCTGCTGCCCAGTACTGTCTGAGCGTCTACTGCGCCCGTGCCACCGTCGCGCGAGCATGACGCAGGAGGGGCTCGTCGATCATCTGGCCCTCGAAACGGAACACCCCGCGCTCGCCCACCGCAACCGCCAGCATCGCGCGTGCCCGGGTCAGCGCCTGCGGATCGGGCGCATAGGCTTCACGGATGACGCCGACTTGGCTCGGGTGGATGCATGCCGTGGCCGCAAAGCCCGAGGCCACTGCATCCCGCGCCTCTTCAGCGAGACCCGCCATGTCGTCGATGTCGATGTGCACCGCGTCGATTGCGGCCTTCCCATGTGCTGCTGCTTCCACAAGGATGCGCGAGCGCGCATAGCGTGCAACGTCGCGGTATGTGCCGTCGGGATACCGGCTCGATGTGCCGCTGAGGGAGGCGACCAGGTCCTCAGCTCCCCACATCATCGCCACGATGCGCGGGTGATCAACGATCTCTGCCGCCGCGCTGACGCCCCGCGCCGTCTCGCACAGGGCGATAAGTTCGAATCTGTCGTCGAAGGCATCCAACGCGGCCGCACCTTCGGTTTTCGCAACCATAACGGTGCGATAGCTCGACTGATCGAGCATCGCGAGGTCGTCCGCGAACTCCGGGCTGTCTGGCGCATTGACGCGTACGATGACCCGGGCCGGGTCGAGCGCTGAGGCCAGCACGTTCCGGCGGGCCTCGGTTTTCGCATCCGGTGCTACGGCATCTTCCAGATCGAGGATTACGGCATCCGCGCGATCAGCAGCCTTCGCAAAGCGCTCCGGTCTATCCGCCGGACAGAACAGCAGGGCCGGCCCCATCTCGAGCGCCACGGTCACTGCTCCTTCGGCTGACAATGCATGAGAGCGACGCGTATCGCGGTTGCGACGATGACACCGTCCTGGTTGCGACCGGTGTGCGCGATCGTGCAGATGCCTTGTTCCGGACGCGACCCTGATAGCCGCTTATCGGTGATCTCACTCTCGGTGTACAGGGTGTCACCGGCGAAGAGGGGATGCGGGAAGGCGATGTCACCGAGTCCGAGCTGGGCCACCAGCGTGCCCTGGGTCAGTTGGGCGACGGATGCCCCGACCATGGTCGACAGCGTCCACATCGAGTTCATCAGCCGCTGGCCGAACTCTTGGGTCTCAGCGAAGGCCGCATCCAGGTGCAGTGCCTGGGTATTCATCGTCAACGTGGTGAACAGCATGTTATCGGCCTCTGTGGCTGTACGCCCTGGTCGATGCAGGTAACGCGCACCCACTTCGAACTCTTCGAAGTACAGTCCGCGCTGGACGATGTCGGTCATCAGGTCAATCCCAATCCACGAGCGATCACCAGCAGTTGCACCTCGGTCGTGCCTTCGCCGATCTCGAGGATCTTCGAATCACGATAGTGGCGTGCGACCGAGAACTCGTTCATGAAGCCGTTGCCGCCGAAGATCTGCGTCGCATCCCGAGCATTGTCCATCGCTGCGTCTCCGGCGACGAGCTTCGCGATCGCCGCGGCCTCGGCAAACGACTTTCCGGCGTCCCGCAGGCGTGCGGCGTGATGCCAGGCCAGGCGGGCCGTGTGCACCCGGGTACGCATCCTCGCCAGCGTGAACTGAGCGTTCTGACGCGTGCTGAGCGCGCTGCCGAAGACGGTGCGGCTCTTGGCGTAGTCGACGGCGGCTTCCAAGCATCCCTCCGCAGCGCCCGTTGAGAGCGCCGCGATGGCGATGCGCCCCTCGTCGAGGATGTTGAGGAAGTTCGCAAACCCGCGTCCCTCTTCACCCAGCAGATTCTCCGCGGGGACGCGCGCGCCGTCAAAGCTCAGCGGGTGTGTGTCTGAGGCATGCCAACCGACCTTGTCGTACGGTGCTTCCACGGTGAAGCCCGGGGTGCCGTTGGGAACGATGATCGTCGAGATTTGCTTACGCGCCTGCGCGCCCGGAGTCTGAGTGGTGCCGGTGACCGCGGTGACTGTCACGAATCGAGTGATGGGCGTGCCGGAGTTCGTGATGAACTGCTTCGATCCGTCGATGACCCATTCGTCGCCATCGCGGCGAGCGGTTGTGCGGGTGGCGCCGGCATCGCTGCCGGCCTCAGGCTCTGTCAGTCCGAACCCGGCCAGGGCGCGGCCAGCGAGCAGATCCGGCAGATACTCGGCGCGCTGCGCATCCGTTCCGAACCGGAACACCGGCATAGCGCCCAGGCTTACTCCGGCCTCCAGTGTGATCGCGATGGACTGGTCCACCCGGCCGAGGGCTTCGATCGCAAGGCCGAGAGCCATGTAGTCGCCGCCCTGCCCACCGACTTCCTCAGGAAACGGCAACCCGAACAGCCCAAGCTCGCCCATCTGCGAAACAACGTCCATCGACAGCGTGTGCGTGCGATCGGCCTCGTACGCCTGCGGTGCGACAACGGTGTCGGCGAACTCACGCACCATGGCGCTCAGTTCGAGTTCTTCTTCAGTGAGGTCGTAGGTCATGGTCGTTCTCCTCCGTCGGGGTGTTCTGAGGCGGATGTGACGGTCGCAACGGATTGGTCACGCCGTACTTGGTCGCCGACGGCAACCAGTAGATGCACGTCTCCGTCGTGTGGTGCGAGCACCGGATGCTCCATCTTCATCGCTTCGATAGACACGAGCGGTTGTCCCGCTGTGACGTGAGCTCCGTCGGTGACGTGTACGGCGACGACGCTACCTGGCATCGGCGCTCGCGCTTCCGGGCTCGTCTCGGCGGCTGCGGGCTGCTGAGCAGCCAGACGATGGCGCATGCGAGCACGTCGGTCCAGCGGGCGGAGCCGCATGGTGTGACCAGCCACCGACACCCAGACCGCTCCTTCTTCGTCGATCGCACTGGCGGCGGCGTCGGCATCCGATGTCCATCCGCCGGGTACGTCGACGAGCTCGCCGCTGTCGGCGAGGAAAGCAATTTCGCGAGCGGTTTCATCGGTCAGGGCTGCCCAGACCGATCCGCTGCGATGAGAATTGCCTTGCTGCATGAGAAACACGTTCTGGGGCTGTTTCTCATGCAGCACGGTGTTTCTCGCCGCCTGCAGCATGCCGGGCGACGCCATGAGGGGCGACAGCGGAAGCAGCGTCTCGATCAGCCCGGTGTCCAAGTCCCCGCGCAGGACGCGCTCGTTGGTCACCAACTGCCGCAGGAACGCGATGTTCGTCTCCACCCCGAGCACAACAGTGCGGGCGAGAGCCGCGTCCAGTCGGGCAAGCGCCGACTCCCGGTCAGGGCCGGAGGCGATGACCTTCGCGATCATCGGATCGTAGAAGCCGGTGACTTCGCTGCCCGTCTCGATCGCGGCATCCACGCGCACGCCCGGCGGCGCATCGAAACGCAACACGTGCCCGGTCGACGGCAGAAAGCCCCGTTCCGGAGACTCCGCGTAGATGCGGGCTTCGACGGCATGGCCAGTCAGGGCCGGCGGCTCGGGCAGCTTCTCCCCCGCAGCAACCGACAGTTGCAACGCAACAAGATCCAGTCCGGTGACCGCTTCGGTGACGGGATGCTCCACCTGCAGTCGCGTGTTCATCTCGATGAAGAAGAACTCATCCGGGGCATCCGCATCGACCAGGAATTCTACGGTGCCGGCACCGACATACTCGACGCTCTCGGCCGCTCGAATCGCCGCGGCGAACAGTTGCGTTCGAACGGCCTCCGCGAGCCCCGCGGATGGAGCTTCCTCAACGACCTTCTGGTGCCGTCGTTGCAGCGTGCACTCGCGCTCGCCGAGGGCGATCACCGTGCCGTGGGCGTCGCCGAAGACCTGTACCTCGATGTGGCGCGGGCGCGCGATGAGTCGCTCCAACAGCAGCGAATCATCGCCGAACGCTGCTGATGCCACGCGACGAGCCGATGCCAGCGCACCGGCGAGCTCATCAGCCTGCGAGACGACCTCCATCCCCTTACCGCCGCCGCCAGCACTGGGTTTGACGAGCAGCGGGTAGCCGACCTCTGCGGCACGCTGGGCAATCTGTTCGTCCGAAAGTCCGGTGGCATCGAAGCCGGGGACGACCGGCACACCATGGGCTTCGACCTGTTCCCGGGCAGCGGACTTGTCGCCCATGATCTCAATCGCTCGGGGCGAGGGGCCGATGAAGGTGATTCCCGCTTCCGCACAGGCTTCTGCGAGGGCGATACTCTCAGACAGAAAACCGTAGCCGGGATGAATCGCCTGCGCGCCACTCTGCTGCGCGGCAGCGATGATGGCGTCAACGCTCAGGTATGACTCCGCTGCCGGTGCCGGGCCGATCAGCACGGCGCTGTCGGCTTCACGGACGTGCGGCGATGTGGCATCGGCCTCGCTGTAGACGGCGACGCTGTGCACTCCACGTTCGCGCAGTGTGCGAATGATGCGTCGAGCGATCTCCCCGCGGTTGGCAACGAGGACGGTGTCGAAGTCCGCGCGCGCGGGACGACGAGTGGTGATCGCGGTGGCTGGCTCACTAGTGGTCATGGCACTCACATCCGGAAAAGGCCGAAGCGCGGTTCAGGTAGCGGGCTGCGGGCGATGACATCCAGTGCGAGCCCGAGCGTGTCGCGGGTCTGGTCGGGGTCGATGATTCCGTCATCCCATAGCCTCGCAGTGGCATAGTAGGGCTCCCCCTGAGTCTCGTACTGGGCACGGATAGGGGCTTCGAACGCGGTGCGCTGCTCGTCGCTCCAGTTCTCGCCGCGCCCGGTGAGCTGGTCTTCATTCACGGTCGCCAGTACCGAGGCTGCTTGCGCGCCACCCATCACGGAGATCCGGCTGGCAGGCCACGTCCACAGAAAACGCGGTGAGTACGCGCGGCCGCACATCGAGTAGTTGCCGGCGCCGAAGGATCCACCGATGATGACGGTCAGCTTCGGCACCCGAGTCGTGGCAACAGCGGTGACCATCTTCGCGCCGTCCTTGGCGATGCCGCCGGCTTCAGCTTCGGAGCCGACCATGAAGCCGGTGATGTTCTGCAGGAACAGCAGGGGAATGCCGCGTTGGTCGCACAGCTCGATGAAGTGAGCTCCCTTGAGGGCGGACTCGCTGAACAACACGCCGTTGTTCGCAACGATGCCGATCGGATGTCCGTGGAGCCTGGCGAATCCGGTGACCAGTGTCGTGCCGTACTCAGCCTTGAACTCGTGGAACGAATCGCCGTCGATAAGTCTGGCGAGAACCTCTCGCACGTCGTAGCTTGCGTTCACGTCTACGGGAACCACGTCGTACAGGCTGGATGGCTCCGCGGGCTCGTGAGAGGGATCCACATCCCACGCCGGCTGTGCGGGCTGCGGCAGGGTGGCAACGATGTTGCGCACGATCTCCAGGGCATGCTCATCGTCTTCGGCGAGATGGTCGACGACGCCCGAGCGGCGGGCATGCAGCTCTCCCCCGCCGAGTTCTTCAGCGCTGACGACCTCGCCGATTGCCGCCTTCACCAGCGGTGGCCCGCCGAGGAAGATCGTGCCCTGGTTGCGCACGATCACTGTTTCATCGCTCATAGCGGGGACGTAGGCGCCACCGGCGGTGCAGCTGCCGAGCACGGCCGCGATCTGCGGGATGCGTTCGGCGCTCATACGGGCCTGGTTGAAGAAGATGCGACCGAAGTGCTCGCGGTCGGGAAACACTTCGTCCTGTTTGGGGAGGAATGCTCCCCCAGAATCGACGAGATACAGGCACGGCAGCCGATTCTCCAGCGCGATCTCCTGCGCGCGCAGGTGTTTCTTCACCGTCATCGGCAGGTAACTGCCCCCCTTGACGGTGGCATCATTGCATACGACCATCACATGCCGCCCGTGCACCAGACCGATGCCCGCAATGACACCCGCCCCCGGAGCTTCGCCGTCGTACATGCCGTCCGCAGCGAGCGGCGAGACCTCGAGGAAGGGGCTGCCCTCATCCAGCAGCCGGGTGATGCGCTCTCGCGGCAGCAGCTTGCCCCGTTCAACGTGCCGCTGGCGGGAACGTTCGGGACCTCCGAGCGCGGCGGCCGCCAGACGGTCGCGCAGCTCGCGCGCAAGCAATTGCTGGGTAGGGGGCATCGTGATGTCCTCCTTGACTCACGTGGTGGCACTCATCATGCGTTTTCGGTTAGTGTTCACTAACCAGTTCATTTAGGTTAGCGAGCATTAACTGAGATGACAACCCCTGTCACTGCGCGAGATCGCGCCAAGGCCGAGCGTGCCGATGCCCTCCTGCAGGAAGCGTCGCGCCTTTTTGCCGAGCGCGGATACTCCGGGGTGAGTCTTGAGGACATCGGGTCCGCCGTCGGCGTCTCCGGTCCCGCTGTGTATCGTCACTTCGCCGGCAAGCAGGCCCTGCTGGGAGCCGTGCTGATCAAGGTCAGCGAGGAACTCGTCAGTGGCGGCCGGAACGTGTTTGACGGCGCAGCGGACGAGAGCGAGCGGATGCGGGCACTCGTCACCTTCCACGTTGATTTCGCACTGTCCAACGCCGACGTCATCCGGGTGCAAGACCGCGACCTGGCCCATCTCGCAGATGCTGACCAGGCGGAGGTCCGCCGCCTGCAGCGCACCTATATCGACCTGTGGATCGACGCATTGCATCCCTTGCAGTCGGGCGCAACCGATGAGCTGCGCCTCCGCGTCCAGGCGTGCTTCGGCCTCATCAACTCCACGCCCCACAGCACGCGCAGCGCTTCCCGTTCGAAGAAGACAACCGCGCGCACGCTGATCACGATGGCCGAGGCCGCACTGCTCGCTGGCCTCTGATTTCAGACCGGCTCCGCGCGATCACCGCAGGAGCATCGCCCGGCCCGGTTGTTCGAGAATATCCGCGACGTCCTTGACGAAGCGCGCGCCCTCTGCGCCATCCACGACGCGATGATCGAACGAGAGACTCAGCGTCATCATCTGCCGCAGCGCGATCTCACCGCGGTATTCCCAGGGTTGACGACGAACCGCTCCCACCGCGAGAATTCCCGACTGACCGGGGGGCAGGATCGGGGTTCCCGCATCGATACCGAAGACTCCGATGTTGGTGATCGAGAATGTGCCCCCCATCAGCTCGGCCGGCGAGGTCTTCCCGGACCGCGCAGTCTCGGTCAGAGCACTCAGTGCGTCGGCGAGCTCTGGCAGAGTCATCTGATCCGCATCACGGATGTTCGGCACGATGAGACCACGCTCGGTTGCCGCTGCAATGCCCAGATCGACGTAGTGCGGCTGTACGATCTCCGCGGCTCCCTCATCCCAGCGCGAGTTCAGCCCGGGTGTACGGGTCAGGGCCAGGCAGACGGCCTTCGCCACGACGACAAGCGGTCCGATCCGATGCTCGGCCAGAGCGCGATCCTGACGCAGGCTCGCGATGAGATCCATCGTTTCGGTGACATCAACCGTGTGGAAGGTGGTCACGTGCGGAGCGGTGAACGCACTCTGCACCATCGCGGCGGCGGTGTGCTTGCGCACCCCGCGAATGGGAATGCGTGTTTCACGCTCCCCCGGCGTCGACGGAGGCGCTGTAGGCGGCGCAGGATGCTTCGATGCTGCTGTCTCAGCGGGACCGGTCTGCGGAGCCGCACCGATGCGCTCGGCATAGGCATCGATGTCATCGCGTGTAATGAGCCGGTCACCGACTTCCGCGGCAACCAGGACGATGTCTACGCCCAGCCGCTTGGCGTAGGCGCGCACCGGCGGCGTGGAACGCGGCCGTTCACCGGTCTGGCGGGGCGCTGGCATCTCGGGCAGAACATCGTGCGGGGCCGCCTCCAACACAGCGGTATCGATAGTCCTGGTCCCCACAGCCGAGCGCCGAGCGCGCCGGACCGGGCGTGCCGTGCTCGACGGAGCTGCGCCATAACCCACCAGATTCGGCGGTGTCTTCTCCGCTTCCTCTGCCTGGGCCTGGGCTGGCGGCGCTTCATCATCCGAGGCTTCGCCGGCGACGTCGAAGGCGATGAGTGGTGCACCAACGGCCACGGTGTCTCCGGCCTCGGCGTGCAGACTGTGCACGGTGCCCTCATAGGGTGACGGCAGCTCGACAACGGCCTTGGCGGTTTCCACCTCGGCCAGGGTCTGATTCAGCGTGACTGTGTCACCGGGCGCAACGAGCCACTGCACGACATCGGCTTCAGTGAGCCCCTCACCGAGATCAGGAAGACGAAATTCTTCGATCATGATTCGGCCCCCGTCAAGCTGTTCGGCCGCTCAAGGACGCGGTCGACGGCATCAAGAATCCGGTCCAGATCCGGCAGATGGAACTTCTCCAGCTTTGCGGGCGGATACGGCACATCGTGTCCGGTTACGCGCAGAGGGGCGGACTCGAGATACTCGAAGCAGCGCTCCGTGATGCTTGCGATCACCTCAGCCGCAACTCCGGCTTCCCGTGATGCCTCGTGCGCGACCACGACGCGTCCGGTACGTCGCACGGATGCGGCGACCGTGTCGTAGTCGATGGGTGACAACGAACGCAGATCGATGACCTCGAGAGACAAGCCTTCGTCGGCGGCAGCGTCCGCGGCATCCAGCGCTGTTGACAGCATCGCGCCGTACGTGATGACCGTGGCATCCGATCCTTCGCGCACGACACGGGCGAGCCCCATCGGCGAAGCATCCGCCAGCGAAGAATCCAGGTCAACCTCGCCCTTATGGTGATAGAGGCGCTTGGGTTCAAAGAAGATCACCGGGTCGTCTGATGCGATCGCCTGCTGTAGGCAGCGATAGGCGTCCTCCGGGTTGGAGACAGCGATCACCCGTAACCCGGCGGTGTGTACGAAGTAGGACTCCGGAGACTCCGAGTGGTGTTCCGCCGCACCGATTCCACCGGCCCAAGGAATGCGGATGGTGATCGGCATCTTCACCCGGCCCTGCGTGCGGTAGTGCAACTTCGCAACCTGCGAGACGATCTGATCAAACGCCGGATAGACGAATCCGTCGAACTGGATCTCGACCACGGGTCGGTACCCACGGTAGGCCAGCCCGACGGCGGCGCCCACGATCCCGGACTCGGCGAGTGGAGTATCGATCACGCGCGTCGCGCCGAACTCGTCCAGCAACCCGTCGGTGATGCGGAACACGCCCCCGAGCTTTCCGATGTCTTCACCCATCAACACGACTTTGTCGTCGTCCTTCATGGCCTGACGGAGTCCAGCGTTGAGGGCCTTGCCCAGAGTCATCACGGTCATCTCACGCCTCCTCGAAGCTCGAGAGGTACGCTGCGTACTCATCGCGCTGGCGATCGATACCGCAATGCGGCTCGGCGTACACACCATCAAAGACGGCGAGCGGCTCGCGGGTCACCATGCTGATGCATTCGGCACGCATCTGGCGAGCGATGACATCTGCGTCGGCATGTGCTGCGGCGATCTGCTCGTCATCGATCTCTCCGGCGGCGCGCAGGTGCGCTTCCAACCGTGCGATCGGGTCACGCGTGCGCCAGGCCTCAAGCTCGGCAGCATCCCGGTAACGCGTCGGGTCGTCGGAGGTAGTGTGCGGACCCATCCGGTAGGTCACCGCCTCGATGAACGCCGGTCCCTTACCTGCCCGCGCATGCGCCAGAGCCCAGCGCATCGCAGCCATACAGGCCAGTACGTCGTTTCCGTCGACACGCATGCTGGGGATGCCGAATCCGGGGGCGCGGCCGGCAATCGGATACTGCGACTGCACAGCAACGGGCTCGGAGATCGCCCAGTGATTGTTCTGGCAGACGAACACCACCGGGGCCTGATAGGAAGCAGCGAACACCATGGCCTCGTTGACATCACCCTGGCTGGTGGCGCCGTCTCCGAAATAGGTCACGGCAACTTCCGGGGCCTTGTCGTATTTGATGCCCATCGCGTAGCCGACGGCGTGCAGTGTCTGGGCGCCGATGATGATCTGCAGCGGCGCAACGCGCATCTCCTGCGGATCAAAGGGCGCACCCTCTTCACCGCGCCACACGCGGACGAAGTCCGCCGGCTGCGCGCCCCGCGCGTAGATCACGCCGGTCTCGCGGTAGCTCGGGAACACGAAGTCGATTGGGTCCAGAGCGCGTGCTGTGCCGATCTGCGCTGCCTCCTGGCCGTTGCACGGTGCCCACAGGCCCAGCTGTCCCTGGCGTTGCAGCGCAACACCCTCGGAGTCGATGCGACGAAGAATCACCATGTCGCGATGAAGGTCGCGCAGCTGCGCGGCGTCAACGTCAGCGACCAATGCGTCCAGCGCGGGGTTACTCAGGCGCGTCCCGTCGGGCGCGATGAGCCGCTCGGAGAGCTCAAGATCCTGTGTGGTGTCTGCAATCGGGGTGGTCTGCGGTGACATCATCGTCCTCCTGTCAGGTGACTCCCTCGTGAGGAGTTGCACGCCTGCTCCGACATCGTCATCGGATGCTTCGAGCGTACGTCTACTGATCAGCACGCTCAAGCATTGAGCCAACCGCTGAGCATGTTGCCCATTAACGCGGCACAGATCCTGCTAACGTTTGGCACTATGTCGACGCTTGACCGAGTTGATCTCGAACTGCTCACTGTGCTCGCTGAGGATCCACGCACGACGATTGTTGCGCTCGCAGACATGCTCGGTTTGTCGCGCAATACGATTCAGGCCCGAATGGCTCGGCTTGAGCAGACCGGAGTGTTCCTGTCCTACGAACGCTCGTTCTCACCGGAGGTGCTCGGTTTCCCGCTGCAGGCGTTCGTGAGTATCGGGCTGCGTCAGACCGATCTGCCGCGGATCACCGCGGAACTTGCACGAATTCCCGAGATTCTGCAGGTGCACGGTTTGAGCGGATCCATCGATCTGCTTGCGCGAGTGGCGTGCCGTGATGCACGGCATCTCTTTGACACGGATGCGCGAATTCTGTCCATCGAAGGCGTGGAGCGTACCGAGACTTCGCTGGCGATGGGCGAAGTGATTCCGTTCCGTGTTGCGGGGCTCATCGGCCTTGCGCGACGGGAACCCTGAGGAAGCGACGAATGTGCCCGGCCGCTTCCGCGGGGGTTTCATAGTGGATCAGGTGTCCGACATCTGCGATTTCCACCAGCTCCGCGCTCGGGAACAGAGTGGCCAGATGCCGTTCAGCTTCGATCGGGGTGATGTCATCCTGTTGCGCCGCCACCAGCAGCGTCGGCACCGCGATGCGCGGGGCGAAGGCTCGCACATCGTGCGAGACACTGGCGACAAAGGCATCCCGAAGCACGTCACGATCAGCGAAGTCCGAGAAGTAGGTGTCGTGCTGGTCATGGATGAAACGCCGCAGCACGGGGTCCTTGGTCTTCGCCATCGTGATGCTGGCGACGCGGACGATCAGACGACTGCGCAGCAGAGCTGTGCCGAGCTTGGCCGGCAGCTTCGCGCCCAGTTCGTAGTAGAGAACGGCCAGCCGGGTCATCAGTCCCTTCGGCCCCTCCAGTGCGGGCGCGCCGATGGGGTTGATGAGAATGAGACGGGGAGTCTGCAGGCCGGTGGCGACAGCGGCTGAACTGACGATCGAACCGAAAGAATGCCCGAGGATCACCGCTCCCGGCGCCACCGCCGCGGTGAAGTCCTGCAACCACCCCGCGTACTCGTCGAGATCGTGGGTGCGTCCGGGTAACGGTGGCGTCTCGCCGAAGCCGGGAAGGTCAGGCGCGATCACGCGCACGTCAGGCAGGTAGGCCAGAACCGGCTCGAGGCCATGGTGCTCGCCGCGGAAACCGTGCACGGCGATGACGGTCAACGGCTCTGTCTTCGGGTCCGCCGCGTCCTGTGCACTTTGGTCGGTATCCGAGTCGGCTGACGGACCGTAAACCCAATACGCTGTTGTTCCGCCGCGCACTTCGACCTCGTGACGCTCAATCGGAATACGGCTCAAACGATCGGCGTACGGCGAGAAGACGGGCATGATTCCAGTCTACGGGCGAGCCTCAGCGACAATGTCCGAGGCTCTCCATACCGTTAGGGCATGGCAACAGATCTCGAACTCCCCGACTGGCTCGGTCGTATCGGCGTCTTCGATCTTGAGACGACGGGTGTTGATGTCAGCGCCGATCGCATCGTCACCGCGCACGTCGGAGTGCTCGATGCGAAGGGGCGCGAGATCGCAGCCCGATCGTGGATGGCTGATCCCGGTATCCCTATTCCGGACGGTGCAGCGGCCGTGCACGGCGTGACCACCGCACAGGCCCAGCGCGACGGGCATCCGGCTGCCGAGGTCGTCAGCGAGATCACCGCAGCGCTGCGCGCCCTGTTTGCACAGGGAATGCCGGTGGTCGCGTACAACGCCTCGTACGACTTCTCGCTGCTGACGAACGAGTGCCTGCGTCATGGCATCGCACCGCTTGAGACTCCGGGCCCGATCATCGACCCGCTGGTGATTGATAAGGCCGTTGACCGGTACCGCAAGGGCAAACGAACGCTCGAAGTGGTCGCTCAACACTATGGTGTCCCGCTCGATGGCGCACACGAGGCCTCAGCAGATGCCATCGCCGCGGGCCGCGTCGCGCAGGCGATCGCCCGATCCTTCGAGCTCGCTCCTTCAGCCCAAGACCTACACACTCAGCAGATCAGCTGGGCCCGCACTCAGGCCGAAAGCCTCACGGAATACTTCATCCGCATCGGCCGGCTCGACGCCAGCGATGCGCTCGACGGCACCTGGCCGGTACGGGCGTACACCAGCGTCTGAACCCCCGCCCATGAACGAGGAAAGCCCCGCCGGAGCGGGGCCTTCGTGCTGCGGGAAGCTGCTTACTTGCTGCCGCCGAAGCCCTTGAAGCGCTGGTTGAACTTCTCGACGCGACCGGCCGAGTCCATGATGCGCTGCTTGCCCGTGTAGAACGGGTGCGAAGCCGAGGAGATCTCGACGTCGATGACGGGGTACTCCACGCCGTCCAGCTCAACGGTCTTGTCGCTGGTGACGGTGGAACGGGTGAGGAACGTCTCGCCCGAGCCGAGGTCGCGGAACACGATGTCCTTGTAGGCGGGGTGAATGTCAGTCTTCATGCGGATTCCTTGGCTTGCGGGTGCGTACAAATTGAAAGTCAGAGGGTGCAGGTGCACCAGGGGTCGAGTTTAGCAGATGCGCGGTCACGAAGTCGCGCGCGCCGCGTACCGACCTTCTTCCGACGAGAGTGCGATCGGCAAGCCGAACGTGTCGGTGAGGGCCGCGGCAGTCAGCGTCTCGGCGATCGGACCGGCAGCAACGATCGCGCCGTCACGGATGAGGAGCACGTGGGTGAATCCGATCGGAATCTCTTCGACATGGTGAGTCACCATGACCATCGCCGGCGTCGTGGGCGACGATGCGTACCCGCTCAACAGGCTCAGCAGTTCTTCACGCGCGCCGAGATCGAGGGATGCCGTCGGCTCATCCAACAGGAGCAGTTCCGGGTCGGTCATCACCGCACGAGCGATCTGCACACGCTTCTGCTCGCCGTCGCTGAGTGTGCCGAACGTGCGGTCTGAGAGGTGACCGAGTTTCCATTCCTCCAGAACGCGCAGCGCACGACGCTCATCGATGTTCTCGTACTTCTCGTTCCAGCGGCCCATCACTGAGAAGGCCGCGGTGAGTACGACGTTGAGCACTGTCTCGTCGCGTGGGATGCGCTTGGCCATCGCAGAGGAGGCGAAGCCGATGCGCGGACGGATCTCGAACACGTCGGCGCGACCGAGTGTCTCGCCCAGGATGTCGACCCTGCCCTCCGTCGGGTGCATCAGCGTGTCGGCCAACTGCAGCAGGGTCGTCTTGCCCGCGCCGTTCGGCCCGAGCACCACCCATCGCTGGTCGTCTGCAACCTGCCAGGTCACATGATCGACGATGTTGCGCCCGTCACGGCGCACGACGACATCGGTGAATTCCAGAGCGCTCGGCATGATTCCAGCCTATCGGCTCAGGGCATCAGGTCTGCGTACAGCGCGCGGGTGGCGTCAGCAATTGCGGACCAGCTGAACTCTTCGGCCGCTCGCTGTCGACCGGCTGCCCCGAACGATGCCGCACGGTCCGGGTCCAGGCAGACTTCGGTCAGCACGCGCGCGAGATCTGCGACGTAGCGGTCCGGGTCAACGGGTGTTCCGGTGCCGTCCTGCACCTGCTCGATCGGGACAAGCCGCCCCGTTACGCCGTCATCGACGACTTCGGGAATGCCTCCCGTCGCGGTACCGACCACCGCCGCACCACACGCCATCGCCTCCAAGTTCACGATGCCCAGAGGCTCGTAAATCGATGGGCAAACGAAAGTCGTCGCGGCGGTGAGGATTGCGGACAGTTCCTCGCGAGGCAGCATCCGTTCGATCCAGATCACGCCCTGTCTGCTCTGTTGCAACTGGCGGACCCCGTCCTGCACCTCGGCCATGATCTCGGGCGTATCCGGCGCGCCCGCGCAGAGCACGAGTTGCACCTCGGGTGGCAGCTGGGCTGCGGCCCGAAGCAGATACGGAAGCCCCTTCTGGCGGGTGATCCGCCCGACGAAGACCACAGACGGGCGCGTGATGTCCAGCCCGATGGTCTGCAGGAACGCCGGGTTGCGCACCGGCTGCCAGCGCTGCACATCGATCCCGTTATGGATGACGTGCACCCGATCCGGGTCGATCTGCGGGTAACTGCGCAGAATGTCCGAGCGCATACCGGCGGAGACGGCGATGACGGCCGCCGCATTCTCATAGGCGAGCTTCTCGATGCCGCTGGAGACGGCATAGCCGCCACCGAGCTGCTCCGCCTTCCACGGGCGCAGCGGCTCGAGGCTGTGCGCTGTCAGAACATGCGGGATGCTGTGCAGTTGTGAGGCGATGTGACCGGCGAAGTTCGCGTACCAGGTGTGGCTGTGCACCAGGTCTGCTCCCCCGATATCGCCGACCATCGCAAGGTCGGTGCCGAGGGTTTGTATTGCCGCGTTGAGACCGGAGAGTTCAGCAGGGGTCCGATATGAGCGTGTGCCTGCTTCATCGCGATCAGCGCCGAAGGCCCGTACCTGAACATCAATGGATTCCCGCAGCGCTGCGACGAGTTCTGCCACGTGAACGCCCGCTCCGCCGTAGATCTCCGGCGGATATTCCTTCGTGATCATGTCAACGCGCATGTCTGAACGCTAGTACAGCGACACCTTCGGGATCTATGGTGGATCCATGGCGGTCCCTCAGAAGGTTTTCGGCATCATCCTCGCCGGTGGCGAGGGCAAGCGGCTCATGCCCCTGACAGCGGATCGAGCCAAACCGGCGGTGCCGTTCGGCGGCCAATACCGGTTGATCGATTTCGCAATCTCGAATCTCATCAATTCCGGTTTGCGACAGGTCGTCGTGCTCACCCAGTACAAGTCCCACAGCCTCGACCGGCACATCTCGCAGACGTGGCGGATGTCGTCGCTCCTCGATTCGTACGTGACGTCTGTGCCCGCTCAGCAGCGGCTCGGGAAGCGCTGGTTCTCCGGATCTGCCGACGCTATTCTGCAGAGCCTGAACCTCATCAATGACGAAAAGCCGGACATCGTTGTGGTCATCGGTGCCGATCACGTCTATCGCATGGATTTTCGTCAGATGCTCGATGCCCACATCGCGTCCGGCGCGAAAGCCACGGTTGCGGGCATCCGTCAACCGCTCTCTCTCGCAGATCAGTTCGGTGTGATCGACGCCGAGGACGACGGCAGCGGCCGCATCCGGGCATTCTTGGAGAAGCCGACGGATGCTGCCGGCCTCCCGGACGCGCCGCATGAGGTGCTCGCGTCCATGGGCAACTACATCTTCGACACCGATGCGCTCATCGAGGCTGTGCAGGCCGATGGCGAACTCACAACCTCCGGCCACGACATGGGTGGCGACATCATCCCGTATTTCGTAGATCGCGGCGAGGCCGGTTACTACGACATGAAGGACAACGATGTTCCGGGTTCGTCGTTGCGTGATCGCGCTTATTGGCGAGATGTCGGAACGATCGATTCGTTCTTCGATGCACATATGGATCTCATCTCCACACTGCCCGTGTTCAACCTGTACAACACGGCCTGGCCGATTCGCACGCAGAGCGTGAACGCACCGCCCGCAAAGTTCGTGCGTGATGCGGTCGGACGCATCGGCAATGCGATCGACTCGATCGTGTCGCTGGGCTCTGTGCTGTCTGGCACGCATCTCGAACGCAGTGTCGTGGGTCCGGGGACGCTCGCGGCCGGCGGGTCGACGATAACCGACTCCGTGCTGTTCGACCAGGTGATCGTGGGCCAGGGTGCACGGGTACATCGAGCGGTGCTCGACAAGAACGTCGTCCTCTTCGACGGTGCAACCGTCGGCGTCGACCGGGAGCGTGATCTGGAGCGAGGCTTCACCGTAACCGACTCCGGAATCACCGTGGTCGGAAAGGGTGTGCAGATCGAACGCTGATCTGCGCGCTACGCTCGATCGCGTGACTGCTGCGCGTTTTCTCGTCGTTCTTGATGCCGATTCCACTCTCATCCGCAACGAGGTGATCGAGCTGCTCGCTGACGAAGCCGGCAGACGCGCCGAAGTGCAGGCGGCTACTGAGGCCGCCATGCGCGGCGAGATCGATTTTGCGGCGAGTCTGCGTTCGCGCGTCGCAGCGTTGCAGGGGGTGCCGACATCCGCGTTCGAGCGCGTGCGTGCGCGCGTCGAGCCGACACCAGGCGTGCGCGAACTGACGGATGCTGTGCACCAGCGCGGCGGCATCGTCGCGGTCGTCTCGGGGGGATTCCACGAGATCCTCGACCACATCGCCCCGGCACTGGGCGTGGATCGCTGGCGGGCGAATCGGCTCGCCGTCGCCGATGACCAGCTCACCGGTCAGGTCGAGGGTGAAATCGTGGATGCTGCCGCGAAAGCGCATTCGCTCATGTCTTGGGCGTCCGAGCTCGGCGTCGCGCCGCACGCGACGATTGCGATCGGCGACGGCGCCAACGACCTGCAGATGATGGCGGCGGCGGGTCTCGGACTCGCGTTCAACGCGAAACCTGCAGTGCGGGAAGCGGCAAGCATCGTCATCGGACCGCAGGATCTCAGCGAGGTCATCGCTCTACTGCCCTGAATCAACCGGGTCTTGTCCGATGTCAGAGGTGCCGCGCTCGGTCCCGGCATGCATGCCCACCGGCCCCGGAGCGGCTGGTGACTCTGATTAACGAGTCAGTGTCCCATTCCCAGTCCACCGTCGACGGGAATGACAGCGCCTGAGATGTAGCCCGAGTCGTCACCGGCGAGCCACGTCACGACCCCGGCAACCTCGTCCGGCGTGGCGAAGCGTGCGGCAGGAATGTTCGCCTTGTACTTCTTCTGCGTCTCTTCCGGCAGCTCCGCCGTCATATCTGTCTCGATGAATCCGGGAGCGACCACGTTGGCCGTGATGCCGCGGGCACCGAGTTCGCGGGTGAGCGAACGGGCAAAACCGACCAGCGCGCTCTTCGACGCCGAGTAGTTGACCTGGCCGGCGGATCCATACAGCCCGACGACGCTGGAAATCAGGATGACTCGACCGAAACGTGCCTTCAACATGCCCTTGGACGCACGCTTGACCACCCGGAAGGTGCCGCCGAGGTTGGTCGCGACGACACTGTCGAAGTCGTCTTCGCTCATCCGCATCAGCAGCGTGTCTTTGGTGATGCCGGCGTTGGCGACGACGATCTCGACCGGACCGAGCTTCGCTTCAACCTCGGTGTAGGCGGCATCGACCGAGGCGGCATCCGTCACGTCTGCGCGCACAGTGAGCGTGCCCTCAGGACCTTCCCCGCTCCGGGCAGTGACAGCAACACGATAACCATCGCGGACGAACCGCTCGGCGATCGCACGGCCAATGCCGCGGTTGCCGCCGGTGACGAGGACGACGCGTTCTGAACTCATGTTTTCCCACTCCCAAGGCGCACGGTTTGGCCCGAGCTATCCTATCGGGACGGCAGTCCGTGCTGCGTTGGAGCAAATTGACAGAGGTATGGTCTCCTGCCAGCCTGTCAACAACGAAAGGCAGCCTCATGAGCGACAACAACAACCCCCTCGGACCGGACTCGGCTGTTCCGCCCGTTCCGCAGGCGACCCCGTACGCTCCGCCGCCTCCCTACCCGGGTGCTGCTGTGCAACCCAGCACGACTCCCCCGCAGTACGTGCAGCCACAGCAGTATGCACAACCCCAGCATTACGAGCAGCCGCAGCAGTACGTCCAGCCGCAGCAGTACGTCCAGCCGCAGCAGTACGTCCAGCCGCAGCAGTACGTCCAGCCGCAGCAGTACGTCCAGCCGCAGCAGTACGTCCAGCCGCAGCAGCCGCAGTACCCGTACGCAGTCCAGCAGCAGCCGTACGCACCGCAGCAGCCTTACGCTGCCCACCAGCCCTACGCCGCGGGCCAGCCATACGCTGTTGCCCCATCGCCGAGCGGTCTATCCGTAACCTCGTTGATCACCGGGATAGCGGGTCTCCTGCTGAGCTTCGCCCTGGTGCCCCTGGCAGCATCCATCGTCGCCGTGATTACCGGACATATGGCGCTCAAGCGCAGCCGGGAGAACTCGGCGATCGGTGGCCGTGGGCTGGCTATCACCGGACTCGTCCTCGGATACTTCGGAGTCGCCATTCTCGCCATCGGACTGATCATCCTCGTCGTCTCCTTGCTCTTCTTCGGCAGCATCGGACTGATGGTGGCCTAGCGCCGTCGATTCACCGCTTTCACGGCATCCGGCAACGTCCACGCGGCGTAGGCTTGAGGTACCGTGAAACGCTCCCACCAGGCCCCCGCAGTCACCTCCCTGCCGCAGTCCCCGCAGGAAGAGGCGACCGGTCGCGCCCGGCGATATGTGCTCACGATGGTAATCCGCATGGTCTGCTTCGCGTTGACGGTCTTGGTGACGCCCTACGGCTGGTACACCTGGGTGTTCGCCATCGCCGCGGCCGTGCTGCCGTATATCGCGGTGGTCTTTGCGAACGCCGTCAGTCCCACAACGCGCACTGCGGCAGAGTCCCCGACGGAGCAGCTGGCTGCCTCTTCCTCAGCTCCTCCGCCGGAGAAGGTCGAGGACCCGCCGGTGATCCGGTTGCAGGAACGACCGAAGGACGCTGAGCAGTGACGCATCAGTGCTCACGCGCCGCGTGTCGCAGCGACGCCACCCAGCAGATCGTCTGGCGAAATCCGCGCATTCACCCGGAGGATCGCGAGAAGATCTGGCTGGCCTGCGATGAACATGCGACGTTCCTCTACGACTATCTCGCCGCCCGGGACTTTCCCGTGACCATACGTGAAGGACTCCCGAAGTGAGCAACCGTTTCGTCCGATGGGGCCTGTACCTCGTTATCGCGGCCGCTTTCGCCGTTGCCTGCGTCTTCCTGTCGAACTGGCAGTTTGACAGGGGCGCGAACCGCGCCGAACAGATCGAGCTCGTCGAGAAGAACTACGACGCTGCCCCGGTTGCGTTGGATGAACTCATCGGGAGCGACGGAACTCTGGCGGCGGACGAGGAATGGCGTCCGGTGAAGCTCCAGGGCGAGTACCTCGCCGGGGACCAGATGCTCGTGCGCAACCGGCCGCACGGCGGTACCAGCGCGTTCGAAGTGCTTGTCCCCTTCCGGGACACGGACGGTCGCATCTTCGTCGTCAACCGCGGCTGGGTTCCGCCCGGTGAGGGCCCGCTGCCCGATGCTGTTCCTGCGCCGCCCTCGGGCATCGTCGAGGTGACCGTTCGGCTACGTCCGGGTGAGCCCCTGCCAACGTCGGGACGCAGCGCCCCCGAAGGACAGGTGCCGACGATTCATCTGCCGAGCATCGCGGATGCTGTCGGCGGCGATGTCATCACGGGGGCCTACGGTCTCATCAAAAGCGAAGACCCGGCACCGGAAACCGCCCCGGGTGGCTTCGACTCCCCCACTGATGATCCGGGCCCGCACCTGTCGTACGCGATCCAGTGGATCCTGTTCGGCATCATGGGGTTCATCTTCATCTTCTACATGATCCGCACAGAGGTACAGAAGCGTCGGGAAGAGCTAGAGGGACGCCCGACGCCTGTGAAGCGCCCCCGTCGTCGTGATCGCGATGCGGATGTCGAGGACGAGCTGCTCGACGACGTCGAAGCTCGCGTCTGATTCAGTCGCCGAGCAGATCGGGGCGTCGAAGTCTCGTCCGCTCAAGCTGCTGCTCGCGCCGCCATTTCGCGATCGCTCCGTGATTGCCGCTGAGCAGAATCTCGGGCACCGCACGGTCACGCCAGAGCGAGGGCTTAGTGTATGAGGCGTACTCGAGCAGCCCGTCCTCGTGCGACTCCTCGACCAGGCTCTCGGGGTTACCGACGACGCCGGGAATCAGGCGTCCAACAGCTTCGATCATCGCCATCGCAGCGACCTCGCCGCCATTGAGCACATAATCGCCCAGGCTGACCAAGCGCACTTCCCCGACAGTCGCGGCGTACTCGAACACCCGCTCATCGATACCCTCATAGCGACCGCAGCCGATGATGAGGTGCTCACGCTGTGCAAATTCACGCGCAGTGCTCTGTCGGAAGACTTCGCCTGCCGGCGACGGAAAGATGAAGGTCGGCTGCGTCGTCGATGCGGTCGCCAGGTCGTCAATGGCACGCGCCCAGGGTTCAGGCTTCATCACCATGCCGGCGCCGCCTCCGTAGGGCGTGTCGTCCACTGTGCGGTGCCGGTCGTCGGTCCAGTCGCGGAGATCGTGCACATGCAGATCAAGCAGTCCGCTTTCGCGCGCTTTGCCCAGCAGGGAAAGCGTCAGCCCGTCGAAGTACGACGGGAAGATCGAGACGACGTCGATGCGGTGGGCTGAGCCAGGCGATGAGTGCATGCGTTGATCGTAGTGATCGATCATTCAGCTGTGGCGTCGGGAAGCTCTTCGAAGAGGCCAGGAGGCGGGGTCACAACGACACGGCCACCGGACACATCAACGGACGGAACGATGGCTTCCACGAAGGGAACCATGATGTCCTGCTCACCGGCTTTGACGATCAGCAGGTCCTGCGCAGGCATGTGCTCGACCCGGACGACCTTGCCGATAACGACATCATCACGCACGACATCGAGGCCGACCAACTGATGGTCGTACCAGGCGTTGTCCTCGGTTTCGTCAACATCCTGATCGATCCAGAGGATCGCGCGCACGAGACCCTCGGCGCTATCGCGGTCATCGATGCCGTCAAAAAACACCACGGGATTGCCGTTCATCACCCGGTACTCGCGGACAACGACGGTCTTGCGGTGCCACGGAGATGCCTCGGGCACCTGCAACGTGAACTCGGCCCCGGTGACGAAACGTCGCTCAGGGTTATCGGTGTACAGCTCCAGCTTCAGCGCGCCTTTGAGGCCGTGAGCCTTGACAAGGCGTCCGACGCGCAGCTGGTTCTTGCCCTGGTTTCGTTCTGTCGACACCACGTCAGTCGTCCGCGACATCAACGCGAACCCGACGCCCATCAGCCAGAGCCGTGATGAGCGTACGCAGTGCCTTTGCGGTGCGTCCGCCGCGCCCGATTACGCGCCCCCGGTCGTCGGGGTGCACGCGCACCTCGAGCAGATCGCCTCGCGGCGAGTTGGAAGCTTCGATGCGAACATCGTCGGGGTGATCAACGATCCCCTTGACGATGTGTTCGAGCGCGGCGGCAAGCACAGCGAATTACTCGGCGTCGGCTGCGGGGGCCTCAGCGGCCTCCGCGTCGGCTGCGGCGGTCGGCTCAGCGGCCTTCTCTGCCTTGGGCTTCACGACGGACTTCTTCGAAGCGTCGATCTCGAACGGAGCCTTGGGCTCTGCAACCTGGACAGTGGACTTCGCGTCCTTGTCACCCTTGAACTTGCCCCAGTCGCCCGTGAGCTTGAGGAGCGCAGCAACCTGCTCGCTCGGCTGTGCGCCGACGGAGAGCCAGTACTGTGCACGCTCCGAGTCGACCTCGATGAACGAGGGCTGCTCGGTCGGGTGGTACTTGCCGATTTCTTCGATGACGCGGCCATCGCGCTTGGTGCGCGAGTCGGCGACGACGATGCGGTAGTAAGGCGCACGGATCTTGCCCATGCGCTTGAGACGAATCTTTACAGCCACGATTCTCCTGAATTGTGTGGAAGGAAACGAACTGATCGCCTGGAGAGTGGGGTGCACAACCCGGCGGAAGCTCTAATGAGTGAACGCGATCTGGATAGAGGGTCGAGAACGTCGTTCGACCTTCTATTCTGCCAGATGCCGGAGGCAGTCGCGAAACCTCAACACTCAGGGTCCAGGCGTGTCGCCGCATCTGCGTGTCAGAATGTGCACGTGCAGCAAGAATTCGCGCCCTCGCCACGCTCCACTGTGGGTCTGGAATGGGAGGTCATGCTCGCTGATCCGAGCAGAGGTGATCTCGCCGGGCGGGCGCCTGAACTGCTCGAGGCGCTGGAGGCCGAGAGCGAACCGGAGCGGCATACCGTCACCGGCGAGCTGCTCACCAACACCATCGAGGTCACCAGTGGCATCGGCACGTCGGTGTCCCAGGCGATCGGCGACATCGCCCATGCCATCACCGCTGTTCGCGCGGCGACGGATCCCGCCGGTATTGAACTGCTGTCGGCCGGCAGTCACCCTTTCGCGCAGTGGTTCGATCAGCAGGTGACCGACAAGTCCCGCTATCACCGGATGATCGAACGCACCCAGTGGTGGGGCCGCAACATGATGATCTGGGGCATCCATGTGCACATCGGCGTGGAAGATCGCGACAAGGTGTTCCCGATCATCAATGCGCTGACCTGTTTCCTGCCGCATCTGCAGTCGCTGGCGGCGTCCAGCCCGTTCTGGGCGGGCGAGCGCACCGGATATGCCTCGAACCGCGCCCTGGTGTTCCAGCAGCTACCCACAGCAGGCCTGCCCTGGCCGCTGCAGAGCTGGGCCGAGTTCGAACGCTACCTGGGCGACATGACCCGCACCGATGTGATGGCCGATGCTTCCGAGATTCGCTGGGATATTCGCCCGGCACCGCGTTGGGGCACGATCGAGGTGCGTGCCTGCGACGGTTTGTCGACGCTCACCGAACTCGCCTCCGTCGCGGCGCTCGTGCAGGTTCTCGTCGAGCATTTCTCGCGGATGCTGGATTCCGGTGAGCCGCTGCCGCAGATGCCGGCCTGGTTTCACCGCGAGAACAAGTGGCGTGCGGCTCGGTATGGTTTGGACGCCCGACTGATAATCGATGCCGACGGCTCACAGCAGCCGGTACGGGATCATCTGCGGGAGCAGATCGCTGCGCTCACCCCAGTGGCGAGAGATCTGGGGTGCGAGTCCGAGCTCGCATCCATCCACACAATCCTCAGCGAGGGTGCCAGCTATGAACGTCAGCTCGCTGTTGCAGATGCCACGGACGGCGATCTCCACGAAGTCGTACAGCACCTCATCCGTGAGTTCCGCTCCGGGCCCGGAGTGCCAGTGATCTGACTAGTCCTCGTCGACCCAATCGAAAGTGCGGGTCACGGCTTTGCGCCAGCGAGCGAGTCTCCGCTCACGCTCGTCGTCGTCGATGCTGGCACTCCAGCGTTCGTCCTCCCGCCACATGGATCTGAGCTCGTCCAGATCGCTCCACACCCCGACAGCAAGGCCGGCTGCGTATGCCGCGCCCAGAGCCGTCGTCTCGATCACAGCTGGTCGAATGACGGGAACGCCGATGATGTCGGCCTGAAGCTGCATCAGCGTGGCATTGCCGACCATGCCGCCATCGACCCGCAACTCCTGCAACGTGACGCCGGTGTCAGCGGTGACGGCATCCAGCACCTCACGGGTTTGGAAGGCCACGGCTTCGAGAGCGGCGCGGGCGATATGCCCCTTGTTCGCGAAACGGGTGAGGCCGAGAATCGCGCCACGCGCGTCCGGCCGCCAGTACGGCGCGAACAATCCGGAGAAGGCGGGCACGATGTAGACGCCGCCATTGTCTGGCACAGTCAACGCAAGCTCTTCGACCTCGGGGGCTTCCGAGATCAAGCCGAGGTTGTCACGCAGCCACTGCACGAGGGAGCCGGTGACGGCGATGGAGCCTTCCAGTGCGTAGCGGGGCGGCTCCTCACCAAGCTGATACGCCACCGTGGTGATCAGGCCGTTGTCGCTGGCGACGATGTCTTCGCCGGTGTTGACGATGAGGAAGTTGCCCGTGCCGTAGGTGTTCTTCGACTCGCCCCGATCGAACGCGGCCTGCCCGAAGGTTGCAGCCTGCTGGTCGCCGAGGATCGACGCGATCGGCGTGCCCTGCAGCGTTGTGCTGGCAGCTTCGCCATATACCTCGGACGAGGATCGGATGCTCGGAAGCATTGAGCGCGGGACGCCGAAGGCGGCCAGCAGCGATTCGTCCCAGTCGAGTGTGCGCAGGTCCATCAACAGCGTGCGGCTCGCGTTGGTCACATCTGTGACGTGAACCCCGCCCTCTGGTCCTCCGGTGAGGTTCCACAGCACCCAGGCGTCGGTCGTTCCGAACAACAGCTCCCCGCGTTCTGCGCGCTCGCGAGCTCCGTCGACGTTGTCCAGAGCCCAGGCGATCTTGGAAGCCGAGAAGTACGTTGCCAGCGGCAGCCCCGTTGTTTCGGCGAAACGACGCACTCCGCCGTCGGCTGCGAGCTCATCGATGAAGGGCTGCGTGCGGGTGTCCTGCCAGACGATCGCGTTGCAGATAGGCTCGCCGGTCGCGCGATCCCACACGACGGTGGTCTCACGCTGGTTCGTGATGCCGATCGCGGCGACATCGGCAGCCGTGATGTCGGCCTGTGCGACGGCCTCATCGATGACGAGCTGGACGTTCTGCCAGATCTCGCTGGCGTCGTGTTCGACCCACCCGGCTCGGGGGAAGATCTGTTCGTGCTCTCGCTGACCGGTTGCGACGATCGCGCCCTTGTGGTCAAAGACGATGGCGCGTGTGCTCGTGGTGCCCTGATCGATGGCGACGATGTGCATAGGTGTTCTCTCCAGCCGGTGACGGCATTGTCTGCTCTGCAACAGCCTAGAAGAAGACGGACGTGTGACTCAGCCGTGATGCACGAATGTGCAATCGCTACTCACGAAGCGACCAACTGCTCGGCAAGATGTTCGTCCAGAACCAGATCGGTGATCAGTCTGGTCGCGATCGCCCCGCGCAGGCTCGGCAGCTTCTGTGCGCCCGAAACCACGCAGATTCGCCGCGATGATCGAGCCAAGACCGAAAATGCCGGCCCGGTCGCACGACTGTTCAGCTGGATGTCGCGCCAACTGCCGTCTGGCCGGTAGAACACGGTCGCGATGTCGCCGACGACGTGCTCATCGCGCAGGCTCCGGTAATCGGCCTTCTCCAGGTATCCGCCGATGTACACGCGGCTCGGGATCTCGGCGAACGGCGACCCGAGACCAAACAGGATCACGTCGGCGCGCGCCTGCAGGTCGAGGACTCGCCGGGTACTGCGCTCACGCCACATCGCCTCTTTCGTGGCAGGGTCGTCGAAGAACGCCGGTACCGGAAACTGCTGGATGCTGGCGCCGAACGCCTGCCCGAACCGGTGCAGGATCTCACTGGCGTAGTCGACGCCGGTCGTGAACGTATTCCCAGCGCCGTTGAGTTGCACGACCGTCGAGTTATGCGTGTCTTTCTTCGGCAAATGGCGACTGATCGCGTCAAGCGTTGATCCCCAGGCGATGCCGAGCGTCATGTTCGACTCGAAGTACAGCGGCAGCTGACGGGCAGCGCTCATGGCTACGCGTTCGAAGCGTTCGACATCGGACAAACCCTGCGGGGTCGGCACAACGTGTGCGGCGATGCCGAAACGCGTCCGGATGGCCTCTTCCAATCGCAGCTCCTGCTCCTGCGGCGGGTGAATCTGAATCTCGACCAGGCCCGTGTCTCGTGCATGGGTCAGCAGCCGCGAGATGGACGAGCGCGACGTCGCCAGTTCTCGAGCGATGGCATCCATCGTCATGTCCTGCAGGTAATACATCTGGGCCGCGCGCAGCGCAGAGGCCGCCCGCGGATCACTCGCTGGCCGCTCGACCATGGAAGCCTCCTTGCACGTTCGTGCATCTCACTTGCGCAGTTGTGCTGACACGCTCAGGATATACCGTGAAGGCCCAGCAAGGAGAGACATATGAGCGCTGCCATCACGACCCCGATCGAACGCGACAACGTCCGCGCCGCACGAGAGAGCGGCCGCACGAGCGTTGTCGTCATCGGTGCTGGAATCAACGGCATCGCCACGTTCCGTGACCTCGCGATGCAGGGCGTCGACGTACTGCTGGTCGAGCGCAATGACTTCGCATCTGGTGCGACCGCGGCGTCGAGCCACATGATCCATGGCGGCATCCGCTATCTGGAGAACGGCGAGTTCCGGCTCGTCAAGGAGTCCGTCCAGGAGCGCAACGGTCTGCTCAAGGTCGCCCCGCACTACGTCAAGCCCCTGCAGACCACGATTCCGATCTACTCGACCTTCTCCGGCATCCTCGCGGCGCCCCTGCGCTTCCTGACCCACAAACAGGGCAAGCCTCAGGAGCGCGGTGCGTTCCTGATCAAGATCGGCCTCACCCTCTACGACACGTTCTCCCGCGACGGCGGTTCGGTCCCCCGGCACCGTTTCCTCGGCCGCAAGAAATCACTCGAGCAGCTGCCCAAGCTCGACAAGAACATCAAGTACACGGCCACCTACTACGACGCGTCTGTGCATGACCCGGAGCGGCTGGCGCTGGACGTGCTGCGCGATGGCGAGGCTGCTCATGACGGCGCCCACGCCCTGAACTATGTCGAGGCCGTCGGGCTGGATGACCAGGGCGTGCTGCTGCGCGACCGCGAGACCGGTAACGAGTTCCACATCACAGCCGACACTGTTGTGAATGCGTCAGGACCGTGGACGGATCTCACCAACGAGGCACTCGGAACCGATACGGCGTTCATGGGCGGCACCAAGGGATCGCACATTGTGCTCGACAATCCGGAGTTGCTCGAAGCGACCGCCGGCCGCGAAATCTTCTTCGAGCACTCCGATGGGCGCATTGTCCTCATCTACCCGCTCAAGGATCGCGTGCTCGTCGGCACGACCGATCTCGAGGCAGATCCCCGCGAGCCCGCCCGCTGCACCGAGGAAGAGGTTCAGTACTTCTTCGACCTGGTCGGCCATGTCTTCCCCACTATCGCCGTCGACCGCTCGCAGATCGTCTATCGGTACTCGGGCATCCGCCCCCTGCCGCACCACGATGACACTGCCCCCGGTTTTGTGTCGCGTGACTACCGCATCGAGCGACGCAAGGACGCAGGTTCCCCCGCCGTGTTCAGCCTCGTCGGCGGCAAGTGGACGACGTTCCGTGCGCTCGGAGAGAACCTCGCGAATCACGTGTTGGAGGAGCTGGGGCGCGAGCGCGTCGCCAGCACCGTGGGCGTGCGCATCGGCGGCGGAAACGGCTACCCGAAGACGCCACGACGCAAGATCGAGTGGCTGCGTGACAACGTCGGCGACACCGCCCGAGGCCGTGTGCTCTTCACCCGCTACGGCACGCGTGCCGCCGATGTCGCTGCGTTCATCGCCGAAGCCGAAGACGCTGCCGTGATCGGCGATGCGCTCTCCACCCGAGAACTGCTCTGGATGGTCGAGAACGAACAGGCCTGCCACGTCGCGGACGTCATCTTCCGTCGTACCAGCCTCGCCTTCACCGGCGATGCGGATGCCCAGGTCGTACAGACGATAGCTGAGGCGCTGGCGCCGCTGCTGCAGTGGTCTGCAGATCGCACCGCAGCAGAGATCGACGACACGCTCACGCAGCTGCGTGAGGCGCACGGCGTCGATGTCGCTGTCGCTGTCGCTGTCGCGGAGATCGCCTCCAGCTGAGCCGTCTCGCAATGCGAAAGGAGCTCCCGCCGATTGGCGGGAGCTCCTTTTCGTGAAGATCAGTTCTTACCGAAAAGCTTCTGAATCTCGGCGAGGTCGGCTTCGGTCGGAGCCGTCTGTCCGCCCAGTCCGAATCCGGAACCGGTGGCGGGTCCGGTCGGCAAGCCGGCGTTCTCAGCTGCACGCTTTGCCGGGTTGCCCGAGCGGGACACACTCTTACTCTTGCTCTTCTTGCCGCGCTTGGAGGAAGCACCGGGACGCCCCATACCGGGCATAGCACCCATCCCAGGGATGTTCGGGGTGCCACCGCGCGCGACGGTCTTCATCATCTTCGCAGCCTGGTCGAAGCGCTGCACGAGGGAGTTCACGTCGGTAACGGTCATGCCAGACCCCTTGGCGATACGCAGACGGCGCGAGCCGTTGAGCACCTTGGGGTTGTGACGCTCGCCCGGAGTCATCGAGCGGATGATCGCCTCGGTGCGGTCGATCTCCTTCTCATCGAAGTCTTCGAGCTGCTGCTTCATCTGGCCCATGCCCGGGAGCATCCCGAGCATCTTCTTCATCGAACCCATCTTCTTCATCTGCTGAAGCTGGTCGAGGAAGTCCTCAAGGGTGAAGGCCTCGTTCGCGAGTTTCTCGGCAACCTTCTGCGCCTCGTCCTCGTCGAAGGCCTCCTGGGCCTGTTCGATCAGGGTGAGGATGTCACCGAGGTCGAGGATGCGGCTCGCCATGCGGTCCGGGTGGAAGGGCTCGAGGTCATCGAGGCCCTCACCGGTGGAGGCGAAGATGATGGGGCGCCCGGTGACGGATGCCACAGAGAGGGCAGCTCCGCCTCGTGCATCACCATCGAGCTTGGAAAGGACAACACCGGTGAAGTCGACGCCCTCCTGGAAGGCCTTCGCCGTGTTGACAGCATCCTGACCGATCATCGCGTCGATGACGAACAGGACCTCGTCCGGG
This sequence comes from Microbacterium wangyouchuni, assembly GCF_051546305.1. Taxonomy (NCBI): domain Bacteria; kingdom Bacillati; phylum Actinomycetota; class Actinomycetes; order Micrococcales; family Microbacteriaceae; genus Microbacterium; species Microbacterium wangyouchuni. Next base: position 324,410 of record NZ_JBPTMA010000004.1, read on the forward strand.
TTCGTGGCCTTGCGGATGTCGGATGCCTGCTTCATCAGCTCGGCGTCGACGCCCAGACGACCGGCAGTGTCGATGATGACGACGTCGTGCTGCTGACGGCGGGCGTGCTCCACGCCGTCGCGCGAAACCTTCACCGGGTCGCCGGTGCCGTTGCCCGGCTCGGGAGCGTAGATGGTGGCACCGGCTTGCTCGGCAACGATCTGAAGCTGGTTCACGGCGTTGGGGCGCTGAAGGTCGGCGGCTACCAGGAGCGGGGTGTGCCCGTCCTTCTGCAGCTGCTTGGCGAGCTTGCCAGCGAAGGTCGTCTTACCGGAGCCCTGAAGACCCGCGAGCATGATGACTGTCGGCGGAGTCTTGGCAAACTCCAGTCGCCGCTGCTCGCCGCCGAGGATCCCGACGAGCTCCTCGTTGACGATCTGCACGACCTGCTGCGCCGGGTTCAGTGCCTTGCTGACCTCATCGCCGAGAGCGCGTTCCCGCACCTTCGCCGTGAAGTCCTTGACGACAGCGAGTGCGACGTCGGCATCCAAAAGAGCGCGTCGGATCTCGCGGACGGTGCCGTCGACGTCGGCGGCAGTCAGCTTTCCCTTCGTGCGAAGGTTGCGGAAAGTCTCGGTAAGCCGATCGGAGAGCGTGCCAAAGGTAGCCATGGTGCTCTCGATTCTACGCGAGCGCGACCTCGAGCTCGACCTTGCGCGCGCCGCGAACTGGTTTCCTCCGCGAGCCGTTCAGATTCTCCACGGAAGTGCGTGAACGTCCGACATTGCCTCGTTCAACAGCGCCTCCAACGACCCACTGCCTGCTCCACGCTCGGCCCAGACGCGCAGCGATGACATCAGCGCTGCCGCGTAGGCGGCCCCGAGGATGTCGGCGCGGATCGCGCCGATGTCGGCACGGCATGCCGCCTCGGCAATGCCGGCGGCCAGTCGCGCTTGGCGAAGCCCGGTGTCACGCACGAGTTCTTCTTCGAGGCCCATCACAGTGGCGTTGCGCAGGGCGAGGGCAAGCGGATCCGGCGCGAAGTCCGTCATGACGCGCACGAGAATCGCACGCAACTCTGCTCCCCCGGCATCCGACCCGAGATTCGAAATCGCTGTCAGCGCCTGCTCGATCCGGGCGTCCAGCCCTGACCAGAGCACATCGCTCTTCGATGCGAAGTAGTTGAAGAAGCTTGAACGGCTGACGCCTGCGCGCTGAGTAATATCGGCGACCGACGTCGAGCCGTAGCCCTGCTCGAGGAAGAGCTCGCACGCAGCCTCGGCAAGCGTCTCTCGCGATGAGGCGCGGGGACGCCCGGCTCGAGGTTCATTTATCACCCTCTCACCGTACATCGCACGCCGATTCGACTCGCGGGATGTATTGTTAGACCGCATCCAACAATATGTGAAAGGTGATCATGCTCGACATCCTGACTCCGGGTCTCGCGCCAGACCTTGTCCCCTATCTCGACGGCTGGGCGCTGCAGCGCAGCATCCATCACGACGTCGTCGACGGCGCTCGCCCGGACACGTTGGTCCTGCTCGAGCACGAGGCCGTCTACACAGCCGGCAAGCGCACAGAGGACCACGAGCGTCCGCAGGACGGCACACCTGTTATCGATGTCGATCGCGGCGGGAAGATCACCTGGCACGGCCCGGGCCAACTCGTCGGCTATCCGATCGTGCGTCTGCGCGAACCGATTGATGTCGTGGCACACGTGCGACGGCTCGAGCGCGTGCTGATCGATATTCTCCGGCCGCTCGGTGTGGATGGCTATCAGGTCGAGGGGCGCAGCGGGGTGTGGGTGCGCCGTCCGCTCTCGGAAGACAAGGTCGCGGCAATCGGCGTGCGCGTGCAGAACGGGGTGACGATGCACGGCTTCGCGATCAACTGCAACAACTCGCTCGCCGGCTTCGGCGGGATCATCCCGTGTGGCATCGCCGATGCCGGAGTCACAACAGTCAGTGAAGTAGTCGCTGCAGAGACCTCGCCCGCAGACCTTGTCACTGCTGTGGCCGAAGCGTTCCTCACCGAGTACTCGGCGGTGGCTGCATGAGCGCGCCAGAAGGGCGGAAGCTGCTGCGGCTCGAAGCGCGCAATGCCGAGACGCCGATTGAACGAAAGCCCGCGTGGATCAAGACCAAGGCGAAGATGGGCCCCGAATACCAGGCACTGCACTCGCTCGTGAAGGACGAAGGCCTGCACACGGTGTGCCAAGAAGCCGGTTGCCCAAATATCTTCGAGTGCTGGGAAGACCGTGAAGCAACCTTCCTCATCGGCGGATCGCAGTGCACCCGTCGTTGCGATTTCTGCCAGATCGACACCGGCAAACCTGCCGCTTATGACACGGACGAACCGCGCCGCGTCGCCGAAAGCGTCGCCCGAATGGAGCTTCGTTATGCCACGGTCACCAGCGTTGCACGCGACGATCTTCCCGACACCGGGGCCTGGCTGAACGCCGAGACGGTACGGCGGATCCATGCGCAGAATCCGAACACCGGCGTCGAACTGCTCGCGAACGACCACGGTGGCGACCCCGACTTCCTCGGGGAGATCTTTGACGCCCGGCCCGAGGTATTCGCCCACAACGTCGAGACCGTGCCGCGCATTTTCAAGCGCATCCGCCCGGCGTTCCGCTACGAGCGCTCGTTGGGTGTGCTGACTCAGGCCCGCGATGCCGGCCTCATCACGAAGTCGAACCTCATCCTCGGCATGGGCGAAGAACCAACCGAAGTGATCGACGCCCTGCAGGACTTACATGATGCGGGCTGCGACATCATCACGATCACGCAGTATCTACGCCCGACCCCGCGACACCTGCCGGTGGCACGCTGGGTGAAGCCGGACGAATTCGTCGAGTTCAAGCAGGAAGCCGAGCGAATCGGGTTCCTCGGGGTTCTGGCGGGTCCGCTCGTGCGGTCGTCGTATCGCGCCGGACGCCTCTGGGCGCAGTCGATGCTGTCGAAGGGACGCGAGATCCCACCGCACCTGGCGCACATCGCAGAAAGCGCGGATCTGGGCTTCGCGCAGGCCGTGTGATGACGCTCCGGGCAGCGCGTCGGCGCTGTCCGGAGTGGGCGGAAAGATTTAGTCGGCGCTCATGACCGATTGCACGGTGCCGTCTGAAGCGAGGTTCACCAGCAGGACTTCATCGGTCTCGTCAGCATCCAGCGCGTACTCGAGTACGGCGAACGGCTCGGATCCACCGTGCTCATCGGCCAAGATCGTCATGCTCATCAGTCGCAACGAGCGGATGATGTCGACCGAATCGTCACCGCTGACATCCACCAGGACCTCTGCGAGCTCATCGCCATAGGCTTCCTGCTGCTGCAGGATGTACTCGGTCACTTCGCTGGTGCGATCATCCACCTCCGCGAGCATTCCGCGCCGTGCCGTGGCATCCACATCCTCGAGTCCAGAGATCAACGAGGCTGCGATATCGAGAGCGTCCGGGGAAACATCATCCTGGTCCGGAGCGGTGAGGTCGACCGTCACCGACTGGTCGCCGAGGTCGACCGTCTCGGACCAAAAAATTGATCCGTCCGGCCCCGAGGACAAAAGCCCGAAGTAGTCGTGTTCGATCGCCATAACGCTATGAAACCAGTCCAATCACTGCCCGACAAGGGATGCCACGAAGACGTGCGGCGTGAAACCCGTGAGGTCGTCGATTCCCTCACCCTGACCGAGGAGTTTGACGGGGATTCCCGTTCGCTCCTGTACCGCCAGCACAAAGCCGCCCTTGGCTGAGCCATCGAGCTTGGTGAGCACGAGTCCGGTGACACCAGCATGTTCGAGGAACGATTCGGCCTGCATGACGCCGTTCTGTCCGGTCGTGGCATCCAGAACCAGAAGAACCTCGCTGATCGGTGCTTGCTTCTCGATGACGCGGCGGATCTTGCCGAGTTCATCCATCAGGCCGCCCTTGGTGTGCAGGCGCCCCGCGGTGTCGATGATTGCGATCTCGATGCCCTCGCGCTGTGCATACTCGATGGTCTGAAACGCGACGGATGCCGGATCTTGCCCCTCCTGCTGAGGACGAACGATCGCCGCTCCCCCGCGCTGGGCCCAGGTTGCGAGCTGCTCGACGGCCGCGGCACGGAAGGTGTCTGCGGCACCGACGACGACGCTGCGCTGGTATCCGCGCAGGAACTTCGTGAACTTCCCGATCGTGGTCGTCTTGCCGACGCCGTTGACGCCGACGACCAGCACGACAGCTGGGCGCTCCGTGAGCTTCAGCGTCGTGTCGAACTTCGCGAAGTGCTCTTCCAGCGTCTCGCGCAGCATCCGCTGCAGATCTTTCGGGTCGGTCGTGCGGTACTTCTCGACCTTGTCGCGCAGCTCGTCGACGATGCGCTCGGAAATGTCCGGCCCGAAGTCCGCCGTGATCAGCGCCGTCTCGAGGTCTTCCCACGTCGTTTCATCGATCGTGGGTTTGACGAACATGCCGCGCAGCGCGCGACCCAGGGACCAAGACTTCTCCGCCATGGCTCCAGCCTAGGCGGTGCTGCCTGGTGCCCGTCCCGATTCCCAGACGCTCGAGGGTCGCGGCGGCGTGTCTCACGTGCCGGTCGGCCGGACACGCCGTGGGCACCGCGAGCCATCTGGGATAAGGCACGGAATATGCTCTCGACCATGACGTTCGATGCTCTGTATGTCCACGGTGCGGGACGTCGTGGGACAGCCGCGTGGCCGACGTTGGGCCATGAGCACGGCGAGTTCCTCAGTTTCGATGCGGGATCTTCCGTCCAGGAGCAGGTCGGGGTCATCCTTCGAACACGTGCCGACCGGCGCTCGTTCTTCTTCGCGCACTCGATCGGCGCGGTGCCCACCGTCCTCGCTGCAGCTTCAGGAGCTCTCGACGTCGCAGGACTCGTCCTCGTGGAGCCTGCGCTCTACGACATCGTGCGTGGAGAGCCACCAGTCGAGCGGCATATCTCCGCTGTGACCGAGGCACGCGCGCAGGCCGCGGACGGCAACCTCCGCGGATGCTGGGCAATCTTGCGTCCGCTGATGTTCGGAGGCACCTTCGACGAGGATGCCTGGGACGAGGAACGTCCACTCGCCGAGTATTGGGCGCAGACGAACGTGCCCTGGGGCCACGCTGTCCGGCCACACCTGCTCACCGGCATCCCGACTCTCGTCATCACCGGCGGGTGGAACGATGAGTACGAAGCGATCGCCCACGTTCTCGCCGCTCATGGCGCCCGCCATCAGATCTTGGTCGGCGCACAGCACCGGCCGCAGGATCTCCCGGAGTTCGCCGCGCATGTGGCGGAATTCACCAGCGCACTCTCACACTGACCCGTCCCGATTCCCAGACGCTCGAGGGTCGCGGCGGCGTGTCGCACGTGCCGGTCGGCCGGACACGCCGCAGGCGAGTTTGGTCGTCTGGGATTTGGGCCGGTCTGCGGATGCTCTTCGCTCAGCTTGCGGCAGCGGCGCGGTCTCCCACGCGCTGGCCGACAACCGCCGAGACGCCGTCCTGGCGCATGGATACGCCGTACAGGGCATCGGCGATCTCCATCGTGCGCTTCTGGTGCGTGATCACCAGCAACTGCGAACTTTCCCTCAGCTGCTCGAACACGGTGAGTAGACGACCGAGGTTGGCGTCATCCAACGCGGCCTCGACCTCGTCCAAGATGTAGAACGGGCTCGGCCTGGCCTTGAAGATCGCCACCAGCAGCGCGACAGCGGCAAGTGACCGTTCACCACCAGAAAGCAGGGACAACCGCTCGATCTTCTTACCAACAGGCCGTACCGAGACCTCGATGCCCGTGGTGAGCATGTTGTCCGGATCAGTCAGGGAGATGCTTCCCGAACCGCCAGGGAACAGCAGGGGGAAGACCTCGCCGAAGGCGCGCTGAGTATCCTCGAACGCACTCGCGAATATCGTCTGCATCCGTTCGTCGAGATCAGTGATGATCGTCAACAGATCCTGACGGGTCTGGGTGAGGTCGGCGAGCTGTTCCGTCAAGAACGCATGGCGCTGCTCGAGCGCGGCGAACTCCTCCAACGCCAGCGGGTTCACCCGACCGAGTTGGTTGAGCTTTCGCTGAGCTTCGGAGAGACGGCGTTCTTGGATGCGTCGGTCATACGGGATAGCGGTGGAATCCGCGCCGTCTTCCTCGGCGGTTTCCGGCTCTGCCAGCGGGTCGCGCGGCACCGGCTGATCCGGCCCATATTCCGCAACGAGAATATCTTCGTCGAGCGCGAGTTCGGATGCCACGCGCTCCAGCAGACTGGTCAGATGCAGCTTTTTCTCATGGATCTGCAGCTCCAACCCGTGCACGCTCTCGGTGAGCCCGGCAAGCCGCTCGCGAAGCGAAGTCTCCTGTGCACGGAACGCCGTCAACTCCTCGTTCTGCGCTGATCGAGTGCTCTCTGCCTCGCTCAGGCTGATGCGCGCTTCCGTCACCGAACGGTCGATCGAATCCAGAACCCGCGGCAGTTCATCAGCCACAGCGGTCGCCGCTTCGCGCTGCGCCCGCCGGATCACGGCACGCCGCGCAGCTTCCGCCGCAGCATCCCGTTCCTGCTCCCGCTGGCGCTCCAGGCTCGCGGCCCTGGCCTGAGCTGCACGCACACGCTCACGCAGTGTCTCGATCTCCAACCGCGCACGCACTTCGTCTTCACGGGCGCTCTCCAGCGCTTCGAGCAGGCCGTCTCGGGCCGAGGCATCCAGCACCGGCCTCGGCGTCGCCTCAGCCGCTGCCAACTCAGCCGTCGTTGAAGCCGCTCCGGCCTCGGCATCCGCGACGGCTGCCTGCGCCTGCGCGAGCCCGGCCTCAAGCCGCTCGCACTCCGCAACAGCCGACTCATGACGAACGGTGACTCTGTTGACCTGCTCCGCGTGCGTCGCGAGCGCCGCATCGTGCTCACGCAGCGCCCGCAACGAATCCTTCGCCTGACGACGCGTGGTCTCCACCCGCTCCGAGGCATCCTCCCGCGCCGTGCGCAGTGAGTCGACGATCACGCGGACCTCGGCGAGCCGGTCCTGCGCCGCATCCCGTTCCGCGGCAAGCTCCAAGCGCGAGCGTTCCCCGCCCGATCCGGTTCGCAGCGTCTGTGCGGTGATGACATCACCGCCGGTTGTGACGATGGTGACGGTCGTGTTTACGAGCGCGTCCAGTGCCGCTCGCGCGCGGCGGGCTGCGTCAAGATCGTCAGCCACCAGTACATGAGAGAGCACCGCCAGCACACCAGCCGGGGCAGTGACGACCGACGTCGCCGCCGTCACGCCGGCAACCTCCGGCAGCACGGCCTCAGACGCCACAGCTTCAGCGGCAACGAAATCTACGACACCGAGTTTCTGCTCAACAGCTTCTGCTGCCAGCGCGAATGCTGCCGCCGAGTCGTCGACCAGCACGCCCTCGGCAAGCGGTCCGAGAACCGCGGCTATCGCAGCTTCAAATCCTGCCGTCACCTGTACGGAATCGCCGACCAGTCCCCGCACGCCCGCAGCGCCGGATTTCACCACCTCGGCCGCACCGCCCGAAAGCGACAGGGCGCTGCTCAGTGCCGATGCCTTCGCCGTCAGTGACTCCGCCTCGCGCTCAGCTGAGTGCAGCTTCTCCCGCAGCGCTTCCCGCTCGGTCTCGGCGGCAGTCGCTTCCCGCTGCGCAGTCTCATAGGCCGTGGCATGCTCAGCCGCGGTTCCTACTGGGGCTTCCGCTTCATCGATCTGTTCAAGCGCATCGGCCGCCTCACGGCGTCGTTCATGAGCCGCTTCGAGCGCGTTCTCCTGGCGCAGCACAGCGCCACGAACGGCAGCCAGCGCGGATGCCGCCGCCTCTGCCGTGCCGCGCAACGCAGTGATGCGCATGTCATGCTCGGAGACCAGTGCGCTCTGCTCGGCGATGTCCACATCGAGGGTGTCGAGTTCTGCCCTCGCGTTGATGACCTCGCGACTAGCGCTTGCCGCACCATCCTGAGCGTCACCGAGACCGGCCGATATCGCCGTGATCTCATCCTTGGCCTCGTCGATCATCGCCTGTGTCACCGTCACTGCGGTGACGGCAGCGTCGTCCGCGTCCGACCCCAGCAGCGCGAGCCGTTGGTTGGCCAGCGTGTAGAGCGACCGCATCCGCTCCTGTGCTTGTTCAAGGCCGAAAGTGATGCGCCGCGCCTCGTCGACACCGGCCGAGTTCTGAGTAGCTTCGAGCCGAGCGATGCCGGCACGAACAGTATCGGCCTGATCTGTCAGCACCAGCCGCTCCGTGTGCCGCTCCTGCTCGGTGTGCGTATGGTCAGCCAGCGCGGTTCGCAGCGCGACGACGTCATCGGCGAAGATGCGCGCCTTCGCGTCACGGACCATGGCGGCGATCGATTGTGCTTCGCGGGCGATCTCGGCCTGCCGGCCGAGCGGCTTGAGCTGGCGCCGGATCTCGCCGGCGAGATCACTGAGCCGGGTGAGATTGGCCTCCATGGCGTCGAGTTTGCGGAGGGTCTTCTCCTTGCGTCGGCGGTGCTTGAGGATGCCGGCGGCTTCTTCGATGAACCCGCGACGATCCTCCGGCGATGCCTGCAGCACGGTGTCCAGACGTCCCTGCCCGACGATGACGTGCATCTCTCGACCGAGACCGGAGTCGCTGAGCAACTCCTGCACGTCGAGCAGCCGGCAGCTTGAGCCGTTGATCGCGTACTCACTGGAGCCGTTGCGGAACAGCGTGCGGCTGATCGTCACCTCGGCGAATTCGATCGGCAGAGCGCCGTCACTGTTGTCGATGGTGAGCTGCACTTCGGCACGGCCCAGAGGACCACGCGTGGATGTTCCGGCGAAGATGACGTCTTCCATCTTGCCGCCGCGCAGCGTCTTGGCGCCCTGCTCACCCATCACCCAGGCCAGGGCGTCGACGACGTTCGATTTGCCGGATCCGTTCGGTCCGACGATGCAGGTAACGCCGGGTTCGAACACGAAACTGGTCGGCTGTGCGAACGACTTAAAGCCCTTAAGCGTCAGGCTCTTCAGATGCATACGAGCACCACTCGTTCGGGAAGAATCACGCCTGAAGATTATCCGAAGCCGCCCCGGAATCCAGCATCCCGCGCGGCGCGACTCCGGATCCGCGACGACCGCGACACGCCGTAAAGACGGCAATTGCTTGACGTACGCTGTGCCTGCCCACTAAATTGACAAACCGGATCGCTCACGAAAGGAGGACGCTCATGATTACTTCAACTCTCATCGCTCACACCGCAGGCACTGCCGCGGATCGTGCGGAGAATCTGGCGTCCTCGTACTTCGGCATCCGTCCCAGCACGCTGTCGTAGCACCGCCATCTGAGATTCCTGGCCCGTAGTGGGCCTTCTCTGCCGGTCTACGCCGCCTCCGCATCGGTCGTCTCTCTTCGACCCTCTGCACCCCTTCTGGCCGCGTCTCATCTTTCGAGCGCACAGGCCTCTGCATCCGATCATCGGACTCTGCACCCATCTCTACACGAAACGAGCAACACCGTGAGTACTCGCACGCTGCTTCGCAGCACCGCCCACCCGCCATGTACCGAGGACCAGGAGATCCTCGAGATCACCGTTCCCAGCAACCGGCACGAACTCGCTCTGCGCGATCGGCTGTCATTGCGTATCGGCCTGTGGCTGCTAGTCCGTGCCCGGCGCCCGAACCGGCCGTCGAAGCCAGCTATGAGCCGTGAGCAAGTAATGCTCATGCTCGAAACACGCCGCACCGTCGAGCGTGAGGCGCTGGCCGTGGTCATGTACGACCTGCACCGCGTTCAGCGTTGATCGAAAGGATCAATCATGGCAATCACCCTCACCCACGCCGCGACGCTGCACCCGCTTCCTCTTCCGGAGGCGGGTGCAGCACCCACCCCGCTGATCCGCCAGTACGCGGACGTGCGCAATGCGTCGATTCTCGAGACGAGCGGACGCGATGATGATGTTTTGCCAGTCGAGTCGTTACTGCCCGTGCTGTACTCGACGCGCGCTTCGCGCAGGCGTCAGTGGTACATCGAGCAGGACGGCTCGATGATCGGATGCATCGCGGCAGACATCCTGCAGGATGCCGATGGCGAATCCGCCATCGTTGTCATCGCTCTGCTTCAGAAGCACGGGGGCCAGGGCCTCGGCACTGCGGCGCTCGCTCACCTCGAATCGGAACTTCGAGAAGCCGGGGTTCGCAAGCTCCTGTGCTGGGTGGAGCACCACGGCGACGACACCGATGTGATCTGCTCGCCAACCGGCTTCGGATCTGTGCCCCGCGACAACGTCGCACATTTCCTCGAGCGCCGCGGGTTTGCGCTCGGTCAGGTCGAACGCGCCAGCGCTCTGACCTGGGATGCTGACACCGTTCACGGACTCGAGCGCGCGCGGGCCGCAGCCCAAGAGCACGCGCAGGACTACCGCGTCGTGCAGTGGCTGTCGCCAACGCCTGCCGAGTATGTTGACGGCTACGCGTGGATGAAGTCCCGAATGTCGACCGACGCCCCAGACGCCGATCTCGGAATGCCCGAGGAGATCTGGGATGCCGCACGGGTGGCAGAACTCGATGCGCGACAAACCGCGAAGGGCTTCACGATCCAGGTCACAGCCGCGCAGCACATCGCCACCGGCGAACTGTGCGCATTCAACGAGTTGGCGATGAGTATCAGCGATGCGTCCAGCGTGACCCATCAGTACGACACCCTCGTGCTGGCGGGGCATCGCGGCCATCGTCTCGGCGCCTTGGTGAAGACGGCCGGTCTCCTCGGATGGCACCAGAAGTTCCCTGCGTCCCCGCGCGTGGTCACCTACAACGCCGAGGAGAACCGCCCGATGCTTGACATCAACGAGGCCCTAGGCTTCGCACCGTTCGCCTATGAGGGCGCCTGGAAGAAAGATCTGACGTGAACGCACCCATAATCACCGACCTGGTGATTCCGGCATCCCTCGACACGATCGACGCTGCGGAGTTTCGAGCGATGGTCGACCTCGGCAATCGGATGGCGCAACTCGACAGCGGCATCGACGATCTGGACGACACCCCCGAACAGCTGCTGCCTTCGTGGCTCGACCAGACCGACCGCACGCGGCGCGGTTTCATCGCGCGGCGGGACGGTCAGATCGTCGGCGCCGCCGAGATCACAACGTCGAACGCCGCGGGAACGACCTCCGCAGAGATCGGATTCATGGCTCTTCCCGACGAGCTCGCGGGCGCCGTCGGCCAATCGCTGTTGGAGCGCGTCGAGCAGGAAGCGCGGGTACTCGAACGTTCCGCACTGCAGACGTGGTCGCTGCATCCCGCGGCCCCGGACGAGCGGATGCTGACACCAGCGACCGGCTGGGGTGAGGTGGCATCCACGCCGCTCAGCGCGCTGCTTACAGCGAATGGCTACGCACTCGAGCAGGTCGAGCGCAACAGCGTACTCCCCCTCGACGGTCCGCTCATCGATGCTGAGCGCCGGCTTCGGGAGGCCTTAGCCATCGCTGGGGCAGATTACCGCGTCGCGAGTTGGACGCTGCCGACGCCTGCCGAGTTACGTGCCGGATACGGAAGCATGATCGCTCGTATGGCCACTGATGTGCCCAGCGGAGACCTCCTCATGGAGGCAGAGATCTGGGATGACGAGAAGGTTAGTCGCCGCGACATGCAGTTCGCCGCGGGTGGTCAGATGATGTCGGTCGCGGCGGTGATTCATGAGCCGACCGGTGCCATGGTGGCGTTCAACGAGCTGCTGGTCGGCGCGGATCGCGCGAGCGTCACCCATCAGTGGGGAACGCTCGTCGCGAAGGAGCACCGGGGCCGACGCCTGGGCACGATCGTGAAGTGTGCGAACCTGCTGCGGTGGAAGGAGCTGGCCCCGAAATCGCCCAAAGTCTCGACATTCAACGCGGAAGAGAATCGTCGGATGCTCGACATCAACGAGGCGATCGGCTTCGTGCCTGCTTCCTATGCCGGAGGGTGGCAGAAGCGACTCGGCTGAGGCCTGCCTGCTGACAGCCAGCCAGCCGAGGATCATCCTCGCGATGTACGCCCGGCCGGTTTGACACGACTGCAGATGGATGACCGCACGGGCACCGGCGACGAGGCTGGAGGTATGAATGATTTCGTCCTCGAAGCCTCCGGACTCACAAAGAGCTATGCGACAACCTCCGCCCTCGCCGGCGTGGACCTGCGTGTGCAGCGCGGCCAGTCGCTCGCGATCATGGGAGCGTCGGGATCCGGCAAGACGACGCTCTTGCACGTGCTTGCCGGCATCGTCACACCGGATGCCGGTGCCGTGCGCTTCATGCCCGCATCCGGCGCACCGATCGATGTGACCGGCGGGTCCGAAAGTGTACGTTCACGTCTGCGGCGCGAGCAGTTCGGTTTCGTCTTTCAGCAGGGTTTGCTGATGCCGGAGCTGACGGCCGTCGAGAACGTGGCGCTCGCGCTCATGATCAACGGCGTGAAGAAAACTGATGCCACAACCCAAGCCGCTTCGTGGCTGCACGCGCTCGGACTGGCAGGAAAAGAGGACAGCCGAATCGGCGAGCTCTCTGGCGGCCAGGCGCAGCGCGTCGCGATCGCCCGCGCTCAGGTGGCCGGCGCCGAGCTCGTTTTCGCAGATGAACCGACGGGAGCATTGGATTCACAGACCGGCGCCGAGGTGATGGATGCTCTGCTCTGGTCGACGACCGGCCAGGGCAAGACGCTGCTCGTCGTCACACATGATTCCGATGTCGCCGCGCGCTGCTCACAGACCCTGCACGTGCGTGACGGTCGTTTCGTCCAGAGCGGTGTCTCCGCATGAACGCGCGTGTCCTCGCTCTGTTACTGCGAACCTCGCCGGGAGACCGTGCCATCGTCGCCCTCCCCATCATCGCCTTCGGTGTTGTGACCGCACTCGTCCTGACGGTCATCGGCGGCGCACAGGCATTCTGGACGTGGACTGACCCTGACGCAGGGCTTTACCAAGCGCTCGCCGCAATCGCCGTCGTCCTGCTGGTTGTCCCGCTGTTCACACTCGGCGGTGCGGCAGCTCGGCTCTCGGCACGGCGCAGGGATGAGAAGCTCTCGACGCTTCGGCTCCTCGGAGTCTCCCCTGCCGGTGTCGTCGCAGCGACGGTGATCGAGTCGACGTTGTTGGCATTCGCCGGTGCCGTTGCCGGGTTGCTCGGATACTTCGTTCTGGCCCCGCTGGTGGCTCTGATTCCTTTCCGTGGCGAAGCGCTGGGGATCGAATCAGTGTTGCTGCCAGCAATCCACATCCTCGCGGTCGTCATCGGGGTCGTTCTGCTCTCCGCGGTCAGCGCCGCGATCGGCCTGCGGCGCGTCGTCATCTCGCCGCTCGGCGTGCGGATGCGCACTGACGTGCCAAAAGTTCACTGGATTCGCGCGGTGTTCGCTGTGGCAGTGATCGCGGTGGCCATCGCCCTGATCCAGGTGTTCCCCCAGGTCGCGGGACTGGCAGTCACGATTCTTGTGGTTGCTGCGCTCTTCGGCGCAGTTCTCGCCGTGCTCAACCTCGTCGGCCCCTGGGTCCTGAAGTTGCAGGCGCGCCGACGCCTGAACCGTGCCCAGCGCCCCGAGCAACTGCTTTCTGCCCGTCATGTCTTGGAGTCTCCGAAGGCAGCGTGGCGACAGGTTAGCGGCGTGGCGATGACGAGTTTCGTCGCGGTCTTCGCCGGCACGGGCGTTTCACTGATGGACACCATGAGCGGTGCTGAGGCGGATGCCAATCTCATGCTCGCCGTCGACATTCGCACCGGGCTCATCATCACGCTCGCTGCCTCGTTCCTGATGGTAGCTGTTTCCGTCGGCGTGAATCAGGCATCCAGCATCCTCGATCAGCGTGATCTGCATCGGAGTCTGCACTTTCTCGGCATGCCGTTGCGCACCGTCGATATTGCACGCCGCCAGTCGATGATGTCGCCGTTGCTGATGACGGCGATCGGATCGGCCGTGTGCGCCGCCGCAATGATGCTCCCCTTGATCGGCATCTCGATCATCGTCGCACCGTTGTCGCTGTTGACGATCGCCGCGGTTATCGCCGCCGGAATCGGACTCGTGTGGCTCGGCGCACGGGTGACAACACCGTTGTTGGCGCGGGCGTTCGCCGCGGCCTGACGGCCAGCATCGCCAGGGAGCGACCGAGCGGCCCCGCGTCAGTGGCCGTCGACGATCGACATGACCGCGGCGAACAGGAACAGCCCCGGGACCACGTACAGAAATGCGAGTATGGCGAACCAGCCGAGCGCTCCGAGCACGGCCGACCACCCCGTGCGACGATCGCTGAGCTTCAGCCGCTGACCGGCCGATCCGATCCTCGGTCTGGGCGCTGTCCACGATTGGTCGGATGCCTCAACCGCGGTTCGCGAGGCTACCAGCGCTGACAATCCATCCTGGCCAGGCACATTCTCGTCACGGTAGCGGGTCGCCGTTCGAACCAGGGGCGGCGCAGTTCCACGCAGTGCTGCATCGATCGCGAGCCAAGCGTGTGGTTTCGCGTAGTCTGCCGCTTCGGGTGCGAAGAAGACTACTGAATCGTCCACGATCTCGATGTTGAACGAACTCGCATGGTCAATGAGCGCCGCCATCACGTCGGGCGGGAGCACGAACAAGGCGTCACGCTCGTAGCGTTCCGGCGCGAAAACCTGGAAGAACCTGTCGAAGTCGCCTTCCAGCGAGAGCCGCTGTGCAGGATCCACACGCACCGGCAGCCGTTTCGAGACTCCACCTGCCGCTTCGGAACCGAGGATGAGATGCGGCATCAGCACCGGAAGCTTCACGACCAGATAGCGCCAAATGTCGCCCCCACCGCGCCCACGTCGCAGGTTGCCGAACTCGATCCCGTCTGCCACGAACCTCGGGTAGAAAAACGTCTCGTCATTGCCCACGGTGATCAGGGAGCGAAAGTGCGCACGACGTGTGGGCTGCGGCTCAAATCCGTTGGCCAGGGCTGTCAGCGTCTGCCGCCACTCCGTTATGCGGGAACGCGGTGACGGCGGCCGTTTGGACCACCGACTCAACCAAAAGGCACCGACGCACCAGAAGAGAAAAACGATGACGACGACCGCCATGTCGCGCACGTCAGCGGTTGTGATCCGATTGTCCTGGAGAGTGTCTATCCGTACCGCCAGGGTGAACCAGGCTAAGCAGAGATACCACAGCATCAGGCAGCGGTTCACGTGAACAAGCATCTGGCGCACCGTGGGCACCCAGCTCGGTCGGCCCTCCCTGCGAAGCCGAGCCATCGCCGCGGCGACATCAGCCTCCGGGGCGTTCAGCCACTGCAGATTCATGCCCTCATCCACCGACTCTGCGACGTCGCTGGCAGCGCGGGCAATAGTGACTTGAGCGGTTCATGAACGCCGCACGCCGGATCTCGCCACCACAGCGCGGGCACGACTGGCCCCCGCGACCGTAGGCATTCAGCGAATGCGCGAAGTAGCCAGCCTCGCCGTTGACATTCACGTACTGTGCGTCGAAGCTCGTGCCGCCCTCTGCCAGCGCCTTATGCAGCACCAGTCGGGCCTCGTTCAACAGGCGGCGGACAGCCTGCGCCGAAAGAGCGCGCCCGTCGGTTTCCGGATGGATGCGCGCCGCCCAGAGCGACTCATCGGCGTAGATGTTGCCAATCCCACTGATGACGGTCTGGTCGAGCAGAATGCGCTTGATTGCGCTGGATCGGCGCCGCACTGCGGCGATGAACGCGGCGCCATCGAACTCAGCATCCAAGGGGTCACGAGCGATGTGCTGCACCTGCATGGGCACCGAATCGGAGCCGTCGAGCACAAGAGCGTCCACGGCGAGAGAGCCGAAGGTACGTTGGTCGGCGAAGACGACGGCCAGTCTTCCGTGCGAGGGATGCTCGACACCGATCCGGATCCGTTCGTGGCGCTCGGCTGGAGCATTCGGAACCCGAAGCAGCATCTGACCGCTCATCCCCAGGTGCGCCGTCAGCGCGTATCCCGGATCTGCCAGCGGCAACCACAGAAATTTGCCACGGCGCGATGCCGCAGTGATCGATACGCCTTCCAAGCGGTCGACGAAATCGACGACACCGGCCGTATGGCGGGTCAGCGCACGCTCGTCGAAGACCTCAACACTGGTGATCGTTGCGCCGATAACGGCGGGGGCGAGGCCTGCGCGGACAACCTCGACCTCAGGAAGTTCAGGCACTCTTGCTGAGGGAGCGCCAAGCGCTGAGGGCAGCCGCCATCTCAGCGGTCTTCTTGCTGGTGCCCTCGCCTGTCATGGCAACTGCACCGACGAGAACCGTCGCGGTGAAGCGCCGATCGTGGTCGGGACCACTTGAGGTGATCGTGTACTGCGGCGGCGTGGAGCCGATGCGAGCAGCCAGTTCCTGCAGGCTCGTCTTCGGATCCATTGCAGCGCCGTAGCGCTCCGGATCGGCGAGCAACGGCTCGGTCAACCGAAGAATAAGCTCGGTTGCCGTTTCCGGGCCCGCCCACAGATAGGTGGCGCCGAAAACAGCTTCCATGGTGTCGGCAAGGATCGAGTCCTTGTCACGGCCACCAGTCTGCTCTTCACCGCGTCCCAGCAGCAGGTGCTGCCCCAATCCGATGCCACGAGCGACCTCAGCCAGCGCAACCGTCGAGACGACGCTCGCACGCCGCTTGGCAAGCTGGCCCTCATCAATATCGGGATGGGTGGTGAACAGCATCACTGTCACCGCCTGTCCCAACACGGAATCGCCGAGGAACTCGAGACGCTCGTTGTGCGGAATGCCACCGTGCTCATACGCGTACGAGCGGTGCGTCAACGCCAACGCAAGCAGCTCAGGGTCGATATCGACCCTGAGCTTCTTTGCGAGAGCTGCAGTCCCGCCGGGGACCTCCGCCACGATCGTGAGACCGCGACTCAGACGTCTGCGACCTTGCGGCCCTTGTACTCCATGAACAGCTCCGTGCCCTGCGAGTCGGTGACGACCTTCGCCTGGTGCGGGCGGCTGTAAACGACCTTGCCGTTCTCGATGGTCTTGACGAGGGCCGGGGCCTCCGCCTTCCACTGCGCGCGACGCGAGCGGGTGTTCGAACGGGAAACCTTGCGCTTCGGGGGGTTACCTGCCATGGCTAACTCTCTTCTGTGTTCTCAGGAGCACGACTGTCTGCCGCGCTCCCCTGGTCTGTGATCTTTTGGAGCACACTCCACCGAGGATCGATGGGAGTGTCACTCTCCGCCCCGGCGCTTCCGGTCAGCTTCTCACCCGTGTTCGGGTCGAGCCCCGGGCAATCCGGCTGACACACCGGCTGAAATGGAAGAGCCAAAACGGCCGCTTCCCTGACTAGCGTTTCAAGATCCACGTGGTCGTCTTGAACCTCGAAGTCAGTTTCTTCTTCACCAGGATACGCGAAAAGCTCCTGGAACTCGACTTCGACAGGCTCAGTGATGTCAATGAGGCATCTTCCGCAGACGCCGGTGTACTCAGCGTCGACGCTTCCGGTTACCAGAATGCCTTCGTGCACTGACTCCAGGCGCACCTCGATGTCGAGCTCGGTACCGGCTTCGAACGAGACGATGCCCTCACCCCACTGCTCTTTCAGAGCAAAGGAGAACTGATGCTCCCGCATCTCCCCTGGTCGTCGGACGATGTCTCGGACCGGCACCACGAATGGGCCGTTGAATCGGGTCTTCACACTTTCATGTTACCGGCGGATGCCGGGAACGGCACTGTTACCCGCGCGGACAGGTCACAGTCCGCGTGCGCCGGTGTCGAGGAACGCAGCGACCGCCCGCGGCACGAACGGTGCCACATCTCCACCGAGTGCCGCGACCTGGCGCACGAGGGAACTCGAAACCATCGCGTGCGAGGGATCGGGCAGCAGGAAGACTGTTTCGATGTCAGCGAGGTGTCGGTTCACGATGGCCATGGGAGATTCGTAGGCGACGTCTATCTGTGAGCGGATGCCCTTGACCAGCACGCCCGCATTGACGTTTCGGGCGTAGTCGACCAGGAGACCCATGCTCCAGGAATCCACCACGATGTTGCCTCCCATCCCCTCTTCGGCGATGGACTGCTCAAGCAGCGACATTCGCTGTGAAAGCGGCAGCATCGCCTGCTTGCCGGGGTTGTGCACCACCAGCACGTGCAGCTCGTCATAGAGCTTCGCTGCTCGTCTGATCACATCAAGATGACCAAGCGTGGGTGGGTCAAAAGAACCTGGGACAACGGCGATCCGGCTGCTCACTTCGACTCCTTCGAACGCTCAGTACGTCGCATGAGGTCAGCCTATTGCACGTTGCCGATCTAGTTCTTCGCCAGAGCCGCCCGATCGTCCTCCGTCACGCGCTGCGCGATGACCTCCCGCAGTCCTGTGTGAGATGCGAGCTGCGGGTCTGTTTCGAGGATCTGCTCGGCGAGATCTCTGGCCCTGGCAATCAGCTGGGAATCTTTGACCACGCGCAGCAGGCGCAACGACGAGCGCACGCCGGACTGCGTAGAACCGAGTACATCGCCCTCTCCGCGCAGCTCGAGGTCGACTTCAGCCAGGGCGAAGCCATCGAGGGTCGCAGCTACGGCTTCAACCCGCTCGCGGGCCAGCGACCCGGCTTCGGCCTCGGTCACCAGCAGGCACAATCCCGGTACCTCGCCACGGCCGACCCGTCCGCGAAGCTGGTGCAATTGTGAGACTCCGAAACGGTCAGCATCCAACACGATCATCGTGGAGGCGTTCGGAACGTCGACACCGACCTCGATCACCGTCGTCGCGATCAGAACATCGATCTCGCCACGGGCGAACGCCTGCATCACGGCATCCTTCTGATCGGCAGGCATCTTGCCGTGCAGAACCGCGCGCCTGAGTTGTCCGACCGTTGGGTGGGTCGCCAGCGCCTCGTCCAACTGCACAACTCCCCAGCGCGGCCCCGTGGCGCCTTCTTCGGTGGGGACGAGCGCGGCCGCGTCCTCTTCGCCGCTGCTCTTCTTGGTCGTATCGATCGCCGCGCACACGGCGAATACCTGCCGTCCTTGTGCGACCTCTTCAGCCGCCCGATCCCAGACCCGACGGAACCAGTCAGGATGCTCCGCCAACGGGGCGACGAATGTCTCGATCCCGGCGCGCCCGGCAGGCATGGTCCGGATCACCGAGGTGTCCAGATCACCGAAAACAGTCATCGCGACGGTGCGAGGAATAGGCGTGGCGGTGAGCACGAGGGCGTGCGGGCTCGATCCTTTGGCTCGCAGTGCTTCGCGCTGTTCGACGCCGAAACGGTGCTGCTCATCGACGACGACGAGTCCCAGATCAGCGAAGGTGGTCTTATCCCCCAGCAGAGCGTGAGTTCCGACCACGATCAGCGACTGCCCGGACGCAACGCGCAGCGCGGCTTTCCGGCGCTCCGGTGCTGACATCTGCCCCGTCAGGAGCGTCGGCATGACCTCGGGTGCCAGGTGTGGCCCCAGCATCCGTGTTATCGATCTCAGATGCTGGGAAGCCAGCACTTCGGTGGGCGCGATCAGCGCCGCCTGGCCACCGGTCTCGGCAACCTGCAGCATCGCCCGCAGCGCGACCAGGGTCTTACCCGAGCCGACCTCTCCTTGGACGAGCCGATTCATCGGCCAGCTGCCGGTGAGATCTGCCGCGATCTGCTCGCCGACAGTCTGCTGATCGGGTGTGAGCGTATACGGCAGCGCCGCATCGAATCGCTCGAGCAATCCGCCGGGTGTCGCATCCCGGCTCGTCGCGCTCAGCTCGCGAACGGCAGCCCGCTGCTGCAGCAGCGCTGTTTGCAGCACGAGAGCCTCGTGCATACGCACTGTGCGCACCGCCGGGTCGACTTCGTTGAGATTCTGCGGACGATGCAGTTGCACCAGCGCTGTGCGGGCGTCAAGCAGTTGCTCGCGCCGTCGCACTTCATCCGTGAGCGGGTCAGGAACCTCGCCGAGCTTTGGCAGCACCGCCTCCACGAGTTCACGAAACTGTCCGCTTGAGACAGCAGAGGTTGCCGGATAGATCGGGATCGGTCGATGCGCTCTGTCGTCAGCACGTGCCTGCGCGCTCTCGTCGTCGTCGAAGAGTTCATATTGCGGGTGCGCGAACTGGGTGACGTCGTTGTACGTTCCGACTTTGCCGGAGAACACCCCACGACGCCCGCGACGCATCTCGCCTGCCCGCCACTCCGCCTGTTTCAGATTCTTGGCGAAGAACGTCAACGACACGCGACCATTACCATCCCCGATGATCACATCGGTCATTGCCCCGGGGCGGTTTCGCATGCCACGTGCCGTCGCGGAAAGCACCTCTGCAACGATCGTCACCGTCTCACCCACGGGCAGGTCAAGGATCGGAGTGAGCTCTGCGGGATCGGCGTAGCGGCGTGGATAGTGACCGAGGAGATCCCCCACCGTGGTCATTGCGAAGGCACGCTCGATCTTCTTCGCGGCGGCCGGACCGATGGCGTCGGACAGACTCGAGGTGAGAGAGAAGACCATGTCTGAAGTCTAGAGAACGCCCCGGACAGCCATAGGCTGAACGGGTGACAAGAATTATCGCCGGCGCCGCGCGCGGCCTTCGCCTCGAGGTGCCGGGAAAGGGCACTCGCCCCACCAGCGACCGCGTGCGTGAATCGCTGTTCGGTGCGCTCGAGTCAGCGGACGCCATCGCCGGTGCCCGCGTGCTCGATCTCTATGCCGGTTCCGGAGCACTCGCGCTGGAGTCGCTGAGTCGCGGTGCCGTGAGTGCAGAGCTGGTCGAGCGGTCGCGCTCTGCGGCATCCATTGTCCGCCGCAATATCGCGACGGTGAGCAAGGCCGTCACCGGCACCGTCGCGCATGTTCACGAAACTGCTGTGCTGGCGTTCTTGTCTCGGGCCGCCGGCGCCTATGACCTGGTCTTCATCGACCCGCCTTACGATCTCGACGATGCGGCGATGACCGCCGATCTCATCGCACTTTCGCCGTTGCTGTCGCAAGATGCTGTTGTCGTCATCGAGCGTGCACGACGGGCGACAGCGCCTGATGTCGCAGCCGCCGGGCTCGAAGTCTTCCGTGAGAAGGCCTACGGTGACACCGCGCTGTGGTGGGCTCAGCCCGTCGTCGAGTCCCAGTCACGGTAGGGATCCCAGCCACTAACGTCCACCGGCTCTCCGTCGCACAGCACGCCCTCGTCCACGCGCTCGCGCACGGAACCGATGATCCGAAACCCGGGCGGCAGCACGCCCGGCGGGAACGTTGCCAGCAGTGCGTGATCCTCGCCGCCCGCCAGTGCCAGCAGCGCATCCTCGCCCAGCGCAGAACGCACCAGATCGAGTGTGACATCGGATGCCGCGGCAAGCCGCCGTGCATCCAGCGCAAGCCCATCAGAGATGTCCATCATCGCGGTCGCACCGGCGACGGATGCCATGACGCCCAGCCCGATCGGCGGTGCCGGGCGCAGCTGGGCATCCAACGCGGACCGCTCCCCTGCCGCCAGCTGGGACGTGACCACGGCAATCGGTGTGCCCTGATCGCGGAACTTCCCGAACAGCACCGCGAGTCCGCGGGCAGCATGCCCCAGCTCGCCGGCTACGGCGACGACGTCCCCGACGCGTGCGCCCCCTCGTGTGACAGCATCCCGCCCCTCCAGATCGCCGAGCGCCGTGACGGCGACGGTCAGCACATCAGAGACCGTCAGATCGCCGCCGACCACCGCGCACCCCGGCGCAAGGGCCTCACAGGCTGCGCGCAGCCCGTCCGCCAGCTGCTCCACGAACGACACACGCATATCGCGCGGAACGGCCAGCGCGACCAGCAGCGCGGTCGGCCGAGCACCCATCGCGGCGATGTCCGCAAGGTTGACGGCGGCTGATTTCCAGCCCAGGTCGTAACCGCTGGACCAGGCCAACCGAAAGTCGGGACCGTGTACGAGCGTGTCCGTTGTCGCCACCACTGTTCCCGACGCTGCCGCGATGACAGCCGCGTCATCACCGGGTCCGATGATCGCGGCGGCCGCGCGCGGGGTGCGGGCCAGAATGGCACGCAGAACCGTGCCTTCGGAAACATCGCCCAGGCGCGGGTCATCAGCTGAGTCGGAAGGCATGCTGTCAAAGGTAGCCTGGAATCATGTCTCGTCGTTTTGCCGCCGTCGCCTCCGTTGTGCTGGGAGCGGCGCTCTTGAGCGGATGCTCGACGACCGTGCACCTGGAGCCGGCCGCGGACTCGAATAATCCGCTCTGCGCTGAGGTATCGGTTGGTTTGAACAACGCCCGCAGCGTTGCCGATCTCGACCGCCGATGGACCGATGCTCAGGCCACTGCGGCCTGGGGCGCGCCGGGTGAGGATTCGGCCGTGCTCTTGCGCTGCGGGGTGACCGTTCCCGCGCCCACGAGCGAATTGCAGTGCGTCACGCTGGAAGGTGTCGACTGGCTCGTCGACTCCTCAGCTACCCCGTTCTTGACTCTGACCACCTACGGGCGCGACCCCGCCGTGCAGCTCTACGTCAACACCGGTGCCGTCAGCTCCAATGACGTGATCAGCTCACGTTCGCTGGTCGGCGCAATCACCGCTATCCCCGCCGTCGGCAAATGCACGACACCTGACGAACTGGACGAAGACACCCAGCAACTGCTGGACGGCTGAAGCGCCGCGCGCGTCAGCGCTCCAGTCCGAGCTCAACGAGCTCGGTGATCAGATCGCGGTAGCTGAGGCCGGAGGCGATCCAGCACTTCGGGAACATCGAGATCGGCGTGAAACCGGGCATCGTGTTCAGCTCGTTGACGATCAACTCTCCGCTGGGCGTCACGAAGAAGTCCACCCGTGCCAGGCCCTGTCCATCCACGGCTTCGAACGCACGAACAGCCGTTGCCTGCAGACGTGCGATGAGCTCGTCGTCAACATCCGCCGGACAGACGATTTCCACGCCATCACCGCCGAGGTACTTGCCTTCAAAGTCGTAGAAGCTCCGCGAGGTCAGGACCACCTCGCCCGGAAGCGAGGCGCGCGCCGATGCGCCGTCGCGTCCGGCGAGAACTCCGACCTCGATCTCACGACCTTCAACCTTGGACTCCACGAGAACCTTGTCGTCTTCGTCGAATGCAATGCGCATCGCCTCGTCCAGGCCCTCACCGTCGACAACGCAGGAAACGCCGACGCTGGATCCGGCGGTGGCCGGTTTGACGAACACGATGCCCCCGAGCGCGGCGATCTCGCTGCGGACGCGATCGGGATCGCTCTCCCACTGCGTGCGACGAATCGTCAGCCCGGGTGCGACGGCAATACCGGCCGATGCCAGGGCGAGTTTCGTGAAGTGCTTGTCCAGGCAGATGGCGGAATCCAAGATGCCGCATCCTGCATAGGGCACCCCGATCACGTCGAAGAAGCCCTGTATAGCACCGTCCTCGCCGTGCAACCCGTGCAGCAGCGGAAGCACAACATCGATCTCGCCATAATTGGTGACGGATCCATCGGTCTGTGCCACACGCAGTGTGCGGTCGCCTTCTGGCTGTGGCCACAGCACGCGAGTACCGTTATCGATCACCTCGGGCAGATGCGCGGCATCCAGGGCGAACTTCGCTGCGTCATCGGCTTCGAGCACAAAGGCTCCCGCACGTGTGATCCCCACGGGGATGACCTCGTAGCGGTCGCGATCAATCGCCTGCAGCACTCCGCCCGCCGTTGCGGAACTGATGGAATGCTCGCTGGAACGCCCGCCGAAGAGCACCACCACCGTCTGCTTGTCCATGATTGGTTCTCTCCTCCTGGGGAGTGTCGTCTTCAGTCGTCAGGTGCGGTGCGATATCGCGGGGGTTCATCTTCCCGTCGAGCACCATCTTCACCTGTTCGACGATGGGCATGTACACGTCAGACTCGTGTGCGAGTTTGAGAATCGGGGCGACGGATGCCAGACCCTCTGCGGTCTGGTTCATCTGCTTGACGACGTCCTGGAACCCGTATCCCTGACCCAGCAGCCGTCCGGCGGTGTTGTTGCGGCTCAACGGCGACTGGCAGGTGGCGATAAGGTCGCCCAGGCCGGCGAGGCCCTGCAATGTCTCCGGCTGCGCACCGTTAGCTACGGCGAAGTCCGTCATCTCCACGAGACCGCGGGTGATGATCGAGGCCTTCGTGTTCTCGCCGTATCCGACTCCATCGACGATGCCGATGGCAACGGCGATGAGGTTCTTGAGCACTCCGCCGAACTCCGTGCCGATGACGTCGGTGTTCACGAAAGTGCGGAAATACGAGTTGCGCGCGGCACGGGCGACGGTTTCCGCAGTCTCTTGGCTGAGCGAGGCGATCACCGCTGCCGTCGGCTGTTCCCGGGCTATCTCGAGAGCGAGGTTCGGCCCGGATGCGACGGCGATGCGAAGCGGGTCGCAGGCGAGCTCCTGCTCGATGACCTGACTCATACGCAGGCCGCTGGAGCGTTCGACGCCTTTCATCAGGCTGATGAGCGGCGCATCCGAGTTCGTCAGAAGTGGTCGGAGGGCCTTGAGATTCTCACGCAGCGATTGACTGGGCACCGAGAGGTACACCTGCTCGGCGCCCTCCACCGCTGCGGCCAGTTCGTGAGTGGCGGTGATCGTGCGGGGCAGGTTGATTCCGGGGAGATACTTCGAGTTGCGCTTGCCCTCGGCGATCTCGAGAGCCTGCTCCGGCCGCCGCGCCCACATTGTTACTTGGGCTCCGCCGTCGGCGAGGATCTTGCCGAAAGTCGTACCCCAGCTGCCCGCGCCGATGACTGTTACCCGGGGACCGTCTGAGGTCTGATTCTTACGAGTCAAGGCGTCCCGTCTCCTTCTGACCGTGATCGGCAGGGTTCCACCGTTTCTCGGGTGCCTTCTCGTCTCGCAGTTCTTCCAGCAGCGCCGTGATCGCGTTCATCACCCGGTTGGTGGCCTCGGTGAGAACCGCCGACTCGCTGGCGTGCGCCTTCAAGTCAGACAGATCGACGGGATCGCCAATCAGCACCTGCACTCGCTTGCGCGGTGGCCACAGACTCAGGCCCTTCTGATACCTGCCCATGATCTTGTGGGTGCCCCACTGCGCCATCGGGATCACCGGAAGGTCGCCTGCCAATGCCAGCCGCACCGCTCCGGACTTGCCGCGCATCGGCCACATATCCGGGTCGCGAGTCAGTGTGCCTTCGGGGTAGACGATGACACCGCGATCGTTCTCGACGAGAGCCTTCGACTGCGCGATCGTCTCTCTCGCGGCTTTGGCCGAGGCAGAGCGCGACACCGGAACCATTCCGGTTTTACGCAGCGCCCACCCGACCACAGGAATCCGGAACAGGCTCTCTTTCGCCATGAAGCGCGGCGCACGCCCGAGACGCCAGACAGCAACAGCGACGATGAGCGGATCGAACTCCGAGTAATGGTTGGGAGCCAGGACGAAGGCACCCTTCTGAGGAAGTTTCTCTTTGCCGCGAATCTCGATCTTCGCGAGAAAACCAACGATGGGCACCACGAGGCCCGCGAGCGGCCAAAAGAGGCTCGGGCGGGACTTCTCAGATGAGCGAGAGCCCATCAGCGTCACCGAACGACGTCGAAGTCGGCGCCAAGCACATCGAGCTTAGCGAGGAAGTTCTCGTATCCGCGGCTGAGGATGTCAACACCCGACACCTGGGACTCCCCCTGCGCGGTGAGCGCTGCGATCACATGGCTGTAGCCGCCACGGAGGTCAGGCACCACGATGTCTGCGCCGTGCAGCGGTGTGGGACCGGTGATGACCGCTGCCTGCTCCAGTTCGCGGCGCGGAACGCGTCGCGGTCCATCCTGCAGTCCGTGCGGGTGGACGACGATATCGGCGCCCATTTTCACGAGGGCCTGTGTGAAGCCCATCCGGTTCTCATAGACCGTCTCGTGCACGATGGAACGGCCGTTCGCCTGCGTGAGCGCGACTACTAGCGGCTGCTGCCAGTCAGTCATGAAGCCCGGGTGCACGTCGGTCTCCACCACGACAGGACGGATCTCGCCATCGCGTCGGAACAGGATGCCGTCCTCCTGGATGTCGAACCATCCGCCGGCCTTGCGGAAGACGTTGAGGAAGGTCAGCATTTCTGGCTGCTTCGCACCGCCGACGAAGATCTCCCCGTCGGTGGCAAGAGCTGCCGAAGCCCAGGAAGCAGCCTCATTGCGATCGAAGATCGAGCGGTGATCGTATCCGCGAAGCTTTTCGACCCCCTCGATGAAGATGACACGGTTCGGCTCGTACGAGATGATCGCGCCCATCTTCTGAAGCAGCGCGATGAGATCCATGATCTCCGGCTCGATGGCGGCGTTGCGCAGTTCGGTGACGCCTTCGGCGCGCACTGCTGTGAGCAGCACCTGTTCGGTGGCGCCGACGCTCGGGTACGGGAGGTGGATGTTCGCACCGTGCAGACGCCCGCCCTGCGTCGATAACCGGATGCCGCTGGGAAGCTTCTCAACGACCGCGCCGAACTTACGGAGTGCATCAAGGTGGAAGTCGATCGGGCGGTCGCCGATACGGCATCCGCCCAGGTCAGGGATGAATGCCTGACCGAGCCGATGAAGAAGTGGTCCGCAGAACAGGATCGGGATGCGGGAGGCACCGGCGTGTGCGTCGATTTCTTCCATGTGAGCAGATTCGACGTCGCTCGGGTCCAGACGCAGCGAACCTGCTTCGTCACCCTCGGTGACCCGCACACCGTGAACCTCGAGGAGCGAGCGCACAACGGCAACATCACTGAGGTTGGGCACGTCCCGAAGAACACTGGCGTCTTCTCCGAGGAGAGCGGCAACCATGGCTTTCGTCGCGAGGTTCTTCGCGCCTGTTACATCGACACGACCCCGGAGCGGTCGGCCGCCTCGAATCGCCAGTACGTCTCCGGTCAAAGCAGGAACTCCATCCTGAAGTTCAGCGCGCACGGTTGTGGTCATTCGAGGGCCTCACTTCACATTCACGGTCGCGGCTCAGCCGCTGGAGCGGATGCCCCAGGCTCACGGTGTGCTCCGTGTCAGCGGACAGGGAGCGTACGTGGCCGCCACGACTCGCGGCGGGCCTCGAACTGCGTGATCTTGTCTTCATTGCGCAGCGTGAGCCCGATGTCATCGAGCCCTTCGAGGAGCCGCCATCTAGTGTAATCGTCGATTCCGATCTCGACCTGGAAAGCCGCGTCTGAGGTTTCAGCCGGGTCACCGACCGTCGCCGTGCGTGCCTCAAGATCAACCGTGATCGACATGCCGGGGTTCGCATCGATCGCTGCCCAGATGCGCTCGAGGTCTTCTTCGGAGATCGTTGCTGCGAGCAGCCCCTGCTTGCCCGAGTTGCCGCGGAAGATGTCTGCGAAGCGCGGGCTGAGCACAACGGCAAAACCGAAGTCGCGAAGCGCCCAGACGGCATGCTCACGGCTCGAGCCGGTGCCGAAGTCAGGACCGGCGACGAGCACGGACGCTCCGTGGAACGCCGGCTGATTGAGTACGAACTCCGGGTCCTGACGCCAGGCGTGGAACAACGCGTCCTCGAAACCGGTCTTGGTCACGCGCTTGAGGAACACCGCGGGGATGATCTGGTCCGTGTCGACATTCGAACGCTTCAGCGGTGCGGCGATCCCGGTGTGAGTGGTGAACTTTTCCATGATCAGACTCCCGCTTCGACAGACTCGGCGACCGGCGAATCCAACAGATCGCTCGGGCTGGACAGTGTGCCACGAACCGCAGTGGCTGCTGCCACCAGCGGAGACACGAGGTGGGTGCGGCCGCCCTTGCCCTGCCGACCTTCGAAGTTTCGGTTCGAGGTGGAAGCGCAACGCTCGCCGGGGGCGAGCTGATCAGGGTTCATTCCCAAACACATCGAGCAACCGGCGAAACGCCATTCCGCACCGAAGTCCTTGACGATCTGGTCGATCCCCTCGGCCTCGGCTTCCAAGCGGACGCGCGCGGAGCCGGGGACGACCATGACGCGCACGCCGTCTGCCTTTTTACGACCGTTGATCACTGACGCAAACGCGCGGAGGTCTTCGATACGACTGTTCGTGCAGGAGCCCATGAACACGGCGTCTACCGGCACCTCCTTCAACGGCGTCCCGGGAATGAGGTCCATATATTCCAGAGCGCGCTGCGCAGCCACGCGCTCGTTGGGGTCTGACATCTCTGCAGGATTCGGCACGGTCGCAGAAAGTGAGCTGCCCTGGCCAGGGTTGGTGCCCCAGGTCACGAACGGCTCGAGTTCATTCGCATCGAGGACGACCTCGGCGTCAAAGGTCGCGCCGTCATCGGTGGGCAGCGTACGCCAGTAGGCGACGGCATCCTCCCAGTCCTGCCCTTCGGGAGCGTGCGCACGACCCTGCAGATAGGCGAATGTGGTTTCGTCCGGGGCGACCATGCCGGCGCGGGCGCCCGCTTCGATCGACATGTTGCAGATCGTCATGCGCCCCTCCATGGAGAGCGCGCGAATCGCACTGCCACGGAACTCGAGCACGTAGCCCTGGCCACCGCCGGTGCCGATCTTGGCGATCACGGCGAGAATGATGTCCTTCGCGCTGACACCGGGCTTGAGCTCGCCGTCAACGGTGATCGCCATCGTTTTGAAGGGCTTCAGCGGCAAAGTCTGAGTCGCCATGACGTGCTCGACTTCGCTCGTTCCGATGCCGAAGGCCATGGCTCCGAATGCGCCGTGCGTGGATGTGTGCGAGTCACCGCAGACCACGGTGATACCCGGCATGGTCAGACCCAGCTGCGGTCCGACGACGTGCACGATGCCCTGCTCTGCATCGCCGAGCGAGTGCAGGCGCACACCGAACTCTGCGGCGTTGCGGCGCAGTGTCTCGATCTGGGTGCGGCTGGTGAGATCGGCAATGGGCTTGTCGATCTCGAGCGTCGGAGTGTTGTGATCCTCGGTCGCGATCGTGAGGTCGACACGGCGCAGCGGTCGGCCCTCTGAACGCAGACCATCGAAGGCCTGCGGGCTCGTCACCTCGTGCACGAGGTGCAGGTCGATGTAGATGAGGTCGGGTTCGCCATTGTTGCCCTTGACGACGAGGTGGTCATCCCAGACCTTCTCGGCGAGTGTGCGTGGGCCGCTCGAATGAGCAGTATCAGCTGAGGTCATGTTGATATCTCCAGAAGTCGGTGGTTCGGCCGCGCTGAACTCCGCGACGAGGAGGCCTAGTTCGAGGTCTCGTCGCGGCCGCTAAGAAGAAGAACCACCCGCCGCATGCCGGTCAGTTTACACCGGTGCGACGGGTGGTCGGGACCATGACGATCAGTGTGTGGGCGGCTCGGGATGCAGCTGCTCAGGCGCCCGGCGTCGGTCATTTGCCGAGGCGATAAGGCTGGCAACGGTGGCAATACCCATCGCGCCGACAATCACGGTCAGCGACAGCCAGATCGGAATGTCCGGTGCCCACTCGATGTGCTGTCCGCCGTTGACGAACGGCAGCTCGTTGACGTGCATGGCATGCAGGATCAGCTTGACCCCGATGAACCCCAGGATGACCGCGATGCCGTAGTGCAGGTACCGCAGACGATCGAGCAGATCGCCGAGCAGGAAGTAGAGCTGACGCAGACCCATCAGAGCGAAGATGTTCGCGGTGAACACGAGGAACGTGTTCTGCGTGATGCTGAAGATGGCGGGAATCGAATCAATCGCGAACATCAGATCAGTGACACCGATCGCCACGAACACGATGATCATCGGAGTCCACATGCGCTTGCCGCCGACGACCGTGCGCAGCTTGGCCTCGTCGTACTCATCGCTGATGTCGATGCGACGACGGAGCAGACGAACGATGAAGTTCTCGCGCTTGGCTTCGCCTTCGTGGTCTCCCTCCGGCATGGCCTGGCGGATTGCTGTCCAGATCAGGAAGGCTCCGAAGATATAGAAGATCGGAGAGAAGTTCTCGATGATCGCGACGCCGGCGACGATGAAGATACCGCGCAGGACGATGGCGATAAGGATTCCGACCATCAGCACCTGCTGCTGCAGGCGCCTCGGGACCGAGAACTGCGCCATGATCAGCACGAACACGAAGAGGTTGTCGATCGACAGGCTGTACTCCAGTGCCCAGCCGGTGAGGAACTCGCTAGCGAACTGACCGCCGGCGATGAAGTAGAGCAGAACGGCGAAGATCAGCGCGAGGCCGACGTAGAAGGCGACCCACAGGCTGGATTCCTTTGTCGAGGGGATGTGCGGTCGCAGGCGCACCAGAAGCAGGTCGCCGATGAGGACGACGACCAGAACCGCCAATGCGGTGATCTCAAACCAGACAGGGATGTTCAAAAGTGCTCAGCACCTTTCGCGAGGGTCGATTAAGTGCCGAAAGTCTCTCCCCCGCACTGAGTACGTCGCGCGCCCGGAGCAACTTTGATGGTGCTCGTGATGACGATACGCGCGGACTGGGATACTCCCTCTCGCCTCAGCAATGCTACCTGAGGCACGCCCGCACCGGGAACGCTGCGCAGACCCCTCAGCTCGGTGGGATATCCCCAAACGTCCCACCTGTGTACGTCACACCATCGGGCCCGATCGAACCGAGCACGAACTCCACCGGGTACCCATCAACGTCTGCGCCGGCCAGGTGCGGCTGACGCAGACGAGCATCGATGTCATGTACCTGTTCCGGTGTCAGGCGCGCGACATATAGCGTCGGGTACTGCGGCCCAGCCGTAGGCGCTTCCAAGAGGACCTCAGCGGCGGGGTAGCTGCGTGCCAGATCGATGACTTCAAGGATTGCGACGTCGGCGGTGCGGCTGGGAACGTGAACGATCCTGAGCCTCTCCTCGAGCGCGAACAACGTGTACGTGCCACCATGCTCGAACAGGGGTGTGGAAGACACCGACATGAACACGTCATCGAACTGCTCAAGGTCTGAAACGCGCACATAGGGCCAACCGTCGGCGACGCCGATCCCCCGCACCCCGGGCACATCGGCCACGGCAAGCATCCCGGTCAGATCGGATTCGACCGCCGTTTCTTCTGCCGGGTACACGGTCAGCTTCCATAGCGCGGGGGCCTCAACCTCGGGGTCCAGTTGGCGAGCATCCGCGGTCTCCCGCTGGAGGGTGACACCGGCGGTCAGATTCTCGGATGCACCTGCCGAATGCAGACGGCGCGCGAAGGCGAGGGTTTCCTGCTCGTCTGCGTCATCCCCGATCGTCACCGAGAGCCAGCCGTCGCCTCCTTCGCATGCGACGACGATGTCCTCCGCGCAGAGATTCGCACTGGCATCCTCAGACCATGTGCACCCGGTGAGCGCAAGGGCAAAGACACAGGTTGCTCCGGCCGCGACACGTCGAAGCATCCTCATATCTGCCAGTGTGCACCATGACAGCTGGACGTCCGCGCCCGGGCAAGAAATGATTCTGAGACGATGACGCATTCGCCGACACTCTCTAGTGAGAGACACCGAAAGGAGCCAGATGTCAGAGCGATCTGAGGATCAGGAACTGGCCGCACGGGCAGCGACAGGTGATGAGAGCGCCTTTCGCTTGTTGTATCGCGCGCACGTTCGCCCGGTCTACTGGATCGCCCACAGCATCCTGAACTCCGCCGTCGACGCCGAAGACGTGACCCAGGAGACCTTCGTCACGGCTTGGCGAAAGTTGCCGGACCTGCAGCTCGCCGGCGAGTCGATCCTGCCGTGGCTAGCTACGATCTGCCGGTTCCAGTCAGCAAACCGGCTGCGCCAGAAACGACGCGATCAACTGCACACAACGGATGCTGCCGATGAGACGCTCGCCGACACGGTGAACGTCGAGGATCAGGTCATCACGGCGGCGCTTGCCGACCGGATCGCGAAGGAGATCGGGACTCTGAGCGCCCTGGATCAGGACATCTTCCGCCTGTGCGCGTCGGAGGGATACGCGTATGAGGCTGCAGCTGCCGAGCTCGGCGTCAGTCACGCTGTTGTTCGCAACCGTCTCTCCCGAGTGCGCACGCGGATGCGCGGCGCCGTTGAGGAAGTGAGAGACGCATGAACCCACAAGACCAGCCCACGCTCCCCGAGTTGTCACCGGAGAGCATCGCCAGAATCGAGGATGCCGTGTTCGCAGAGATAACCGCCAAGCGACCGATTACTCAACCATCAGCTGCACGCTCGCGTCGACGCCGGTGGCTCACCGGCTTGGGTATCGCTGCGGCCTTCGCCGCCGGCATCCTTGTCGCACCGCCGATCCTCGACATCGTTGGCTCTGGTACCTCAATGACCGCCAGCGGCGGAGCGATGCCCGAATCCGCGGCAGACTCGGCCACGACATCCGCGCAGGTCGACCAGGCAGTCGCCGAGGACTCGGGCCGTGAGATCATCCAGACTGCCAACGCAACACTTCAGGTCGCCGATATCCGGGATGCTGCGGACGCTATCGCGGCGCTCGCCGATACGCACGGCGGATATGTGGAGACGACAGAGATCCGTTCGGCGCCGGTCACGGACAAAACCTCCGTCGAAGCGCCTCCCGAATCCGAATACGGGTGGATCGGGATCCGAGTTCCCTCTGCAGATCTGGCCACGGTCATCGAAGAGCTGGCTGAGTCCGGCACCGTGCTGTCGTCATCCGTCGCAAAGCAGGATGTAACCTCGACCGCGATCGATCTGCGGGCGCGGGTGGATGCGACTCGTGCTTCTGTTGAGCGCCTGACGGAACTCATGTCGAACACCGGAACTCTCTCCGAGCTCATCGAGGCCGAAGTGGCGCTGTCCGAGCGCCAGGCCCAACTCGAGTCCTACGAGCAACAATTGGCAGCTCTGGACGATCAGGTGGCGATGTCCTCGCTGCAGGTCGAGCTCACCCGCACCGCTACTGCCACCACAGCCGATCCCGCGGGGTTCGGTGATGGCCTGCTCGCGGGCTGGAACGGACTGATCGTCTCGCTGAACGCACTCGTGATCGCGTTCGGGTTCCTGCTGCCGTGGCTCGCCGTCGCTGGCGTCGTTGTTCTGGTCATCTGGCTGGTGCGCCGGCGGCGCGGGAAGTCGCCAGAAGCCTGATTTTCCGAGGTATACAAGAAGTCTTGTGAGATTCGCAGACCGCATCTAGCGTTGTGGATTGTGGAAGATATCTCCGTAATCACTGCTGTGCACCACCCGCTGCGCCGACGCATCTTCGACTTTCTACTGCTCTACGGAACCTCGCAGGTCACGGCGATAGCACGCGTCCTGGACAGCCAGGTCGGCAGCATCAGCCACCATCTGCGGATGCTGGAGCGCGCAGGCGTCGTCGAACGCGCCACTGATCCCCACGGCGACAAGCGCACGAGCTGGTGGAAAGTCGCGAGGAGCGGATTCACCTGGTCGACCGATGACTTCGAGGACTCGCCCGCCGATGCGCTTCTTGCGCGCGAGGCCGAGCGAACCGGTATCCGGCAGCAGATCGAGCGCTTGCAACGCTGGTACAAGCGTCGACAGCGCGCTGAGCTCAAAGACTACGACGCCTTCAATATGGAGAACTTGGGGTGGGCGACACCGGAGGAGCTCACCGATCTCTCGAACCGCGTGCGACTCCTGCTGGAACAGTGGCGCGAGAGCGTCGATCTCGAAGACGGGCAACAACGCACGCCCGTCTTCTTCTTCGCGCGAGCGTTTCCCACGGAGCCGTGATGACCGCCGAGCCTCTGCTTCTTCGCGAGCCGCCACGCTTTTCTCGAGATCGCGCCGTTCATGCGTGGATCGGCATAAAGGCGCTCTCTGACGCCGGCGATGCGGTGTGGACCATCGCCCTGGCATGGACAGCCGTGCAGATCACCAGCCCGGCCATTGCGGGCCTAATCGTGGCTGCGGGCACCCTGCCGCGAGCGGTCATCCTGCTGTTCGGCGGGATCCTCGCCGATCGTGCGAACTCTCGTCACGTGATGATGCTGTTCAACAGCATTCGAGTGGTTGTGCTCATCACCGTTGCCCTGTGGGTGCTGGCATCCCCGCCATCCGTATTGATTCTGTTGCTCGCAGCCATCGCATTCGGCGCCTGCGACGCCTTCTACGAGCCATCCGCCGGCACGATTGCACGGCAACTGGTGCGGACGTCGGATCTTCCGTCATACACCGCAGTGATGCAGACCGCATCGCGTCTGGGAACCATGGCAGGAGCGGCGGCCGGTGGCTTCCTCGTCGCTGCCATGGGGCTCGTCGGCAGCGCCTCGGTGAATGCGCTAACTTTCACCGTGGTCGTCGCGTTCATCGCCATCTGGTTGCGGCCCCGGTTCGCTCTGCCTCGAGCAGACAAAGAATCGGCGCTGCGCGGCATCCGAAAGGGGTTCGCCCATCTGCGCAACGCCCCCACCACCCGCACGCTCGTGATCGCGGTGTCTGGCTTGAACCTTGCGAGCGGTCCGGCCATTGCGATCGGCATCGCACTGCGCGCCCATGACGAGGGCTGGGGTGCATCGGCCGTCGGCATCTTCGAGGGGCTGCTGGGCCTCGGCGCTGCGCTCGGGGCGGTATCGGTGGCGAAGTGGCGCCCGAAACGTGAGGCGCGAGCCGGATTCGCCGCACTGGTCGTGCAGGGAATCGGCATCGTGGCGCTCGGGATCGGTCCCGCTTGGTCGGTCGGCGCAGCGAGTTTCACGATCGGCGCGACAGCCGGATATGCATCCGTTCTCCTCGGTGCCACTTTCGCCGCCACCGTTGATCCGTCGTATCTCGGACGAATGGGCTCCCTCACCCGGCTCGGCGATGACGTGCTGATGCCCCTGGCCATGGCCGCGTTCGGCGCGTTGGCGTCGGCAACGGCGCTGTGGGTGCCGTTTGCGGTCTACGGTTCAGCAATGGCCCTGCTGATGATCCTGCCGCTGCGAAATCCGGCGTTTCGTGAGATATCGTTGCGCACGCCGGCTTCGCAGGGAACCGCCTGAAGCCGCTCCCCCGCGGTTGCTCAGCCGGCAGCCTTGCGGATGTGTTCGGCGATCGTCTTCTCGGTGTCCGGTGTCAGCGCAAGAAGGGCGAACGATGTCACCCAGAGGTCGCCGTCGTCCAGCTTCGCCGATTCCTCAAAACCCAGCGTTGCGTAGCGAGTGGTGAACTTCGAAGCAGCCTTGAAGAAGACGACGACTTTGCCATCAGCGTCGGCGTAGGACGGGAATCCGTACCAGGTCTTCGGCATGAGGTGGGGCGCTACCTCAGAGACGATGCGATCTATTCCCTCAGCGAGTGCGCGGTCATCATCAGGCATCGCCGCGATAGCCTCGCGGATCGCTTTCTCCCCCGCCGCGCGTGACTTTCCAGACTTTTCTTGCGCTCGAACTTCTGCTGCGCGCTCCTTGACAGCGTCTCGCTCGTCCTGGGACAGTCCTGCGGTCTTGTCAGCCATTTCGCTCTCCTCGTTCGTCGTGGTGGTTCTGTGCTTCTACACCCACGCTACGACGCGACATCCGAGGCCGCTTCTCGATTCCTGACGGCTTGACGGGAGATACGCGAAAACCCCCGGTCAAGCCGGGGGTTTTCTGTGTTGTGACCCCAACGGGATTCGAACCCGTGTTACCGCCGTGAGAGGGCGGCGTACTAGGCCGCTATACGATGGGGCCAGGTCTTGCGGAGCGTTTCCGTCCCGCGACAACTAGACAAGTATGCCACGAGGATTTCGGCTCCGCCAAATCGAGACACCCCGACAGAGTTTCTCGGGCGAGTCTCCGCGAGAATGGGGTTTGCCGCCCGCGCGGGAAAGGAGTTGACTCAGCGTTATGCACGTCACAAAACACGAACATGCCACGCTCCGTCTCGAACACGACGGCGACACCCTGATCGTCGATCCCGGTGTCTTCACCGCGCCTCTGGATGACCTTTCCGATGCCGTCGCGCTGGTGATCACGCACGAGCACGCCGATCACTGGACTGCAGCTCATCTTGATCGCATCCTCGCCGCGGTTCCCGGCATCCCTGTCTTCGCCCCCGCCGGCGTAGCCGAGGCCGCCGGTGACTATGACATCACTGTCGTCACCCCCGGTGACATTGTGTCCGCGGGCGCGTTCACGCTGCAGTTCTTCGGCGGCGAGCATGCCGTCATCCACTCGTCGCTGCCCGCGGTTCAGAATGTCGGTGTGCTGGTCAACGGCATGCTCTACTACCCCGGTGATTCCTACGCTGTTCCCGTGGACGTCGATGTCGATGTGCTCGCCGCTCCGCTCGGCGCTCCCTGGCTGAAGATCGGCGAAGCGATGGACTTCGTCCTCGCGGTGAGGCCGCGCCGTGCCTTCGGCGTGCATGACATGACGCTCTCCGAAGCGGGTCGCCGGATGCACCGCGAACGTCTGCAGTGGTCGACCGAGCAGCATGGCGGCGAGTTCTTCGAACTCAACCCGGGTGATTCGCTCGAATTCTGAACGATCTCTAGCCGGGCAACTGGGCCTGAGCCGCTCGCACACGCAGGTCGCGCGCGAGATGATCGCGCTGTTCGATGATCAGCCGGCGAAGCGCCGCCGGAGCCGAGTCGTTCTCCGCCAGCCATCCGTCAACGAGCGAGAGATCATCGGATGCAGGGAACAAGCCCACGACGAGACGCCGAGCGAGCTCGATGCTGCGATCCCGCCAGGCTCCGAGGATTCGATCGAAGTAGTCCTCGTCGAGACTCGCGATGAGGTCGCGGCGGCCACCGGCCCGCACACCACTGATCACCGCACTGAGGTGATCGTTGGTCAGCGAAAAATCCTCCCAGGCCGCATGCCACGCTGTGCCGCGCGACGCGGCGATCGGCTTCGACCAGAGCGCACGCAGCGACGCGGTGCGGCCGCTGGCGGTCTCATCGCGATCAAGTTCGGCCGAGATTTCTTCCCCGGTCGCATGACCCGTGGTGCGCAGCGAAGTCAGCAGCGCCCAGCGCAGGTCGGGGTCAATGACGAGGCCGAGTGGCGCTTCCCCGGCGAGGAGCGCCCGCGCCTGCTCGGCGTAGCCATCGTCATAGGCGGATGCCGCAGCGAACGCCCGCGCCCACGACAGCTGAGCGTCACTGCGGGGTTCCGCCTCCTGCAGCGCCTGCCATGTGCTCGTCAGCCAGGCGCGACGGTGCTGGGCTCGCACGGCATCCGGCACAAAATGACCGACGGCATACGCTGCATTCGCAACCACCCCGCTGAGGAGGCCGATGTTCTCCTCACGCGGTGCGTGAGCTGCGACGATACCGAGATACCGCACCGCCGACAGATCGCCATCGCGTGTCGCATTCCACAGCGAAGACCACACGAGCGCACGCGGGAGCGGGTCAAGCGTAGACAGGCCGTTTTCCACCGCTGCGAGTGAGCGCTCATCCAGTCGCGCCTTGGCGTAGGTGAGGTCATCGTCATTGATCAACACGAGATCAGCGGAATCGAAGTCGACTGGCGTGCGTTCCTCGACGATGTCGAATTCGTCCTTCTCACGGAGGGCGAAACGGCCGTCGACGAGGTCGTACAGGCCCACGCGCAGACGGTGCGGACGCGGATCCGTCTGCACCAGCATCCGAGCGCCATCCGCGTCCGTCTCGAGCGAGAGTGTGGACATTCCGCTCGTCTCAAGCCAGGCGCGCGACCAAGCGCGCACATCGCGGCCCGATACGTCCTCCAGTTGGACGAGCAGATCCTCAAGCGTGGTGTTGCCGTAGGCATGCGCAACGAAGTACCGGCGGGCACCCTCGAAGAAGTTCTCTTCGCCGACGAAAGCGACGAGCTGTTTGAGGACGGCCGCTCCCTTCGCATAGGTGATGCCGTCGAAGTTCAGCTTCGCCGCTTCGAGATCAGTGATGTCGGCGACGATCGGATGCGTCGTGGGGAGTTGATCCTGCTGATACGCCCAAGCCTTGCGGTTCGCAGCGAAGCGTACCCAGGCGTCCGTGTACCGGGTAGCGACAGCCGAGGCATGCGCGCCCATGTAATCGGCGAACGATTCCTTCAGCCACAGGTCATCCCACCAGCGCATCGTGACGAGGTCGCCGAACCACATGTGCGCCATCTCGTGCAAAATGGTGTTCGCTCTCGCACCACGCTGCGCGTCTGTCGCAGCGCCACGAGAGAGATAGGCCTCGGTGAAGGTGACCAGCCCGGGATTCTCCATAGCGCCCAGGTTGTACTCGGGTACGAAGATCTGGTCGTACTTGCCCCAGGGGTACGGGAATGCGAAGGCGTCGGAGAAGAAATCGAGTCCCTGCCGAGTGACCGTGATGATCTCATCCTCTTCGAGGTATGCCGCCAGCGACGGACGACACAGAACTCCGAGCTCGATCGTCTGTTCGTTACGCGTCCAAGTCGCGTTTACCCGGTGATACGGTCCAGCGGCAACCGAGGTGATGTAACTCGACAGCGGAAGCGTTGGCGCGAACTCAACCGTCTGGGAATCAGCGTGGTCGGTCGTAGCGACGGCGCTCTGGTTCGACAGCACGTGCCAGCCCAGCGGGGCATGCACAACGAACGTGTAGGCCGCCTTCATGTCGGGCTGTTCGAAACAGGCCATCACCCGGCGGGAGTCGGCCGGCTCATACTGCGTATAGAGGTAGGTCTCCCCGTCGACAGGGTCGACGAAGCGGTGAAGTCCCTCGCCGGATCGGCTGTACGCACCCGTTGCCTCGATCACGACGGTGTTAGAGGATTCAAGGCCGGCGATGGCGATCCGTGCACCGTCGTACGCGACCAACTGTTCGACACCGTTGACCGTGACGCGCTGCACCGACTCGCCGATAAAATCAATCCACGTCTCAGAGACTGTGGCGTCGAACACCAATGTCGAGCTGGTGGTGAAACCTGATCTGGCCTGATCTGGGGCCTCGCGCAGGTCGAGTTCGACGCGGATAGCGTGCACTGTGACGTTCGCGGATCGCGCGGCCGTCTCGTCCCTATTCAGATTCGCGGAGCTCATCAGACCATCGTTTCACGACTCAGTCTCATCGCTGTGAACAGAAACTCGGCAGAATCCGCTAAGCTGAGTTGACACATTCACGATGGCACCCGGAATCTCCGCGTATTCATCGGTCCGATTGCCTCATTGGCATGGTGGCCACTCGATCACCTTCCACCGTCTACCTCACGCACTCAGATGAGTAGTGCCGCGATCAATCGCCGCCACCCTGAGAGCCCCCTAAGCTGCCGAGCCGAACATCGTCGAGGCATAACGGGTCGATGCTCGGCCCACGAACAAAAAAGGAAACACAGCATGGCCACTGGCACTGTCAAATGGTTCAACTCCGACAAGGGCTACGGCTTCATTGCTCCCGATGACGGATCCGCCGATGTCTTCGCGCACTTCAGCGCGATCCAGGGCAGCGGACACCGCAACCTCGAGGAAGCACAGAAGGTCGAGTTCGACACGGAGCAGGGTCCCAAGGGCCCCCAGGCGACGAACATCAACGCGCTCTGAATTAGAACAAACTGAAGGCCCGGTTTCCCACCTCGCGTGGGAAACCGGGCCTTCGGCGTTTCCGGCAAAATTAACGCTCTTATGAGCGTCGCCAATGCCCTGATGTGCTCCAAAGATACGCTCGTCGAGTCCCCTTGACACAGCAGTCCTGCGAAGGAGCCTCAATGAAGATGTCCCACGGGCGAAAGTCCCTCTTTGGTATGGCGCTTGCCTCAGCGCTCCTCCTCTCCCTATCCGGTTGCGCCTCGGGAGGCGAAGAATCCGGTGGCGGCAGCGATGGTGGCGGCGGGGAATCAGCCAGTTCCGGCAGCATCGCCTTTCTCATGCCGGATCGCGGATCCACACGGTACGAGCAGCAAGACCACCCGCTCTTCGCGGCGAAGGTTGCTGAACTCTGTGACGACTGCGAGGTCATCTACCAGAACGCGGATGCTGACGCGACGAAGCAGCAACAACAGGCAGAGTCCGCTATCGCCCAGGGCGTGAAGGTCATCGTCTTGGACGCAGTCGACACCACGGCTGCGGCATCCATCGTCACCAGTGCGCAGGCATCCGGGATCAAGGTGATCACCTACGATCGCCCGATCGTGGACGTACCGGCCGACTACTACGTCTCTTTCGACAACAAGGAGATCGGTTCACTCATCGCAACCGACCTTGTCGAGCATCTGGCATCCGAAGGCGTAACCGAGGGCGGCTTGCTCATGGTCAATGGCTCGCCGTCGGACAAGGCAGCCATGCTTATCAAGGAGGGCTCGGTCGAAGCCATCGAGGCGAGCGATTTCACCGTTCTCGCGTCCTTCGACACCCCCGATTGGGTGCCGGCCAAGGCCCAGGACTGGGTTTCCGGTCAGGTTGCGCAGTTCGGCGATGAGATCCTCGGCGTCGTCGCCGCAAACGATGGCACGGGCGGAGGCTCCATCGCCGCTCTCAAGGCCGCTGGAATCACGGACGTACCGCCGGTCACCGGCAACGACGCCGAGATCGCGGCTATCCAGCGCATCATTGCGGGCGATCAGTACAACACCATCTCCAAGCCGATCCGCATCGTCGCTGAGGCTACTGCCGAGATCGCCGTACAGCTCATGAACGGTGAGACTCCGGAAGCCGGCACTGAGCTGTTCGACACTCCCTCGCAGCTGTTCGTTCCTGAGGTTGTGACGCTCGACAACGTCAAGGAAGTCATCTTCGACGGCGGCATCTACACCTACGACCAGGTGTGCACCGATGAGTACGTTGAAGCGTGCACTGCGGCGGGTATCGAAAAGTAGCCGTCGATACGCGCAGAGCCGGTCTTGCTGCTGCAAACGCACGGGACCGGCTCTGACGCGCTCCACAGCAATCTCGCCGTCCTCGCCGGGAAAGAGGCTTCCATGACATCACCTTCCACTGATTCGCCCGTACTTTCGTTGCGCGGCATCAGCAAGAATTTTGGCGCGGTAGCCGCGCTCACGGGCATCGATCTCGATGTACACACCGGCGAGGTCGTCGCCGTCGTCGGTGACAACGGTGCCGGAAAATCAACGCTCGTAAAAATCTTGTCTGGTGTACATAGCCAAACGGCCGGGACGATCACGTTCGCCGGATCCGATGTGACCATTCCGACGCCGGATTCCGCGTTGCAGCTGGGAATTGCCACCGTGTTCCAGGATCTCGCGCTGTGCGACAACCTCAGCGTCGTCGAAAACCTGTTTCTCGGTCGCGAGATCAACGCCTGGAAACTCAACGAGGTCGAGATGGAGGTTCAGTCGTGGAAGCTGCTGCGGCAGCTGTCTGCAAAAATTCCGTCGGTGCGGATCCCGGTGGCATCCCTCTCGGGTGGACAGCGCCAGACCGTCGCCATCGCCCGATCGCTGCTCGGCAGCCCGAAGCTCATCATCCTCGACGAACCGACCGCTGCCCTCGGAGTCGCTCAGACTGCCGAGGTGCTGAACCTGGTGGAGCGTCTGCGTGAGAATGGCCTCGCTGTGATCATGGTCAGCCACAATATGGCGGACGTGCAGGCAGTGGCGGACAAAGTCGCCGTGTTGCGACTGGGGAAGAACAACGGCACGTTCGCCGTCGGAGATGTGTCCTCGGACGAGATCATCGCTGCAATCACCGGTGCCAGCGACAACGTCGTCACACGCCGGGCTGCTGCTCGAGCAACACAGAACGGAGCCGACGCATGAGCGACATCGATATGGCTACCAACTCCATCGCGACCGACCTCCAGGATGAGCGGCTGATCCAGCGCACCGGCTTCCGCGGGGCAGTAAGCAGTGCGATCGACCGCGTGCGCGGGGGTGACCTCGGTGTTCTTCCGGTTATCGCCGGGCTGGTGATCATCTGGGGGATCTTCTCGTTTTTGAACCCGGTCTTCCTCTCCCCCGCAAACCTCGGCAACCTGCTCATGCAGTCTGCCGCCGTCGGTGTCATCGCGCTCGGTGTCGTATGCGTGCTGCTGCTGGGAGAAATCGACCTGTCCGTAGGATCTGTGAGTGGTCTTTCAGCTGCGGTGCTCGGCGTCACGTTCGTCAATATGCAGTGGCCGATCGTGTTGGCGATTCTCGCGGCGGTCGCCGTCGGCGTCGCTGTCGGCTTCATCTATGGCTTCGTCTACAACCGCTTCGGGGTGCCCTCATTCGTCATCACTCTGGCGGGGCTACTGAGCTTCCTCGGCCTGCAACTGTGGGTGTTGGGCGTTGATGGAACCATCAACCTCCCGTATGACTCGTTCCTGGTCTGGTTCGGGCAGCTCGCCTTCGTGCCTGCCTGGTTGTCGTACACGCTCATCGCGCTGACTGCCGCGGCGTTCTTCGGCTACCAGTTCTTCACGGCCCGCACACGACGGAAGGCCGACCTGTCCACAAAGTCGCTGCAGATGATGGTCGTCCAGACCGCACTCCTGGCTGTTCTGCTGCTGCTCGCTGTCTGGTACCTCAATCAGGGGCGTGGCATCGGCTGGATGTTCGTCTTCTTCGTGGGCCTCGTGCTGGTCATGCAGTACGCGCTGACGCGCACCAAGTGGGGTCGCTCGGTCTACGCTGTCGGCGGCAACCGTGAGGCTGCTCGCCGCGCGGGGATCAACGTGAACTGGATCTACATGTCGGTGTTCATGCTGGCCTCGTCTTTCGCAGCGATCGGTGGCATGCTCGCTGCTGGACGACTCGCAGCGGCCGCGCAGAGCAGCGGCACCGGAGATGTCAACCTCAATGCGATTGCGGCAGCTGTCATCGGCGGAACGAGCCTGTTCGGCGGGCGCGGATCCGCCTATGCCGCACTGCTGGGCATCATCGTGATTCAGTCCATCTCGAGCGGGCTGACGTTGATGAATCTCGATTCTTCGTTCCGGTACATGATCACCGGCGCGGTGTTGCTTCTCGCAGTCATGCTGGATGCGGCGTCTCGCCGCAGTCGCACGACGCACGGACGTGCATGATCAGCGCTTCTGCAAGATCCGCAGCACGCACTGCTCTTCGACGGTGAGATAGGTTCGTGGACGCATTCGGGTCATAGCTCGTCGAACTTCAGGGATCGTCACACCGTCCTCGACGGCGCTGAACACGCGAGGATCGATATAGGAGTCCCGGGTAACTGCCGGTGTGTTGCCGAGCCGTTCCGCAACATCGGCGACGATATCGCGGATGGCAGCAGCATCCACCTCCGCTGTACTCTCGCGGGCAAGCAGCGCTGACGTCGCCAGGAGCGTACCGCCCCACGTGCGGAAATCCTTCGCCGAGAACTCCGCGCCCATGTGCTTGTGCACATAGGAATTGACACGCTTGCTGTCGACATTGTGGATCACATCGTCTTCGTCGAAGAACCGGAAGATCTCGTACCCGGGCATCTCGTCAAGCTGGCGGATCACACGGACGATCTGCGGATCGCGCACGGTCTTGACGTGCCGTGCGCCGCTTTTTCCGACGAAATCGAAAGTGACCTTCTTCGAGGTGATCTCGGTGTGCTTGCTGCGCAGCGTCGTGACGCCGTAATGCCCGTGCTTGCGCGCGTACTCGGCCCCTCCGACCCGGAAGAACTCCTGATCGATCAGCTTCACGATGCAGG
Organism: Microbacterium wangyouchuni; assembly: GCF_051546305.1. Taxonomy (NCBI): domain Bacteria; kingdom Bacillati; phylum Actinomycetota; class Actinomycetes; order Micrococcales; family Microbacteriaceae; genus Microbacterium; species Microbacterium wangyouchuni. Next base: position 367,553 of record NZ_JBPTMA010000004.1, read on the forward strand.
CGACGACCTTGTCCTCACTCAGCCGACGTCGCCGCATGTCTCGATCGACCTGCTTACGTAGCCGTGGCAGACGCTCGGCGAAACGCAGGATACGTGCGTACTTCTTCTTCTCCTGCCTGCGCCGAAAGGCCGGGCTGTAGATCTTCTGTGTGCGTCCGGCGTCGTCAATGCCCCGAGCAAGCACCTTGGCACGCGGCGAACGCGCGATCTCAACATCGGACCAGGCCGGCGGAATCGCGAGAGAATCTATGCGCTTGATCTCACGTTTGCTTCGGATGCGGCGCCCACCGTCCCGGTAGACCGCATCCCCGTCGATCCACTCACGAGTGATCACCATGCGATGACAGTACCAACGCTGATGACGACAGCGTTGACTCGAAAGTGATTCCCCGGAAAAGCAAGAACTCCCCGCTCGAAAGCGGGGAGTTCTGAATGCTGGGGTACCTGGACTCGAACCAAGAATGGCGGTACCAGAAACCGCTGTGTTGCCAATTACACCATACCCCAAGGGCAAAACCGGAGCCTTGCACCGAGAGTTAACTTTACCCGACTTCTGTGTTCCTGCCAAAACGTGCGCACCCCTCCGGGCGCGTCGCCGCGGTCAGATCTCGACCCGGCGTCCGGACTGACCCGCTTCGATCCAGTTCTTCACCTCATATCCCTGCAACCGCGCCTCCTCGAGGTACTCCGCACGGGTGGCAGCATCCGTCTGAGGCTCTCTCCCGAGCAACCACAGGTACTTGTGATCGGGCGTACCGACGAGCGCATAACGGTAGTCAGAATCGATCTTCAGAACCCAGTAGTCCGCCTTTGTGAACGGGATCCAGCGCAACCCCTCGGGAAGGAAGGTGACCTCCAACCGACCCGGGTGATCCTCATCCGGATTCGCCAAACCGAGCGCCTGAGTCGGCTCTCCCTGCTCATCGCGACAGCGGTTGTCGACCTTTACGGTGCCGTCGTCGCTGAGCGAGTACTCCGCTGTGACATCGGTCGCCTTGTCGTCTTCATAACGCAACGGCAAACGCCCCAACTCGTACCAGAGGCCGAGATAGCGCTGCAGATCAAGTACATCGACAGAGCGTGCTTCATGGTCAGTCATTGTTCCTCCTCGTTCGGTCTGCACCACGGTATTCGGTCACAGAGCTCACGATGAGGGGGTTGCCTATCAGCGCAAGTGCTGAGACAGTGCGCCGAGGCGACGCAACGACTCTTCCTTGCCGAGCAACTCCATCGATTCGAACAGCGGCGGCGATACCCGGCGTCCGGTGATGGCCACGCGAGGAGGCCCGTAAGCGACGCGAGGCTTCAACTCCAGCTTCTCCACGAGCGCTGTTGACAGCGCCTCCTGGATCTTCTCGGTGGTGAACTCGGTGACCGGCTCCAGAGCCGCGGTGCAGGCATCCAGAACATCCGCTGCGTTCGCAGGCAGACCCTTGAGCGCATCGGCGTCATAGGAGACATCGTCCGCGAAGAGGAATCCGACCATGCCGGGCACCTCCCCCAGAAGCTGCACGCGCTCGTGCACGAGCGGTGCCACCCGGAAAGCCATCACGAGCTGTTCGTGGGTCGGTTCTTCGAACAGGCCCGCAGCGGCGAGATACGGGATGGTGCGTTCCGCGAAGTCCTTCTCCCCGAGCATCCGAATGTGGTCGCCGTTGATCGACTCGGCCTTCTTCTGGTCGAAGCGAGCCGGGTTCGGGTTGACGTTCTCGATATCGAACGCCTCGATGAACTCGTCGAGAGAGAAGATGTCGCGGTCAGGGCCGATAGACCAGCCGAGCAATGCGAGATAGTTCAGCAGGCCCTCGTGGATGAAGCCACGCTCGCGGTGCAGGAAGAGGTCTGCCTGTGGGTCGCGCTTGGACAGCTTCTTGTTGCCGGTCTCCCCCAGCACCAGCGGCATGTGAGCGAAACGGGGCACGAAGGTTGTGACGCCGGCGTCGATCAGCGCGGCGTAAAGCGCGAGCTGACGTGCAGTCGAGGGCATGAGGTCCTCGCCGCGCAGCACGTGGGTGATTCCCATCAGTGCGTCATCGACCGGGTTCACGAACGTATACAGCGGGATGCCGTTGGGCCGAACCACCACGAAGTCGGGGAAAGACCCGGCGGGGAAGGTCACTTCTCCGCGGATGAGGTCGACGTACGTGAGATCCTCATCCGGCACGCGCAAGCGCAACGCCGGCTGACGCCCCTCGCCGCGGAAAGCTGCCTTCTGCTCATCGGTCAGGTCGCGATCGAAGTTGTCGTAGCCGAGCTGCTTCGCCCGACCGGCTGCCTCGTTGCGTGCGTCAATCTCCTCCGCGTTCGAGTAGCTCTCGTATAGCGCACCCGTCGCGAGCAGCTTCTCGATGACGCCGCGGTAGATGTCGTGACGCTCCGACTGGCGGTACGGCCCGTGCGGCCCACCGACCTCGACGCCCTCGTCCCAGTCGATCTTCAGCCAGGTGAGAGCGTCGACGAGCTGGCGGAAGCTCTCCTCGCTGTCGCGTGCGGCATCCGTGTCTTCGATGCGGAAGATCATCTTGCCGCCGTTATGACGGGCGTACGCCCAGTTATACAGGGCAGTGCGCACCATACCGACATGCGGCAGACCCGTCGGAGACGGGCAGAATCGAACGCGGACGTCAGAGCCCGAAGCAGTGGTGGTGAGAGCGTGAGGAGTAGCCATATCTCCTCAATCCTACGCGGGTGTCCGAAGCCTTCCGAGCGGAGACGCGACGGCGATCGCGATTACGACGACGGCTGCGACCACGGCGAGGCCGGAGTACTGGAAGTTCGCCATCACGACCCCCGCGAGAACTGCGCCACCAGCGCCGCAGAAGCTCATGAGCGAGTCGCTGCGTCCTTGGCGACGCGTACGAAGTTCCGGTGTGGTGGCTTCGGTGAGCAGAGCTGCGCCAGCAACCGTCGAGGCGCTCCAACCGAGGCCCAACAGGATCAACGCGATCATCACTCCCCCCGCCTGATCGTTGGTGAAGAAGGCGAAACCGAGGGCTGCTGCGAGCAGCACCTGTCCCAGCAGAACCACGCGCAGCCGGCCCCAGCGGTCTGCGAGGATGCCGAAGACCGGCGACAGGGCGTACATCCCCGCTACGTGAGCGGCGATCGTGATGCCGACAAGTGTCGTGATGTCTGTGGATGATGCGTGCCCACCGTGCATGTCGTGTGCCATGTGCGACAGATGGATCGGCGTCATCGCCATCACGGAAACCATCACGATGTGCGCACCGGCGATAGCGAACATCGCGTAGCGGGCGACGCCAGCGTGGTCGCGGAGCGCCGCGGTGTGCGTCTGCGCGGCGGCTGCCGCCAGCATCCGCTGTGCCAGCAGCAGCGGGTCGGGCCTGAGAGCAATGATGTACAGGATGAAGGCGGCCGACTGGGCAACGAGCGAGAACAGGTACGAACCGGTCTGCGGCGGCATCCCGATGGCCTGACCCACGATCTCACCGGGGCCGAGCAGCAGCGGACCTGCGACACCGCCCACAGTGGTCGCCCACACGACGATCGACAGATCACGTCCGCGGTGCACAGGCTGCGCGAGATCGGTTGCGGCGAATCGCGACTGCAGGTTTCCGGCGTTCCCGGCGCCGATGAGGATGATCCCGACCAGCAGCAATGGGAAGAGACGCATCGCCGCTGCGAGGATGACGATGCCAATGCCGACGAGCGCGAAGAGGTTACCGAGGGTGAGCGCGCGCCGACGGCCGAACGCACTCGCGAACCGCGCGAGCGGAATGGCGCACAGCGCCGCCCCGAGGGTGACGGAGGCGGTGGCAAGTCCGGATAGCGCATCGTCCCCGGAGATGTCGGCGGCCAGCAACGCTCCGAGAGAGACGGTCGCACCGAAGGCGATGCCGCCGAGAACCTGTCCTGCCGAGAGGACCAGCACCGTTCGGCGCTGGAGAGCGCGCTGCTCCTGAACGGTCGGTACGCTCACGAAACCGGGATCGCGTCCCGCACGGAGCTGCGCAGGATGCCAATGCCTGAGACCTCGACTTCGACGGTGTCCCCGGCGACGAAGGTGCCTACCCCGGCGGGCGTTCCCGTGAGGATGACGTCACCGGGAAGCAGCGTGAACACCGCTGATGCGTATTCGATGATCTCTTCAACCGAATGGATCATGTCGCTGAGCGGCGCGCGCTGACGCACTTCGCCATTCACGCGTGTCTCGATTGTCGCGTCATCCCGCTCGAATTCGGTCTCGATCACGGGGCCGAGCGGGCAGAAGGTGTCGAAACCCTTGCCCCGAGTCCACTGTCCGTCTTTCTTCTGCAGGTCGCGGGCAGTGACGTCGTTGGCGACGGTGTACCCGAACACATAGTCGAGAGCATCCGCTGCCTTGACGTTCTTGGCGATGCGACCGATGACCACGGCCAGCTCACCCTCGTGCTCGGTGCGCTCAGACAGGGTCGGACGCACGATCGTGTCGCCAGGGCCGATCACCGAGGTGTTGGGCTTGAGGAACATCAGCGGTTCCTCGGGTGCCACTCCCCCCATTTCTGCGGCGTGATCGTGATAGTTCTTGCCGACGCAGACCACCTTCGACCGCGGAATGACGGGTGCGAGCAACGCAACATCCGCCAGCGGAACGCGCTCGCCCGTGGTTTCGAAACCGGCGAACATCGGATCCCCATCGAGGACGACGAGCTCTTGCTCATCGAGGATGCCGTAGCGAATAGCGTCATTGTGGCTGAACCGAGCGATCTTCACCCTGTCAGCCTACTCGCGCGGTCGATCCGCTTCATCCGTCTGCCCGGATGCAGGGCGAAAAGACGGATGCAGGACGAAACACCGTGGTTTCGCCCTGCATCCGGGCATCGGCCCTGCATCCGTGCAAGGTAGAACTGAGGTCAGCCGTCGAGCCGCTGCAGCCAGCCGTGCTTGTCTGCGCGGCGACCGTACTGGATGTCGGTCAACTCTTCCCGCAGGGACAGCGCGAGGTCGCCGATGGGCTGCTGATCTTCGAACTCACCGGTCACCAGAGCGCCGATCGGAGTCACAACCGCCGCGGTACCGCAGGCGAAAACCTCGACGATATCGCCAGATGCCACCCCGTCGCGCCATTCCTGCAGGGAAACCGCACGCCGCTCGACGGTGTGTCCGCGGTCCTCGGCCAACTGCAGCAACGAGTCGCGGGTGATTCCTTCCAGGATGCTGTCGGAGTGCGGAGTGACGATACGCCCGTCCTTGTACACGAACACGACGTTCATGCCACCGAGCTCTTCGACATTGCCGTCCTGATCGAGGAAGACGACCTGGTCGCAGCCCTGATCGGCGGCCTCAGCCTGTGGGAGCAGACTCGAGGCGTAGTTGCCTCCGGTCTTTGCCGCCCCTGTACCGCCCTTGCCTGCACGCGCATACGTCTCCGACAGCCAGATCCGCACCGGCTTCACTCCGCCCTTGAAGTACGAGCCTGCGGGGCTCGCAATCAGGTAGTACGCCACCTTCTGCGCGGGACGCACGCCCAGGAACGCCTCTTTGGCGAACATGAACGGCCGGAGGTACAGGCTCTGGTCCTCGCCCGACGGCACCCACGCGCCATCGACCGCAACGAGCTCGCGCAATGACTGGAGGAAGTACTCACTCGGCAGCTCTGGCAAGGCCATACGCCGGGCACTGCGCTGCAGGCGCGCGGCGTTCTGGTCGGGACGGAACGTGTACACAGAGCCATCCGCGTGGCGATAGGCCTTAATGCCCTCGAAAATCTCCTGGCCGTAGTGCAGCACGGCAGCTGCCGGATCCAAGGAGATCGGCCCGTAGGGCTGCACGCGCGGGCGGTGCCATCCACCGCGTGCCGACCAGCAGATATCGACCATGTGGTCGGTGAAGACCGAGCCGAAGCCCGGTGCCTTCAGAATCTCTTCACGCTCAGCAGCGGATTTTGCTGCGAGGTTCTTCGTCACTGCGAACTCCAACGGAGCGAGTTCGGTTTCGGTGGTTGTCATGTCACATCCTGCGTTCGATGCGGGCGGCGCTCGCGTGAATCCAGACTACGCCTGGAGTCTGGCGATGATGGCGTCGCCCGTCTGGCTGGTGGTTCGAGAGCCGTCTCTGGCTGCGATGTCCTCCTCGACCGCGCGTGTCACGCGGGCCGATTCCTCGCGGAGCCCGAGATGGTCGAGCAGGAGCGAGATAGACAGGATGGCCGCAGTCGGGTCGGCTTTCTGCTGACCTGCGATGTCCGGCGCCGAGCCGTGAACGGGCTCGAACATCGAGGGGTACGCGCCGTCGGGGTTGATATTGCCCGAAGCGGCGAGGCCGATGCCACCGGTGACGGCGCCTGCCAAATCCGTGAGAATGTCGCCGAAGAGGTTGTCGGTGACGATCACGTCGAAGCGATCGGGGTTTGTGACCAGGAAGATCGTGGCCGCATCGACGTGCAGATAGTCTACGACCACATTCGGATGCTCAACAGCCACCTCGTTGACGATGCGCTGCCAGATGCCCCCGGAGTGGACCAGAACGTTGGTCTTGTGCACCAGAGTGAGCTTCTGACGGCGACGCTCGGCGAGAGCGAATGCGTAGCGCACGACGCGCTCGACACCGAAAGCAGTATTGACGCTCGTCTCATTGGCGATCTCGTGCGCGGTGCCGACTCGGATGGCACCGCCATTGCCGACGTACGGACCCTCGGTCCCCTCTCGGACGACGACGAAGTCGATCTCGCCCGGATCCGCCAGAGGCCCGGATGCCCCGGGATACAGTTTCGACGGACGCAAATTCACATAGTGGTCGAGTGTGAACCGCAGCTTCAGCAGCAGGCCGCGCTCGATGTTCGCGTTCTTCAGGCGCGGGTCGCCAGGTGTTCCTCCGACAGCGCCGAGGATGATGGCATCCTGTGCCTTGATCGCTTCCAGGTCTTCATCGCTCAGCGTGTCGCCGGTTTCGAGATAGCGTGCAGCGCCGAGCGCAAAGCGCGTCTTGTCGAACACGACATCGGATCCGGCGGTGACGGCGTCGAGCACCTTCTCGGCTTCTGCGACGACCTCGGGGCCGATCCCGTCACCCGGGATGACCGCAAGCTTCACGACACGCGACATGGACTCTCCTTGCATCGGGATCCGCGGCGTCGAGTCTCCGGCGCGCGGTATCTCCCAGCGTACTGGTCAGCGTGCGCGTGGTGCGCGCAGTGTGACGGCGGCTATCGAACCAGCGAGCACGACGAGTGCCGCGCCGATCAGTGACGTGACCATGATTCCGGATTCAAACGCGGACGCCGCAGCATCCCACAGCGCCGTGCCGACCGCATCCGGCAACTGCTGAGCTGACGTGTAGGCGCCGGCAAGAGTTTCCCGGGCAACACGACCGGCTTCGGCAGGCACGCCTTCTGGAACCACGAGTGCACCGCGATACAGAGCCGTGATGACTCCGCCGAGGATGGCTGTGCCCAGCACAGCACCCAACTCGTAGGCGGTCTCTGAGACGGCACTCGCTGCACCCGCTTTCGAAGCGGGTGCGCTGGAGAGGATGAGTTCGTTGGAGATCGTCTCGGCCGCACCGATTCCGATCCCGAGCACAGCGAAGGCAATGATCAGCGGCAATGGCCCGTGCCCTGCTGCCGTGAATGCGACCAGGAGGTATCCAACGACAGAGAACACCAGGGCGGCGGGCACGACCAGATGCGGAGGCAGACGGCGCGATATCGGCACGACGCTCAGCCCGGCGACGATGACGGCGAGCATTCCCGGCACGAGCGCCAGGCCGGCCATCATCGGTGACATCCCCAGCACGAGTTGCAGGTGCTGCGGGACGAAGTACAAGAATCCCACCAGCGCCACCACGCTGAGCAGGTTCACCAGGATCGCACCGGAGAAGGAGCCCCGGCGGAACAGTGCCATATCAAGCATCGGAGACTCTGCGTGCAACTGCCGGCGGACGAACATCACGCCGAAGACAACCCCGACGATCGCCCACGCCGCGGCGATGAGAGTGGGACCGTCCACAGCAAAGGATTTGATCGCGTACACGATCGGGATCATGGTCCCCAGCGAGAGCAGGATGCTGATCGGGTCGATCTTGCCCGGTGCAGGGTCGCGGCTCTCCGGAACAAGGAGGGGCGCGCAGATCAGCAACGGAATGAGCACCGGCACGGCGATGAGGAACACCGATCCCCACGCGAAGTGTTCCAGCAGGATCCCACCGACGATCGGGCCGAGCGCGGCACCAGCGGAGAAGGCGGAGGCCCACACGGCGATGGCCATTCGTCGCTGATCGCGATTCTGGAAGATCGAGCGCAGCAGCGACAGCGTCGAGGGCATCAGCATTGCTCCGAAGAATCCGAGCATCACGCGCGCCACGATCAGCAATGCGGCTGTGGGCGCGAAAGCAGCGAGTACCGAGACCACCGCGAAGCCTGTGGCACCGAACAGCAGCATGCGGCGGCGGCCGAATCGGTCCCCGAGCGTTCCCATCGTGACCAGCAGACCGGCGAGCACGAGCGGGTACGCGTCGATGATCCACAGCTGCTGGGCACCGGATGGTGCGAGAGCGATCGCGATCTCCGGCAGCGCGAAGCTCAACACCGTGGTGTCGACGGATACGAGCAGTACGGGCAGCATCAGAACGACGAGTGCGAACCACCCGCGTGCGCCCACGCGCGGTGCGTAGATTCCGCCGGTGTCAGTCGGCGTGGCCTGGGTCATGGAGATCCTCTTCTGCGTTCGACGGCGTCGAGATACTGAACCGTCCAGATGGTATAGTAACAGACATGGCCAGACCTCCCCGCGCCCGAAAGCGCGTCCTGGACGCCTTCGAAGCGATCCTCATCGAGGATGGTGAGCGCACGGCGACACTGGATGCGACTTCCAAGGCCGCCGGAGTCTCCAAGGGCGGTCTGCTGTACCACTTCGCAGCGAAAGAAGACCTGATCACCGGGCTCCTGGAGCGTCTCGAAACTCTCGCGGAGGAAGACCTCGAACGCATGGCAACTGCCCCGGAGGGTGCTGTCGCCTATTTTCTGCGAACCTCCGTGATGGAAGATGCCGCGCTCGACCGCGCCTTGGTCGCCGCATCGCGCGTCGCCCAGGGAGGTTCCGTCGCAGCATCCGAGGCTTTGAGACGCATCCGCGAGGCATGGGCTGCTGCTTTACGCCCCCACGTGCGCGATGAAACAGCGCTCGACCTGGTGATGCTACTCAGCGACGGCCTCTACTACAACAACGCGCTGGATGCCGCGGGCGCTGAAGCCAGCGGACTCGCAACACCGGTGCCGGTCGGAGACCGGCTTGACGAACTCATTGCGCTTGTTCTGCGTTCCGCCTCCTGAGCGCTGAGCTCAGGAGGCGGGCGCTGATCAGACCTCGGTGATCTCGATCTCGCGCATGACGTTGGCCTCAATCGCCTCGCCGACCTCGGCGAGCAGGTCCTCGGGAACGCGGGAGTCGACGGTCAAAACGGTCAACGCCTGGCCACCTGCTTCACGGCGAGCAACCTGCATGCCGGCGATGTTGATGCCTGCCGCACCGAACTTCTGGCCGTACACCGCCACGATGCCCGGACGGTCGGTGTACTGCATGACGATGTGGTGCGTCTCGATCGGAACCTCGATGTCGTGGCCGTTGATGCCCACGATCTTCTGCACCATTCGGGTGCCCGCCAGAGTACCGGCCACGGACAGCACAGTGCCGTCGGCCAGAGCCCCGCGCAGGGTGGTGAGATTGCGATACTCCGGGCTGTCCTTCTCGACGATCAGACGAGCCTCGATACCACGCTGCTCTGCGAACAGCGGGGCATTGACGTAGGAGACATTCTCACTGACAACATTCGAAAGAATGCCCTTGAGCGCAGCCAACCGGTAGACGCTGACGTCATAGTCCGCCAATTCGCCGCGGACCTCGATGTCCAAGCTCGTGAGAGCAGACGTAGTCAGGCCACTGAAGATCTGACCGAGCTTCTCGACGAGCGCGATGCCCGGACGGACGAACGGGTCGATGATGCCGCCAGCGACGTTGACAGCATCCGGAACCAGGTCGCCCTCAAGCGCGAGCTTGACGGAGCGGGCGACCGAAACGCCGGCCTTCTCCTGTGCCTCGTTGGTGGATGCGCCGAGGTGGGGTGTGACGACGACGTTCGGCAGGTCCAGCAGGGCGTGCGCGGAGCCGCCCTCCGCCGGAGGCTCAGAGGTGAACACGTCGAGACCGGCACCGGCGATCTCACCGGCGATGAGAGCCTCGCGGAGAGCCTCCTCATCGATCAGGCCGCCACGGGCGACGTTGATGACGTAGGCGGACTTCTTCATCGCCGCGAACTGTTCTGCGCCGATCATGCCCGTCGTTTCGGGCGTCTTGGGCATGTGGATCGTCAAGAAATCTGCCTCAGCGACCAGCTCGTCGAGTGTGCGCAGTTCGACGCCGAGCTGCTGCGCGCGTGCACTCGTGACGTAGGGATCGTAGGCGATGACCTTCACGCCGAATCCCTGCATTCGAGCGGCCACCAGCGCACCGATACGGCCGAGGCCAACGATGCCGAGGGTCTTCTCGAACAGTTCCGTACCGGTGTACGCGCTGCGCTTCCACTGGCCGGCAGCCAGCGATGCGTGTGCGGCGGGCACGTGGCGGGCGAGGCTGAGAATGTGCGTGCAGGTGAGTTCTGCAGCAGAGATGATGTTCGACGTCGGTGCGTTGACCACCATGACGCCGGCCTTCGTCGACGCCGGGATATCGACGTTATCGAGGCCCACCCCGGCGCGGGCGACGACTTTCAGCTTCGGTGCGTGGCTCAGTGCCTCCGCATCGATCTTGGTCGCAGAGCGGATGAGGACGGCCTGCGCGTCAGCGAGCGCCGCGAACAGCGCCTCTCGATCGGTGCCGTCGACTTGTCGTACGTCGAAGTCGGGGCCGAGGGCCTCGATCGTGGCGGGCGAGAGAACTTCGGCGATGAGCACGACGGGCTTCGACACAGCGGATCCTTCGAGATAAGCGACAAGCGCGGGTGGGATCGATGCGCCGCACACCGTCGGGGCGCGATCGGTTCCACCTTACCGGAGGGTGAACGGTGCTCCGTGCCGTGTGACGCGATGCGTCATGCGCACTATCCGGTCAGCGAGGCGAAGTTCAGGGTGCTCAACGCGACGACGTTCATCCAGAACACGGCCACCAGGCCCAGTCCAGCGATCAGAGTGATGCTGAGCTCCGCGGCGCTGCGGCGTCGGCCTGATGCGTAAGCTGCCGCGAAGACCAGGATCGGGAAGAGCACCGAGAAGATGAGCACGAACCAGCCGTACGCGTTCAAGCCGAAGCTGGCCACTGCTGCCAGGTACGCGACGGCGTTCCACACACCGTAAGCGTAGAAGAGTCCTGCCAAACCGATGATGATCGTCTTACCCAGGCCGAGGCTCTGCCCACGGGATGCTGTCATCTCGCTCATGCTCCGATCACTCCTGTCATGACGAACGGCCAGGGCACGAGCAGAAACACTCCGCCCAGCAGACCGAGCACGCGCACCCAACTGGCTGCGGTACGGGTCAAGAACCAGACGGCGGCGAACCACAGGGCGGGGGCCAGCACCGCCGCCCACAACGCCACCTGGTACATGACGCCGGGAATCAGGAACAGGGCGCCGCCTTGCAGGTTGAGTCCGCCGACGATCCAACCGATCGTGTACAGCAGGTAGACGCCGCCGACGATACCGAGCAGAAGGAGCATCGGCGTGCTGAGTGGCTTCGACTCCGTCGGAGCGGTTACGGAACCGTCCTCTTCGAGGCGCCCCACCGTTTCGCTGTCTTTACCGACGGCATTCCATCCATCCGGCAGCGCAGGAGTGGCGGCTGGCTGGGGCGCAGCCGTGTCTTCATCGCCCGCCCAAGAGAGAGCGTCGTCAGCATCCGATGTCATGTGTCCAGCGTAGCGATCACTGCACCCCGCCCGATATGCTCAGGGCGTTCATAGTCTGAGGAGAATTTACGTGGTTGAGCGCAAGAACAAGGTCGCCGATTCGGCTGACGCCTCCGTGCCGGAGCCTGCCGACGGATCCGACCGCTCCTGGGTTCCCACCCCGGCGTCGAAGAAGAACGCGACGACCTTCCGCTGGATAGCAGCAGCATTGTGGGCTGTCGCCATCGCGGCCGAAGCCGTCGCGATCTTCTGGCTGCTGCGCCAGCGCGAGTTCGTCGGCGAAGACGGCACGCTGATCCGCGACCCCGATACCGGGCTTCTGGAAACACAGAATGCGACCGCCACCTTCCCGCAATGGGCCTTCATCGCCCTCATCGTCGCCCTCGTCGTGATCGCAGCGCTCTCGATCACCGGTTCGATGCTGTGGAAGAAGGCCAATCGGCTGGATCCGGCGAAGAAGTCCGACACCGTTCGCTTCTTCGTGCAGAACCAGCTCGGTGCGATCATCGCCATCGTCGCGTTCCTGCCGCTGATCATTCTGATCTTCCTGAACAAGGACATGGACAAGGGGCAGAAGACAACGGCCGGCATCATCGGCGTCGTCCTTGCGGCTGTCGCGGTCGCACTGGGGATCGACTACAACCCGCAGTCCGTCGAGCAGTACACGGCTGACCAGTCCGCCGTGATTCAGCTGCTCGGCCAGGACGAGGTCGTCTGGGTCGCCGGTGGCAGTGTCTACCATGTGTGCGACGAGGTCTCGGATATTCAAACGGGCAGCGAGAAGATCACCGGCACGACCGCCGAAGCCATCGAGGCCGGCAAGGGCCGGCTCACGCTGAAGTTCGTGTCCGAGCTGCGCGCCTGCGATCTGGCTGTTCCCGAGAACGCCGATGAGATCACGGATGCGCTGCGTGAGATCCAGGGCGGGGCCGTAGACACGCTGCTGCCTCAGCCGGTGTGGGCTGACCCGGCAGATGATCCCCTCAAGCTTGAGGCTGTCGCCGAATAGCCGAACGCAAAATGGGCGCCCCGCGAGGGGCGCCCATTTTCGTACCGCGGTGGATCAGCGTGCGGCTGAGCCGTCGACGTAGTCCTCGTCCTGCTGCTTCCATGAGAACAGCGAACGCAGCTCCTTGCCGGTGACCTCGATCGGGTGCTGCTCTTCCTTGGCGCGCAGCTCCTGGAACTCCTTGCCCCCGTTGTCCTGGTCGTCGATGAAGCGCTTCGCGAAGGCGCCGTTCTGGATGTCGGCGAGCACTGCCTTCATGCTCTCCTTGACCCGGTCATCGACAATGCGCGGACCCGAGACGTAGTCACCGTACTCTGCTGTGTCAGAGATCGACCAGCGCTGCTTCGCGATGCCGCCCTCCCACATGAGGTCAACGATCAGCTTGAGCTCGTGCAGCACCTCGAAGTACGCGATCTGCGGCTGGTAGCCCGCCTCGGTCAGCGTCTCGAAGCCGGCCTGCACGAGGTGGCTCATGCCGCCGCAGAGCACAGCCTGCTCGCCGAAGAGGTCGGTTTCGGTCTCTTCGGTGAAGGTCGTCTTGATGACGCCGGCGCGCGTGCCGCCGATGGCCTTCGCATACGACAGTGCCAGCGCCCAGGCCTGACCTGAGGCGTCCTGCTCGACAGCGATGATGTCCGGGATGCCACGACCGGCGACGAACTCGCGACGCACGGTGTGACCGGGCGCCTTGGGAGCGACGAGGATGACGTCAACGCCCGCGGGAGCGTCAATGTAGCCGAAACGGATGTTGAAGCCGTGCGCGAACGCCAGCGTCTTGCCCTCAGCCAGGTTGGGGGCGATCGAGTCGGAGTAGATCGTGCGCTGGTGCTGGTCCGGCGCGAGGATCATGATGACGTCGGCCCAGGCCGTCGCATCCGCAACATTCTTCACCGGGAATCCGGCTTCTTCTGCCTTGGCGATCGACTTCGAGCCGTCCTTGAGCGCGATGGCGACCTCTACGCCTGAATCGCGAAGGTTCATCGCGTGGGCGTGGCCCTGCGAGCCGTAGCCGACGATCGCGACCTTCTTGCCCTGGATCAGGGACAGGTCTGCGTCATCGTCGTAGAAGATCTCAGTACTCACGTTGTGTTTCTCCTTGATTGTGGTTGTTTCAGGACCAGACGGTCCCTGCAGGACCAGACGGTCCCTGAGCTTGTCGAAGGGTCAGCTGCGCAGAACGCGCTCTGTGATGCTCTTGCTGCCGCGCCCGATGGCGAGCAGTCCGGATTGGGCGAGTTCCTTGATGCCGAACGGCTCCAGTGCGCGCAGCAACGCCTCGACTTTGCCCTTATCGCCGGTGACCTCGATCACCAGCGCATCGGCGGCATAGTCCACGACCGAGGCGCGGAACAGGTTCACGACTTCGATCACGTTCGAGCGAGTCGTGTTATCTGTTCGCACTTTGACGAGTACGTGCTGGCGCTGCACGGAGGATGCCGGGTCGAGCTCAACGATCTTGATGACGTTGATCAGCTTGTTCAGCTGCTTCGTGACCTGCTCGAGCGGCAGCTTGTCGACGTCGACGACCACAGTGATCCGGGAGATTCCCGGAACCTCGGTCACCCCGACGGCGAGGGATTCGATGTTGAAGCCGCGGCGGGCGAACAGTCCGGCGACACGAGTCAGCAGACCCGGCGTGTTCTCCACGAGGAGACTCAGAACGTGAGTTGACATGGCTCAGATCTCCTCATCGAAGGCGGGTGCGTGGTCACGGGCATACTGCACGTAGTTATTGCTGACACCCTGGGGCACCATCGGCCACACCATCGCGTCGGCCGAGACAACGAAGTCGATGACGACGGGACGATCGTTGGTGTCCAGCGCAAGCTGGATCGCGGCGTCGACTTCCTCTTCCTTCTCCACGCGGATGGCGAGGCATCCGTATGCTTCAGCGAGTTTCACGAAGTCGGGGATTCGGACCGTTCCATGCCCGGTGTTCAGGTCGGTGTTCGAGTGCCGGCCGTCGTAGAACAGCGTCTGCCACTGGCGAACCATGCCCAGCGAGGAGTTGTTGATGATCGCGACCTTGATCGGGATCTTGTTGATGACACAGGTCGCGAGTTCCTGGTTCGTCATCTGGAAGCAGCCGTCACCGTCAATCGACCAGACCGGGCGGTGCGGCTCAGCGACCTTCGCGCCCATCGCTGCCGGAACGGAGTAGCCCATGGTGCCGGCCCCGCCCGAGTTCAGCCAGGCGTTGGGGCGCTCGTACTTGATGAACTGCGCAGCCCACATCTGGTGCTGTCCGACCCCGGCGGCGTAAATGCCCTCGGGACCGGTCAGCTCGCCAATGCGCTTGATCACGTATTGCGGTGCGAGCAGACCATCGCTGGGTTCGGTATAGCCGAGCGGGAATTCGTCGCGCAGACCGTCCAAGTACGACCACCACTCAGCGGTGTCGGGCTTGGCACCATTGATCGCGCCACGGTATGCAGCATCCAGATCGACGAGCACGTCGCGAACATCCCCGACGATGGGCACATCCGCCATGCGAATCTTCGAGATCTCCGCGGGGTCGATGTCGACGTGCACCACCTTCGCATTCGGGGCGAAGAGTTCCGACTTACCGGTCACCCGGTCATCGAAGCGCGCACCGAGCGAGACGAGGAGGTCTGCCTCCTGCAGCGCGAGAACAGCCGGCACCGTGCCGTGCATTCCCGGCATGCCGAGGTGCTGAGGATGCGAGTCGGGGAACGCGCCGCGAGCCATCAGCGTCGTCACCACCGGTGCACCGGTGGATTCTGCGAGCTCGAGCAGTTCAGCGGATGCACGGCCGCGGATCACACCGCCGCCGACGTACAGGACCGGCTTCTTGGCTTCGGCGAGCATTGTCGCCGCGGCCTGGATCTGCTTGCCGTGAGCCTTCGTCACCGGACGATAGCCGGGCAGGTCGATCTTCGGCGGCCACACGAACGGCGCCATGTTCTGCTGCGCATCCTTCGTGATGTCCACCAGCACCGGACCAGGGCGGCCCGTCGAGGCGATCTCGAAGGCGGCAGCAATGGCTCCCGGGATGTCGGCGGCATCCTTCACAAGGAAGGAGTGCTTGGTCACCGGCATCGTGATGCCGACGATGTCGGCTTCCTGGAACGCATCCGTTCCCATCAGCGTCGAGAACACCTGACCGGTGATCGCCACGATCGGCACCGAGTCCATGTACGCGTCAGCGATGGCTGTGACCAGGTTGGTCGCGCCGGGTCCGGACGTCGCGATGCAGACGCCGACGCGGCCGGATGCCGAGGCATAGCCCTCCGCAGCGTGACCGGCTCCCTGCTCGTGGCGAACCAGGATATGGCGAAGCTTGTCGGTGTCCATCAGCGGGTCGTAGACCGGCAGGATCGCACCACCGGGAAGACCGAACACGTCGGTGACGCCCAGCAGCTCCAGCGAGCGGACGACAGCTTCTGCGCCGCTCATTTCGGGCGGCGTGGACTTCGAGGATGGTGGCCGCGGCACGGCCGAAGCAGAATCAGCAGTCATGATTTTCCTTGATGATCTGATTGTTTCGTCAGGGTCGGACCGACGTGCGGTCCCTGAGCCTGCCGAAGGATCAACCCGTCGTCGCGCCTTGGGCAGCGGAGCGGACGAGGGCTGCGTACTTGGCAAGAACGCCACGGGTATAGCGCGGGGGAAGCGGTTCCCAGCCAGAGCGGCGGGAGGCGAGCTCTGCATCGTCGACGAGTAAGTCAAGAGAGCGAGCTGCGATATCGACCCGTATCAGATCACCATCGCGCACGAAGGCAATGGGACCTGCGTCCACTGCTTCGGGTGCTATGTGGCCGATGCACAGGCCGGTTGTGCCGCCTGAGAATCGTCCGTCAGTCAAGAGTAGTACATCTTTTCCGAGACCCGCGCCCTTGATGGCAGCCGTGATGGCGAGCATCTCGCGCATGCCCGGTCCGCCCTTGGGACCTTCATAGCGGATGACGATGACAGTGCCTGATTCGATCTCGCCGTTGGCAACGGCATCCATCGCCGCGCGCTCGCGTTCGAACACACGGGCGGGTCCTTCGAAGACCGTCGCGTCGAAGCCGGCTGTCTTTACGACAGCGCCTTCCGGTGCGAGCGAGCCGTGCAGAATCGTCAGACCGCCGGTTGCGTGGATCGGGTTGTCGAAGGTGTGGATGACGTCACCATCGATCGGTCCGGGGTTCAACTCCGCCAAGTTCTCGGCCAGGGTCTTGCCCGTCACGGTGAGGGCGTCACCGTGCAGGAGTCCCTCGTCGAGCATCGCCTTCATGATCACCGGGATGCCGCCATGCCGGTCGACATCGTTCATGACGTACTGCCCGAACGGCTTCATGTCTGCGACATGAGGAACCTTGTCGCCGATGCGGTTGAAGTCGTGCAGCGTCAGATCCACATCGGCCTCACGGGCGATCGCGAGGAGGTGCAGAACGACGTTCGTCGAACCGCCCAGTGCCATCGCCAGAGCGATCGCGTTCTCGAATGCTTCCTTCGTCAGGATGTCGCGGGTCGTGATCCCCTGACGCAGCAGGTTGATCACCGCCTCACCGGAGCGGTGCGCATAGTAGTCACGGCGGCGATCGGCAGCGGGCGGTGCAGCAGATCCGGGAAGGCTCAGCCCGAGCGCCTCGGCGACGGATGCCATCGTGTTGGCGGTGTACATACCGCCACAGGCGCCCTCACCGGGGGCGATCGCACACTCGATGCGCTTGAGGTCTTCCTCGCTCATGAGGCCGGCACGGCAGGCGCCGACGGCTTCGAACGAGTCGATGATCGTGACGTCCTTCTCGGTGCCGTCCGAGAGCTTCACCCAGCCGGGGGCGATGGATCCTGCGTACAGGAACACGCTGGACAGATCCAGACGCGCGCTGGCCATGAGCATGCCGGGAATCGATTTGTCGCAGCCGGCCAGCAGCACACTGCCGTCGAGGCGTTCAGCCATCATGACCGTCTCGACAGAGTCGGCGATCACCTCGCGCGAAACGAGCGAGAAGTGCATACCCTCGTGCCCCATCGAGATGCCGTCCGAGACGGAGATGGTGCCGAACTGCAACGGGTAGCCGCCGCCGGAATGCACGCCTTCCTTCGCGCCCTGCGCGAGACGATCAAGGCTCAGGTTGCAGGGCGTGATCTCGTTCCAACTGGACGCGATGCCGATCTGCGGCTTGTCCCAGTCAGCATCACCCATGCCGACGGCGCGGAGCATTCCGCGCGAGGTCGTGGCCTCGATGCCGTCGGTGACGACACGGCTGCGGGGTTTAATGTCAATGGAAGCGTGTGAAGGATCGTGCGAGGACATGACGGCAGTCTATTCCCGACCGGCGGCGCGCTCGGACGCCAACGCCTCTAGAAGAAGCGCGATCTGTTGTGGAGTGTCCACACGCAAAGTTGCCGCAGACTCCCCCGCCCCGACACGAACCCCCAGATCATCACCGCGAAGCACCGTCATCGCGTCCTCATCGGTGACGTCATCACCCGCGAAGAGGATGCCCGTGGCGTTGAAGTGATCGCGCAGCACACTCATCGCCAGGTCCTTGCCCTCTATCCGTGACGAGAACTCGAGCACGCGATGACCTGCGCGGCGTCGCCAGTGCGGGAAGCGCTCAGCGGTGAGGGCATC
This sequence comes from Microbacterium wangyouchuni, assembly GCF_051546305.1. Taxonomy (NCBI): domain Bacteria; kingdom Bacillati; phylum Actinomycetota; class Actinomycetes; order Micrococcales; family Microbacteriaceae; genus Microbacterium; species Microbacterium wangyouchuni. The sequence continues at coordinate 385,983 of NZ_JBPTMA010000004.1, forward strand.
GATCTCGGCGAATACCGTAGCCTCGACCTCAGGCGTCGCCCGGCGGGTATGAATACCCATGCCGAAGGTTTTGGGTTCCAGCTCAACCCCCTCGAAACGCTCGACGATCGGTCGCGCCGCGGCCCACAGCTGCTCATTCGCGGCCTGGTCTGCGATCACGCCGGGCGCTTCGGCGTCTCCGGTGCCGGGAAACCAGTACTGCGCACCGTGGGATCCGGCCAGGGCGAACGGCGAGTCGGCCGTATGTTCGCTGATCTCCTTCAGATCGTGCATGCTGCGTCCCGACACATACGCGACGGAGGTATCCGGCAACGCTGCCAGCGTGCTCAGCTGTGCCTTCACTTCTGGCAGCGCTCGCGCGGACATCGGCTCGACGACCAGCGGCGAAGCCGTGCCGTCGAAATCGAGCGCGATCAGCAACCGCGGTGTGCGGGCGATAGCGCGCAACGCTGCGTCAGCGGAACCGGGGATCCAGGTGCGAGTCATCATTCTTCTCCTCGTCGATTCTCAGCAATTGCCACTCAGGTGCGCGCTGCACGGGCGTTTGCCAGGGCTTCCAGGAACGATGACGACCACGCGTTGACGTCGTGCTCGAGCACCCGGCGGCGCAGCGATCGCATTCGCTTGCTCTGCTCGGCGCGCGGCATCTCCACGGCCGTCATGATGGCGTCTTTGAGGTCTTCGATGTCGTGCGGATTGACGCGCACGGCCTGGCGCAACTCGTCGGCGGCCCCGGTGAACTCGCTGAGTACCAGTGCGCCTCTGTTGTCTGCGCGTGTCGCGACGTACTCCTTCGCAACGAGGTTCATGCCGTCCCGGAGTGCTGTGACCAGCATGACGTCCGCCGCCAGATACAAAGCCACCATCTCCTCTCGGGGGAAGGCCTGGTGCAGATAACGGATCGCCGAGTGATCCATCGTGTCGGTGTCGCCGTTGATGCGCCCGACGGCGAGTTCGATCTCGTCCCGCAGTTGCACGTAGGCGTCGACTCGTTCTCGGCTAGGGCTCGCGACTTGCACGAGCGTGGCGTCCTCGACCTTCAGCCGCCCTGCGTCGAGAAGCTCGCCGTATGCCTTGATCCGGTGCAGGATGCCCTTGGTGTAATCCAGTCGGTCCACCCCCAGCAGAATGGTCTTCGGATTGCCGAGGCTCTCGCGGATCTCTGCTGCCCTGGCCTGAACCTCGGGCTTCTCGATGAGCTCGAGATAGGGCGCCGTGTCGATCGAAATGGGGAATGCCTTGGCGATGACCGTGCGTGTCTGTTCGTCCACGGGCACGCTGATGGTGGTCGCCTTGGTGTCGTACTTGAGTCTGCGACGAACCGCCGCGACGAAGTAGCTCGCATCCTGTGCACGCTGGAATCCGATCACGTCAGCGCCCAGCAGACCGCGCAGCACCTGATCGCGCCACGGCAACTGTGCGTACAGGCCATGCATCGGGAACGGGATGTGGTGAAAATAGCCGATTGTGACATCGGGTCGCAGAGCACGCACCATCTGCGGGACCAGCTGCAACTGGTAATCGTGCACCCAGACCGTGCCGTTCTGGGCGACGGCCTCGGCCGCTGCCTCGGCGAAACGGCGGTTCACGGTGACGTAGGAGTCCCACCACTCCCGGTGATACTGCGGGGGCGCGATCACATCGTGATAGAGCGGCCAGATCGTATCGTTGGCAAAGCCTTCGTAGTATTCCGCCACTTCTCGAGCAGACAGCCGGATCGGAATGAGCCGGATGCCATTCGCTTCAAAGGGCTCCAACGCGAGATCGGCCTGTCCGCCCCAGCCGACCCAGGCGCCGTCGACCTGATGCATCACCGGCTCGAGCGCGGCGACCAGTCCCCCGGGCGATGTCCGCCAGGTCTCTGCCCCGTCCGGGCCCACCACCCGATCGACGGGAAGTCTGTTTGCGACGACGACGAAATCTGCGGTGGCCATGGTGACTCCTCACACAGGGGCTCCGTGCCCCGCTCTTAGGCTAGCCACTTCGGGAGCGCACGCGGCTCAGATACCAGTTGATGACCCCGGCGATGAAGGCAATGGCTGCGGCGATCATCGGCAGAAGCAGCGCCGCAGACGTGCCGAGGCTCTCGGCGATCTCTCCCGTGACGGCGGCGCCGATCGACTGTCCGACGATCACGCCGGAGCCCAGCATCGTCATCACCGTCGCCGAACGGCCGAGCGGACTGCGCGCAGCTCCGAAGCTGTACTGGGTCACCAGAGTCGGGCCGATCCCGATGCCCATCACGGCAAGCACCACCATCATCGCGGCAGGCGTGTCGACGGCGCCGAGGAAGACGGATCCGATCAGCAGAATGCCTGAGAACACCAACCAGCGCGCCCGCAGCGAGAACCGTGGTGGTAGCCAGGCCACAGCGAGTGCCAGGATCGCCGAGCCGATTCCCATGACACCGTAAAGCACTCCTGCCTGTTCGGAAGCACCCCGATCTGCCATGAACGATGTCAGCGCGGTCAGCATCGTTCCGAAGAACATACCCACCCCCAAGATCCCCACGACCACGACGAGCAGTTGGGGCCGAAAGAGCTCGGATGCCCGGGAGGGCGCACGGCCGTCCGCATCGCGATCCTGAGAGATGCTGCGGCCGCTGGGGTGCAGTGCGAAGGCGCCGACGAACACCACGGTCAGCACGGCAGCGCCGATCAGCGGCGCCCACGGCGCGATCCAGGAGGCCACGATGCCGACGACGAACGGACCGAAGACGAACACCGTTTCGTCGGCTGCTGATTCGTACGCCATGGTCGAGGAGACGGTGCGCACCCGAACAGGTTCCGGCATCCGCTCGTTGATGATCGCGACAAGTCGTGAGCGCGACATCGGCGCGACCTGCGGAGCTGTGGCGCCGATGCCGACGGCGGCGAGCAGAATGAGAGCGTCAATCGATGTCGTATAGACGACAGCGGTGAAGACCACGAGCATCGCGCCATTGGCTACGGCGAGGATCACCAGCACCGGACGCTGCCCGAACCGGTCGGCTGCGCCTCCGAGCAGAGGCCCGAAGCATGCCGTGCCCAGTCCGACAGCAGCCGATGTCAGGCCGCCCAGAGAAAGGGAACCGCTGACCGAGACGACGAGGGTAAGTACTCCGACGACCATCATCGCAAAGGGAAGTCGCGCGATGAACGCGATCAGGAAATAGGGAAGGCCCGCCTCGCGGAGCAGGCTGGCAGAAGCGGGTGCGTGTGTTCTCGTCATGACTCTCACGCACCCGAGGATGCGGGATCCGGTGCCGCCGCTGTCCGTCAGAGTGCCGACGGCCGGTAGTTACACAGCTACAGCGCCGAAGCGCCGATGTCATTCTACCGGTGCCACCTGAGCGCAGGTAGGTTGGAGCCATGCGCTACCTCTTCAGCACAGGCCTCATCGGAGCGATCACGGCCGGTGTGTCAATGCTCCGTGGCACACGAGAAACGCCAGTCACCTGGCGCGCGGTACTCGCGTGGATCAGCTGGGGCATCACCCTCGCCCTGGCGGTCGGTGCGGCTATCGACCTCAACCGCGAGAATCGGGGCGTCCCCATTGCGGAGGACTCCCCGCTCGCGATGAAGCAGGCGAAGAAGGCTCAGAAGGAACAGGCCAAGGCCCAGAAGGAGCAGGCCAAGGCGCTGAAAGAGGCTCAACGCTTGCGCTGAGCCCCTCCCGCAATCAGCGCGTGAGGATCAGCGCTTCACCCTGACCGCCGCCGCCGCACAGTCCGACAGCTACCGTTCCGCTGCCGCGCCGGGCGAGTTCGTGAGCCATGTGCACGACCAGCCGGTTGCCGGAAACTCCGATCGGATGCCCGATCGCGATTCCGCCACCGTGGACGTTCACGATGTCACTTGTCACGCCGAGTTCGGTCTGCGAGCGGGCAACGACGGCACCGAACGCCTCGTTGATCTCGACGAGGTCGAGATCGGCGGCAGTGATGCCCTGCTTCTCGAGCGCACGGTTGATCGCCTGCGCCGGCTGCGCCTGCAGCGAGTTGTCCGGACCAGCGGTCTGACCGCTCGCGCCGATGACGGCGAGCACCGGCCACCCATTGGCCTCGGCGTTCTCTCGTGTGGTCACCACGACGGCGGAGGCGCCATCGGAAATCTGCGAAGAGTTTCCGGCAGTGATCGAACCGCCCTCGGCGAACGCCGCGCGCAGCCGGCTGAGCGTCTCGATCGTCGTGTCCGGTCGGATGCCTTCGTCCTGGGTAATGACAAGAGCATCACCCCGACGCTGCGGAACTTCGACCGGGACGATCTCGGCGTCGAAGGCACCGCTGGCCTGACCGGCGGCAGCACGCTGGTGCGAGAGGGCCGCAACTTCGTCCTGTGCCTGGCGGGTGAGCTCGAACCGCCCGTTATGGCGTTCGGTCGACGCACCCATGCTCTCTTTGTCATATGCGTCGGTCAAGCCGTCGTAGGCCATGTGGTCGAGCACCTCGACGCTGCCGTAGGTCCACCCATCCCGAGATCCCATCAGCAGGTGCGGTGCGCGCGTCATCGATTCCATGCCCGCCGCGACGACCGTCGTCGCGTCGCCGGTGCGAATCATCCGTGCCGCATCGATGATGGCAGTCAGGCCCGACAGACAGACCTTGTTTACGGAGTGTGCGGGCACGTCCCAGCCCAGTCCGGCGCCGATCGCCGCCTGGCGGGCGGCGTTCTGACCGGAGCCGGCAGCCAACACCTGCCCGACGATCACCGCGTCGACGGAAGTCGGTTCGATGGATGCCTGCGCGAGCGCGCCTTTGATGGCGAATGCGCCCAACTGGGGTGCGGTGAATGGGGCCAGCTGTCCTTTCAACCGCCCCTGGGGCGTGCGTGCTGCGGCGACGATGACGATGTCGATCATGATTGCTCCTTCAGATCCGGTGCGAGGGTCAGCGGCGGTTCAGTGGCATCGATAACTTCCTGAACGCTCACACCTGGCGCAGTTTCGACGAGGACGAGACCTGCATCGGTCACATCGATGACGGCGAGGTCGGTGATGATGCGGTGCGCCACTCCCCTGCCGGTCAGCGGCAGAGAGCACTCGTTGACGATCTTCGCGGAGCCGTCCTTTGCCACGTGCTCCATGAGGATGATCAGGCGTCCGGCACCGTGGACGAGATCCATCGCCCCACCCGGTCCCTTGACCATCTTTCCCGGGATCATCCAGTTCGCGAGGTCCCCGGTGGCCGACACCTGCATGGCGCCGAGAATGGCGGCATCGATCTTGCCGCCGCGGATCATTGCGAAGCTGGTCGCCGAGTCGAAGAATGCGGTGCCGGGCAGAGTCGTGACCGTCTCTTTGCCGGCATTGATCAGGTCGGGATCGACCGCGTCTTCTGTCGGGTACGGTCCGACACCGAGGATGCCGTTCTCTGACTGCAGGACGACAGTGACGTCCTCCGGCACGTAGTTCGGCACGAGTGTCGGCAGGCCGATGCCGAGGTTCACATACGAGCCGTCGGTCAGCTCTTGGGCGGCGCGGGCCGCCATCTGCTCACGGGTGAGTGCCATGTCAGGCCCCTTCCTTCGCCGTGTCGGGTTTCGAAACGGTGCGCCGTTCGATGCGCTTTTCAATGTCGGTGCCGACCTCGACGATGCGGTGGACGAACACCCCAGGCAGATGGATGCTGTCCGGATCGATCTCGCCGGGCTCGACCAGTCGCTCCACCTGAGCGATGCAGACGCGGCCGGCCATCGCGGCGATCGGGTTGAAGTTGCGCGCAGCCTTGTTGAAGACGAGGTTGCCGTGTCGATCCCCCATGAGCGCATGCACGATCGAGAAGTCCGTGGTGATGGCCTCCTCCAGCACGAAGTCCTTCGGTGTGCCGTCGACGTCAAAGGATCGCACGTCCTTCTTCGGCGAGGCCACAGCGATCGAACCGTCCGGGTTGTAGCGGCGTGGCAGTCCGCCCTCGGCGACCTGTGTGCCGACACCGGTCTGTGTGTAGAAGGCCGCGATCCCTGAGCCGCCGGCGCGCAGCTTCTCGGCGAGCGTTCCCTGCGGCGTGAGCTCCAACTCGAGCTCACCGGAGAGGAACTGCCGTTCGAACTCCTTGTTCTCGCCGACGTAGGACGAGGTCATCTTGCGGATTCGCTGCGCGTTGAGCAGGATGCCGAGCCCCCAGTCGTCGACACCGCAGTTGTTGCTGACGATGCTCAGGTCTGCGGTCCCCTGCGCCAGCAGCGCCTCGATGAGCGCAATCGGGTTGCCGGACAGGCCGAACCCGCCAACGGCAAGGGACGAGCCGTCCGAGATGTCAGCGACGGCTTCGGCGGATGAAGCCCATTCTTTATCGATCACGCAGCGCTCCTTCGTGTGAGGTCTTCCTCCAGCATCCGCCTTTTGGTTCACCATCAGAACACCAATCTTGCGATATGGGCGATCTCGCCGGTAGTGTCCACATTATGGACACCACTCGCACCGTACCCGGCGCGCAGGCGATTGCCCGTGCGGCTCGACTGCTGCGATTGGTCACGGCATCCGGCGAGGGAGGGGCAGCGCTGCAGGAGCTCGCGCAGCAGGCTGATCTGACACGCTCCACAACGCACCGACTGCTGAGCGCCCTGCGCGCCGAAGGCCTCGTCGATCGCGATGAAGAAAGTGCTCGATGGATGCCGGGACCGGAGCTGTTCCTGATGGGATCAGTGGCGGCGGCTCGGTACGACGTCACTGCGCTGGCGAAAGATATCGTCCGCTCCCTTGCTGTCAAGACCGAAGAAAGCGCGTTCCTCTCGGTGCGCAGAGCGGATGAGACCGTCTGTCTGCTGCGTGAGGAGGGCTCGTTCCCGATCCGCTCCTTCGTCCTGAGCGAAGGTGTGCGGTTTCCCCTCGGAGTCGCCAGCGCCGGACTCGCGATCCTGTCGTTCCTGCCTGACCACGATGTGGATGCCTATTTCGACCGCCATCCGGAGCTGGCCGACCGCTGGGGCACAGCGCACGGCGCTCGCCGGATGCGCAAACGACTCAGCGAGACGAAGGAACGCGGCTATTCACTGAATCCTGGCCTCATCGTCTCGGGCAGTTTCGGCATGGGTGCTGCCGTCTTCGATCGGGCTGGCAGAGCGGAGTGGGCACTGAGTCTGACCGGCGTGGAGTTCCGATTCGGACCAGATCGCACGGCGCAGCTCGGACGCACGCTACTCGCGCATGCCCATCAACTCTCCTCACGGATCGCGAGCGTTCGGCGCTGATGCTCAGGCGGTGACAGCGCTGGCCGCCGCACGAACCAGGGGTGCCAGTTGCCTCGCTCCGCGCTCGCTCATCACCACCGTGTAGTGATTGAGTCCGCCCAGGTGCTGATGCACAATCGATGGGTGCGCGGCGAGCACCTGCGCACGATGGGCAGGCGGGTATAGACCTGGCTCCTCGTTCTGCAGACCGCGCGGCACGCTGATGAACAGCGTCTGGTGGTGCAACTGGGCAAGTGCCGCTGACAGGGCGTTACCGAGATTCAGATCCACGGTGTCTTCGACCGTGGTCTGGTAGCTCGTGGCGGGGCGATATCCGTCGCCGTCCGCGCAGAGATCGTAGGCGATGTAACGTTCGAGGGCCTCGCTCCAGTCGCTGCTGAATGCCGGATGACCGCGCCAGAAGACGTCGATGTACTCATCCACGCTCGTCCAGCGGCGTGACAGCCGCTCAGCTGTCGGGCCGAGGATCAGCGTCACCAACTGCTCAGGAGCGACATCCGCGGGGACATCGAGCGGCAGTCCACCGTCTACCAGGATCAGCTGCTGCACGCGCGCGGCGTGCCGATGCGCAAGAACGACGGCGACGAAACCACCCATCGAGTGACCGATGACCGCGACAGCACCGACGCCGACAGCATCCAGAACAGCAACGAGATCGTCGGCGTGCGCGCTCATCCCTGCCGGCCCCTCGATCGCGTTGCTCCGACCCCGACCACGCAGGTCAGGTGCGACGACCCGGACACCGGGCAGTTCTGCCACGAGGAACTCCCACGCCAGATGTGACGCCGTCACACCGTGGATCGCGAGCACGGTGGGGATCTCCCCTGTGGTTCCCTGCGGATCCCAGATCCCCACGCGAAGATTACCGCCCGCGACCGGGACATCGATGGTTCGATAGGCGTGCGTGTTCATCGTGAGGTCCATCCGCCATCCATCGTGTACGAGGCTCCGGTGACCATCGCGGCGTGCGGCGAGGCGAGCCAGCCGGCAAGGGATGCGACCTCGGATGGGTCGACTAGACGCTTGATCGCACTCTCGGTGAGCATGACCTTTTCGATCACTTCGCTTTCGGGAATGCCATGCACGGCAGCCTGATCGGTGATCTGTTTCTCGACGAGCGGGGTGCGCACATAGCCGGGGTTGATGCAGTTACTGGTGACACCGTGTGCGCCTCCCTCCAGCGCTGTCACCTTAGACAGCCCCTCCAGTCCGTGCTTGGCCGCAACATACGCGGATTTGAACGGGCTGGCGCGCAGGCCGTGCACGCTAGACACATTGATGATGCGCCCCCACCCACGCTCGTACATGCCGGGCAGCGCCGCACGGATCAGCAGGAACGGGGCCTCCAGCATGATGCGCTGGATGGTGCGGAACGCATCCGGATCGAACTCGGCGATGGGACTCACCCGCTGGATGCCGGCGTTATTCACCAGGATGTCCGCATCCAACTGAAGATCATCCAACGCTCTGGTGTCAGAAAGATCGACTTCCCACACGTCGCCGCCGATCTCGGCGGCACTGGCCTCGGCTGCTGCCCCGTTCAGATCCGCGATGGTCACCTGCGCACCACGCGCTGCAAACTCTCGGGCGCAGGCCAGGCCGATCCCGCTCGCGCCACCGGTGATGACGGCACGCCGTCCGGCAAGATCCTGTTCAGCCATTCCCGCGCTCCTTCTCCCCCGTTGCCGGTTCGTCTCCCGTTGCCACGTCGCTCGCTGCTGTCGATGACCGCGGGCGCAGGGCGTTTCCGACGAAGCGGCTCATTCCCTCGATCACGGCGGCGTCGATCTCGGCAGGCGGGTGCCCATCCGCATCGCGTTCCCACAGCAGGTAACGCATGCCGATTAGCTCGCCCGCGCCCATCAGCGCCCACGCGGCCACCTCCGGGTCCAGCGCCTCGTCGACGTCTCCGGCTGATTGAGCAGCGCGGAGCCCGGCGTGATAGCCGTCGACGATGCGCTCATAGTGCAGTCGCAACGTCGCCGGGGAGACGAACTCGGCTTCTCTGACGACCCGATAGAGGGCTGGGTGCGCGGCGGTGAAGCGGAAGAATCCCTCGAAACCGAGCCGTTCGGCTTCGATTCTGTTCTGGGCACCTGCCATCGACTCAGACATCGAATGACGTACCCGCGAGTTCAGGTCGATCACGAGCGCCTCGAAGATCGTTTGCTTGCTGTCGAAGTACAGGTAGAAGGTGCCGAGCGCGACGCCTGCGCCTTCAGTGATCTTTACGATTGATGCTTCGTGATAGCCAAGGTCGGCGAAGACGCCCTCGGCAGCCTCAAGGAGCTTGCGTCTGGTCGCCTCGCCGCGTTTGGTCAGCGGACGCCCTGTTGCCGGAGAAACGAATGTCTCGGGGGTGGCGGTATCGACCGTTTCAGCCATGAGCGTTCTCTTCCTCTCGCGCGGCGATGACCTGCATGGCCACTGCCCGCAGGGTTGTACGGGCGACTTTATCGATGGTCAGCCTCGGCAGCTCGTCGACGAAAACGATCTGCGCCGGCAGTTTGAATGCCGCAAGCTTCTCCCTGGCGAAGGCGTGCAATTCGTCGCTGGAAAGCGGTTGACGGGCAACGACGAAAGCGAAGCCGCGCTCTCCCCACACAGCATCCGGCACACCGACGACGGCCACAGCGCTCACCTGCGGATGCTGGCCGAGCGCCCGCTCGACCTCAGCAGGTGACACGTTCTCGCCGCCCGAAACGTAGATGTCCTTGAGGCGGTCGACAATGCGATAGTTGCCGGAGCCATCTCGGTGCGCAAGATCTCCCGTGCGCAGCCACTCGCCGATGCGAGCTCTGGCCGTCGCAGCCTCATCGTCGAGGTAACCGGCGAATGTGCTGGGTCCGCGCACCCACAGCTCCCCCGTCGCCTCACCCTCGAGCATGAGAGAGGTCTCAACATCCGCCAAACAGACATCGACGAACGGATAGGGACGTCCGACAGTGCCGGAATGCGCGGTGAGTTGATCAGCCGGCAGCGCGAGCACATTGGGTCCGGCCTCGGTCAATCCGTAGCCCTGGGTGAGAAACACATCACGCGCCGCCCATGTCTCAGCGATCTCAACAGGCATCGTGGCTCCGCCGACGAGCACATCACGAAGCGATGAAAGGTCGGTCGTCGGCCACTCGGCAGACTCCTGAAGCAGACGGTACTGAGTGGGCACACCCATCATCGTGGTGACCTTGCGCTCCCCGATGAGCTGCAGGATTCGTCCCGGCTGGAACGACCGCTCCAGAACGACGGTCGCGCCCGACCACCATGCCAGCAGCGGTTGCACATTCCAGGCGGCGACGTGGTGCTGAGGCAACATCGACAGCACGACGTCATCGGCGCGCATCGGCATCGAATGAGCCAGCGCCATATTCGTCCAGAAGCAGTTCGCGTGGGTGAGTACGACTCCCTTCGGAGCAGCTTCACTTCCCGAGGTGTAGATCACCAGCAACGGGTCATCGTCGCGCACCTCACGAGAGGTCACCACCGTGCGAGATCGCGGTGCGTGAACTTCGACCCCGGTGACGCCGAGGAACACGTAGGGCGGTGTGTCCGCACTGTCCAGCATCCGCAGCGCCGCTCCGGCGAGGGCGACGTACTCGTCCTCGACGAGCACGAGTGCCGGGTCGCTGCGACGAATCAGATCGGCCAACTCTGTCGGAGTCAGTCGCCAGGACAGCGGCATGAAGATGATCCCGAGGAAAGCACAGGCGAAGAACGCCACCACGTGATCGGCTGAGCTTCCTGACACTGTGGCGATGCGCTGGCCCGGCCCGTACCCGGCATCCCGCAGCCGCGCGGCAAGCTGATCTGCTCTGCTGAGCAGCGTCTGATAATCCACTGCGACGCCGCGATCATCGATCGCGATCTTCTTCGGATCTGAGCCGGCGCGATCCCGGAGCCATCGCCCCAGGGTGTGGGGTTCATCCATCATCACCGGGCACCAACTTCGGCATCGGCATTCTCACTGTCTTCGAGTGCGCCCAGCGAACCGGCTGCCGCCGCAGGGCTGCCCCGGCGTCGGCGCCGCCATCCGTCGACGGTTCCAGCGATTCCACCGGGCAGGAACATGACGACCAGGATGAACAGCACGCCGAGCAGGAACAGCGGCTCGGACAGCGGGATGCGCAGAAAGTCCGGCAGCGCTTGGATGCCTTCTGCGCGGGCGAGGACGGTGAGTCGCTGGTCGAGGATCGTGTAGAGCACGCCCCCTACGATCGCACCCCATCGGAATCCCACTCCGCCCAACACGACCATCACCAGCACCGTGATGGTCAGATCGGCTCCGACAGCGCTGGGCTGTGTGCCGGACTGCAGCAGCAGATAGGCGACGCCAGCAAGGCTCGCGCACAGCGCTGCGATCACGAAGACCACGAGCTTGGCGCGCGCTGGACGCAGCCCCAGCACCTGCACGCGCAGTTCGTTCTCACGGGCTGCGGCGGCCAGGTGCCCGAGGCGGGACGTGTCGACCCACAGGACGACCAGGTACACCACGACGACCACGATCAGGGCGAGCCAGTAGAGGTTGCGGGTGTTGATCACGCCCACGAGCCAGTCCGGAACCGGGTCTGTGTTGAGGCCGAGGCCTTCTTCGCCGCCCGTGATCGACTGGTTACGGCGCACGAGCACGGAGCCGGCCTGGGCGAATGCCAGGGTGACCATCGCGAACGGGATGCCGTTGACACGCATGGCAACCGCTCCGGTGACCAGTGCGATGACCATGCCGCCGACGAGCGCGACGAACACCCCCTGCCACAGCGGTAGTTCGAACGAGCGCAGGACGATCCCCAACCCGTATGCGCCAGCGCCGAAATACAGGGCATGACCGAAGGAGAGCATGCCGGCGCTGCCGAGCAGCAGGTTGTACGACAGCGCGAGGGCAGCGAACACCATGCACAGCGAGAGCAGGGCGAGCGAGCCTGGTGTGTAGGTCGGCCCGGGAAGGATGCCCGGCAGCGAAAGGTTGAGCAGCGGCAGGATCGCCATCACGACGACGAGCACAACCCCGATGATCAGGGGCACGAAGCGCTTGAGCGCCGCGTTCTGCGAGCCTGTTGAAGCGTTAGGACGGGACATTATGCTTTCCTTCCCATCAGTCCTGCCGGTCGGACGAGAAGCACGACCGCCAACAGGATCACGACGATGAAGTCGCCGGTGCCGCCCAGATAGGTGTTGGCGACCTGCTGGAGGACCGCGACAAGAACCGAGGCCACGGCAGCTCCGGTGAGGGATCCGAGACCGCCCACCACCGTGACGATGAATGCGAAGATCAGCAGGGTCGTGCCCAGGTGCGCAGACACGTAGGTCAACGCGTGCATAGCGAGCACACCGCCGATTCCGGCCGCAGCCCCTCCGATTGCGAATACGAGGGTGAAGGATCGGCGGACGTCGATGCCGAGAGCGGTGACCATCGAGCGGTTCTCCACACCGGCACGGATGATCATTCCGTAGCGCGTCTTCTTCAAAAACAGCACGAGACCAGCCAGCACGAGGCCGGCTGCAAGGATCAGCACCCAGTATTTATTCGGGATGCTCGCACCGAGCACATCGGTGGTCTGGCCGAGCCACGACGGTCCCGCCACGGTGATCGCATCCGTTCCCCAGATGCCCTCGAACAGCGCGATCGCGGCGAAGGAGAGGCCCACGGTGACGAGGACCTGTTCGATATGCCGCTCGTAGAGCGGTCGGATCAGCACGAGTTCGGTCAGCGTCGCAAAGACGGCGCCGACCAGCGCGCCCACCAGGATCGAGACGAGGAAACCGAGCCATGTCGTGGCGCCGATGGCCTGGGCGACGGCCCAGCCGACGAAAGCGCTGAGTGTGAGAAAGGCGCCATGGGCGAAGTTCAGCACGTGCATGAGTCCGTAGATGAGGCTCAGGCCACTGGCGACCAGGAAGTAGAGGGCGCCGAGGCCGACGCCGATGACGAGGGTGAGGATGAGCGCGCTCATGCGTGGGCCTCCGCACTGACGCCCAGCAGACGCCGGGTAAGTGCGGCGTCGTCGAGGATCGCGTTCGCGGGGCCGGTGTGGACGACCCGCCCGCCGGCGATCACGACGGCGCCCGCGGCCAGCTGGCGCACGACCTCAAGATTCTGCTCGACGAGCAGAATCGGCACGGTCTTGGCTGCTTCGGCCAAGGCCTCGGCCACCTCGTGCACGATTTTGGGGGCGAGACCCTTGGTGGGCTCATCAACCAGGATGATGCGATTGTCGTTGAGCAGCGCTCGCGCAACGGAGACCATCTGCTGCTGCCCGCCGGAGAGCGTGCCGGCGCGCTGGTCACGGCGCTGGACCAGGTCGGGGAACAGACTGGCGATGAAATCATGACGCGGCTCGCGCTGGCGTTCGGCGAGTGCGAGGTTCTCTGCGACGGTGAGCCCGGCGAAGACCTCACGGTCTTCGGGAACGTAGCCGACCCCGCGTTGCACGATCTTGTGCGTGGGAAGATTATCGATCCGCTCGCCCTCGAGCAGCACCTCACCTCGACGGGTGATGAGTCCGAGGATGCCGCGCAACGTCGACGTCTTACCGACACCATTTCGCCCCAGCACAGCGGTGATACCAGTGGCTGGGACGTCGAACGAGATGTCCTCGATGACCTGTTGGCCGGCGATCGATGCGCGAAGTGATCGCACCTGAAGGATCGGGTCGGTCATGCTGTCGTCCCCGTTCCGAGATACGCGCTCTGCACGGTGGGGTTCTCCATGATCTTCTGGGGTGTGTCAAGGGCGATGATCGTGCCGAAGTACATGACGGCGACCAGATCCACCAGCCCCATGAGCACATCGATGTGGTGTTCGACCATCAGCACGGTGCATCCGCTTTCGCGTTGCATTGCCCGGATGTTTTCTACGAGCCCCGCGACGTCGCCAGAAGCGACACCTGCCATCGGCTCATCGAGCAGTACGAGACGGGAGTCGGTGGCCAGTAGCGAGGCGATCTCCAGCTTGCGCTTGTCCCCGTGGCTGATGTCACCGGCCAGGGTATCCAGTCGGTGGCCGAGTCCGACCTGCTCGAGGACGGCGATGGCGTGAGCGGTGGCTGAGTCATCACGCCGCGGGAACTTCAGCAGGGAGTAGCTTCCGCCCTGCGCCGATTGAGCGGCGATGCGGACGTTCTCGAGGATCGAGAGTTTCGGAAACAGACTGGAGGTCTGAAAGGTGCGCCCCAGCCCCGCCCGTGCGCGTTTCGGCACGGATAGGGCAGCGATATCTTCACCGTCGAGGAGAATTCGGCCCGCTGTGGGCTTGATTACTCCTGATATCGCGTTGAACAGCGTGGTTTTGCCGGCGCCGTTCGGACCGATCACGCCGACGAGGGCGCCCGGTGCGATATCGAGATCGACGTCTTTGAGGATCGTCGCTCCGCCGATCTGAAGGCCGAGCCCTTCGACGCGCAGGGCGGCGCCGGTTGTTTTCTTCACAGGCAGGACTGGGGTGCTCATCGGTTGCTTCGCCTTCCGCTTAGGGTGCGACGTCAGCAGGCGCGGCCGTGTCGACGAGTTCTGCGACGAATCCGTCACCGTCGACGATCAGCTTGGCCTGGTACATCTCCTGCAGCAGCGCGTGGTCGTCTGCACGCACGGTGGTCGTGCCCTTCGGCCCCTCGAATTCGAAGCCTTCGAGAGCTGCGATCATGGCATCGACGTCACCGGCTCCCTCTTTCACAGCCTGCACGAGCATGATCGCCGCGTTGAAGCCGTCGGGGCTGAACAGGTCGACCGTTCCGCCCGCCGACTCGATCGCTTCGATCATCGCGGTGTTGACCTCGTTGTCCGGTCCGCCCGGGAAGTAGTGGTTCAGGAAGTTGATCTGCTCGGATGCTTCGCCGTAGGCGCCGAAGGTCGCGGCGTCGCCGAGCCCGGTGACAACGGGGACGGTCTCTAGAACGCCCTGCTGGCTCATCGCTTGCCACATGGCGCCGGAGGTGGCACCGGCCCAGGCGACGAACACAAGGTCCGGCTCAGCGCCGAGCACCTGCTGCGCGAACGGGGTGAACTCGGTAACGTCTTCTGCCACGAGCACCGGGGTGACTGTCGCACCCTGGGCGCCGAGGATCGCCTCGACGGCGGCGACGTTGCCCTGTCCGAAGGCATTGTTCTGCGCGAATACGGCGATGGACTTGCCGTTGATGTCGTCGAGGAATGTACCGGCAGTTGCGACGTCCTGGGCGGATTGACGTCCGGAGCGGAACGTGTACTCATTCACCCCGGTGATAGCGTCCGCGGCGGCGGGCCCGGAAATGAACAGCACCTTGTTCTGCGCGGCCTGTTCTGCCATGGCCAGAGCGACGCCCGAGGAGGCGCTGCCGAGGAGGATGTTCACGCCCTCGCCGATGAGCTGCTTGGCGGCGGTGACCGCCGTGTCGGGGTCACCGGCGTCGTCTCGGTACTCGATCGTGATCTTGGTTCCGTCGATCTCGCCGGTACCGTCCGTGGCGTAGTCAAGACCGGCCTTGAACGCGTCGAGGTACTGCTTGCCGTACCCGGCCAGTGGCCCGGTCTCGCTCGTGATGACGCCGGCAGTGAGCTCTGCGACGGAGCCACCGTCGTCGCCGCCCGCGTCGGCTCCGCCGGAGCCAGCACCTGCCTGCGGCGCGCATGCCGACAGAACGAGGGCGGCCGCGGCCACCACAGAGCCCAGGAGTAACTTCTTTGAAACTCGCATGTGAATGCCTCTCACCGTTGGAAGGAATTGCTGCTTAACCTGAAAGCTGATTCAGGTTTCTTGAACTGTAATTTGTGCGACCGCTTTCGTCAAGCGCGACCCACGCGGTGCCCTTCGCTACGGTGGAGCGATGAGCGCATCGTTGAACCTCCCGGAACGCAGCAAGATCGTCAAGCAGCACCTCGATTCTGCCGGTGTCACCACCGAGATCCGAGTGTTGCCGGATTCAGCGCGCACCGCCGCAGAAGCCGCCGCTGCGATCGGCTGCGAGATTGCCGCGATCGCCAACAGTCTGGTTTTCCTCGCGGACGGCGCGCCCGTGCTCGTGATGACCAGCGGTGGTCACCGCGCCGATTTCACCGTGCTCGCCGAGAACATCGGGGTCGCCAGCATCACGATGGCGCCGGCATCCGTTGTTCGTGAAGCGACCGGGCAGGCGATCGGCGGAGTCGCACCCGTCGGGCATCCCGCGCCCGTTCGCACCTTCGTCGATGAGGCGCTTGAGTCCTACCCCGAAATCTGGGCCGCTGCAGGTCACCCGCACACCGTGATGCCGTTGACATTCGCTCAGCTGTGCGCTGTCACTGGCGGTACCGTGATTGCTGTCGCACGGGGATAGAAAGCGAAAAAGCCTCGAAGACTGGCGAGAGTCTTCGAGGCTAATCCGTGCACCCCCCCGGGCTCGAACCGGGAACCCATTGATTAAGAGTCAATTGCTCTGCCATTGAGCTAGAGGTGCGTGGCTGGGGATTTCCCCGGCCGAGGAATAACATTACCAGCGATCCTGACGCATGCGAAATCGAGCCGGAATCGGCGTGGCGCGACGCCCAGTATCCTGAGATGGTGACCGATTCCCCCGCCTCGAACGCGTTGACCCGAGACCTCGAACTTGCGCTCAAACTCGCGGATGCTGCCGACCTGCAGTCGCTGCCGCGCTTTGATGCCGCAGACCTGAAGATCTCGACGAAAGATGATCGTTCACACGTCACCGACGCGGATCTGGCGACCGAGCGGGCCATCCGTGCCCTGCTTGCTTCTGAACGCCCAGAGGACGGCATCTTCGGCGAGGAGTACGGTGCGGTGGGAAGCACCCACCGGCAATGGATCATCGATCCGATCGACGGCACCGCGAACTTCATGCGTGGCGTTCCTCTGTGGGGCACCATGATCGCTCTGGCCATCGATGGTGTGCCGCAGGTCGGGGTTGTCAGCATGCCGGCGCTGGGCCGCCGCTGGTGGGCCTCAACGGGCGCCGGTGCTTGGACCGCGACGGATGCTGAGCCTCGTCGCCTGGAGACCTCGACGGTGTCCGCGATCGATGATGCAGCGGTGAGCTTTCAGAGCATCACTCAGTGGACCGACGCCGGGCACCAGAGCGCGCTGCTGCGCGTCGCCGATCGAGTCTGGCGGGATCGCGCCTACGGTGATGTGTACGCTTACATGCTGCTGGCAGAGGGTCGGCTCGAGATGGTGGCCGAGTTCGACGTCAAGGAATATGACATCGCAGCGGCTGTCCCTATCGTCCGTGAGGCCGGAGGCGCGTTCACGTCCTTCGACGGCGTCGACACCATCTCCGATCGTTCTTCCCTGGCTACCAACGGCATCCTTCACGAGGCGTTCCTCGAGTTGACGCATCCACCGACCACCACTTGACCTGAAGGCTGAGATGATCCCCCGCATCCCGCTTGCTGCCGCAGCAGTCGCTATCACCCTGCTGCTGGCCGCGTGCTCCCCCGCTGCCGAACCGCCCACGGAGCCGGAGACTGAACCGTCCTCATCCAGTCCGGCTGCCGCGGTGCCCGCTGACGCACCCTCAGCACAGCCCGCTCCAACGGCGACCGTCGAACCCAATGAGACGCTCGCTGAGCCCACCTGCGAGACGATCATCTCCGAGAGCACCGTGGCCGCGTTCGGTGAACATGGCTGGACGTACGAAGCCGATGGCTTCCGACTCGGAGCCGATCTGGTCGACAACGGCATCCAGTGCGTCTGGGGCGACTACACCGTAGCCTCCGATCACGTCCAGATCTTCGGATGGGCACCGCTGGATACCGAAGCATCCATTGCCGCCCAGGAGAAGCTGATCGGCGAAGGCTGGCTGCGGGCCGACAGCGAGGGCCGCAACCTCATCACGGAACAGCATGCGTTCTCCCCGGATGAAGAGGGTTTCGGAATGACCTACGAATTCGGTGACGGCTGGGTCATTGTCGCCGACACCAAGCAGGGACTGCTCCTGCTCGACTGGCAGTAGGTCCCGGCAATCCGACGCGAAAGGCCGCTCCTCAACGAATACTGAGGAGCGGCCTTTTCGCAGTGACAGCGGCGATTCCGCCGAAGACGTACGCACCACTCCTTACGCAGCTCGGCGCACCACGTGTTGTCACTTATCGACGACACAGCGACACCGCATACCCGCGGCTCGACCCACCAACCGTCCCCGCCTTGCGGACTTTTGTCCGAGAGCATGGGGACAAATGATATTTCCTACACGGCCCCGATGATGCTGTCGTGATGCGCGACGTTCCGGGCGGTTGGGCGTGTCCAGAGTGTGGGCATGTGCAGTAGGCGCAGGGCGTGGAGATGCCGCCCGAGTTCAATGGCCCGATCATCCGAGGGTGGTGAGGTTGTCAGCGCGATTCCTGTCGGCGTGCTTTGATCTCCCTGCCGAGCTGGATGCCGCCAGCGACGACGATCAGAAGCCCGACAACGATCGTTGCGATACGGACCCAGACATCAGCGTCAGGGAAGAACAGGACCGTTGAGGCGAAGAGGAACGTCGCCGCGACGAAATACCAGACGGCGACCTGGGGCGCGTTGCGTGAACTCATGACGTGACTGGACCTTCCGTGAGGGACAGGATCATTCGATGCTACGCACGGTCATTGATGGCGCACATCCCCCACAAGACGGATATTTGCCAGCCATGCACTGCGGATGAGCCCGTGATGAACGATGCTGGGGCGATGGCAGCGATCATCCCGTTCCCATGATGGAGATGCGCCTGCGGCCTCCTGGCCGTCAGACGCTGACCTAGAGAAGCACTACGACGACGCGCACCCGGTACACGAAGGCCAGAGACATCCCGAGCGCATGACCTTCACGCGGGGGAGGCGCGAATACGTCGGGCGCTGATCTGTCTGGGCCTCCGTGCCCGGCGGAGTGACGCACCCTCCGGCTGCCTTCTCCTGACCCGCTAACCCCAGCGGGTCTAGCTCAACTCCCCACCGCTGAACTACATCCGAGAGTATGCACAATCGCTGGATAAATCCTGATCATTAGCAAGCGATTATCCGTGAGTACGCGCACGGGCACGACGAAAGCCCCCACCGACCCGAAGGCTAGGTGGGGGTCTTTCCGTAGTTCGGAGGGAGATCTAAGCAGGCGTCAACTCGCGGTGGGTTGAGACCGCGTTCCGCGCGTTTGCGCGCTGCTGTTACTTCCGGACTCTACGTCCAAAAGGATGTCGACCTGCCGATCATTCTCGGAACCGAAAAGCATCGCAGACACAGATGAACCCCCGCGTTCCCTTACTAGAGTAAGGAAGGCGGGGGTTCATTTTGTGACAGCGGCACGGTGGAGCTGGGGGGAATCGAACCCCCGTCCAACGCTGAGAGCTCACGGCTTCTCCGGGCGCAGTCTGTAGAGACGTTCTGCTCGGCTCCGACCTTTGTCACAGACACCTAAGTCGACGAGCCCAGCCTGGGAAGAGTCCCACGTGACGTCCAGACGCCATCACGCAGCAAGATTCCTAAATGACGCCAGGGTCCGTATCGGAATCACATACGGTCTGACGGACTATCGGGCTCGCTTATGCAGCGAGGGCGAAGTCGTTGCGCTTTGTTTCGGCAACTATAGTTTTGCAGGGAGCGTTCACGAGATAACCCTGCATCCTCGGCCCGCTTCACGTGGGTCCACAAGCACTGTCGAAACCGATCAGCCCCGTGGGTCCTTCTTGCGAAGGGACCGCTGTCACTCTGTGGATTTATCACCTCGAGCACCGAAGCACCCGAGCATCACAGACTACAACGTATCCGGAGCGCACGCTATTCCTGCCGTAGAGTCGGCACATGACTGCTGTGATCATTACCGTCCGAGGCGAGAATGAGACGCGAGTTGCTCCCGAACGGGCGCGCATCCGGGTCTCTGTCCATCATGAGGGCCCCGACCGCGCTACGGTCGTCGACAAGGCCCTGAGCCTCGCGGAGCCGGTCCGCTCAAGCATCAGCGAACGTGCGGATTCCGGCGTCGTGGCAGAGTGGTCCAGCAAGCGGCTGGCAGTACGCGCAGATCGCCCGTGGAACAACGAAGGCAAACAGCTCGCTCTGGTGTACCACGCCACCGTCGACTTCACGGCGACCTTCGTGGAAGCATCCGAACTCTCCATCTGGGTGTCAGAGATCTCATCGTGGGAGAGCGTCGACGTCGGCAACGTCGACTGGCACCTCACCCCAGAAACGCGCGCCCGCATCGAACGCGAGGTGGCAGCAACGGCCGTCAGCGTCGCGGTCTCGCGCGCCCAGGCGTACGCCGGCGCGCTGAATCTGAGCACAGTCGTGCCCCTCGAGATCGCCGACGTCGGACTCATCTCGCGGGATCAGTCGCCAGCCGCCCCGCAGATGCTCCGGGCCCGCGGCGCGGCATTCTCCGTAATGCAAGAATCCTCACCGGTGATGGCGTACGAACCCGACGACATCGTGATCGAAGCCACCGTGGAGGGCCGTTTCAGCGCGAGCTGAGCGGCATCCAGGTACTCACCTACTCAGCGGGTGAAGGGCGCCAGTTCTGCCGCCAGTCGCTCTGACACATGCGCGTGGATGCTGGTGCCGCTCTCGCCGTGCTCCGAAGAGAGCAGGATGCCGGTCTCGTGAACGGCCGCCACGAGATCACCGCGGTCGTAGGGCACCAGAGCGTGCACTTCCACAGCCGGCTTCGGCAATGCCTCTTCGATCGCAGCCCGCAGCGCTTCCAGCCCCTCACCGGAGCGTGATGACACGAAGTGCGCCTTCGGCTCAAGTCCCTGGAGCACGAGACGCTCATCGTCAGTGACCAGATCGGCCTTGTTGAAGACGACCAGCTCAGGAATGTCTCGAGCTCCGACATCGCCCATCACGTCGCGCACCGTCTTCAGCTGAGAGGCAGGGTCCGGATGCGCGGCATCGACGACGTGCAGAACGAGGTCAGCGCCCGCGACCTCTTCGAGCGTCGAGCGGAACGCCTCGACCAGCTGGTGCGGCAAATTCCGCACGAAGCCGACCGTGTCGGTGAACGTGTAGACACGACCGTCGGATGTCTCCGAGCGACGCACCGTGGCATCCAACGTCGCGAACAGCGCATTCTCGACCAGCACGCCGGCGCTCGTCAGCGCGTTGAGCAGACTCGACTTACCGGCGTTGGTGTACCCCGCGATGGCCACCGAAGGAATCGTGTTGCGCTTGCGCTCAGCACGTTTGGCGTCACGCGCCGGCGCGAAATCACGGATCTGCCGACGCAGAATCGCCATGCGGGTGCGGATGCGACGCCGATCGAGCTCGATCTTCGTCTCACCGGGACCACGCGATCCCATGCCCGCTCCCCCGGCGCCGACCTGGCCACCGGCCTGCCGACTCATGGAATCGCCCCAGCCGCGCAGCCGCGGCAGCAGGTACTCGAGCTGCGCGAGTTCGACCTGAGCCTTGCCCTCGCGGCTCTGGGCGTGCTGGCTGAAGATGTCGAGGATCACCGTGGTGCGATCGATCACCTTCACCTTGACGACGTCTTCGAGTGCGCGCCGCTGGCTGGGCGCCAGCTCGCTGTCGGCGATGACGGTGTCAGCACCGGTGGCTGCGACGAGATCCTTGAGCTCCAGTGCCTTCCCGCGTCCGAGGTACGTGGCCGGGTCGGGCTGCGGACGCCGTTGCAGGACGCCGTCCAGAACGACAGCACCGGCTGTTTCGGCAAGGGCTGCGAGTTCGCGAAGCGAGTTCTCCGCATCGGTCTGCGCGCCCTGCGGGTATACACCGACCAGGACGACGTTCTCCAGCCGCAACTGGCGGTACTCGACCTCGGTGACGTCATCGAGTTCGGTCGAGAGGCCGCCGACTCGTCTGAGAGCGTTCCTGTCCGCGAGATCCCATTGATCTCCGTCGCGGTTCGCGTGCGTCGCGGTGGCGTCGCTCTGGAGCGCTTCGGCTGCACCGAACACTCGCGCCTGCGTGCGCGTCTCTGCGCTCGCAAGTACCCGGTTCACGGTGTCGTCGTTGTGACTTTCGTCTTTGGCTTTCGTCATCCTCTGCCTTCTGTGTGCCGCGCCTTAACCTTAACCCGGCTCTCCGGTACGCTCGCTCTATGGGGTCCGATCACTACTTCACTGCGGCCCCGGCAAGTGCGGAAAACCTGCGTACCATCCCGGTGACGCTCGCAGGCCGTGAACTCGAGATGACCACCGCTGGTGGCGTCTTCAGTCCTGACCGCTTGGATGCCGGTACCGCAGTTCTATTCAGCAATATGCCACCGCTACCGCCGAGTGGTCACTTCCTCGACCTCGGAAGCGGTTGGGGGCCGATCACTATCACCATGGCATTAGCCTCTCCGCATGCGACAGTTTGGGCAGTCGACGTGAATGAGCGTGCGCTCGATCTCGTCCGACGCAATGCCGATGCTCTCGGCCTCACCAATGTCAACGCTGTGCTTCCCGACGATGTTCCCGATGACATCGCTTTTCGCACCATCCGGTCGAATCCGCCGATACGCGTCGGGAAGAATGTGCTCCACGACATGCTGGAACGCTGGATCCCGCGTCTCGATGAATCAAGCGATGCGTGGCTGGTGGTGCAGCGCAACCTCGGCGCAGATTCCCTCCAACGCTGGCTCGGCGCGACATTCACCCCGGGGTACAGCGTGTTCCGGACGGCAACAGGCAAGGGCTATCGCATCCTGAAGATCCGCAAGCACGGAACCCCACCGACGGAGCCGATCTCCCTGGTCTGAGTGAGACTCTGGCATTCGAACATCAGACGAGGTCGATCGTGCCGGTGTAGACCAACTGTGCAGGTCCGGAAAGAGCAACGTGCTCGCCGTCCTCAGCCGGGAACATCCGTACCCCGAGGGCGCCGCCGGGCGTCTCGACGCGCCAGTTATCCGGTGCACGGTCGCCCGCCCAATAACGCACAGCAAGCGCGGTGGCCGCTACCCCGGTGCCGCAGCTGAGGGTCTCCCCCACGCCGCGTTCGAACACGCGCATCTTCACGTGCCCGACACCGTCGCGCACGAGCGGCTCTCCCGGGACGACGAACTCCACATTCGCGCCAGCCGAAAGCTGGGGCTCGAGCTCCGGATTGTATTCGAGTTCGAGTCCGGTCAGTTCCTCGTCGGATGCCAGCGCGACAACGACGTGCGGGTTGCCCAGGTCAATGCCTAGTCCTGGGCGTGCGACGTCGAGGCCTCGAGCCTTGGCGAGAGGATCGTCTCCGGACAGACGCCAGCGCCCGAGATCCACCTGATAGCCGGTGCCGCTGCTGGTCACATCGCGCACTCCGGCGCGCGTGCCGATCGGCAGTGTTGATCCGGGTTCGATTGTCGCGAGTCCGGCGCGAACCAGATAGTGCGCGAAGACACGGATGCCGTTGCCGCACATCTCAGCGATCGACCCATCGGCGTTGCGATAGTCCATGAACCATTCGGCTGCGGGCTCCTCTGCAAGCGAGGCCCGGCCTTCCGGGAGAACGGCGGAGCGCACAACCCGCAGCACGCCGTCTGCGCCGATACCGAAGTTGCGGTCGCAGAGTGCGGCCACCTGCTCGGCGGTGAGCTCTAGCTCGCCATCCGGATCGGCGATGATGATGAAGTCATTGCCGGTGCCATGTCCCTTGGTGAATGCGACCATGGGAACAGTCTAAAGAGGATCGGACACCCGCCAGATCTCTTTCAGTGCCAGGTGGCCGGCACGTGTGATGTCCACTCCGCGACCTACCGGCCGTCGAACCACCCATGCGCGTTCGATGAATGCTTGCGCGATTGCAGATCCCAATGATCCTGCGAGGTGGGGTCTGCGCTCGGTCCAGTCCGGACAACCGCGGGTCAGGCGTCGGCGCGCCTGGGAGAGTTCGTTCACCTCAATGCCCTGTGCGCGTAGATGCGCGGCGCCTCGCTCCGTGACATCGACCAGATCCGTGGCGAGCCACCCGTTTTCGACCAGGCTGTCGGCCAGTGCGATTCCCAGTCTGCCTGCCAGATGGTCGTAGCAGAGCCGCGCATGAGCAAGGTCTCGCGCTCCGGCCGCCTGTCGATACGTGATCTCCGGTGCTGGCGGACACAGATGTCCCAGGCGTTCCAGCGCACTCGCTACGTCGGCGTCCGTGATGGCATAGAAGCGCTGACGCCCACGCGGTCTGCACACGATGAGGCCGGCGTCGAGCAGCGCCGAAAGATGCTCGCTCGCTGTCGACGCGCTGACGCCTGCAGCAGCGGACAGTTCCCCGGCAGGACGGGCCGAACCATCCATCAGCATGTTGAGGAAGGCGGAGCGGGTCGGTGCTGACAGCGCACGCCCGATCACGGAGAGATCACGCGACATGGCGCCATCGTACGCGAGCACACTTCGGTACATCCCGAAACGTCCCCGCAGTATCGTGCCAGCATGACACTCCACACATACGACACCGCTCTCCGCTGGCACGGCTCGACTGCCGATGGTTATCGCGGGTACTCCCGTGGTCACACGGCAACAGTGGCTCCGACTGACGCGGTACTGGCCCTGTCCGCAGACCCCGCTTTCCGCGGCGATGCGACCCTACTCAATCCGGAACAGCTTCTTGTCACAGCCACGAGCTCTTGTCAGCTTCTGTCCTTTCTCGCGGTAGCGGCGATGCGCGGGATCCATGTCCACGACTACACGGACACGGCTCGGGGGTTCATGGATGACCGAGTATCCCCCGCTGCGATCTCGCGCATCGTGCTGCAACCGGTGATCACCGTCCTCCGGGGCACCGACAGCGCAGACGTTCTCGACGCAGTCAACGCCGCTCATGCAGGCTGCTACATCGCGAACTCTCTCCGATCCAGCGTGGAGCTCCGGCCGACGGTGGTCGTAGCGTGAGCGTCGTGCTGCGGGACATCGGCCTGTTGCTGCGCACGGGGCCGGGCTCTCTTGCGGAGTTCGGCGAGGTCCTCGGAGCCGCACGTGTCAGCCTCGAAGGCGGGGGCGTGTTTACGTATCAGGATGCATCGATCGCGCACTTCCTCGTGGATGATGCCGACGCCGCAGTCGAAGCTTTGAATGCCCACGGAATCGGCCCCGTCATCATCAGCGACGTCGTCATGCTGAGACTCGATCAGGGGAAAGCAGGTCAGCTCGGCGCCTTCACTCGCATCCTCGCCGATGCGGGCATCGAGATTCTCGTGCAGTACAGCGATCACGACCACCGACTGGTCCTGGTCGTACCGCCCGATCAGCACCTGCGCGCCACGCAGATTGCTTCTGCTTGGGACGTCCGCTGACTGCCGCAGAACTCTACAGCGAATACTGCCCCGCTCTGGCGTGCGAAGCGGCTGAGGTCGAGGATGGAGTCAGGAGGATGACATGGGACGCAAGAAGAAAGACATCAGCCAGGTGAGCCCGGCGGGAAAAGCGGCGCTCGGAGTGCTCGGAATCGTGCAGGTCGCCTTCGCTGCACTGGCATTCTGGGATCTGGCACATCGGACGGACAGGCAGCTACGGGGCGCAAAGCCCGCCTGGATCCCCGTCATTCTGGTGAACTGGATCGGTCCCGCCGTCTACTTCGTATTCGGTATCAGACGCGATACCCGGTAACGTCCGCAAAGGAAATCACGGTTACGGGCGACGTCTAAAAGCTCGAGATCGAGCGCGCGTGGGAACAGCGGGGCCCCTGCTCCGAGGGTAACCGGTGCGAACTGCACCCAGACCTCATCGAGCAGACCGGCGTCGGCGAACTGGCCTGCCAGGTCACCGCCACCGATGATCCAGAGATCCTGCTCTCCTGCAGCTACTGTCATTGCTGCGTGGACCTCGGCGATGGGCGCCTGAGTGAGTGTCACTTCCGCGCCATCCGGCACGGGAAGATCGCGATGTGTGAACACCCAGGCGGGCTGGGTGTAACCCCATTGGCCCTGCTCATGCTCCAGCACCCACTCGTAGGTGGAAGCTCCCATCGCCAGCGCGCCGATCGTCTTCTCGAACTGCTGATAGGCCATCGCGCCGTCTGGATCGACATCCTGCTTCAGGAGCCAATCGAGTGAGTGATCTGTCGTCGCGATGAAGCCGTCGAGGCTGGACGCGGTGAAATAGTGAGTCGCCATACAAGGACGTTCGCATCCACCACCGACATCAGTCAGATCACGTCCGCTGGATCCGTTCCAGGGCTAACCCATTCCAGGTCCGGATAGCGTTTGAACCACGAAACCTGACGGCGTGCGTAGCGTCGCGTCAGCGCTTGAGTCTCGGCGATCGCGTCTGCCTCTGACTTCTCCCCTGCCAGCTGCGCGAGCGCCTGGGCGTAACCGATGGCTCGTGGGGCGGTCGTACCGCGTTCCAGGCCTGCTTCGCGAAGCAGAGCGACCTCGCCAAGAATCCCCTGCTGCCACATCCGTTCCACGCGGCGGTCGAGGCGCTCGACGAGCTCCGGACGATCGACGTGCAGGCCAACGATTCGGGTGTCCGGGTGCCACAGCCGTGGCTCTTCCGGCAGAGCCGCACCGTGTGTCTGGGCGCCCTGTTCAATAACTTCCAAGGCACGTATCACGCGGCGGCTGTTCTTCGAGTCGATGCGCGCTGCCGTCGCGGCATCGGCCTGTTGCAGCCGGGCGAAGAGCGCGGGAGCTCCATGCTCCTCCAGTTCGAGTGCGAGTCGCTCACGTACGGCAGGATCGCGCGGTGGGAAATGGAAATCGAAAATGACGCTCGATACATACAGTCCGGAACCGCCGACCAGAATCGCGTCCCCACCACGTGCATGGATGTCGGCGATCGCGGCCCGTGCCAGCGGCTGATACCAGGCGACCGCGGCCTCCTCATCCACCTCGCGAACATCGAACATGTGGTGCGGAATGCCCCGACGTTCAGCGAGCGGAAGTTTTGCTGTGCCGATATCCATGCCCCGGTACAGCTGCATCGCATCGGCGTTAACGATCTCTGCGGAGTTCCCCCGCGCTCGCAAAGCCTCGGCAAGATTCAGCGCGAGGTCACTCTTACCGGTGCCTGTCGCTCCGACGATCGCCCAGACGCGAGGAGTGTCAGACACCGACGCGCAGCGTGGGAAGGCCGAGCGAAACCGCTCGCGGAGCACTAGATTCGCCGGCCGCGGCGGGCACGCCACAGGACTCGGCCTGCGAACGATCCCAGGCGTCACCGCCGCGCGTGCGACGAACCCGCAGCGGAGCACCGGCCGGGTCGTCCGCAAGCAGGTGGAATGGTGCGCCGTGCGTGATCTTCACCGTCACCACATCACCGGGACGCGGCAGCTCCGATCCCTCGGTGACTTCGAAGTGCACGAGACGGCCGTCTTCAGCGCGCCCCGTCAGCCGGTGTGTCGCGGCATCCTTTTTACCCTCGCCAACTGAGACGAGAACGTTGACCTCGCGACCGACCTGCGCCTGATTCTCTTCGAGCGAGATCCGCTCCTGCAACGCGAGCAGACGGTTGTAGCGCTCCTGCACAACAGCCTTCGGAACCTGATCTTCCATCGTCGCCGCTGGCGTTCCCTCGCGGATCGAGTATTGGAAGGTAAAGGCGCTCGCGAAGCGGGCCTGCTCGACCACGCGCATCGTGTCTTCAAAGTCTTCTTCGGTCTCGCCAGGGAATCCCACGATGATGTCAGTGGTGATCGCGGCGTACGGAATGCGCTCGCGCACCTTGTCGAGAATGCCGAGGAACTTCGAACTGCGGTATGAGCGACGCATCGCCTTCAGAACGCGATCGCTGCCAGACTGCAGCGGCATGTGCAGCTGCGGCATGACGTTCGACGTCTCAGCCATCGCGTCGATGACGTCGTCGGTGAACGCAGCCGGGTGCGGACTCGTGAAGCGGATGCGCTCGAGCCCCTCGATCTGACCTGCTGCGCGCAGCAGTTTGCTGAACGCCTGGCGGTCACCGAACTCCACACCGTAGGAGTTCACGTTCTGGCCGAGCAGCGTGACCTCGATTGCGCCGTCTTCGACGAGCAAGCGGATCTCGTTCAGGATGTCACCGGGGCGACGGTCCTTTTCTTTGCCCCGCAGACTCGGGACGATGCAGAACGTGCACGTGTTGTTGCAGCCAACGGAGATCGACACCCATCCACTGTGCGCAGAGTCGCGCTTGGTGGGCAGCGTGGAGGGGAATACCTCGAGCGATTCCAGGATCTCCAGCTCAGCATCACCGTTGTGACGAGCACGTTCCAACAGACCGGGCAGCGAACCCATGTTGTGTGTGCCGAAGACGACATCAACCCAGGGGGCCTTATCGAGTACTGCTTCTTTGTCCATCTGGGCAAGACAGCCACCCACGGCGATCTGCATGCCCTCTTTGCGCCGCTTCACCGAGGCGAGGTGGCCGAGGGTTCCGTAGA
This sequence comes from Microbacterium wangyouchuni, assembly GCF_051546305.1. Lineage (NCBI taxonomy): Bacteria > Bacillati > Actinomycetota > Actinomycetes > Micrococcales > Microbacteriaceae > Microbacterium > Microbacterium wangyouchuni. The sequence goes on from NZ_JBPTMA010000004.1 coordinate 414,353, forward strand.
GCTTGCCTGCGGCGTTATCGCGGACAGCACAGGTATTGATGATGACGACATCGGCTTCAGCGCCGCTGTCTGCTCGGAGGTATCCGGCGCTTTCCAGCGAGCCGGACAGGCGCTCGGAATCGTGCACATTCATCTGGCACCCGAACGTGCGCACTTCGTAGGTTCGCTGTTGTCCGTCTGCGTCGACGGCCGCCGACGAGGCCGTGATGATCGTCGGTTCACTGCGCGGAGTAATCATGGTGCAACCATTCTACGAGCGGAAACCGGGACTCTCTCCGAAGCCGGGAAGATCGTCACTCCGAATCGACGAAACGCACCCCGCTGGGCCGCGTGCCCAGGGACGCTTCGGTCAGCGCCGTCCGCGCAGCCGTCATGGCGACAGAGCCGCCGTACCCCCGGCGTGCCAGCTGCCCGACAAGCCGGCGCAATGCTGTCTCGAAGTCCAACCGTGACAGCGAGCGCGCCTTCGTTCGCGCGAACTCCAGCGCGCGTTCGGCATCATCGTCGGGAAGCTCGCCCAGGGCAGCGTCGATGACATCACGACGGAGGCCGCGCTGTGCGAGCGAACGGGACAGCGCGATGCGCCCCTGGCCCTTGCGTTCGATGCCAGAGGTCACCAGTTGCTCGGCAAGGGCCGCATCGTCCAGGTAGCCGCGTCGACAGAAGTCATCGATCACATCATCGATCTGCGCAGAATTCAGTTCGTTACCGCGAAGTATCTGGCGTGCCTCGGAGAGGGAGAGAGAACGCGCACGCAGCTTGCGCACGAGTGCCTCTTCGGCAGTGCTCCGAGCTTCGTCGTGCTCGCGGTCGTCGCGGTCGTCGTTCTTGTCGCGCTCGTCGTCAATGTGTGTTTCGCTACCGCCTTCAGCGTGAGCTCTCCGCACAGGCAAGCTCGACGCCGGAACAAGCTTCCCGCCGAACAGCGGGATCACGGGGGCGAGGTCTGACTCGCCCCCGTTTCCGTCAGCCATGATCAGGCCGGACGACGCTGTGCGAGTTCATCAGCAGTCGCAGGCGCCTCTTCTGCCTTCGCGCCACCGATGCCGAGCTTCTGCTTGATCTTCGTCTCGATCTCCAGAGCGATGTCAGCGTTCTTGATCAGGAAGTTACGGGCGTTCTCCTTGCCCTGTCCCAGCTGATCGCCCTCGTAGGTGTACCAGGAGCCCGACTTCTTCACGAGAGCGTGCTCAACACCGAAGTCGATGAGACTTCCCTCACGGGAGATTCCCGTGCCGTACAGGATGTCGAATTCTGCCTGCTTGAAGGGCGGAGCCATCTTGTTCTTCACGACCTTGACCCGCGTGCGGTTACCCACAGCCTCGGTGCCGTCCTTCATCGTCTCGATGCGACGAATGTCGAGTCGCACCGAAGCGTAGAACTTCAGCGCCTTGCCACCGGCCGTGGTCTCCGGCGAACCAAAGAAGACACCGATCTTCTCGCGCAACTGGTTGATGAAGATCATCGTGGTGTTCGTCTGGCTCAGACCACCCGTGAGCTTGCGTAGTGCCTGCGACATGAGCCGTGCCTGCAGGCCCACGTGAGAATCACCCATCTCGCCCTCGATCTCAGCACGCGGCACAAGAGCAGCCACCGAGTCGATGACGATGAGGTCGATGGCGCCAGAGCGCACGAGCATGTCAGCGATCTCGAGAGCCTGCTCACCGGTGTCTGGCTGCGAGACGAGAAGAGCATCGATGTCAACACCGAGCTTCTTCGCGTACTCCGGGTCAAGTGCGTGCTCAGCGTCGATGAAAGCGGCGATGCCGCCGCCACGCTGCGCGTTCGCGATAGCGTGCAGCGTCAACGTTGTCTTACCCGACGACTCAGGGCCGTAGATCTCTACGATGCGGCCACGCGGGAGACCACCGACGCCAAGAGCGACGTCGAGGGCGATGGAGCCTGTCGGAATGACGGCAACCGGCGCGCGCTCGTCGCTACCCAGTCGCATGACCGAGCCTTTTCCGAACTGCCGGTCGATCTGGGCGAGAGCTGAATCCAGGGACTTCTCGCGGTCTGCGGATGATGCCATCATGTGCTCCTATTTGTTCGCGTGGTGCCGCCTGTAGGCTGTCGCGGCCACCCCGACTGGGGCGAACTCTCCGACAAGGCGTATGGTTTTTCGGCCTGTCTTCACCGTAGAAGGGGGCTCAGACATTGCGTCGGAAATCCCAGGAACGGTGGAAAACGTCGCCTCGAAACCATGTGTGCAGAACACTACGCGCACTTCGAACAGATATTCGACGACACGCCGAATCTGTGTCGACTTGTATCGGACGTCGACTCAGCTCTTTCGCGGCTCCATCCGGCCAGCACCGTAACGACGGTTCGCCGGAACATCGGTCGCATCGCAGAGTGCGAGCCAGATGTCACGTGGTGCCACACCAGCATCCAGCGCTTCCGATGCAGTGCGGTTGCCGATCGCGTCCAAGACGAGGTCCGTCGTCAGATTCGAAGCCCTCGCACCGAACTCAATTTGGACAGCTCGAAGAAACTCACTACGTCGCATCGACGGCGATCAGTGCAGCGAGAGCTCGGGCTCGATCGATGCGACCAGGTCGTCCGGAACAACATCAGGGAACACCTGGATGCCTTCAAGAACAGAGATGCGGTCGCCGACCTCGCGCATGATCATCGAGATAGGGACGTCGAGTGCCTCAGCAACCGAAGCGAGAATCTCGCTGGAGGCTTCCTTCTGCCCTCGCTCAACCTCGCTGAGATATCCGAGCGCAACGGAAGCCTTGCTCGCAACCTGCCGGAGCGTACGCCCCTTCTGCAGGCGGAAGTCCCTCAGCACATCGCCGATTTCCTGTCGTACAAGAATCATCGGAACCTCCCCTCCATTTCCTTGCCCGGAGCCACTTGCGAATGGATCGCCAGTCTAACCCGATGCGTTAGGAAAAACGCTACCCTTTCACGCTGTGCTTTGCTTGTGAGCACGCCTGTCATTGACACATTGATAATAACCGGCATCGAGGCAGGACTATTCCCGCAGCCGTTCCCGTACGGCCTGAATCGCCGCTTCCACGCTCTGAGCGCGAATCGCTGCTCGGTCTCCGGGGAATCGAAAGGCAAAGGAGCTGACGCGACCGCCAACGGCCACTCCGATATGCACGGTGCCCACAGGTTGGCCATCGGGCGAATCGGGCCCGGCGATCCCGGTCGTCGACACACCGACATCCGCCGGTCGTCCGTCAACTTGGACGGCTCCACAGACCCCCAGCGCCATCTGCTCCGCGACGGTCGAATGCACGGGTCCGTGTTCCTTCAACAGCTCCGCGTCCACGTTGAGCAGCGATGCCTTCACCGGGGTCGCATAAGCGACCACCGCGCCCAGCAACGTGGCAGATGCTCCAGGAACCGAAACGAGGTCGGCTGTGAGCGCCCCGCCCGTCAAAGATTCGGCTACCCCGAGCGTCCAGCCTCGCTCGGTCAGTGCGCCGATCAGCTCGGAAGCGGCACTCACTGCTGGCTCGCCCGAGCTCCGCGCACCTGTGAGAGTACGTAGTCGATTCCGCTGACCACCGTCAGCACCAGCGTCGCGTACATCAGCACAACACCGATGACGCTCCACCAGTCCATGCCGATCAGTTGATGAAGCGGCAGCAGGCACCAGCTCAACGCCACGCCCTGAACCGCCGTCTTGAGCTTTCCCATCCATGCGGCTGCCACAATGTGACTGCGCGCAACCACGAACCGGTGGAGCGTCACACCCCATTCACGGATGAGGATGATGATGACCACCCACCACGGCCATTCGCCGAGAATCGCCAGACCGACGAAACCAGCTCCGGTCAGCAGCTTGTCCGCGATCGGATCCCAGAGCTTTCCGAAGTCGCTGACGATGTCATATTTGCGCGCCAGATAGCCATCGACCCAGTCCGTGGATATCGCGACGACGAACAGGACGCCAGCTACCCAGCGGAGCGTGAGGTCATCAGAGCCGAACGGTCCACCGATCAGCAGCACCACGAAAAAGACGACGGCGAGCGGGATACGGGCGATCGTGATCGCGTTCGGCAGCTGCCGCGGAATGGCCATCAGTCGCGTCCCGTCAGTCCCCAGGCGTCTTCGTCGCCCCCATCTTCGTCAACGACCGGCAAGCCCTCGAACTGCGCTTCGATGGGATCGAACCCGGGCGCCGCAGCGGGCGGGTTCGCGGGGTGAGCCACGGGCGCGGGCTGAGCTGCCGGCGCAGCAGCAACCGGCACATCATCACCACGCAACTTGGCCATAACGGCCGGCAGCTGCTCAGGTGTGACCAGGACATCGCGCGCTTTCGATCCCTCGGACGGGCCGACGATCTCGCGTGACTCCAGCAGGTCCATCAGACGACCGGCCTTCGCGAAGCCGACGCGGAGCTTGCGTTGCAGCATCGACGTCGAACCGAACTGCGATGACACGATCAACTCAGCTGCGGCCAGCAGCACCTCGAGGTCGTCTCCAATGTCCTCGTCGACTTCCTTCTTCTTCTTCGGCTCGAGAGCCTCCTGCACATCAACCCGGTACTCGGGTCGGGCCTGAGCGGTCACATGTTTGACGACCGCATCGATCTCGCTCTCTTCGACCCATGCACCTTGAAGGCGGAACGGCTTGGAAGAGCCCATCGGCGAGAAGAGCGCATCACCCTGGCCGATGAGCTTGTCTGCACCTGGAGAATCCAGAATCACTCGGCTGTCCGTGACGCTCGTCACGGCGAAAGCGAGACGCGAAGGGACGTTGGCCTTGATCAGACCGGTGACGACATCGACAGACGGACGCTGTGTTGCCAGAACCAAGTGAATTCCTGAGGCTCGCGCCAGCTGAGTGATGCGGACGATCGAGTCCTCGACATCCCGCGGAGCGACCATCATAAGGTCGGCGAGCTCGTCGACGACGACCAGAAGATACGGATAGGGCTTGAGCACCCGCTCGCTGCCGACGGGGAGTTCGACCTCGCCTGCGCGCACGGCCTTGTTGAAGTCGTCGATGTGGCGGAAGCCGAACGATGCGAGATCGTCGTAGCGCATGTCCATCTCTTTCACGACCCACTGCAGCGCTTCGGCCGCCTTCTTCGGGTTCGTGATGATGGGCGTGATGAGGTGCGGAACGCCCGCATAGCTGGTGAGTTCCACGCGCTTCGGGTCGATCAGCACCATGCGCACGTCTGTCGGACGCGCACGCATGAGCAAGCTCGTGATCATCGAGTTCACGAAGCTGGACTTACCAGAACCGGTCGAACCGGCAACCAGAAGGTGCGGCATCTTCGCGAGGTTCGCCACGACGATCTTGCCGCCGACATCCTTGCCAACGCCGATAGTCATCGGGTGCGTGCTGCTGGTGGCCACCGGTGAACGCAGAACATCCCCGAGCGCGACCATCTCCTTGTCGACGTTAGGAATCTCGATGCCGATCGCGCTCTTACCCGGAATCGGCGAGAGGATGCGCACATCATTCGAAGCAACCGCGTAGGCGAAGTTGTTGCTCAGCTGCGTGATCTTCTCAACCTTGACGCCGTGACCGACCTCGATCTCATACTGCGTCACCGTCGGCCCACGCGAGAAGCCGGTGACCTTCGCATCCACCTTGAACTGCGTAAGCACGCTGGTGAGCTGTTCAATCACGCGGTCTGTCGCGTCCGAGCGCATGATCGGAGCCGGACCTTCGCCGAGCACCCCCTGCGACGGCAGCACATAGGGAGCACTGGGCGCGTGCAGCCCGCGTTCGCCGGGGCCGTCCGTGCCGAATCCGGAGAGTCCGGGGAGTTCGGGCTGCTCACCGGTGTCACCGTAGTCGTCGAGGAGTGCTGTGCTGCTTTTACCTGCCAGACCGGCTGTCACGCTCTCGACATCCGTGAGGACCTCGGTTGCGGCATCCGCGGGATCAGCGAGGATGACGGCCTGATCGTAGGCGGTGTTATCCACCGGCGGGGTGTCACTCTGCGGCAGCAGTTCAGTGAGATCCTGTGACCCGATGCCCTCGTCGGGATCCTCTTCGCGGCCGGTCTTGTTACGCCGCCACCAGGGCAGCGAATCGTCAGATTCGGCGTCGTCGGATCCATCGGCCTCGGACGCTGCCGGTTTCTGTGCGTTCGGGTCTGGGCGCTCAGCGCCGAACATCCACGCGTAGAGATCGCCCAGGCGCGTGCCGATGCGGTTCGGCGGAGTCTTCGTGATGATGAGGATGCTGAGCGCTGCCAGAACCGAAAGCACGATGTAGGCGACGATGTCGGTCAGGTACGACAGCGGCTCCCCCAGCATCCATCCGAACAGGCCACCGGCCGCGCTGAGCGCTGGCATGCCGTCCTGGGGTTCAGGCTTGCCGCCCGCGACATGACAGATTCCAGCGATCGAGATCACGAAAAGACCGAAGCCGATCCCGATGCGGCCGTTGTCGTGCACCGAGGAGGGGTGCCGGAACAGCCAGCCGGCCAGAATCAGCAGCAGCACCGGCAGCAAGAATGCCGTACGCCCGATCAGCAGGCCCACGGAGTACGCGCTGATGTTCTGCGCGATCTCGTTGCCGATAAAGAACCACTCGTTGACCGCGCCAAGGCAGGCGAGCAGCACCAGCAGCAGCGGGAACCCGTCCCGACGCTGATCCTTATCCAGTGACTCCGGGCCGAACGCGCGGAAGAGGCCGCCGACGCCATGAGCGAGCCCGACCCAAGCGCGTACCGCTAGTGCCGGCTTCTCAACCTCGTCGACGTACTTCTTGGGTGCGGCCGCGGCCTTGGCGCGCGCCGGAGGCTTCTCGGACGCGCGCGAGGTCTTCGTGGTACTCCTGGCCATACCGAAAGACTACGTTCCGCTGCCGGAATGCCGCGTAATGACGCGGCATGCCGGCAGAATCGGCTAGGCCGCGATGACGAGGGGAACGATCATCGGACGGCGGCGCAGCTTCTGGTTCACCCAGCGTCCGATCGTGCGGCGAACAACCTGGGAGAGCGCGTGTGTGTCACGCACGCCGTTACCCGAGGCCTCCTTCAGCGCCGCCACGATCTTCGGAACGACATCATCGAAGACGGTGTCGTCCTCGGCGATACCGCGAGCATGGATCTCCGGCCCCGAGACGATGTTTCCGGTGGCAGCATCCACAACGATGATGATCGAGACGAACCCTTCCTCACCGAGAATCCGCCGGTCCTTGAGATCGGCATCCGTGATCGCTCCCACGGTCGAGCCATCAACGTAGACGAAGCCGATGTCGAGCTGACCGGCGACGTGCGCCTCGCCGTCCTTGAGGTCGATGATCGTGCCGTTGGAGGCAATGATCGTGTTCTCCTCCGGGACGCCGGTCTCCTGGGCGAGCTTGGCGTTCGCGATCAGGTGACGGTATTCGCCGTGCACGGGCAGCACGTTCTTAGGCTTGAGGATGTTGTAGCAGTAGATCAGCTCCCCCGCCGCGGCGTGACCTGACACATGCACCCGGGCGTTCGCCTTGTGCACGACGTTGGCGCCGAGCTTCGTGAGCCCATCGATGACACGGTAAACGGCGTTCTCATTACCGGGGATCAGGCTGGACGCCAGGATGACGGTGTCGCCCTCGCCGACCTCGATCGCGTGCTCACGGTTGGCCATGCGGCTGAGCACAGCCATCGGCTCACCCTGGGAACCGGTCGACATGTAGACGATCTTCTCGTCTGGCAGATCTCGCGCCTTCTTGTAATCGATGAGCACGTTATCGGGGACCTTGAGGTATCCGAGGTCAGCGGCGATGGTCATGTTGCGCACCATGCTCCGCCCCAGCAGTGCAACCCGACGCCCGTTCGCGTGGGCGGCGTCCAGCACCTGCTGAACACGATGCACGTGGCTGGAGAAACTCGCCACGATCACCCGGCGCGGTGCCTTGGCGATCACCTGGTCAAGGACCGGGCCGATGGACTTCTCGGTCGGTGTGAAACCGGGCACGTCAGCGTTCGTGGAATCGACCAGGAACAGATCGACGCCCTCTTCGCCCAAGCGCGAGAACGCACGCAGGTCGGTGATGCGGCCATCCAGCGGCAGCTGGTCCATCTTGAAGTCGCCGGTGGCCAGCACCATTCCCGCTGGTGTGCGGATGGCGACGGCAAGGGCGTCCGGAATCGAGTGGTTAACCGCGATGAACTCCAGGTCGAACGGCCCAACCTTCTCGTGCTGCTCTTCCTTCACCGTGAGGGTGAACGCCTTGATCCGATGCTCCTTGAGCTTGGCTTCAATCAGCGCGAGTGTCAGACCTGAGCCGATCAGCGGAATGTCGTTCTTCAGACGCAGCAGATACGGAACGGCACCGATGTGGTCTTCGTGCCCGTGAGTGAGGACGATGCCGACGATGTCGTCGAGGCGGTCTTTGATCGGCTCGAAGTCCGGCAGGATCAGGTCGACGCCGGGCTGGTGCTCCTCAGGGAAGAGCACACCGCAGTCCACGATGAGGATCTTGCCGTCGTACTCGAAGGTCGTCATGTTGCGACCGATCTCGCCCAAGCCACCCAGCGGGATGACGCGGAGGGCCCCCTCGGCGAGCGGTTCGGGAGCGGCGATGGGATTGGACATTGATGTCTCCTCAGTCGGACACTCGTCGTGCCCGGTCGTTCTTATGGGCGCGCGACGCGCCCGTCGTCTCAGCGCGTCGTACCGTGCACCTTCGGCAGGGCACCACCGGCGGCCGCATTGCGGTCGGGGCGGAAGTTCGAGAAATCTGCACCAGCGATATCGGTGACGACAGACAACTCGTCTTCGATGAGCGCGGCCTCCCACTCCTCCGGACCGACCAGCGGAAGTCGTACCCGAGGGCTGGAGATACGGCCGAGGCCGTGCAGGATGTATTTCGCCGAGACCGTACCGGGAACATGTGTCATCGTGGCCCGAACGAGCGGCTCGAGGCGCTTGTGCTCTGCCGTGGCGGCAGCAAGGTCGCCGCGGTTCACAGCATCCACGATCGTGCGGTACGGTGCAGCGGTGATATTCGCGGTGACGCCGATGAGTCCGGTTGCGCCGATGGCGAGATGCGGCAGTGCATTCGCATCGTCACCGGAGAAGTACATCAGATCAGTCTGATTCAGCACGCGGCTGACCTCGCTGAAGTCGCCCTTGGCGTCCTTCACGGCAAGAATATTCGGGTGCTTGGCCAGACGCAGAATCGTCTCGTACTTGATCGGCACACCCGTGCGACCCGGGATGTCGTACAGGATCACCGGCAGGTCGGTGGAGTCTGCCACCAGACGGAAATGCGTCAGGATTCCTGCCTGGGTCGGCTTGTTGTAGTACGGCGTGACAATCATGATGCCGTCAGCGCCGGCTTTCTCACTGGCCTTGTAGAGCTCGATCGCGTGCGCTGTCTCGTTGGAGCCACCGCCGGTGATGATCTTCGCGCGGCCCGAGGAGACGGACTTGCCGACTTCGACGAGCTTGAGCTTCTCGGGGTCGGTAAGCGTAGAGGTCTCGCCAGTCGTCCCGGTCACAACGATGCCGTCCGCACCAGCGGTGATGACGTCATCCATGTGCTTTTCGACGGCGGGCCAATCGACTTCACCGTCGGCCGTCATCGGAGTGACGAGCGCGACGAGAACCTGTCCGAAAGGGTTACCCGAGTGCGTCATGGTCCCAGCGTATCGGTGTTGAGTCGCTCGCCGCGACGCGGATGAAGCCGCTACTAGAGTCGACGCATGACCTGGCGCACCAACGACTCGCGGATCGTTTACGAGAATCCATGGATCTCAGTGCGTGAGGATGCTGTCACCGGCCCCGCCGGCGACGGGATCTACGGCGTGGTCTCGGTACGTCACCCCGCCGTTTTCATCGTTGCCGTTGACGACGAGATGCGCGTGTGCCTGGTGACACTCGAGCGGTACACGACCGGACGATCGATCGAAGTTCCCGCCGGCGGCAGCGATGGAGAGGAGCCCCTGCTGGCCGCGCAACGCGAACTGCTCGAAGAAACCGGAATGCGCGCCGCTACGTGGACGCAGGTCGGGCTGATGAACGCCCTGAACGGCGTAACCATCGCGCCTGAGTACGTGTTTCTCGCTGAGGAGCTCACCGCAGCCGCCGGATCTGCTCAGGCGGAAGAGGGCATCGTCGAGGTCTCTTGGATCCCGTTCGACGAGGTGCTGCGCATGGTCGCTGACGGACGCATCACCGATGGAGAAACGGTCGGCGCACTCGCGTACGCGGGCATTCATCTCGGCCGCTTCCGCTGAGCTGCATCCTCAGCGAAGCGCGTAAGGCGATCACATGCGCCCGCGTCGTCCGGCCTTAGATAGCAGAGCGGAGGGGACGATCCGCGTCGCCGCGACGATCAGTTTGTAGCGCCAGGACGGTACCGACAGCGACTTGCCACGCGCAGCGTCGCGAAGTCCCTCGCGAACGACGGTGCGGGCATCCAGCCACATCCACGCGGCGATCCCCTCCTCACCGGGAGGCAGGCCCATCCGCTCGTGAAAATTCGTGTGCGTGAAGCCGGGGCACAACGCCGTGACGGTGACGCCATCTCGGGCGTATTCGGAGTTCGCCCATTCGCTGAAGCCGACCAGCCACCTCTTGCAGGCGGCGTACGTCGATCGCGGGATGAATGCGGCGACCGATGCAACGTTGATGATCCGGCCACCACGTCCACGCATCGCACCGAGCGCTGCGTGCATCAGCCGCAGCGGCGCTTCGACATGGATTCGAAGATGCCGCACTTCATCGGCTACGTCGTTGTCCGCAAATTTCAGTGGGAGCCCGAACCCCGCGTTGTTGATCAGCAGATCGATCGGATGCTCCGGGTCAACGAGGCGCTTCACCACACGTTCCACCCCGGTCTCATCCACCACGTCGGCGACGAGCACCTCGACAGCGACACCATAGGTCTGGCGCAGTTCGACCGCCAGTTGCTCCAGAGCATCATCCGAGCGCGCCACGAGCACGAGATCAGCTCGGCGCTGAGCGAGTTGTCGAGCGAATTCAGCGCCGAGGCCAGCGCTGGCACCCGTGATGAGGGCGATCGGCATCAGCGCTCATATCCGAGAAAGCGGAAGCGGATTCCGGCGCGAGAGGTCTGCCACTCCCCCTCGTCCACGAGCCGCCAGCCGTCCTTCGACGGCGCATAAGCATCACCGGCCACCTTCAGATCCAGCTCGGTGACCTCCAGCCGATCGGCGTGCCCGATCACCTGAGCGAAGATCTCCGCTCCACCGATGATCCAGACCTTGTCCAGCCCGCGCACGGCTGCGCTCAAGTCTGGAGCACGGCGTGCACCTTCGGCTGTCCAGTCCTGCTGGCGGGTGATGACAATGTTGTCGCGTTGCGGCAGGGGGCGGAACCGCTCCGGAAGCGAATCCCAGGTCTTGCGCCCCATCACCACGGGTGCGGACAGCGTGATTTCCTTGAAGTGCGCGAGATCCTCTGGCACATGCCACGGCATGCCGCCTTCGGCGCCGATGACACCACCGGCCGCCTCAGCCCAGATCAGGCCGACCCAGGTCATACCGCTACTGCCGCACGGATCGGCGGGTGGTGCTGGTAGCCCTCGACGACGAAATCGGAGAAGTCGTAGTCCAAAATCGACTCCGGCTTTCGCGCGAACGTCAGCGTCGGGTAGTCGTAGGCGTCGCGGGAGAGCTGCTCGCGCACCTGCTCGCGGTGATTGTCGTAGATGTGACAGTCGCCACCGGTCCACACGAAGTCGCCGGGTTCGAGCCCCACTTGCTGGGCGACCATCAACGTCAGCAGCGCGTAGCTGGCGATGTTGAACGGCACGCCGAGGAACATGTCGGCGCTGCGCTGATAGAGCTGGCACGACAGCTTGCCGTCGGCGACGTAGAACTGGAACAGGGCGTGGCAGGGCGCGAGCGCCATGTCTGGGATATCGGCCGGGTTCCATGCCGAAACGATCAGGCGTCGCGAATCCGGAGTCGCCCGAATCTGGTCGATCACCTGCGAGAGCTGATCGATGTGCTCGCCGTCGGGCGTCGGCCAGGAGCGCCACTGGACGCCGTAGACCGGGCCGAGGTCACCGTCTGCATCGGCCCATTCGTCCCAGATGCTGACGCCATGCTCCTGTAGCCAGGTGACATTCGAATCCCCGCGCAGGAACCACAGCAGCTCATAGGCGATCGATTTGAAATGCACCCGCTTGGTGGTGATCAGCGGGAAGCCCTTAGCCAGATCAAAACGGATCTGGCGTCCGAACACGCTGGTGGTGCCGGTTCCGGTGCGGTCATCCTTGTGAGTGCCGTGCTCAAGTACGTCACGGAGCAGATCTTCATACGGCGTCGGGACAGCTGCGCTCATGTCTGTCAGGATACCCGGTACGTGATGGAGCTGTTCCCCGGAGTGTGGTTCGTCGATAGGCTGACCGAACACCCGGTCCCGACTTCTGGAGGAAATTATGCCTATCACCAGCGAAGCAACGACGATCTGGAACGGTTCTCTTGCCGAGGGCTCCGGCACTGTCCAGTTCTCCTCGTCGAATATCGGCACCTTCCCGATCAACTGGAAGGCCCGCAGCGAAGGCTCCGACAGTACGACGACTCCCGAAGAGCTCATCGCAGCTGCGCACGCATCCTGCTTCAGCATGGCGCTCTCGCACGCGCTGAGCGAGAACGGCACGCCGCCGGAGAACGTGAACACGAGCGCGTCGGTGACCTTCAAGCCCGGCGTCGGTATCAGCGGCAGCCACCTCAACGTCAACGCAACCGTTCCCGGACTCACCCAGGAGCAGTTCCAGGAGATCGCCGAAGGCGCGAAAACCGGATGCCCGGTGTCTCAGGCGCTGGCCGGCATCGAGATCACGCTCGAGGCAACACTCGCCTGAGTATCCACTCCGAGCGGAGGGCTAAGCCTTCCGCTTGGAGACCTGGATGGCGTGGCGAATACTCGCACGCGCGTCTTTACGCCGCCCTGCGGCATCCTGCACCACGCCCAGTCGATACCGTGCACGCCATTCGTCCGGAGCAGCATCCGCCTCCGCGATATAGCGCCGGATCATTGGTTCGGCATCGGCCTTGGCGATACGGCCACTGGGCGTCAGGTCGGTCTCCGCTACCGGCATCCCGCCCTCGCCGTCGAGTTTCGTGCCGAGTTTTTCAGCCTGAACGCCGAACTGGATCTCTCGCACCAGCGCCCAGATCCCGATCATCGGCAGCACCAGCAGCGCGATGCCCATCGCGATGCCGACGGGTTGACCACTCGTGATGAAGAGGATGGCCTTCTGTCCCATCAGCACGAAGTACAGGATCAGGGCGGCGCCGATCAGCGCGACACCGATGCGCGTCATCACGAGCGGGCTCGGATTCCGATGTCAATCATGTTCTCCAAACCGATCACGACACCGCGCGCCTCAGCAGCGAACGGCACAGCCAGACGGATGCCCGGGGCGTAGGCCTCGGCGGGTTCCACCGTGTCGTGAGTGATGGTCAGCGTCTCTCCCGGTCCGGACAGAATCGCATCCTGACGGGCGATCACCCCGGCGCGGCGGAGCGAATGCACGGGAACGCCGGCGACCTGCTGGCCACGAGCGCGCTGGTCGGCGTGGGGCGCGTTGACGGGGCCGACCTCGGATCGCGCGGCGGCAATGAGCTCAGCGGTTCGCACCGCGGTGCCGCTGGGCGAGTCGATCTTCGTATCGCGATGCGCCTCGACGATCTCCGCGGAGGAGAAGAACGGTGCCGCTGCGGCGGCGAGGGCCGAGCCGAGTACGGAGCCGAGTGAGAAGTTCGGAATGAACACCGCACCCGTTCCTGCGGATTGCACCAGCGGACGAACCAGCGCGATTCGATCCGCTGACCAACCAGATGTCGCGACGAGAACATTGATCCCGTACTCGACTGCTGCACGGACGACTTCGATGCTCACCTGAGGGGTGGATGCGTCGACGACAAGATCAGCATCGCTGAGCTCCGAGAGATCACTCGAAGAGGACAGCACGCGCGTCACTTCGAATCCCGGAAGATCATCAATCACGCTTTTGATTATCGTTCCGAGCTTGCCGGTACCGCCGACGAGAGCCACCTGCTTGGTCATGTACCCAGTCTATTTGGCTCCGCTGCCCCTGACGTGTTCACGCCGGCATCGGGTCGGGCAGCCCGGTCCACAACTCGACCGGCAGGTGGCTGAGCTCATTATGGTTGACGAGCGACCAGGGCCGGCCCTGCTTCTGCGCAATCACGGTCAACCCGCAGTGAGCCTGGTTCAACGTCATCCATCGCCACTCCGGTGCACCGAGAACTTCGCGTACGAACCAGGCGATGACGAAGTTGTGCGTGATCAGGACTTCGTGAACATCGCCCTGTTTGCGCACGAGGAATTCGCTGACCGCGTCGGCCATCTGAGCGCCTCCCGCCTCGATCTCAGCTTCTGTGATCGAGCCGAAGAAGGGTTCATAAGCGGATGGCGTCTCGTCTGACATCCCCGTGGGAACGCAGTCGAAGAGCAATGCCGATGGCTCAGGTGTCACTGCGGGAAGCCGCTCGGCGATCGCTCGGGCAGTTTCGGTCGCTCGGAGCAGTGGCGAATGCCATACCCGGTTCAGCGGAAGACCGGACAGCCTGTCGGCGATCAATTCCGCCTGTCGCCGCCCCCGAGGAGAAAGGGGGCCGTCGTCGACGCCGTGCTCAGCGTCTTGATGTTCGCCATGTCTGACCAGATAGATGTAATGCGTCACAACCCACTCGCTTCGTTACCCACTGTCACAGGGGGCGCGTCCAGCCTACCCGTCCGGAAACGTCTCGGGGCGCGCTGTGCTCAATTACCGGCGCGGGTGAGTTCTGCGATCTGCGTGCGGGTCAACGAGATGCCCGCTCCCTGCATCAGCTCTTCGACGTGTTGCATCGCGAAGGTATTGACGATGGGCGCGGCGATCGTACGCTGCGCGAGCAGCCAGGCGATCGAGACGGCGGCAACCGGTGCCTGAAGATCTGTTGCGATCTGGTCCAGCGCGCGCAGGATCCGGATGCCGCGGCGATTCAACCGCTCGCGCAACTGTTCACCGCGAACGCCCTGAGAAATCAGCGCCTTGCTGCGGTGGCGGCCCGACAGGAATCCGTGCTCCAGCGCGTGCGATGGCGTGACTGCCAAGTTCTGCGCCCCGGCCACGAGGCGCAGATCGCCCTCGAATGCATCGCGGCGAATCAGGTTGTACGGCTCATCAAGGACCTCGATACGGGGATACCCGGCCGACGCGAGAATTCGCGCTTCTACGAGCCGTTCCGGTGCGAACCGGAATGCGCCGAGGACGTTGATCTTCCCTGCGCCACGCAACCACTCCGCGGTCGCGAGGGTGTCCTCGAGGTTCGTGCTCTGATCAAGTGTGGCATCCAGGTAGAGGATGTCGATGCGCTCGACCCCGAGACGAGTGAGAGAGCCTTCGACGGCGCGCACGAGGTTGGTCGCCCCGAGCCCGGGGTTGTCAGCATGAGAGCCGACGCGAACGCCCAGCACGACGTCACGCAGTTGTCTGCGCGAGCGCAGCCACTGCCCGATGATGTGCTCGCTTCGGCCGCCGGAGAACCCGTCGGCGGTGTGCACGGCATTGCCACCAAACTCCACGTAGCGATCGAGGATCGCATGGCTGGTCTCGAGGTCGACATTCCAGCCGAACTCCGCCGCGCCCAGGATCAGCGGAAAGACTTCGATCCCGGTGTCACCGATCGGAACACGCAGCGTCTCACCGATGCCGGGGCCGACGACGGGAATCGGAGCGGAAGGATGCTCGTACGACATGCTGGACGCGCTCGTCTGGTGCGCAGTGTCCCCTGTTCCGAACAACCGCATCCTTCAACCACCTCCGCACGCGTGATCTCTGTCGTTACTTGCTTGACATGCGGCACCCCCCGGTGCGTACTTCGAGGGTAAGCGCAAATGCCTCCCTCACCTGCCATTACAGGCAGGCGGAAGCCAAGTTTTCACAACGTTCTGATAACGACGGGCACGAGAAAGGCCCGGATTCGACTCACATGGAGCAGAATCCGGGCCGAATCTCAGACTTTACGCCTCAGCGGACTCCGCATCGGGCGCAGCATCGGCGGCGGGAGCGTCGTCGAGGACGGGCTCCAGCGACAGCTTGCCGCGGTCATCGATCTTCGTGATCTTGACGAGGATCTTCTGGCCTACGTTGAGCACGTCATCAACGTTCTCAACACGCTTGCCACCGGCGAGCTTGCGCACTTCGGTGACATGCAGCAGACCATCCTTGCCGGGCAGCAACGAGATGAAGGCACCGAACGAGGCGATCTTCACAACAGTTCCGAGGAACTGCTCGCCGACCTCGGGGTTGGTCGGGTTCGCGATCGCGTTGACCTGAGCGCGCGCGGCCTCAGCCGAGGGTCCGTCAACAGCACCGATGTAAACGGTGCCGTCTTCCTCGATGGAGATCTGAGCGCCAGTCTCGTCCTGGATCGCGTTGATCGTCTTGCCCTTCGGGCCGATCAGCTCACCGATCTTGTCAGCGGGGATCTGAACGCTGATGACGCGAGGCGCGGTCGGCGCCATCTCGTCAGGCGTGTCGATCGCAGCATTCAAGACGCCGAGAATCGTCAGACGTGCGTCACGGGCCTGCGTCAGCGCGCCGGTGAGAACATCCGACGGGAGGCCGTCAAGCTTCGTGTCGAGCTGGATAGCAGTGATGAACTCGCTGGTGCCTGCGACCTTGAAGTCCATGTCGCCGAGCGCGTCTTCTGCACCGAGGATGTCGGTCAGGGCCGCGTAGCGCGTCTGGCCGTCGACCTCATCGGAGACGAGGCCCATGGCGATGCCGGCGACGGCTGCGCGCAGCGGCACACCCGCGTTCAGCAGCGACAGAGTCGAAGCGCAAACCGATCCCATCGACGTCGAGCCGTTGGAGCTGAGAGCCTCAGACACCTGACGGATCGCGTACGGGAACTCCTCGCGGCTGGGCAGCACCGGCATGAGCGCACGCTCGGCCAGGAAGCCGTGCCCGATCTCACGACGCTTCGGCGAACCGACACGACCGGTCTCACCGGTCGAGTAGGGCGGGAAGTTGTAGTGGTGCATGTAGCGCTTGGAAGTGGTCGGAGACAGCGAGTCGATCTGCTGCTCCATCTTGAGCATGTTCAGCGTGGTGACACCCATGATCTGGGTCTCGCCGCGCTGGAAGATCGCGGAGCCGTGCACGCGCGGGATGACCTGCACCTCAGCGTCCAGCGGACGGATGTCAGCAAGGCCACGACCATCCATACGGACACCCTCGGTGAGGACGCGGTCGCGAACGATCTTCTTGGTCAGCGACTTGTATGCACCGGAGACCTCACCGGCTGCAGACGCAGGAAGGGTTCCTGCTTCAACAGCAGCAGCAACCTCGGCCTTGACGCGATCCTTGACCTCGTCATCGGCGGTCTGGCGCTCGATCTTGTCGGCGATCTGGTAGACCTTCTCGAGGTCAGCTGTCGCAGATGCGGAGATGAAGTCGTAGGTGCCCTGCTCATACGCCGGGAAGACCGGGTAGACGCCCGGAGCCTTCGAGGAGTGCGAAGCCATCTCGGCCTGCGCCTCGACAAGCTGCTTGAGGAAAGGCTTTGCGGCCTCGAGCCCTGCGGCGACGACCTCTTCGTTCGGCTTTACGGCGCCGCCCTTGATGAGGTTCCAGCTGTTTTCGGTTGCCTCAGCCTCGACCATCATGATCGCGACGTCTTCGGAGCCATCAGACTTCTTGACGACACGACCGGCGACCATCAGGTCGAACACGGCCTCAGCGACCTGAGCCTCGTTCGGGAACGCGACCCACTGGTCGGCGTGCTCGCCCTGGCCCGGGATGAGCGCGAGACGCACACCGGCGATGGGACCCGAGAACGGCAGACCCGAGATCTGGGTCGACGCGGATGCCGCGTTGATCGCGAGAGCGTCGTAGTACTCGCCCGGCGCAATCGAAAGCACGGTGATGACGACCTGGACCTCGTTGCGCAGACCATCGACGAACGACGGACGCAGCGGACGGTCGATCAGTCGGCAGACCAGGATCGCCTCAGTCGAGGGGCGACCCTCACGACGGAAGAACGAGCCGGGAATCTTGCCAGCTGCGTAGGAACGCTCTTCGACGTCCACGGTCAGCGGGAAGAAGTCAAAGCCTTCGCGCGGGTGCTTTCCAGCGCTGGTCGCCGAGAGAATCATGGTCTCTTCGTCGAGGTAAGCCGCAACCGAACCCTGCGCCTGCTGAGCAAGACGACCAGTTTCGAAGCGGATGGTGCGGGTGCCGAAGCGACCGTTGTCAAGAACGGCCTCGGCGGCAGTGATTTCAGGACCTTCCAAGAGGTCTCTCCTTCTTTGTTTAAACTCGTCCATCCGTGTGACGGCCGAGGATATGCGTAAGCGTGCGTGAAAACGCACGCGAACTGCGCACAGCAGTCCACCTTTACTCTATCAGCGCACCCGCTCAGCGTAGTGCGACGCCGCGCATGCTCGACGAGCGGCCGATGTAGACGTAGTCGTCGT
Organism: Microbacterium wangyouchuni; assembly: GCF_051546305.1. Classification (NCBI taxonomy): domain Bacteria; kingdom Bacillati; phylum Actinomycetota; class Actinomycetes; order Micrococcales; family Microbacteriaceae; genus Microbacterium; species Microbacterium wangyouchuni. Next base: position 432,736 of record NZ_JBPTMA010000004.1, read on the forward strand.
GCTTGGCGGCTCGCCCGTCGCCGGCGGCACGGCCACGCAAGCGCCGCCAGGCCCACGGCAGCGCGTACCTGCGCCACCACGCGGCGCGAGAGACAGGGCGGCCAGCGTCATGCAGTGCCTCATCCAGCGCACCGAGAGTCTCGGCGTGCGGCACTCCGAGCATCTCACCCGCGCAGTAGGCGAGGTAGCGGTGGCCGCGACTGCTCAGATGTACCAGATCCTCACCCCAGTTCGGTTGCGAAGCCAGCACGGGGTGCAGATCAGTATCCAGCAGAATCGCGCCGGTGCGCTCGGCGATGCCGACGAGCCTGTTGGAGAAATCGGCGAAGCGTGCCACGAGCAGCCGCGCCGCTGCTCGCCCCGGGAGGAACGGCGTGACCAGAATGACGTCGGCGTCATCGGCACGCAGTGTCCGCACCGCAGTCTCCACCTGCGCTGCGAGTGCAGCTACATCGACGCGCGCCCTCACCAGGTCGTTGGCCCCGACCAGGATGGAGACCAGGTCCGGACGGAGTTGTCTGGCTCTGGCCAGTTGCGGTCCGCTCACGTCGCGCACCCGGCGCGAACGTACGGCCAGGTTCGCATAGTGGAGTCCGCCGGGCGCCGCCAGCAGCAGTGCGAGCCGGTCGGCCCACCCGCGCAGTGTGCCGTCTGGCGCGGGGTCGCACAGTCCTTCAGTCAGCGAATCGCCCAATGCGACGTAGCGTCGCCAGTGGCCTCCGGCGACGGGCTGCGGCGTTTCCGGGCGTCGCAACCGCGGCGCCCGGAGCATCCGATCCGCCGAATTCAGCTCTTGTGCCTCCGCGAAATGTGTCAGCAGGCGGTCGCACACTGCCTCCCAACTGCGGTGCTCCACAGCCGCACGCCCGGCAGCCCCGAAAGCACGGCGCTTACGCCGATCTCCCACCAGATCTACCACCCGCATGCGCAGGTCCTGCAGGTCGCCTGGCCGGTACAACCAGCCGTCGATCCCCATCCGGACGAGATCCACTGGCCCGCCGCGCCCCGTCGCGACCACAGGGACCCCGCTGGCGTGCGCCTCTTGCAGTGTCTGGCCGAAGGTCTCGCTCTCGCCGGGGTGCACGAAGATATCGAATGATGCCATCTCCTGCGCGAGCGCGTCTCCGGTGAGATGTCCGAGGAACGCTGCACCGGGCATCAGCGACTCGAGTCGCTGCCGGGCCGGGCCCTCACCGACGATCACGAGACGCACCCCGTCCAGCTGCGCGAGCACACGCAGATCCTCCACCTGCTTCTCTGCCGCAAGCCGCCCGACGTAGCCCACGACGACCTCTCCCCCGTCGCCGCGTTCGACGCGCCGCGAGGGATGGAAGCGTTCAGCATCCACACCACGCCCCCAGTGTCGGATGCGGTCGATCCCGAGTGCAGCGAGCTGCTGTTCAGCGCCCGCTGATGGGGCAAGGGTGAGGGTGGCCCTGCGATGCAGACGGACGAGGTGGTTCTTGGCGAACTCAGTCGTTGCTGCCATTCCATAGCGGGTGGTGTACGCGGCGACGTCGGTCTGATAGGCGGCTACCGAGGCGACACCGCTGCGGGATGCGGCCAGCGCGCCGCGCCACCCGAGTGCGAATGGTGAGGCCAGGTGCACGACGTCCGGACGGAATCGGTTCAGTGACGAAGCGATGCGCTGGGCGCCGACTGTTCCCACGCGGACGTCGCGGTAGCCGGGCAGCGCGACGCTGGTCACCGGCTCAATCACAGCACCGTGCAACTGCTGGGGGATGCCCGCGGCATCCGGAGCGATCACATGGGCGACATGCCCTCTGCGTTCGAGGTGGCGCAGGATCTGCAGCACAGACCCTGTCACACCGTTCATGTGCGGCAGGAATGATTCGGTCACAATCGCGACTCTCACGATGTCAGGATGCCGTGCACGGATACCGGGATTGCGCCGGAACCGGCCCAGGCATCGAGTGTTCACTCTGTGCACGGTCTTTCTTCACCCGCTGTCTCCGATTCGGTTTCCGTTCGATCCCGGCGGTCGCGGTTCACGTGTGTTTTCGGGCACACGCGCAGAAAGGAGTTCTTTCCTGCTGGGGCACCGTCGGAGTAGGCTGACCTCATGAGCACCGAAGAAGGCGCAGCCTCCTCGTCTGAGGACATGAAGCGCAAGTTCAAGGAAGCGCTCGAGAAGAAGAACGCACATCACCGCAATGGTGAGTCGCATCTGGATGGCGAATCCGCCGTCCACGCGGCAAACGCCCCGCAGACGCGGCGCGAGTTCCGACGCAAGAGCGGTTGACCGTCAGAGGGCCACCCCGATCGGGGTGGCCCTCTTCATCTTTTATTTGTTCGAGGTCCGCCCCTCGGCTTTGCGTGCGCGCGGTATCACTCCCCCGCGAGTCCACCGAGCAGGTGGCCGAACGAACGTCCTTCCCCGAGGTAGTTCGCCGGGTCGAACGGATCTGTGGAGTGCGCAGCGTCCTTACGAGCAATGGCTTCGGCGAGCTCTTTCGCGCCCTTGGCCACGCGCTTGGCCAGCGGCGCCACCTCGTCTCCGGCACCGCCCCAGTCGCTGGATGCCGCGAACACGCCCGTCGACACGGCCTCCGCGTGCAAGTAGGCGAACAACGGACGAATCGCGTAGTCGATCGCCAGCGAATGCCGTGCGGTTCCTGCGTTCGCACCGATCAGCACCGGCTTGTCGGTGAGCGCATCCGGGTCCAGAACATCGATGAACGACTTGAACAGACCGCTGTAGCTCGTCGAGAAGATGGGCGTGACGGCGATCAGGGCATCCGCTGAATACACGGTGTTGATGGCTGATTCCAGCGCCGGCGGCGCGAAACCCGTGAGCATGTTGTTCGTGATGTCGTGCGCGTGGTCGCGAAGCTCGATCACGTCAACGGTGGCCTGCACATCCAATTCGGCGAGGTGCCGCACCGTTTCTGCCGCGAGCCGATCGGCCAGCATTCGGGTGGATGACGGATTCGAGAGGCCCGCCGAGATGACGGCGATACGACGAGTACTCATGCTCACGCTTCCTTCCTGCCGATGCCGAATGCGGCGCCTGCCGGCGCCGGTGTGTCCTGATACGGGGAGCCTGCTGTCAGATTGTCGCCGCGGTTCACACCTGGACGCGCCTCGCGGGTGGGTCCGTCCCCGTACACGGCGCGAACACGTGCGGCATGGGTGGGCGCATCCGGAACTTCTCCCGGACGGTTCTTCGCCAGCTCACGGCGCAGCACCGGCACGACCTCGCCACCGAGGATGTCGAGCTGTTCGAGGACGATCTTCAACGGCAGCCCGGCATGGTCCATCAGGAAGAGCTGACGCTGATAGTCGCCGTAGAAGTCGCGCATCCCGGCATACCGGTCGATGACCTGCTGCGGCGAACCGACCGTCAACGGCGTCATCTCGGTGAAGTCCTCCATACTCGGACCGTGACCGTAGACCGGTGCGTTGTCGAAGTACGGGCGGAACTCGTTCACGGCATCCTGCGACTTCGCGCGCATGAACGCTTGGCCGCCCAGGCCGACGATCGCCTGCTCCGGTGTGCCGTGTCCGTAGTGGGCGTAGCGCTGGCGGTACAGCTCAATCAGACGCTGGTAGTGCTCCTTGGGCCAGAAGATGTTGTTCGCGAAAAAGCCGTCGCCATAGTAGGCGGCCTGCTCCGCGATCTCTGGGGTGCGGATCGATCCGTGCCACACGAAGGGTGCGACGCCGTCGAGGGGGCGCGGCGTGGAGGTGAAGCCCTGCAGCGGCGTGCGGAACTTGCCTTCCCAATCGACGACGTCCTCATGCCAGAGCTTGTGAAGCAGAGCGTAGTTCTCGATCGCGAGCGGCAGGCCCTGGCGGATATCCTTGCCGAACCACGGGTAGACGGGCCCGGTGTTACCGCGGCCAAGCATGATGTCGGTGCGTCCGTCGGAGATGTGCTGAAGCATCGCGAAGTCTTCGGCGATCTTCACCGGGTCGTTCGTGGTGATCAACGTCGTCGAGGTCGACAGGATCAGACGCTCGGTCTGCGCGGCGATCGCGGCGAGCGTGGTCGAAGGAGAGGACGACCAGAAGGGCGGGTTGTGGTGCTCGCCGACAGCGAAGACGTCCAGCCCCACTTCTTCGGCGTGCTTCGCGATAGTGATCGCGTCTTTGATCTTCTGGCCTTCGCTCGGAGTCTCCCCGGTGACGGGGTTCTGTGTGACATCGCTGACCGTGAAGAGGCCGAACTGCATGCCCGAGTTGTCGGTGGACTCGCTCATCTTTTGCTCCGTAGTTCGTGGGGTGGATGCTGTAGCAACCCGTATCCATTCAGTTGAATATATATGAGTAAACGTCCTCCGGGCAACTTTATTCCCGACCGGTAGCCTCTTTGGATGAGCAGTACCGCGCACACGCCCACCGGTCCGGAAACTGGGTCAACCGGTCGACCCCGCAGGCGCGTGCCGTTCTGGGACAACGCCCGCTACGCGTGCATCGTCCTGGTCGTGCTCGGGCACGCAATCCAGCGCCTCACCTATGACTCCGACATCGCCATGGCGCTGTACCTGTCGTTCTACGCCTTTCACATGCCCGCATTTGCGATCATCGCCGGCTACTTCTCGAAATCCGCCCCACCCACCAGAAAGCAGATGGCGCGGGTGATCACTGACATCCTGTTGCCCTATGTGATCTTCGAACTGCTGTGGACACTGACCAAATGGCTGGTGGAGGGAGAGGCGACTGCGAACCTCACCCAACCATCCTGGACTCTGTGGTTCCTGCTGGCACTCGGCATCTTCCGACTCGTCCTGCCCTACCTGGCTCTGCTGCGCTGGCCACTGACCTGGAGTCTGCTGATCTCGCTCGGCGCCGGATACCTGCCCAATGTCGACAGCACTTTCTCACTGTCGCGCACCCTCGGATTTCTGCCGTTCTTCGTGCTCGGCTGGTGGCTGCGTGAACACGACATCGTCGACCGACTGCGCTTGATCGACTTCCGCCCCTGGTGGTTGCGAGTGCTCGCGCTGCTCATCTTCGCCGTGGACGCCTTCGTCGCCTGGAACTGGGTGGAAGTCTGGTCGAGCATCGACCTTGACCGATGGTTCTTCTACGTTGATTCCTACGCCGAACTGGGCGCGCACGCCTGGTGGTCCGGGGCGATTCGACTGGCGCTGATCCTGATCGGGCTACTGCTCACCGCGGCGTTCTTCGTGCTGATCCCGCGTCGCGCCACCTGGTGGACGCAGTTCGGGCAGTACACGATGTACGTGTACCTGCTGCACTCATTCGTGCTCTACCCGTTCCGCGAGTCCGGCATCCTGCGTGATGCCGAGCCGACCTGGATCTGGTTGCCGATGGTGATCGTGCTCTCTGTCGGAATCGCACTTGTTCTGGCAACGAAGCCGGTGCGCCAGCTGTTCCGGCCGCTGATCGAACCGCGTGCGCGTTGGCTCTTCTCCGATCAGCGACTCGGCAGTGACACCTCGCGCCGCGAGGATCCCACCGGCTCTCGCCGCCCGCGCGAGGATTGACAGGCGCGCGGCGCGGTCGATTCAGGCGATCTTGATACGACGTGTACCGAGCACGAGGTACCAGACAAGCACCGCGAGCAGCAGCAGTTCGGCCGCTATGTAGATGTAGTGCAGCACGGATTCTCCCGGGTCGCCGCCAGCGATGATGATGTCGCTACGCGCGGCCAGCGCGGGACGAATCGCGAAGGACTCGACAGCCATGATCACCCACATTGCCCCGACCAGTATCCAGCCGCCGCGGGTCTCGCGCGGCCGGGCTTGAGAGATCAGAGTCAGCACGATGAGGATGATCCACCCGGCGATCGACAGCGAGATGAACACGAGTCGGCCGATACCGAGGCCCAGTGGCGTCGTGATGCCCGGGGCCAAGAACTTCAGCGGAGTCTCCATGAAGCTCAGTCCGACGATCAGTCCGATCCAGACGGCGGGCAACAGCAGACGGAGCGAAATCCACAGACGAGGCATGACCTAAATGTTACCGGCGGTAATGCTGGGCAATATTCATCGCGGACGGAGCGATCGGCGTTTAGCCTCAGGCCATGGCTGATCTGAATCTTCCCGTCCTCGACCTCTCCCAGCTCGACAACGGTATCGAGGCCGCGGCGCGCTTCCGAGATGACCTGCGCGCGGCCACCCACGACGTGGGCTTCTTCTACCTCACCGGCACGGGTGTGACTGCGGATCTGTCCCGCCGATTGCACCGGGCAGCCCTGGACTTCTTCGCTCTGCCTGAGGAGGAGAAGCTGTCGATCGAGAACATCAAGAGCCCACACTTCCGTGGCTACACGCGCGTGGGCGGGGAACGGACGCAAGGGAAAGTCGACTGGCGAGAGCAGATCGATATCGGCCCCGAGCGTGAGACGGTCACCGACGGCCCGGCGTTCAACCGCCTACTCGGACCGAATCTCTGGCCGGCAGCGCAGCCGGAGCTGCGCGAGGTCGTGACCGAATGGCACGCGCAGCTGTCGGGCGTTGCCCGCAAACTGCTTCGGGCCTGGGCTCTTGCTCTCGGCGCCGACGAGTCGTACTTCGAGTCGAACTTCGGCGACCCGTCAACACTCATCAAGATCGTGCGCTATCCCGGAACCAATGAGCCCGCGCCCCAGCAGGGCGTGGGAGCACACAAGGATTCCGGCGTACTGACGCTGCTGTGGGTCGAGCCGGGCGTGGGCGGTCTGCAGGTCGAGCGCGACGGCAAATGGGTCGATGCTCCACCGGTCGACGGGGCTTTCGTGGTGAACATCGGCGAGTTGCTCGAGTACGCCACCGGCGGTTATCTGAAGGCCACCAATCACCGGGTGATCTCACCGAAAGCTCCGAATGAGCGCATCTCGGTGCCGTTCTTCTTCAATCCAGCATTGGATGCCCGTCTCCCACTGATCGACTTGCCTGCCGAGCTCGCGGCTGAAGCTCGCGGAGTCACGGCAGATCCGACGAACCCGATCCACAGTCTCTACGGCGAGAACGCGTTGAAGTCACGTCTGCGCGCGCACCCGGACGTCGCTGCCATCCACCATCCGGATCTGGTGGGGGCATCTCAGCTGCGGTGACCTGCGAACTCGACGATCTCCTGCAGCGCCTGCAGGTGCGCGGCGAAGGCACGCTCACCCTTCATCGTCGAACGCACCCAGGTGCGAGGACGGCTCCCGACGTCACCTCGTCGCGTCGCGACATAGCCAGCGATGTGCAGATGCGAGATCGACTTACTCAACGCCGAGTCACCCACTTGGAGGATCTCGGCGATTGTGCCGAAGTCGAGCTCATTCCCATCGATCAGCGCAGCCATAAGCGAGAAGCGGATCGGGCTGGCGAAGTTGTCATCCAACCGAAGGCGCGGATGCTTCTCAGCCATCACGGCCGTCCATGAAGGCGCTGGCCACGAAGACCAGCAAAATTGCCACAGCGGCGAGCGGCGCGAATGTGCTCGCGGACACTGCAAGGCCGAGCAGCTGCACGCTGATTGTCGCGGTGACCGCAACCCCGCCGAGGATGAACGCCAGCCACTGCGGCCAGGCCCACACTGCTCCCAGGACCGGCAGCCGTTCGCTGATGCGCCCAGCAACCCACCACGCGAGGTAGGCGAACATCAGCACCGGAGCGAGAGTCAATATCAGCAGCTCGCTTCCAACCCCCAGTACCCAGATGCTCCCAGCCATGATCACGCCGATGGTGACAGTCGCCCACCGCTCCGGCGTGGTCAGGTGTCTGTGCGGCGGTTGCTCGCCGACGGGACGGAAAGCGCGAATATCGCGTACGGCAGGCACACCGACGACCGCAAGCGCGATGAGGCCGGGCAGGAAATAGATCACCAGCGGTATCTCACCGCCAACGAGCGCCGCCACGAGCCTGCCGAGCAGGAAAATGATCAGCAGCGCACCGATCCCGATGCCCGCCGCCCATGTGCGCGCCCGTGAGCGGTTAATGCCGCCGAGCTCTTCACGTCGCTCGTTGCCTAGCTGAGTCCAGAGCAAGAAAAGTGCGAGCACGATGAGGAACGCCGAGTTCGCCGAAGTCATCCCGATGGCAAACCCTGCGATCGTCACATAAACGGATATGGTGATCGCCTCTGCGAGGGCAAGCCACGCAGCCCCGCGACGATCGACATGCTCCTCTCGCCGAGATTGCACGGCGCTGAGCTCATCCAAATATGCCTGCGCGATATCCGCCGTGGGCGGTGCCAGCGGGTCATGCCCGTCCACCGGTCGCTGTTCCATCGTCACCCTCACCAGGCTTTCCACCTGGAAAGCTCGTGGTACTTTCCTACGGGAAACCATGCGCCAAGTCAATGCCGCGCACGACGCGCGTCTGCGCCGTAGCCTGACACCATGCCATTGCCGTTCTTCACCGTCGGACACTCCAACCGCTCGATCGAGGAGTTCATCGAGGTGTTGCAGTCGGCTGAGATCGGTCTGGTCATCGATGTGCGACGTCTTCCTGGCTCGAGGCGCAATCCTCAGTTCGACGAGGACTCGTTGCGGGAATCGCTGGGCGCCGCCAGCATCCGCTTCGAGCGCATCGCGGAACTCGGCGGCCGTCGCCCGGCTTCGAAGAACGTACCGTTCGAGGTTAATGCTTTCTGGCAGAACCGCAGCTTCCACAACTATGCCGACTACGCGCTCTCGGATGAGTTTCAGACCGGATTCGTGCAGTTACTCGAACGCGGATGCGAACATCGCACGACAGTGATGTGCTCCGAGGCGGTGTGGTGGCGCTGTCACCGTCGGATCATCGCGGACCACCTGATCGCCCACGACAAGCAGGTGTTTCATCTGATGAACCAGGGCCAGCAGCACCCGACTGAGCTCACCACGGGCGCAGTCCTCAGCGAGACCACCGTCACCTACCCGGCCACCTGAGTTCGAGAAACGCATTTCTGCATGAGAAACGTTGTGGGAACCCAAGTTTCATGTGTGATGTCTCAGGTCTTCGGTGACGGTTCTTGTCTCAGAACATTGGTGACGGTTTCTGTCTCAGGAGATGGGTAACGGTTCATGAAGCCGCGGGGTTTGCCGTTGCCGACGTA
>NZ_JBPTMA010000005.1:0-280067 GCF_051546305.1 Microbacterium wangyouchuni
CGGGACCAACGAGAACACCAACCGGCTTCTACGATTCTGGTTCGAGAAAGGATCAGATCTCTCCGCCCACTCTCCCGAGGACCTCGCCCGGACCGCCGCGATCCTGAATCGCCGCCCCCGCCCGACCCTCGAGCTTCAGACCCCAGCCAACCGGCTCAACCAGCTGCTCCTCGCAGCATAACTACCAACGTTGCCCAGACCATTTGACTTTGCCTGCGAATCTCGAGCCACAGCTGCCCACTCGCAATGAACGGGAGGGGCCCTAGACCGGGGGCTTAGACCAGGTCGCGCCAGTCGACCTCGTCATCATCGGGCAGCAGCATGGTGCCGGTGACGACGGGGAGTGACATGGTCTCGGTCGGCGGGCCCATGATCGTCGCTTCGTCGCGGCGGTGCCGCAGCACCTCGTTGATGTACGAGGTCAGCACCTCAGCGAGCGGAACCGAACGGCCGCTCGCCTGCGAGAGATACCAGCGGTGCTCCAGCACCTGGTGGAATACCTCGGCAGGCTCGAGCTTCGCACGCAGATCGTAGGGGATGGCTCGGACCACGGGCTCGAACACACGCGTGAGCCATTCGTGGGCGAACATCTCCTCATCGACCCACTCCTTCTTCGAGCGTGCGCGGAATTCGTCCAGGTCGTTCAGTAGACGACGCGCCTGGTTCTCCTCGACATCGAGACCGGTGAGACGGATGAGGCGGCGCTGATGGTGCCCGGCATCCACCACCTTCGGCTGGATCTCGACCACCGTGCCGTCTGCCGTCGTCAACATCGACATCTCGTCGATATCGAAGCCCAGGGCGTTGAGGCGCTCGACCCGCTCGGTGATACGCCAGGTCTCGTTAGCGGAGAACGACTCCTCGGCGGTGAGGGCGGCCCACAGCGAGTGATACGACGACACGATGCCATCGGCGATGGCGACAGCATCCACACCATGCTCGAGCCGCCCACCGGCCGCAAGGTCCATGATCTCGCCGGCGATGTTGGTACGCGCAAGGTCGAGGTCGTACAGGCGCTGGCCTTCGGTGAGGCCTTCCTCATGCAGTTCGCCGGTCTCCGCATCCACGAGGTAGGCGGCGAAGGCGCCGGCGTCGCGGCGAAAGAGCGTATTGGACAGCGACACATCGCCCCAGTAGAAGCCGACGTTGTGCAGCCGCACCAGCAGCAGCGCGAGCGCATCCACCAATCGGGTGGCAGTGTCGGGCCGCAGCACGCGAGTGAACAGCGCGCGGTACGGCATGGAGAAGCGCAGGTGCGCGGTGACGAGGGCGGCCGGAAGCGGATCGCCCGCGGCATCCGATCGACCGGCGATCACGGCGACACGGTCGACACACGGCACGTCCAGGCGGGCGAGGTTGCCGAGCATGTCGTACTCGCGCTGTGCCATCTGCGCGGTGGTCTCCTTGATCGCCACGACACGACCGGACAGATCAGCGAAGCGCACAAGATGACGCGACAGACCCTTGGGGAGCGAGACGATCCGCTCGGAGGGCCATTTGGCGAGCGTTGTCGACCAGGGCAGCGCGAGCAACTCGGGGTTGATCTTGCTGGCGGTGATGCGCAGTGCGTCCTGCATGGTTCTCCCGGAGAAACGACGCGGCGCGGGCGACCCGAAGGTAGCCCGCGCCGCGTGTGTAACGAACTTACGAGGCCGAGATGACCGGCTTGTCGTTCAGGCGCAGACCAGACTCGAGGTCGAATGCGTGCACGTGACCGGCGGTTGCCGCGAGCGTGACCGTCTCGCCGGCGTTCGGGTGGTTACGTCCGTCGACGCGAGCGACGAGGTCGGCACGCTTGCCGTTGACGTCTGCGTGACCGTAGAGGTAGCCGTCAGCGCCGAGCTCCTCGACGAGGTCGATCGTGACCGAGAGGCCCTTGCCGTCGGCGGGGCCGACGACGATGTCCTCGGGGCGGACACCGACCGTGACCTGGCTGCCGTTCGCACGGCCGACGGTGTCGCGGTCGAGCGGAACAACCTCGGTACCGAACCGCACGCCACCCTCGGCGAGGTCGGCGGGGAACAGGTTCATCGCCGGCGAACCGATGAAGCCGGCGACGAAGAGGTTCTCGGGCTTCTCGTACAGGTCGCGAGGCGTGCCGACCTGCTGCAGCAGACCATCCTTGAGCACCGCGATGCGGTCGCCCATGGTGAGAGCCTCGGTCTGGTCGTGGGTGACGTAGACCGTGGTGACGCCGAGGCGGCGCTGGAGCGAAGCGATCTGCGTACGGGTCTGCACGCGCAGCTTGGCGTCAAGGTTCGACAGCGGCTCGTCCATGAGGAACACCTGCGGCTGGCGGACGATCGCACGGCCCATGGCGACGCGCTGACGCTGACCACCGGAGAGCGCCTTCGGCTTGCGGGTCAGGTACTCCTCGAGGTCGAGGAGCTTGGCTGCTTCCAGAACGCGGGAGGCGCGCTCTTCCTTGCCAACGCCGGCGATCTTGAGCGCGAAGCCCATGTTCTCGGCGACGGTCATGTGCGGGTACAGCGCGTAGTTCTGGAAGACCATGGCGATGTCACGGTCCTTCGGCGGCACGTCGGTGACGTCGCGGTCGCCGATGAGGATGCGGCCGTCGTTGACCTCTTCGAGGCCGGCGAGCATACGCAGCGAGGTGGACTTACCGCAGCCGGAAGGGCCGACGAGGACGAGGAATTCGCCGTCTGCAACCTCAAGGTTGAGCTTGTCAACTGCCGGGCGGGTGCCGCCGGGGTACAGTCGCGTGGCGTCATCGAAAGTTACGGATGCCATTGTTTTCTCCTTCACCGGCAGGTACGTGCCGGACGATCCGTTGTGATGGATGCGGTGGAAATGCCCACCGTGGCCCGTCATCGGGCCGAACTCAGTATGTCACGGATGGGCGTACCTGGGTGTTTCCCAGCCTGGCTGGTTAACATCGAAGACGGTCCTGCTTAGAGAAGCGGGCGTCGGGGATCCCGTCCCCACCAGACTTTCAAGAGGAACGATGTCGAGCGACGAAACGCCGAATGTCCCTACCCCTCGCAATTCTCGTGAGGCGGTTCGGGAGAAGGCTCAGCAGGTGCATGCCCAGCAGTCGAGGGCTCGCATCATGCGACGGATCATCATCGGTGCGGTCGCGATCGTCGCCGTCGGTGCCATCGGCACGGCGGTGACCATGGCCGTCACTTCGACGATCTCGAAGCCGACGATGAGCCCCAAGGGTATGACGAGCGACGGCATCGTCGTGCAGAACGTCATCGAGTCGGCGACCGAGCCTGTGCCTAGTGACCCGTCGGCCGAGCCCACGGAACAGGCCACGCCGGAGCCGAGTGCTTCGCTGGCCGCGGTTGATGTGCACATCTACGTCGACTATCTGTCTCCCGGGTCCGGCGAGTTCGAGCGCGCCAATGCCCGGCAGCTTGCTGGATGGATCAACGAGGGTGTCGCCACGGTGACGTATCACCCGGTGTCGATGCTCACCGCCAGCTCGAACGGCACGAAGTATTCGCTGCGCTCAGCGGCAGCGGCGGCCTGCGTTGCTACGCACTCCAGCGCGCAGTTCTACGCTTTCAACCACGAGTTGCTCATCGATCAGCCTGAGGTCGACAGCAACGGTTCAACCGATGTCGAGCTCGCCGATCTGGCAGTCGCCGTCGGCGCGGACAACCCGAAGGCTGTGCGCAACTGCATCGAAGATGCGGACTACGTCTCCTGGGCAAAGGAAGCAACGTCTCGTGCGTTGGCGGGACCCCTCGCCGGGTCTGACGACCTGGTGCTCACCAGCGCCCCGATGGTCGTCGTCAACGGCGAGGCGTACGTCGGTTCGCTGAAGGATCCGGCCGAGTTCTCGCAGTTCATGATCACGGTCGCAGCCGATTCGGATGCGACGCCGACACCTTCGCCGTCGACCACGGAAGAACCAGTCGAGACCCCGGCTGCGGAAGAGACTCCGGCCGAGTAATCTCGATCACCGACTGAATCTGGATCGATCAGTCGAGGTGGCGTAGATAGCGCTCGGGTGAATCGAGGAACCCGCGCCAGGTTCGCACCAGGTTGAGGTCGTCGTACTCTGAGCGACGCATTCCCCAGTCGCCGAGCTCGTAGCAGTCTGCGCCGGGAAATGCTGCGAGGATCGGCGAGTGCGTGGACAGGATGACTTGCGAGCCACGAGCGACGAAGTCACGCAACTGCCCGATCAATGCGAGGCATCCGGAGACGGAGAGCGCGGATTCGGGCTCGTCCAGCATCCACAGGCCCGTGATGTGCTCGCGTTCGGCGACAAGGTCTAGGAACGACTCGCCGTGACTGCGGGCATGCAAGCGATCGCCACCGAACCCGACTTCTTGGAGGTAGGTGTAGAAACCGTGCATGCTCTCCGCGCGCAGGAAGAAGCCCTTCTTCGGTGCTCCGCCGGCGCGGACCAGCTGCAAGTGCTCGCTGAGATTCGATTCAGTCGACCGGGTGGTGTGCATGGCGCCCGTCGAGCCGCCCTCAGGATTCAATCCGTAGGCGATGGCGATGGCTTCGACCAGCGTCGATTTGCCGCTGCCGTTCTCGCCGGTCAGAACCGTGACCGGGCCGAGCTCCCATCCGTTCTGCAGCACCTGCCTCACCGGAGGCAACGTCGCTGGCCATTCGTCTTGAGGGGCCGGTGCGAGAGGGTGCATCTCGACGCGGCGGATCGGTAGTCGCTGAATCACATCTCCAGTGTGCAGTGCGTCTCAGATATCGCGCGGTCAACTGTTGAGGTTTGGTGTCATAGAATTTGTAGTGCGGGATCGTTTCCGGTGCCGCATGCCGACTTAGCTCAGCTGGTAGAGCACCTGTCTTGTAAACAGGATGTCGCGAGTTCGAACCTCGCAGTCGGCTCCATATAAATACCTGGTCAATTGGTTTATCAGCATCGTGTGCTGTTGCTCTGCCCGCAGCGGGTGAGGAACCCTGCTACCGTGAGCCACAGTTTGCCATCGCACGTCCGTGTCCTGGTGGCCTCGTGATTGGAACTGGATCAAGATGCCGCGCAACACAGTCACTTCCCTGTCCACAGTCATCGTCACCGGAATTGCCACACTGCTCCTTGCCGGTTGTGGTTCACCGGCCAGCAATGAACCGGCATCGGCGGGCGCCGGCGCACAGTCAGACACCACCACCGCAAGCGACGAGAACGAAGCGGGTGCGTCCACCGCAAGCGACGAGGATGAAGCGGGAGCATCCAGCGCTCAGGGCGAAGCCGTACTGAGCTACGGCGACACTTCGTATTCCGCTCAGCTGGAGTTCTGCTCACTCGGCGGGACCGAGGACGCCCTGTTTCACGGCGTGGCATACGACGATGCAGGAGAGCAAGTCGGGTATCTGAATGGCGACTTCGGTGCACTCACCGACCTCCCACACGGCGAAGCGCGCATCGACTTCGGGGCGACGGCCAAGTTACAGAGCACCGATGAATTCATTGCGATGGGGACCGTCGCAGGTCATATCGTGGTCGCTGACTTCAGCGACACCGACCTGATCGTCGTGGGCGGAGCGTGGGATCAGGCTGGCACGCAGCTTCCCACCGCAACGCTGAAGGTCACCTGCTGAGTCAGTTGCCGATACCGGGCTTGCGCCCACGCCGCGGACGGTTGTGCCAGGCTTCGATCGCCTCCGGCGTGAGATCGTCGCGGTCCCACAAATAGCCGGAGACATTGCCGATCGGATCGATGAACGCATCGCTCGCCGCGGATGCTTCACCGGAATCGCGTCGGCGCATCGTCTGGCGCAACGACACCGGCGTCACGCCCATGAGCGCTGCGACTTCGTCGATGGTGGCATAGCGGGCAGCAAATCGCGGTTCGACGGTGCCGTCGCGCAGAGCGCGCGGACGCGGCTTCTCATCGGTCATGTCTCATCCTCCAGAGCCCCACGCTAGCCGACGGGTGCGTGGGCGCGGCTAGCATGGCCGCATGGATGTCGGGATCACACGGCTCAATGTGCCGGGCACGTTCAACTTCCGCGAGGTTGCTCCTGGGGTGCTGAAGCCGGGAGTGCTGTACCGCTCGGATGCGCTTCACCGTCTCACCCGCGTCGGACGAAGCACGCTGCGGGAGTTCGGCATCCGGCAGGTCATCGACCTGCGCTCAGGGTTCGACCGGCGAATCGGTGGGCGCGATCGTCTGCGCGGCACTGGCGTGTATTATCTCTCCGTTCCTATGGATGGTGCGCCGCCGAATGTCGACCCGAAGACGGTGACGCTGCGCGAGGTCTACGAGGTCGTGCTCGCCCGGCACCAGAACGATTTCGGCCGAGTGCTGCGCACCATCGCCGCGGCTGACGGCGCGACCCTCGTGCACTGCACAGCCGGCAAGGATCGCACCGGTCTGGTCGCCGCCCTCGCCCTGACGGCGATCGGGATCGATCGAGACGTGATCCTCGCCGATTATGCTGCGACGGCGGCGAATCTTTCGGGGGAGTGGACAGAGCGGATGCTGCGAAAGATACGACGCTTTCGCGTGCCGGTGACGGATCAGCTCGTCGAGGTTCTCGCTGGTTCGCCGCCGACGCTGCTCAGCGGGGTGCTGGAGTGGATCGACAGCGAGTTCGGCAGTGTGCTCGGCTACCTCGACGAGGCCGGTGTCGATGCTGGCGTGCGCGAGCAGTTGAAGCGCGCGCTGCTGCCCGCGGCCTGAGGCTCCCGCCTTCAGAACAGCCGGTCGGCTGCGCCCTTGTCGCTCTTACGTGGAGTGACCGTCACCCGCTCATCGAGGGATGCCGCTGCCAGGAGTGCCTCATCGATGATCTCGCGACCGCCGTCAGCGTGCAGCCAGTCGTGCGCGAACGCGGTCGGGATGAGTACAGGCATCCGGTCGTGCACTTCGGCAAGATGATCGGCGGCCGGACGCATCACGATCGAATAGCAGGTGAATTCTTCACCATCGGCGGTGCGGCCGGGCTGCGTGACGGCGGCCGCCCCGAACAGGGCGTCGTTGTCTAGGGCGAACTCTTGCCAGACGCGGTCGGGCTTGTGCATCTCGAACCAGCTGCTCATCGGCACGATTCCGCGGCCCTTCAACCCGCCGGGCCGCTCTTGCAGCCGTTCGGATCGCGTGTTGATGGACGGGAACTTCGCCGGTTCACCGCGGACAAGATACCCCCACCAAGATGCTTCCCACGCTGCGTCCCCATCGCGCGGCACGATCAGCGGATTCAAATTGCGCAGATTCTTGCCGGTCGGACGCACCGTCTCACCGGCGTTGCGCTCAGCCCAGACGCGCAGACCGTCGAGGATGTCGGCGTCGGCCTCGGCCAGCAGCTCAGCGTCGGTGAACCGCGGATCCAACCCATAACTCGCGCACATGCGGCAAGAGTAGTCCCGCCCACGGACATTCGCTGGGACTCGGGTAGTGTGCTCGGGTGACTGAGACGCGGGCGATACCTGCCCCCATTGCCCTGGCCGGTGCAGCTTCCATCGGTGCGATGACCGCGATTCAGGCCCGGGTGAACGGTGTGCTGGGTGCGCGGATTGATGATGGGATCATCGCCGGTCTCATCTCGTTCGGCGTCGGACTCGTCGTCCTCATCGTCATTACCGCGACAGCGCCGCGCTCCCGGGCGAGCGTCGCGCGGCTGTGGCGAGGCGTCCGCTCGCGTTCGATTCCGGCATGGATGCTACTGGGCGGCGCCTGCGGCGCACTCACCGTCTCAACGCAGGGCGTGACAGCCGGTGTCCTCGGCGTCTCGCTGTTCACCGTCGGAGTCGTCGCCGGGCAGACCATGAACGGTCTGGTGTTGGATCGTATCGGCTTCGGACCATCCGGAGTGGTCGCCGTCACCCCGGGACGGGTGCTTGGCGGCGCGCTGGCGCTGGTCGCCGTCGGCATCTCGCTCAGCGGAGACGTGCTGGCCCACACGCCGCTGTGGCTGCTTCTGCTGCCTCTTGCCGCCGGCATCGGTATCGCGTGGCAGGTGGCGACGAACGGACGCCTCGCACGGCAGATCCAGTCTCCGATGACGGCAACCCTGATGAGCTTCATCACCGGAACCCTGGTGCTGTGCGTGGCCGCGGGGATCAGCATTCTGGTGCGCGGGATGCCGGCCGCTCTACCCAGCGAACCGTGGCTGTACGTCGGCGGGTTGCTCGGGTTCGTGTACATCCTGCTGGGAGCGGTGATCGTCGCGCACACCGGTGTGCTGCTGCTCGGTCTCGGAGCCGTCCTCGGTCAGCTCGTCACCTCGGTCGTGATCGACCTGCTCTGGCCGACCACCGGGGGGCCGGCGTTATGGCAGCTGGTGACGATGGTTCTGGTTGCGGTGGCATCCGTCGTGGTCGCCGTGCCGTGGCGCAGAAAACGGTGAGCGTTGTTTCTCGCGCTTCGCCGCTCAACGACCGGAGGTTGAAGCGGGGCGGGGCATCTCGGTGAGGAGCGCCGACGCGTCGACGCTCTTGCGGCGCCCCGGAGACTTGCCCGCGGGCTTGCCGCCGACGTACAGCCAGCCCAGCAGCTGTTCGTTCTTCTTCAATCCGTGAACCTTCGCGACCGGCTTCGAACGCGTGTGTCCGCCAGTGCGCCAGATGACACCCCAGCCGGCTTCATCCAGCAGCAGGCTGAGAGTGTGCGCGACTCCTGAAGCGACTGCTTCCTGTTCCCAGTGCGGCACCTTCTCGCTCTTGCGGAAGCTTGCCACGACCGCAATCAGCAACGACGCCCGCAGTGGTTTGGTTGACGGTTTCGTGTCACCCTGCGCTTTCGCGATCGCTGCGCCCAGCGCCAACCGGTCGTCACCGCGCAGCTCGATCAGCCGCCACGGCTGCAACGCGGAATGATCAGCGACGCGCCCTGCTGCGGCAATCAGCGCCAGCAACTCTTGCCTGGTCGGCGCATCATCGGTGACCTTCGACCAAGACTGACGCGCCAGCGCCGCCTCGAGTGCGCTCACGCCGGGGGAGCTTCGGGAGAAAAGTTCAGTGCCAGCGAGTTCATGCAGTAACGGTCGCCGGTGGGCGTGCCGAATCCGTCCGGGAACACATGCCCGAGGTGCGAGCCGCAGGCGGCGCAGCGTACTTCGGTGCGCTGCATGCCCAGCGTGTTGTCTTCGATCAGCTGCACGGCATCCGGGCGGATCGATTCGTAGAAGCTCGGCCACCCGCATCCGGAATCGAACTTCGTACCGCTCTTGAACAGTTCCGCATCACAAGCGCCGCAGGTGTACAGCCCGGAGCGCTCCTCATCGAGCAGCTCGCCGGTCCACGCGCGCTCGGTCGCGGCTTTGCGCAATACCGAGAACTCTTCATCGCCGAGCTGCTCGCGCCACTCGGCATCCGTCTTCTTCACGCTGTAGTCCATCAGTCCTCCTGGTTCCTCTCCATTGTCCCCCTCACGAGGCCGATCGGGGCCGCTCCGGCACGCGAGAATGGACAGATGACGGATGCTGTGCGCGAACGCTACGACCGCTTCGCCCGTGACGAAGCGCCGGGCCGCTCCGCGCTGTACGAGCGCTGGGCGGCCGGGGTCGCCGGCGACGCCGAGGTTCAAGCAGTGCTCGCGCGCATCCCGGAGACGCACCGGCAACCGCCGCTGGTATTCGCCGTGACCCGGATGCTCGGGGTGAAACTCGACGGATTCGACCAGTGGCGGGAGTTTCTGCTCACGCACGCCGACGAGGTCGTCGCCGAATGCGCCGCGCGACGGGTGCAGACCAACGAACCACTGCGCCTGGCGCCGCTGTTGCCCGTGCTCTCCGAGATCGCGGGGCCGATCGCGCTGTTGGAGATCGGGGCATCCGCCGGTCTCTGCCTGTACCCCGATCGCTACTCGTATCGTTTCCTCGATGCCGCCGGACACCTACAGGCAGCGCTCGACCCTGCAGACGGAGCCTCCGCGGTCATCCTCACCAGTCAGGTGCGCGGGCGCATGCCAGTGATGCGGTTGCCGCAGATCGTCTGGCGGGCCGGAATCGACCTCGATCCGCTCGACGCGCGAGAGGAACGCGACCGCGCCTGGTTGCAGGCTCTCGTCTGGCCGGGGGAAACCGGACGTCAGGAGCGCATCGTCGCCGCTCTCGACATCGTGGCAGCGGATCCGCCCCTGCTGGTGGCGGGGGATGCCGGCGACGAGGTCGCTGCGCTCGCCGCATCCGCACCTGCCGAAGCGACGCTGGTGATCACCACGCCGGGCGTGCTTGTACACATCCCGCGGCAGGCGCGGCAGGCGCTGATCGCTCAGCTGCAGCAGCTTCCGGCCCGGTGGATCACGATCGATGCCCCGGCGCTGCACGACGCCTGGAATCCGGCCGTCGACGCCGACGACTGGCCGGGATTCGTCGTCGCGCTGGACGGGCAGGTGCGCGGCGCAGCCGACCCATTGGGGCGCTGGTGGGAGTGGCGTGCCGCGTTCGGGGCGCGCCGCGCCTAGCCTGGACGCATGCTCGGAGACCTCACCGATCGCGATCGTGCGATCCTCGCGCTGGAGTCGGCGTGGCCGCGGCACGGCGGAGCGAAGGAAGAAGCGATCCGCGCAAAGCTCGGCATGAGCCCGGCACGCTACTACCAATTGCTCGGACGCCTGATCGATACCGAGCAGGCGCTCGATCATGACCCGCTGCTCGTGCGGCGTTTGCGTCGGCTGCGCGAGAAAAAAGCAGACCAGCGGGTGTCGCGAATGCGTGGATTCGCCGGCTGAAGCGTCACCGAACGGCATTGAGAGTGGATTCCAAGGCCGTGCCCGATAACATCGACGAGTGACTCAGCTCGTCAAAGATCGCTTCGATGATGTTCCCCGTTCCTCTGGACGCGTAGGAGCTCATCGCGCCGAAGCCCCCGGAATGAACGGCTGGGTCGTGCTGCTGTGGTCGCTCGTTGCCGCCCTCGTGATCATCGTGGTCGGCATCTTCGTCGCCCTCGTGATGATGGGCCGCATCGCGCTGTTCCCGGACGCGGATACTCCCGGACCGTCCGCGCCCGAGGTACAGGGTGTCGTTGATACGACGTATTCGGTGATCGTGCTCAATGCCACATCGGAGGAGGGCCTCGATGTGCAGTTGCGTGACACGCTGCTCAACGCGGGTTGGACCGCCGACAGCGTGACTACCGGACTGGCCGAATCTCCGGAGTTCGCGGACACGACGATTTACTACGCATCGACTACGGATGAGCTCGCCGCAATCGGCCTGGCCGATCTCATCGGCGGGGCTCAGGTCGAGCAGAGCGATTTTTACGCGGACCCGAATGACCCGGAGCAGAAGCAACTCGTTGTCGTCATCGGCCTCGACCGTACGGCCGCCGCTCCCGAGTCTGCGGAGACTCCCGCAGAATAGACGTCCCGTGGCTTGCACTCGATGGGGTCGAGTGCCAGAATGGGCGTTAGCACTCTCGCACTGTGAGTGCTAACCAGAACGTCTACGTCCAGGAGGGACGACAAAACTCATGGCAAAGATCATCGCTTTCGATGAGGAGGCCCGTCGCGGTCTCGAGCGCGGCCTGAACATCCTCGCCGACGCTGTCAAGGTGACCCTCGGCCCGCGCGGTCGCAACGTTGTTCTCGAGAAGAAGTGGGGCGCCCCCACGATCACGAACGACGGTGTGTCGATCGCCAAGGAGATCGAGCTGGACGACCCGTACGAGAAGATCGGCGCGGAGCTCGTCAAGGAGGTCGCCAAGAAGACCGACGACGTCGCAGGTGACGGAACCACCACCGCGACTGTCCTCGCTCAGGCACTTGTCCGCGAAGGCCTGCGCAACGTCGCAGCCGGTGCAGACCCGATCTCGCTCAAGCGCGGCATCGAGAAGGCTGTTGCGGCGATCACCGCGGAGCTGCTCGCCAGCGCCAAGGAGATCGACTCCAAGGAGCAGATCGCGGCTACCGCTTCGATCTCTGCTGCTGACACCGAGATCGGCGAACTCATCGCCGAGGCCATCGACAAGGTCGGCAAGGAAGGTGTCGTCACCGTTGAGGAGTCGCAGACCTTCGGCACCGAGCTTGAGCTCACCGAGGGCATGCGCTTCGACAAGGGCTACCTGAACCCGTACTTCGTGACGGATGCAGACCGCCAGGAAGCCGTGTTCGAGGAGCCGTACATCCTCATCGCGAACTCGAAGATCTCGAACATCAAGGATCTTCTCCCGATCGTCGACAAGGTGATCCAGGACGGCAAGGAGCTCGTCATCATCGCTGAGGACGTCGAGGGTGAAGCCCTCGCGACTCTGGTGCTGAACAAGATCCGCGGCATCTTCAAGTCGGCTGCCGTCAAGGCTCCCGGCTTCGGCGACCGTCGCAAGGCTCAGCTGCAGGACATCGCGATCCTCACGGGTGGACAGGTCATCACCGAAGAGGTCGGCCTCAAGCTCGAGAACACCACGCTCGACCTGCTGGGTCGTGCCCGCAAGGTCATCATCACCAAGGACGAGACCACCATCGTCGAGGGTGCTGGCGAGACCGAGCAGATCGAGGGTCGCGTGACCCAGATCCGCCGCGAGATCGAGAACACCGACAGCGACTACGACCGTGAGAAGCTCCAGGAGCGTCTTGCGAAGCTTGCTGGTGGCGTTGCGGTCATCAAGGCCGGAGCAGCAACCGAGGTCGAGCTCAAGGAGCGCAAGCACCGCATCGAGGACGCCGTTCGTAACGCGAAGGCAGCCGTCGAAGAGGGCATCGTCCCCGGTGGTGGCGTCGCGCTTATCCAGGCCGGCACCAAGGCGCTCGACACTCTCGAGCTCACCGGTGACGAGGCAACGGGCGCGAACATCGTGCGCGTGGCCATCTCGGCTCCGCTCAAGCAGATCGCGCTCAACGCCGGTCTCGAGCCCGGTGTCGTGTCGCACAAGGTCTCCGAGCTGCCCAGCGGTCACGGCCTCAACGCCGCAACCGGTGAGTACGTGGAGATGTTCGCCGCTGGCATCATCGACCCCGCCAAGGTGACGCGCTCGGCGCTGCAGAACGCAGCCTCGATCGCCGGCCTCTTCCTCACCACTGAGGTCGTTGTCGCTGACAAGCCCGAGAAGGCCGCCGCTCCTGCTGGCGACCCGACGGGTGGCATGGACTTCTAAGTCCACACGCACAGACAGAAGCGGGGCGGGGGGGGGGGGGGGGGGGGGGGGGNCGAAAAAACGCCCCTCTCCCTCGGCCGGGCCGCTTCTGCGTTGCGTCGAAGGGTCAGCGGAACAGGCTTGCCGAGTACTGATCGGCATCGGAGTACTGCGTTGCCGCAGAGCCCAGTGCCACTCCAATCGAATCCAGCACCTGCTCGACGTGCATCTGCGCGGCACTCCACTGATCGCTGCATCCTTGGAACGCGACCGATGCGGCGCCGGTCCAGGACGACTGCAACTGGGTGAGCTGCGCTTTCAATGCGAGCGACTCGCTGCGCAGTCGCTCCATCGTGGCTCGTGCTGCCGCGTTGGCGGCAAAGACGGCCTCAGTGTCAACGGTGTATACGGACATGGGAACTCCTCTCGTCGGAGCTCATACGCTACGAGAGAGCGGGACGGCGCAGGAGCGCGGAACCCGTGTTCGGTGGATGACCGCCGAGATCCCGCAGCTGTGCAGAAAGAGTCCCTGCTGCCCGGCTCAGAGCTGGTCGAGGTCCAAACGCTCCAGCGGTTGCGTGTCTGCCAGTAGGTGCTCCGGCGTCGCCTGCGCCGAAGCGAGCGGGAACGTCACGGTGAAGGTAGCGCCGCCCTGGGGTGTCTCGTCGACGCGCACGCTGCCGTGCAGCGCCGCCACGATCGACGACACGATCGCCAAGCCGAGGCCCGAGCCGCCGGTCTCCCTGGCGCGGGAGGTATCGGCGCGCCAGAAGCGCTCGAAGATCTGCTCGCGGATCTGCGGGGGGATGCCCTCACCATGATCGACGATCGCGATGCTTGCAGTACCAGCTAAACGATCCGAATCGACGACGAGCTCAATCGGGCTATCTTCTGCCGAGAACCGGCGCGCGTTGCCCAGTAGATTCGCGATGACCTGACGGATCTTGTTCTCTTCGCCCAAAACGATCGGCGGTGTCCGCACCGGGATGTCTTCGGCTTCCGTGAAGTCGATCTCGGGCATCGCCGGCCCGGAGTTGCGAGGCTTCCGGCGCAGTCGAGCGAGCGCGCTGGCCCGGGCTCGGGCTGCCGGAGTGCTGCTCGTCTGCGGGGAGGAGGGGGGGATGCGGATCGGCGTGGTGGCGACAGCATCCAGAGTCTTGTCGATGACGGTGATCGTCCGTCTCGGGGCGGCAGCACGTAGATCGAGGGCTGCGTCGCGGGCCACCGGCCGCAGATCCAGCGCCACGATCTGCAGTTCGGGTTCTTCGTCCAGGCGCGCGAGGGCGAGCAGATCCTCGACGAGCACGCCCATCCGGATCGCCTCCTTCTCGATGCGCTCCATCGCCCGAGCAGTGTCCTCGTCGCCGCGAATCGCTCCCATGCGGTACAGCTCGGCGTAGCCGCGCACGCTCACCAGCGGAGTGCGCAGCTCATGACTGGCGTCGCCGATGAAACGGCGCATATGACGCACGGTGCGGTCACGCTGAGCGATGGACTGATCAATGCGCTCGAGCATCGTATTGATCGCGAAGTTGAGCCGGCCGACCTCGGTGGACGGCTCCAGATCGGTAAGGCGCTGGCTGAAGTCGCCAGAGGCGATCAGCATTGCGGTGGACTCCACCTGCCCCAGCCGGCGGAACGTCAACGTGACGAGGCCGCGGATCAGGAGCGCGGCGATCAGCGTCGTGACGAGCGCGACGGTGGTGTAAACGGCGAAGTACTGCCCGATGATGGCATCCGCTTCTGCCAGCGGCAAAGCCACATATTGCACGTACAGCGTGGCGCCGGGGCCGCCGCGCCCGGCGACGGATGCGCGGAACACGCTGCCGTCCGCACTCTCCAGCGTGATGATCTCGCCCTCGAGCGCGTATGCCTGCTCCAGCGTGAAGGTCTCGGGAAACAGTGGTTGTGCTTCGGGGTCAGACAAGCGGGGCGCCTGTGCCAGCTGTGTGCCGTCGGCTGCGTAGACGGCGAAGACGTAATCGGACGAACGTGGTGCGGTCTCGGCGTCACTCACCTGCAGCTCTCCGCCGACAGCCTGAAGGTGGAACCACCGGCTGGTCAGATCGCTGGTCACCAGAGACGGCAGTTGCGTCTCGATGTTGTGGACCAGCGAATTGCGCAACAGCGGCACGGTGCCGATGCCGGCAACCAGCAATCCGAGCGCAAGGACAGCAACGGTGACGCCGGTGACCTTCGCGCGGAGGCTGATGCGCCGCCACCATCCGGTGATCGCGTCAGGCTGAGTGCCCATGCGGGTTCTCCTCGCGGACTACTTGCCCACCTTCAGCATGTAGCCGAAGCCGCGCTTGGTCTGGATAACAGATTCTTCGGTGAGCGGATCGATCTTGCGGCGCAGATAAGAGATGTAGCTTTCAACGATGCCGGCATCGCCGTTGAAGTCGTACTCCCACACGTGGTCGAGGATCTGAGCCTTCGACAGCACGCGGTTCGGGTTCAGCATGAGGTAGCGCAACAGCTTGAACTCGGTGGGGCTCAGCTCGATCGGCTCCTTGCCGACGAAGACATCGTGGGTGTCCTGGTCCATTGACAGCTCACCCGCACGAATGATCGACTCCTCATCCGCCTGCATGGTGCGGCGCAGAATCGCCTGTGCGCGGGCGACGATCTCATCGAGCGCGAAGGGCTTGGTGACGTAGTCGTCACCGCCGGCGTTCAACCCTTCGATCTTGTCCTGCGTATCGTCCTTCGCAGTGAGGAACAGGATCGGTGCGGTGAATCCTGCTCCGCGCAGGCGCTTGGTCACGCTGAACCCGTTCATATCCGGGAGCATGACATCGAGGATGATGAGGTCCGGCTCCTCTTCGAGGACAGCCGAGATCGTGGCCGCACCGTTTGCCACCGTCCTCACCTGGAATCCGGCGAAGCTTAAGCCCGTGGACAGCAGGTCGCGGATGTTCGGCTCGTCGTCGACCACCAGAATGCGCGCATCAGTCATGACCCCATTATGGTGACTTCAGTGATGTAGTGGCTGGTTATCTTGCGGAGCGCCCGATTTGTCATCCCCAGCTTCGTGCACACAGACGGCGATCTGCACGCGATTAGCCGCCGGAAGCTTGTCCATAATCCGGCCCACATGGGTCTTCACGGTCGCGAGGCTGAGGAACAGCTCACGAGCGATCTCGGCGTTGCTCAGACCGCGTGCGACCGCGCCTGCGACCTCCCGTTCACGGGTGGTGAGTGAACTGAGCCGGGCGTTCGCGAGTCGGCGCCGATCGGCGCCCCGACTGTCGGTGGCGGCGACTACCAGCTGGCGAGTGACTGAAGGGGAGAGCATCATCCGATCGTCTGCGACCTGATGCAACGCCGCGATCAGCTCCGCCGGCGGTGTGTCCTTGAGCAGGAAGCCCATCGCACCGCTCTCCAGTGCACTGAGCACTTCGGCGTCGGCGTCGAATGTCGTCAGCATGACGATGCGCGCATCGGGTCGCTCGGCGAGGATGCGTGCTGTCGCGCGGATGCCGTCGAGCCGAGGCATCCGGATGTCCATCAGGACCACATCGGGTCGCAGCCGAAGCGTCGCCTCGATCGCTGCTTCGCCGTCGGCTGCTTCACCGGCGATACGGATACCATCGCTGCCATCCAGCAGCAGGCGAAGGCCCGTGCGCACGAGCTGTTCGTCATCGACGAGCAGGACGCTCAACTCGGCCATGGCAGTACCACCTCGACTCGAAAGCATCCGTCCGTGTCGTCGATGATGAGCTCGCCGCCGGCCAGACGGACGCGTTCCGCGACGCCGGTGAGTCCGAAACCGGGCGGGGCGACGGGCGCGCCCACATGGTTCTGAGCGGACAGACGCACACCGGTGACGGCATCCGAGGTCAGCTGGAGGAAGACGCGCTCGCCAGGAGCGTGCTTGCGAGCATTGGTGAGCATCTCCTGCACGATCCGGAACAGATGACGGCCGAGCTCTGCCGGCACGGCGTCGGTCTCCAGCGCACTGATCACGATCGGGCTTCCTGCCGCGCGCGCATCGGCGATCAGCGTATGGATATCGGCAGCAACCGGCTGCGGAGCGCGCTCCGTGTCACCCGGAACTTCGTCGTGAAGAACCCCGAGCACATCACGCAGTTCCTCCAGAGCCCGGTGGGAGTTCTCGCGGATCACCCCGGCCGCCTCCGCAGACTGCTGTGGAGAAAGATCCCGGCGATACTCGAGCGCACCGGCGTGCACGGCGATGAGCGACAATCGGTGTCCCAGCACATCGTGCATCTCGCGAGCGATACGCGAGCGCTCTTGGGTGCGCGCCTGCTGTACCTGCGCTGTGTGCGCGGCGTCGGCCGCCTCATCCAGTTGCCGTCGTGCGCCGATCAGAAGGCCGAGCAGGACCAATGCACCCGTGAGGATTCCACCGATGATGAGCACCAGCCACCACGGTGTGCCGTCATCGAACGGGTGCACCGTGATGTCGATGCAGTTCACCGCGGTGTACAGCGTCGCGGCGACGATGATTTCCGACGGACGCCTGCGGGCGGAGACGAATACGAGGAGGGCAGCGGCAGCGCCAGCACCCAGCCAGGAGAACGCGGTCAACGCGATTCCCACTGCGGGAATGACCCGCGGGGCACGGCGGCGGAATGCGTACAGGCCGAGCACGACGATGCCGAGGGCCACATCGATCAGCATGCGGGCGCCGATCGCCGCCAGTTCCTGGCCGTTTGGATCGACGGGTTCCAATTCGATTCCGTAGCCGCCGACGAAGACCAGCATTCCGATGAATGCAGCGCAGGCCCAGCGCCAGAAGCCGCTCCACCAGCGCCCGCGTGCAGAAGACGAACGAGAGGCCACGTATTAAGACTAGGGGGCTGGTGCGAGGCGACGTATCGACCGAAAGGATGACCGATGGCGGTCACCGCCCGCTCTTTCGGTCGATGCGGATGCCGCGGTGGTGGGACGAAGATCGACATATCAACCCTGGTTGTTCGTCGCTCTGATGGTGCCGTTGATCCTGATGCTGCCTGCACTCGTCACGGTTACGACATCTGGGGCGGGCTCAGCGTCGGAGCCTTCGCCTTCGCCATCGTCGCAGCGTGGCTGACCTGGCGCACCGGAGGCCTCGAAGCCGCGATCGCGACAGAGGGAGCCCCCGCCGACCTCATCGCATCCGTGATTACGATGATCGTGTATGCGCTTCTTGCTGATCGCTGGGCGCGCGTGCGAAGGCTCGCCCGCACAGCGCCGGCTGCGATGGCGGAGTAGCCTGACGGCATGATCGAGGAGGAGACGGGCGGTGACTCCGCCTGCTGGCTCGCACAGGTGTGCCCGGAGTGCGGGGCGATGCTGGACGATCGCGTCAGCCCGTGCTGGCGCTGCGGTACAGCGCCGGCGTCAGCCGACGATACGGAGTGACCGGCTAAGCCGCTTCCAGCGCGTCGGCGTCGAGGATCGTGTAGCTGTAGCCCTGCTCGGCAAGGAAACGCTGGCGATTCTGCGCGTAATCCTGGTCGACGGTGTCGCGGGCGATGAGCGTGTAGAAGCTCGCGGTGTGACCGGACTGCTTCGGGCGCAGCAGGCGTCCGAGACGCTGAGCCTCTTCCTGGCGGGAGCCGAACGATCCCGAGACCTGGATCGCGACCGAGGCCTCAGGCAGATCGATCGAGAAGTTCGCGACCTTGGATACCACCAACAGTGAGATCTCGCCCGTACGGAACTGCTGGTACAGCTTCTCGCGGTCATCGACCGGGGTCGCCCCGGTGATCTGCGGGGCGTTCAGCGCATCAGAGAGCGTGTCGAGCTGGTCGAGATACTGGCCGATCACGAGAATGCGCTCGCCTGGGTGCTTGGCGATCAGCTCGCGAACCGCGTCGATCTTCGCCGGCGCAGAGGCTGCGAGCCGGTAGCGATCTTCATCCGTTGCGGCCGCGTACTCCATCCGGTCATCCGGCGGAAGATCCACCCGCACTTCGTAGCAGGCAGCCGGGGAGATGAATCCCTGCGCTTCAATCTGCTTCCATGGTGCGTCAAAACGCTTCGGTCCGATCAGACTGAAGACATCGCCTTCGCGACCGTCTTCTCGTACGAGCGTGGCGGTGAGCCCGATGCGGCGGCGGGCCTGCAGATCGGCGGTGAGCTTGAACACCGGAGCCGGGAGCAGATGCACCTCGTCGTAGATGATGAGGCCCCAGTCCAGCTCGTCGAGAAGTGACAGGTGCGCGTACTGCCCCTTCCGCTTCGCCGTGAGGATCTGATACGTGGCGATCGTGACCGGTTTGACCTCTTTGACCTGCCCGGAGTACTCGCCGATCTCCTCGGGCGTGAGAGACGTGCGCTTGAGGAGCTCATCGCGCCACTGGCGTGCCGAAACCGTGTTCGTGACCAGGATCAGCGTGGTCGTCTTGGTCGTCGCCATCGCTCCCGCACCGACGATGGTCTTACCCGCTCCACAGGGGAGCACAACGACGCCGGAGCCGTCCTTGGCGAAGGCATCCACAGCATCCTGCTGGTAAGGGCGAATCTGCCAGCCGTCCTCGGCGAGCTCGATCTCATGCGGGGTGCCCGGCGTGTAACCGGCGAGATCCTCAGCCGGCCAGCCGATCTTGAGCAGCTCCTGCTTGATCTGACCGCGCGCCCAGGCGTCCACGATGAAGGTGTCAGGGGTCGGGTGGCCGATCAGAAGCGGCTGGATGCGCTTGTTGCCAGCCACCTGCGTGAGCACGGCCGGATCCGTCGATCGCAGCAGGAGAGTACCCTCGTCGTCGCGCTCGATCACGAGACGTCCGTACCGGTTCACCGTCTCGCGGAGGTCGACGGCCACGGATGGCGGTACGGGGAAGCGCGACCAGCGCTCCAGCGTCTCCATCATC
Organism: Microbacterium wangyouchuni; assembly: GCF_051546305.1. Lineage (NCBI taxonomy): Bacteria > Bacillati > Actinomycetota > Actinomycetes > Micrococcales > Microbacteriaceae > Microbacterium > Microbacterium wangyouchuni. The sequence continues at coordinate 19,783 of NZ_JBPTMA010000005.1, forward strand.
TCTTCTGCGGTGTGGCCGGCTGCCCGCGCATTCCACAGTCCCAGACGAGTGATCCGGTAGGTGTGGATGTGCTCGGGAGCGCGCTCCAGCTCGGCGAAGATCGCCAGCTCGTGGCGGGCGCTCTCGGCGTCTGCGTGCGCGACTTCGAGCAGGACGGTGCGATCGCTCTGGACGATCAGTGGGCCATCAGACATAGCAGGCCAGTCTACCGCGCTGCGGTGTCACGAGGCCGTGTCTGCGGCGACGACGCGCGCTGAGCGGATGCTTTTGACCGGAAGTGTGCGTTCGACATCTGCTGCCCGGTCGCGTCCGCGCAGACGCCCGCCACCCAGGCCATTCGCCTCCAGCTGCATTTCGCGGATGGAGCCGTCCGGCATCATGATCTCGATCAGCAGCAGGGCCTTGGCGCGCACTGCCGCTTCCAGCTCGCGGTCAAGCCAAGCGGCATCAGCGTCCGGCCCCTGCTGGGCGCGTAGCCGGGTGATCAGCGCAGCATACGTCTCTGGAGTGGCATCCGCTCGCGGCGGAGCAGGGTTACGTTCCACAATCTGCGGCAGTCCGTCCGACCCGACGATCGTCGTCGGGTATCGAGCATCCGTCAGAGCCCAGTAGACCGTGTCGCGGCTGACGCGAGAGCTCAGGCCCTCGGCATCCCGAGTCAGTCCGATCGGCCGTAGTGCCTGGTCAACGCCCAGGGCGTCGAGCATCGTCGCATCCGAGCTGACGACGCGGGTGCGGCCGGTGTCATCATCCGTGAAGACGCGAACCAAGCCATGACGCTGCGCGGTTTGGGTAACGAGATACTCGAGCGGCTGCGGGATGCCGGTCAGCGACAGCGCGTCGAGGAACTCAAGGATCGACGATGTCGTCTCACCGGCAGCGATCGCACGCGAGATCGATTCGACGGTGAATCGGTACGAGGATGCCTGTGCTGCCGACTCGCGCGTGGCAATGCCGCGCAGTCGAACATCCAGGGCGGGGACGAGTGGGCCGGGAGCGATCGCTGAGAGATCGTTCTGCAAGAAGATGCGGTCGACTTCGTCGGGCAGCATCGCCTGCAGCGCCGGCGCATCCGCGCTCTCGCCATCGCGCAGCGGAAGCACCCACGCCGGCTCGCTGCCGTCATCAGCGATCAGGCCGAGCAGGTGCGCGCGTCGGCGAAGCTGGGTACTGCGGTCGTTCCACGATGAATCCCAGGGATGCTGGTGAGGCCACGTCGGCACCGGCAGCCACCCGCCGGACGGAGTGCGAAGGCCACGGGGAAGAGTGACACGGAACGATTCGGCCAGTTGTGCCCACCGTTCGGATGCCGCCAGCACCAGCCAGCTCTCGCCCTCGGCTGTCAGTCGCACCTGACGAGCATCCGTGGTGACGAGACCGGCAACACCGGCGATCGCGATGAGGTCGTCGGCCGTTTCGCTGGGCATCCCGGCCTCGGCCATGCGCCGTTTTTCGCCCGCGGCAAGATTCCCATTGGTCAGCAGTGCCAGCGGCGCCTCCCTGGCGAGCAGCAGCACGTCGGCGAGGGCTGCGACGCTGGTGAACGCCCGCTCTGCCGCATGAGCTTGCGCGTCGGCGGACGAGAGGGTGGGCCGGATCGTTTGCGGTGATTGCTGCGGCTCAGGGCGTGCGGAGACGGCCTCGGCGACCGGCGGCGGCGGGGTACCGTCATCGCGCAACAGCGCCAGAGCGAGCAGCGCTTCAGTCTGATCACCGGCATCGTGCCCATCCACCGCACGACGAAGTGCCGTCGCTTCGGGGAGAGTCAGCTGCGTCAGTATTCGATCGATGGATGCTGCATCCAGCAGTGCTTCAGCAGCATCGAAGAAGTCGAGCCAGTCGACCTCAGCACGCACGCCACGCGCGCGCAAAAGTGCGGCGAGTTGCGCATCGGGCGCAGCAGCCAGCCATACAGCAAGCGGGCGTGCGTGCGTGCTCATGGTCAGGAGCGCTTGGCGGCGCGTCCCTTCCGTATAAAGCTCATGATCAGCAGCGCGATGATCAGCACGAATGCGATCGGCAGCCCGTACAGCGGAACCGCGGCGACCAGTGGCCAAGCACCCGCATTGAAGGCGTGCTGATCGAGTCCTGCGGCGCTGCCGATGATGATGGCGAAGAAGCAGATGACGGAGAGCGCAGCCAGTGTCAGCGCCGTGTAAGCGAGGATGCGATCGACCCTGCGGACGGGAACCTCTGATCCAGAATTCTGCGTGCTCATCCCTCTCAGCCTAGCCCCTGGAACAGCGGTAAGCTGATCGGTGGTCGCGCATGTGCACGGCTGCTTCAGTACCATCACACAGCGAGGTTCTTCCATGCCCACCGGCAAGGTCAGGTTCTACGACGACGAAAAGGGATTCGGCTTCATCGCCAGCGATGACGGTCAGGATGTCTTTCTGCACGCATCCGCCCTGCCCACAGACGCCACAGTGAAGGCAGGTGCCCGCGTAGAGTTCGGCGTCGCCGACGGCAAACGCGGTCTGCAGGCGCTTTCGGTGCGGATTCTCGAGGCTCCGGTCTCGCTGGCAAAGGCGAAGCGTAAGCCCGCTGATGACATGGCCATCATCGTCGAGGATCTGGTGAAGCTCCTCGATGGGATCGGCAGCGACCTGCGCCGTGGGCGCTATCCAGCGAACGGTCAGAGCCGCAAGATCGCGGCAGTTCTGCGTAAGGTCGCTGATGACCTCGACGCCTGAGCCGGATGCTCGCCTGATCGGCGCGCACGATGTCGCGCTCGCGGCGTTGCACGAGATCACCCCTGCCTCGACTGTCGGTCCGCCCGCGGGCTACCTGCTTGAGGACGACGGATCGGTGTCGTTGCGTTTCGAGAACCGTCTGTCCGGTTACCCGGGGTGGTACTGGACTGTCACACTCGCCCGCGTTGAGGATGCTGAGCCCACCGTGCTCGAGTTGGAGCTGCTGCCCAACGACGGCGCACTGCTGGCCCCGGAATGGGTGCCGTGGGCCGAGCGCCTCGCCGAGTATCGCGCACACCAGGTAGAGCTCGCCGAGCAGGCTGCGGCTGAGGCCGCGGAGGCCGGGACAGTCGAAGCATCCGATGACGACGACGACGATCTCGACGACGACGACGATCTCGACGATGACGATCTCGACGACGACGATCTCGACGACGACGATCTCGACGACGACGACGATGACGATGACGATGACGTGACGGAGTCGCGCGTGCTGCACGCCGGTGACCTCGACGGCGTCGACATCGACGAGCTCGACGATTCAATAACCCACGCGGACGTATCGGAGTCCGACGAAGAGGAGTAGTCCTCCGTCGGGCCGTCCGGCTTACGCCCCGAGGTTCGCGAGGACGTAGTCGATCGAACGCGTCAGCTGGCGCACGTCATCCGGCTCGATCGAGACGAAGGTCGCGACGCGCAGCTGGTTGCGGCCGAGCTTGCGGTACGGCTCGGTGTCGACGATGCCGTTCGCGCGCAGAGTCTTGGCAATGGCCGCCGCGTCGATGCTCTCGTCGAAGTCGATGGTGACGACAACGGGGGAGCGGTGCTCCGGGCGCGTTACGAAAGGCGTCGCCACAGCCGATGCCTCTGCCCACTCGTACAGCGCCTGCGACGACTCAGCCGTGCGTGCTCCGGCCCAGGCGAGACCGCCGTTGTCGTTGATCCACTTCAGCTGGGAATCCAGCAGGTGCAGTGTCGTGAGGGCGGGCGTGTTCAGCGTCTGATTCAACCGCGAGTTGTCGACGGCGTTTTTCAGGCTCAGGAACTCGGGGATGTAACGGTCGGATGCCGCGATCCGCTCGATCCGCTCGATTGCAGCAGGTGACACCGCGGCGAACCAGATGCCTCCGTCGGATCCGAGGTTCTTCTGCGGGGCGAAGTAGTAGACATCGGCCTGGGCGAGGTCGAAGTCGATGCCGCCGGCGGCGCTGGTTGCATCGATCACGGTCAGCGCGCCATCGGCGGCTACGCGCTCGACGGGGGCTGCGACGCCGGTCGAGGTCTCGTTGTGCGGCCAGGCGTACACATCGATGCCGTCGGCTGCTTCGGGAGCGATGAGCGAGCCGGGCTCGGCGCTGCGCACATCAGGTGCCTGCAGCCACGGGGCAGCTGCAGCCTTGGCGAATTTGCCTCCGAACTCACCGAAGGTGAGGTTCTGGCTGCGACGCTCGATGAGGCCGAAGGCGGCAGCATCCCAGAACGCCGTCGATCCGCCATTGCCGATCAGGATCTCGTAGCCATCAGGAAGACGGAACAGGCTGGCGAACTGTTCGCGGACGCTGCCGACAAGGTTCTTCACCGGTGCCTGACGGTGAGATGTGCCCAGGATGCTCGCACCGGAGGTGACGAGCGCCTCAAGCTGCGCTGGGCGCACCTTGGACGGGCCGCAGCCGAAGCGGCCATCAACGGGCAGAAGGTCACGGGGAATCTCGATCGCCATGGGTCGATTCTAGGGCCGTGTCGGACGGATGACCTTCACTGTGACTCGACGCCGATGTCCGGCCGGGAATGTAGGCTTACCTAAGAAGACCCGGAGGGCCAGATGGCAGACTTGATCGACACCACGGAGATGTATCTCCGCACCATCCTCGAACTCGAGGAGGAGAACATTGTTCCCCTGCGCGCGCGCATCTCCGAACGACTCGGTCATTCCGGTCCGACGGTGTCGCAGACCATCGGGCGCATGGAACGTGACGGGCTCGTCATCGTGTCCGACGATCGCACGCTCCAACTGACCGAGGCCGGTCGGCGGAAGGCCGTCAACGTCATGCGCAAGCACCGCCTTGCGGAGCGGCTGCTGTCCGATGTGATCGGACTCGACTGGGCCTACGTTCATGACGAGGCCTGCCGCTGGGAGCACGTGATGAGCGAACAGGTCGAGCGGCGCCTCATCGAACTGCTCGGACACCCGACCGAGTCGCCGTACGGCAATCCGATCCCCGGACTCGATCAGCTCGGCGGCGCGCCTGCGCGAGTGTTTGACGAAGGCGTGATCGGGCTGGTCGCAAAGCTCAATGCTGCGGGTGAGTCGACCGAGGGAACAGTTCGTCGTCTCGCCGAGCCTGCCCAGGTTGATCCCGAGCTGCTCGAGCAGTTGCGCGACGCAGGAGTCGTGCCTGGCGCTCATGGAAACTACCGTTATAACGAGGGCTATGTGCTCATCGAGATGGACGGCAATGAAGAGAGCCTGGAGCTGCCGGTTGAACTGGCTTCACACATCTTCCTCGTGGGCGAACCGGCCTGACGGGGGATTGTCAGGTTCCCAGGGTGACAGAATCGTTATCATCCGGTAACCTCGGACAGGTCGCCAAAGAAGAAGCCCGTTGGCGGCAGAACCGAGAAGATTGCCTCACCGGCTCGTCATCTTCTCGGACAGATCGCACCAAGTGCCCCGAGCAAGTGCCACGAGAAGCAGAGTGCCGACGAGCCAGCGCAACCCGAGCGTCGAGGCGCAGGAGGATCACCTTTTGGCCCTAGATATCGAACCCACTACGAACACGACTGAGAAGGCCGCCAAGCGACCCCGCACTGTGGTCACCCGCGACGCGGCTCGCAAGATGGTTAAGCCGATGCGATCGATGGCGATCTTCGGAGCAGTAGGTGTTCTGGTTGCCGGCATCGCTCTTCCCTCATTCGCTGCCTCATCGACTCCCTCTGCGGATGCTCCGGCAACTCTGCAGCAGGTTGCATTCGATGACGCTCAGTCGCTGGTTGTCGCATCCGAGGCGACGGCGTCGCCGCTGGATCGCGGTACATACGCGGCGACGACTCCTGAGGAGATCGAGAAGAAGAAGGCTGAAGAGGCCGCTGCTGCACGGGCCGCCGCTGCCGCTGCCGCGGCATCCGTCGCTTCACCGGGCGTCAGTATCAACACGGGAAACTACGAACTGGTCTCACCCGGTTCTGGCGAAGTTCGCTATCCGCTTCCGCAGGGCTCGTACAACGTCAGTCGCACCGTCGGCGGTGCGCACCAGGGCGCCGACATGCTCGCACCACAGGGCACCCCTATCTACGCCACCGCGGCCGGAACGGTTCGCGCATCCGCGGAGAGCATCGGTGGCTACGGTGTCGCCGTCATGATCGATCACGTCATCGGTGGTCAGGTCGCCTCGAGCGTTTACGGTCACATGGTCTACGGTTCGCGTCAGGTCCAGGTCGGTCAGTATGTCGCAGCCGGTCAGCTCATCGGCTTCGTCGGTAGCACCGGTCGTTCCACCGCGAACCACCTGCACTTCGAAGTGCGCGTCAACGGTGGGCTGATGGAGCCGATCGCGTGGCTGCGCGCTAACGCCGGCTGATCCTCTCTGCTGTTCGGGCGCGACACGCGCCGAATTGTTCACCTGCTGTTTCGTCATCTGTCTGCACGATGGGTTAGCCTGTACCCGTCGTCGCACGGATGGGAGAAAGCCGATGGAACGAATACCGAGCATCCGCACCATGGATGCACTCGGTCGTTACGTTCTTCGGCATTGCCCGCAGGGATGCACTGAGCTTGTCGTGTGCGAAAGGCGCTGTCTGTAAAGACGGCGCCTTTTTTGGTTCCTGCGTACTTTCCTCTGTCGTCCATGTGGCGTCGTGTGAGTCGAGAGTGCCGGGAAGCCGTCCCGGCGGATCGAGAGGATGACAATGCGCACACTTGTTCTTAACGCCGGATATGAACCGCTTGCGGTGGTCTCCTTCAAACGAGCGCTGGTGCTTGTGATGAATGAGAAAGCCACTGTCGTCGAGCGGGTCGAAGACGATCCCGTCTGGGCTGCCCAGGGTGCCTACGATCGACCGGCCGTCATCATCCTCTCCCGCTATGTGCGCATTCCGATGAGCCGGCGCGCTCCGGTGACCAGGCGCGGTGTTCTGCGACGGGACAACCATCGATGCGGTTACTGCGGGGGCGCGGCATCCACGATCGATCACGTGCTTCCACGTTCTCGCGGCGGGGCGGATTCATGGGAGAACCTCGTCGCCTGCTGCCTGCGCTGCAACAACGTCAAAAGCAATCGCACCCCGCAGGAGATGCACTGGCAACTGCGGTTCAATCCGCGTCCGCCGCGGGGGACAGCGTGGACTGTCCGCGGCGCCGAGCGCAGTGACCCATGCTGGGAGCCGTATTTGGCTTTGGCGGCGTAGGGCGCGAGGAACAGCACTGGCGCGAATGGTTAGACTGGTCTGGTCAGCCTCTGTAGCTCAATGGAAGAGCAGTTCCGTCCTAAGGAAAGGGTTGGGGGTTCGAGTCCCTCCAGGGGCACAATCTTCACAGACTCTAGAAGCCCCGTGATCCTTGCCCGAGTAGCGTTCATTTCATGGGAACACTCGAGTACAACAGCTCTCGCCCTGCGATCACTGTCGACGATGAGACCTTGGCACACGTCAAAATTGTGATCGGAACGAAGCTACGTCGTCACGAGAGCTTCATGATGACATGGCTGCGAGACGAGAATGGTCCTGCCGGTCGTCTCACGATCTGGATGCATCCGAGCATCCCTCTGGTCCTTGCGTTCGACGAACCGAACAAGCCCGTGATCGACGCGAAGAGGGTCGAGCACATAATGGAGATCCTCAACGCTCACGGAGAACTTGTCCTCGACTAACTCGGCTGGGTCAGGAATCGGAAGACTCCGGCTCCACCTGAGGGCGTCCGATGATCCCGATGCCGACGGCCTCGTGGCTTGGCTCGGGTTCGGTCCGCTCTGGCGCCTTAGGCTCCTCACCGGGCTCTTTCTCCGTGCTCGGCTCCTGGAGGTCTTCTGTGGAGGGCATCTCCTCTTCGTCGGGAGTGTCCGGCTCATCTGGGCGGTCTGCGGTGGGCTGATCTGAGTTGCTCATATTCTCTCCTCTGGGTATCCGTCAACCCTCGCGCACCCGGCGCCCGGGTCGAACCGGGTTGACAAACGAGAATCGATGACCGAGTTCGTTACGGCGAGAGCGCGTGGAGTGTCAAGGGAGTAAGCGAAACGGATCCGGACTGCCATCCTGATAACAAAAGGAGAGCCTGTCATGCCGTTGAATCGCTCCGAAAAACCAGGGTCACCCGCGCAGGTCGAACGCCGCTCATGGAAGCTCGCTGTCCGGCGTACCTTTCGTGCCTTCGGTACAGACGAATGTCCTGACGTCGCCGCGAGTCTGACGTTCTACGCAGTGCTCGCCCTGGTGCCGGCTGTGATGGTCGCGTTCTCCGTTGTGAGCCTGCTCGGGCGTGGGAAGGAAACAGCCCAAATCATCAGCGCGGTTGCGCAATCCCTGGTTCCGGATGCCTCGACGGAAGCGATCCGCGACGTGATCGGTCAGATCGCTGATGCGCGTCTGTCGGGCATCGTGCTCGTGCTCGGCCTCGCACTGACGTTGTGGGCTGTCGCGCGCTACGTTGCAGCGCTGGGGCGGGGCATGAATCGCATCTACGGGGTCGCTGAGGGGCGCACAGCCGCGAAGTTGAAAATCGGGCAGCTCCTGATCGCACTGGTGATCATCGTCTGTGTTGCAGCCATTGCCGCGCTTCTGGCCGTGTCCGGCGGTATCGCGGAAGCGATCGGTGGTGCGATCGGGCTCGGTGAGACGGCGCTGTTCGTCTGGCGTATCGTGCGTTGGCCGCTTCTGGCCATCGTCGTCGTTTTCGTGCTGGCTTTCCTGTACTACTTCGCACCGAACGTACGGCCGGCGCGGTTCCGGTGGATGAGTCTCGGCGCCGCCATTGCGCTTGTAGCTCTCGTGCTGGCGTCGCTCGGCTTCCGCCTCTACGTATCGACCATCGCCGATTACGATCGCATTTACGGTGCCTTCGCCGGTGTCATCATCATCGCGCTCTGGCTGTGGATCGCCAATATGGCCCTGCTTCTGGGCGCGGAGTTCGATGCGGAAGTGGAGCGTGTGCGGCAATTGCAAGCGGGCATCCACGCCGAGACGCAGGTGCAGGTACCGCTCAGAGACGCGACGCGGATCGCGAAGAGCGTGCGCCGCGATCGAAAAGAGGCAGCCGCAGCGCGCGACATTCGCCGATGAGGACACGGCGACCCGGAGAGGCTAGATTCAATGGTGACGCGCGACCCCGCACGGTCGGCAGTTCAGCTGCGCGTGATGAAAGGCCAGGACGCTCATGGGAAGTCTTTATTACGGTGACTCGAATGAGCCCATCAATATCGAAGATCGTGCGCTCGCGCACCTGAAGATCGTCGTGGCCACCAAGTTGCGTCGCAGCGAGAGTTTCACGCTCTCGTGGCGTCACCCCGAAGGGGAAGTAAGCGGTCGCAGCACGATCTGGCTACACCCCTCGATTCCACTCCGGTTCGTGTTCGACTCCGTCGAGCCGTCGGACATCAGTCGGAAATGGGTGGAGGACTTGGCGAATTCTGCTCACTCCACGGGCGGCATCACGCTCATCGATGAGCACATCGAAGCAACAACTACGGCTTAGGCGGTCGAGGTCCGACTCCCGGGGCGTCATTCATTCGCGATGCGTCGGGGATCTCGGCCTCATCATCCGGATCGATGCGCACCCTGTCCGCTGAGCCGGAATCGGCACCGGCCCGACCGGCCGGGACCTGCCCGGTCTCTGTGTGCTCTGCCGCATCTTCGGACTCTTCCACGGGTGCCTGCTCGACGCCAGGAGGGCGCATACCTTGGTCTTCGATGCCGCTCACAGGTCACCTTCTTCTGTCGGTGCGCCAGATGCCATTCGATCTGCTGCGGCGCTGTCAACCTGGGCGGGATCGATGTCAGGATCGACGACGCGTTTGCCATCGTGCTCGATTGTCGCCATGTCGTCGACACCGGGTTCGGCTACGCCTTCGTCAGTGATGCGATCGTCATCGGGTAGGGGCAGAGGGGGGAAGGGAGGGTTGGACATGAGAGTTCCTTTCGCTGGTGTCCGTGACCTTACGTCCACCGAACAGCGTTCACGACCCTCTTGACTGATCCCCGATGCCGGACTAGGTCGCCGCGTCTTCTACGATGAACAGGTGAGCCCACTGGACGCCCTTGCAGCCGTCGGCGAGGTGCTGTCTTGGATCGGTCTCGGCGCCGGCATCCCGCTCCTCATCGTCGCTGGCATGATCGCGCTCGCCGAAGGGCGCTGGGAACCGGTCGACATCGCCGTCATCGAACGTGATGGGGAAGCGATCGCCCGCTGGTTTGCCGGAGGCGACTTCCGCGAACGCCCCCTCACCCAGCGCGAGAACGTCACCGACGGATGGCACGAGGGGTTCGTCAGCGTGCGAAGCCCCGGTCATGTGCGGATGACCGCACCGATGCTGCGCCGGCTCTTGGCAACCCTCGGCATCGTTTTCGCCGGCGTGGGGATCATCGGGCTCGTCGTGTCGATGATCCCCGCCTTCACCTGAGCTCAGCGCTTGCCGCGGCCCAGCTTCGACGGCCACCAGATCGAGCGGCCGATGTCGTAGGAGAGCGCGGGCACCAGCAGCGATCGCACGACGAAGGTGTCCAGCAGCACACCGAAGGCGACGATGAATGCCAGTTGCACCAGGAACAGGATCGGAATCACCGACAGTGCGGCGAAGGTCGCAGCCAGCACGAGGCCCGCTGAGGTGATCACGCCGCCGGTGACCGAGAGTCCGCGCAACACCCCCTCGCGGGTGCCGTGCTTGATCGATTCCTCACGAACGCGCGTCATCAGGAAGATGTTGTAATCGATGCCGAGCGCCACGAGGAACACGAATCCGTACAGCGGCACGGCCGGGTCAGCACCCGGGAAGTCGAAGACACCGTTGAACACCAGCGCTGACACGCCCATCGCTGTACCGAACGAAAGCACCGTGGTCAGGATCAGCAGCACGGGTGCGAGCACCGAGCGCAGCAGCAGCATCAGGATGACGAGGATGACGACGAGCACGATCGGAATGATCAGGTTGCGGTCGTGGATTGAGGCATCATTCGTATCGACAGAGGTCGCCGTCACGCCGCCCACGAGGGCATCGAGGTCAGCCAGCTCGCCGCGCAGCTCGCGAACCGTCTCAGCAGCAGCATCGGAATCGGCGGCGTCGGTCAGCGTGCCCTGCAACATCACATCACCATCGACCACCGTCGGCTCGGGGGCAGGCGATCCCGGAGGGCCGAACGCCGTGATGCCATCAGCATCCACGCCCGCAGTACCACTGGGCGAGTCTGCGGCAGACACAGCGACGGAGTCGATGCCGCTGTTGGCTAGGAGAATATCGGCAGCGTCCTGCAGCGAGTCCTCGGCCACAACGACGTACACGGGGCTTCCGGATCCGCCGGGGAAGTGCTCGCCGAGCGCCACCTGACCATCGCGCGCCTCAGAAGCGCCCAGCACCAGGTCCGACTGCGGGATGCCCGACGCATTGAACTGAGTGAACCCTGCCGCACCCGCGACGAGCACGAGGGTCGTCACGATCCAGATCAGGCGCGGGCGGCGCTGGATGCCGCGCGCCAACCACGCCCACAGACCCTTCGTCGCCACGCCGGTCTCAGCCGTGACAACATCCGGCTCGAACGCCGGGCGCCGGGGCCAGAACACCGCGCGACCGAATGTGAACAGCAATGCCGGCAGCAAAGTGAGGGCTGAGAGCATGGCGAACAGAATGCCGATCGCGGCCACCGGGCCCAGTGTGCTGTTCGATTTCAGATCGCTCAGGAGCAGGCACAGCAGCCCGGCGATCACTGTTCCACCGGATGCCGCGATCGGCTCCAGCGATGCCTTCCACGCAGCCATCGTTGCAACGCCCTTGTCCTGGGTGCTGCGCAGCTCTTCTCGGAACCGGGCGACGAACAGGAGCGCATAGTCCGTCGCCGCGCCGATGACAAGGATGAACAGAATTCCCTGGGTCTGCCCGCTCAGCAGCAGAATCTCCCATTTGGCCAGCCACCAGACAACCAGCAGCGCGACGCACAGGGCGAACAGACTCGTCGATAGGACGACCACGGGAAGCAGGAGCGACCGGTATACGAGGATGAGGATGACGAGCACGGCGAGCAGCGCGACACCCAGCAGCAGGCCGTCGATTCCGGCGAAGCCGGCGACTAGGTCGGCGGAGAACCCTGCAGGACCGGTCACGTAGACGACGACCCCATCGGGCGCCTGGCTGCGAAGCTCGTCTCCGAGCGCCGCGACCGCATCGCCGAGGTCGGCGTCGCTGGAGATCGGGACGAATGCCTGAACTGCACGGCCATCTTCGGAGGGGATGGCGGGGGAGACCTCAGCGGCCACGCCCTCGATGTCGGGCGCCGCGGCGACAGCATCCGCAATCGCGGTGAGCTGATTCTCGTCGAGTTCACCGTCACCGACGAAGACGACGATCGCGGGGATCGCGTCTGAGTCGTTGAACTCGCCGAGGAGGTTCTGCACCTGGGTTGCATCCGCCGATGACGGCAGATAACTCGTCTGATCGTTCGATGACACCTCGCCCACCTTGCCGAACAGCGGCCCGCCCAGCCCCGCTCCGGCAAGCCAGGCGATGATCAGCATGGCGGGCAGGAGCACGCGCAGCCAGGAGCGCCGCCGCACACGTCGTCGCGGGGTGTCGCTTTGGAGAGAATCCGGAGAAGTCATGGAGAAGCCCTTCAGCAAGATGGCGCAAGCGGCGGAACGGCCACGTCATCGATTTCGTTAGCCAAGCAAGTAATAACGCTAGCATCTAATCATCATGTGTAGAGTGATGCAAAATGCCGGCGCACGGTTCGCGGCCGGAGGATGCAGGTGAAGATGATCTCCCCGGGGCCCGACGCCGCACACCTGGAGACGTCACCGCCGATCTACGACGTCGATGCGAGTGATCCGAGCGGAACTCTTGTGGATCGTTCGGGGATGGCGGCTGAAGAGGTCGCTCAAGTCACACGTGTCATGGCTGCGCTGGGTGCGCTGCGCGAAGCGGAGCAGCGCCTGTCCGAAGCGTCTCGTCGCTACATGAAGCTGAACGAGACCGACATGCGCGCTCTGCACTTCTTGATCGTGTGCAGCAACCGTGGCACAATCGCCACGCCCGGGGCTATCGCCCAGCACCTGAACATTTCCAGCGCGTCTACGACGAAGTTGCTCGACCGGCTCGAGAAGGGGGTGCACATCGTGCGATCGCCGCACCCGACCGACCGTCGAGCGCTGGCCATCACGATTACCCCCGAAACGTATGAGGCGGCCATGGAGACGGTCGGGCGCCAGCAGGCAAAGCGGTTCTATTCCGGGGCACGGCTGAATTCCGATGAGCGAGAAGTGGTGATTCGCTTTCTCGAAGATATGACTCGCGAAATTGCGATCACAGACGAACTGTGGGCTCGCGAGGAATGATCAGTGCGCTGCGCGGTACGCCTCAGCCAACGTTGCAGGAATACGGCCACGCTCCGAAACGGCGTGCCCATTAGCACGTGCCCATTTCCGGATCAGGGCGCTTTCCGGCGAGCTCGTCGCGCGCTTGCGGGTCGTCCCACGCGAGGCGGATGCTGATGAGCGTCGCGCCGCAGAGACATAAGGTGCCATTGCTTCGCGGAATTCCTCAGCATTCGCTGATGTGAGATCAATCTCATAAGCGGTGCCATTGAGGGAGAAAAGCACGGTCTCACCCTCGCCGATTCCGAGTACCGTTCCATCGATGTCGTCAACCAACTGGTGCACAATACGTCGAGCCATTTCGCCAGCTTACGTGTAAACAATTCACTTGTCACTGATGAGGCAATTGTCGAGGACAATCGGTGCGCGGTAAACAGCGTGGTTACGGCAGAAGCCCGGCGCGGCGCGCTCGAGTAACGGCGGAGTGCCTGGTGGAGGCATCCAATTTCGACATCGCTGTGCTCAGATAGGCCTTTACCGTGCCCGCCCGCAATCCGAGTTGCGCGGCGATCTCGGCGTTCGTGCATCCCAACGCCGCGCAGGCGAGCACGTCGGTCTCGCGTGGAGACAGGTGAACCGTGCCGATCGCGCCGGTCGTCGCAGGCGCCTGCTCACCGGCGACCGCGAGGAGCTGATTCTCGAGCCGGGAAAGACGCTCGCGCAGCGCCGGTTCATCGACTTCTCCGGCGATGCTGCGCAGTTCGGCAAAACTTTCGCGCAGCTGTTCTCGATCGGAGGTGGTGAAGGCTGACGTCGACAGGTTCATCGACTCCACGCGTCGGTCCACCTCGTCGCGGATTCGCAGTTCGGATGCCACGGAATCAGCGATTGTCATCGCCGGTGCGGTGGTGACACCGCCGATCGGCGATTCGCTCCATGCCCCGGCGTAGAGGACCCCGCGTGAGCGACCGTTGACAATGATCGGAAGCGCCAGCAGTGTTCGCAATCCTTCGCCGAGCACGAAACCGTCGTAATCGTGGGTGATGTGCAGCGACGCTCCGTAGTCGTTGGTCATTCGCGGTCGCAACTCGGTCATTGCCCGTCCGCCGAGGCCGCGTTCGGGACGCACCTTCAGGCCTTCCAGGCTGTGCGTGCGGTTTCCGACGATGCTGGTCACCGAGACGATGCCGTCTTCGATCAGGCCACCGAACGCGACCGGGAACCGGGTGCGCGCAGAGAGCTCTCGCACTGCTTGAGCGACGAGGTCGGTATCGGGATCGAGTGTGATCGTGGTGTTCATCGACTGCCTGCTTTCGGGAGACATCGCTGTTCCCCGTTTCGTAGCGTCGACCCTACCATTCGCCGGGTATCGCCTCACTGCTTCTCGAGATCAAGCAGGTAGCGCTTGTGTTCGGGATGAGCACCGTACTGCCCCGGCGTGCCATCAGAGCGCACGACCCGGTGCACCGGAACGAGGACGGAGAAGGGCGTCAATCGACACGCCGTTCCGACTGCGCGGGCGGCACCGGGGCTGCCGGCGAGGGCGGCGACTTCGCCGTAGCTCATCGTCTCGCCCCATTCGATTGTGTTGATCGTCTGCAGGGCAGACAGGTGGAAACCGTTCACCAGGCGCCAATCGAGCCGTACAAGCTCATCAAAGCGCACGGGGGAGCCGGCGAAGTAGTCATCGAGCAGATGAGCGAGTTCGTCGGCCGCACCCGGATCTGCCACGGGCACACTGCGAAGGCGCGCGGAGATGCTCTCCAGCAGCCAGGGAACGGAAGGGTCTGCTGATTCTGAGAGGTCGAAGCGCACGATCCCCTCGTCGGAGAAGACCACCAGCGCATCGCCGAAGGGCGTGGGTGCGAAGTCGTAGCGGAATGTCATCACCCCATCCTGACGTGCAGACCGAACTTTTGAGGTGCTGATCGCGCGGATGGGGGAGAACCTGGGAAAGGGCATGATCGGTGGAGAAAAAGTGGCTCAATCCGAGGAAACCCGCCGGGGATACAGGGATCGCGCACCTGCGGAGCTTAGTGTGTTCTATGTGTGGCGACGTGAAGATAAGGCTGCGGATGCCGCGATGACGCTTGATGGTCAGCATGATGACCACACCGCCATCGCGCTCGCTCACGTTGCCGACGCCGAACGCACTCGGCTTCGCGCCGAGGCCGCTGACCTTGGTGGCCCCTCACCCCTGATCACGTACCGCGACACCGTCGAGGGTGGGATCGATATCTCCAAGGCTCATCCGGGGAGCCTGCCGCAGTTCATCACCGGAAAATCGACGCTGCTGTCCAACCTCTTCCGTGACGAGGTCGGGCTGCGAACTGCGCGATTGGCTGCGGAGCGGATCACCGCGAAGCACACGGAATTGCGCACCGTGCGCGGCGTCGACGCCGTGCATCTGGCCGTGGGGCTGGCCGGGTGGCGCATCGGCGGAGCCGACTTCGCCGCTCCCGTGCTGCTGCGTCCGCTTGCGATCCGGCGGCACCATGCCGATTTCGAGCTGAAGCTGCAGGGCTCCTTCACCGTCAACCCGGAACTGGTGAGCGTTGCGCGCGAGCACTTCGGGATCACCATCGACGCGGAGGCACTGGCTGCCCTCGCCTACGACAGCGGCATCTTCAAACCGCAGCCGGTCATCGATCATCTGCGCGCAGCCACCCAATCGATCGATACCTTCACGGTGCTGCCGCGCCTGGTCGTATCGACCTTCGCCGACATTGCCTCATCGATGTCGCGCGACAGCACTAGCCTCGATCACCAACTACTGAACGCCCTCGCCGGGCACGTCGACGATCGTGAGCAGGTCACCGCTGCCCGTCCCGCGCCGCGAAGCACCAGCCCGGATGAGCGCGCACCAGCATCCGACACGCTCCTGCTCGATGCCGACGCCGAGCAGGAGTCGGTGTTGGCACGCATCACCGCGGGCCACTCGCTCGTCGTCTCGACCCTTCCGGGAACCGGCGGAACGCAGACCGTCATCAACGCCCTGGGTGAACTGGTGCGGGCCGGTAAGCGTGTGCTCGTCGTGTCTGCTCGGCGCTCCACGCTCGATGGCGTGCGCCACCGATTGGCGGGAATCGGTTTGGACAGCCTCGCGGTCTCGCCCGCCAGCATCCGTCGTGATCTCGTCCGCGCGATCGGGCGCAACGAGAAGGCGACCGCTCCCAAAGTCAGCGATGTCGATGATGCACTCGTGCGCCTTCGCGCCGTGCTGCTCGATTACCGTAAGGCGCTGACGGCGCCGATCGCCGGACTTGAAGCATCCGTGCTGGATGCCACCCGAAACCTCACGCGCCTGGCCCTGCTGCCGGTGCCGCCGTCGACGACTGCGCGACTGAGCACTGAGACGCTGCGCCGGCTGTCGGGAGACCGCAGTGACGCCGCCGCCGCGCTCGTGCAGGCCGCGCGCCTCGGTGAATTCCGTTTCGGACCGGATGATTCGCCCTGGTACGGCGTCAGCTTCACGAGTACCGAGTCAGCACGCGCCGCACACGAGCTTGCCGGTCGGCTGCACGCGTCAAGCGTTCCAGCACTGCTGGAGCGAGGTTTCGAGCTCATCTCGCAGACGCGCATGCGTCCGTTCACCACGATTGACGAGCTGGGGGAGTATCTGAGCCTTCTGGAGGGCATCCGGGACTCGCTCGACCGCTTCAGCCCGACTGTTTTCGAACGCCCGCTGGGCGAGCTGATCCAAGCGCATGGCTCCCGCCGTGATGCCCCGAAGCTGTCCGGAGCGAACCGCCGACGCCTGCGTCGCCTCGCCCGAGAGTATGTACGGCCCGGCGTGCACATCCCGGAAATGCACGAGGCTCTGCTGCGCATCCAGCAGCAGCGCACCCAGTGGCAGCATTACGTCGATGCCGGTGCTGCGCCCGAAATTCCGCTCGGACTGTCTGACGTGCTCGGATCCTGGCGGCGGGTGAGTGCCGAGCTCGCAGAGCTCGACGCTGCACTCGGACGGCGCGAGCCGCTGGCCACCCTCCCGATCGAACGGGTTCAGCGCACGCTTGCCGGGCTCGCTGCCCGCTCGGATGTGTTCGACAACCTGGTCGAGCGTGCGACCATCCGCGACAAGCTCGCAACGCTGGGACTCGAGCCGCTGCTGGCAGAACTCTCGGTGCGCCACGTGTCTGAAGAACAGGTCGCCGAAGAGCTGGAGTTCGCCTGGTGGCAATCGCTGCTGGAGCGTGCACTGCAAGACAACAGGGCATTGCTCGGAGCGAACACCGCAGTCGTTGATCGACTCGAACGAGACTTCCGCCTCGTAGACGAAGCACATGCGGCGATGGGTGGGCCCCTGCTCGCGTGGCAGCTCGCCAACCAGTGGCGCATCGCCATTGTCGATGAGCCCACTGAGTCGCAGAACCTCCGTCGTGCGCTGACGCAGGGCACCCCGTCGACAGCGGAGATCGTGTCGGCGGCGCCGACGCTGATGAGCGTGCTCGCACCGGCCTGGCTCTCCTCGCCGTACCAGGTGCCGGAGATCCCCGACTCTGTGGAGTTCGACACCGTGCTGCTGGCCGACGCTGCCGCCATCAACCTGGCTGAGGCCGCCCCCGCGATTCGCCGGGCACGCCAGGTCGTCGCGTTCGGGGACCCGGTGACGCAGCGCCCGACGCCGTTCACGATGGCGGTGGACCCCGATACCGAATGGGAAGCGGAGGTGCCGTTCGACGAGGTCAGTGTGTTCGAGCGCCTTGCCGAACTGCTCCCGGTGATGACGTTGACGCGCAGCTACCGCGCTGGCGGAGAAGACCTTGCCGAACTGATCAACGACGCCTTCTACGGCGGCGAGATCGTCTCACTGCCCTGGGCCGGCTCATACCTCGGTCGGGGCAGCCTCACAGTCGACTACGTCGAGGGCGGAGTCGGAGCACCCGACCCGATCTCCGGGGCCGTGGAGAGCCCGAACGCTGAGGTGTCGCGCGTCGTCACGCTGGTGGTCGAGCATGCAGTGCACCGTCCGACCGAGTCGCTCATGGTGATCACCGCCAGCGCGAAGCACGCCGAGCGCATCCGTGCAGCGGTGACGTCGGCGTTCGCCGGCCGCTCCGATGTTGCCGATTTCGTCGGACGCTACACGGCAGAGCCGTTCGCGGTACTCACGCTCGAGGAGTCAGTGGCAGAGAGCCGCGATCGTGTGATCTTCTCGTTGGGGTATGGACTCACCAAGCACGGCCGCGTGCTCAGCGATTTCGGAGACCTGTCCACACCGGACGGTGAGCGGCTGCTGACAGTCAGCATGACCAGGGCCCGGCGCTCGATGGTTCTGGTGTCGTCCATTCGCCCGTCGGCATTCGATGACGGACGCCTCATGCACGGGGCATCCACGCTGATGTCGATTCTTGGTGGACTGGCCTCACGCAGCCGCGAATCACGGTTGGAAGACCTCGCCGACCCGCTGACGCTGGCGCTTGCCCGCGAACTGCGGCGCCTCGGGGCATCCGTCGATGTCGACTATCGCGGCCTGCTGCCGTTGGTGGCGCAGTACAACGGCAAGGCTGTTGTGATCGAGAGTGACCCCGAGACACTGGGTGACTCGCTGCGTGAGACCCTGCGACTGCGCCCGCACGTGCTGCGCCGACTCGGCTGGCACTACGTACGCGTGCACGCCTTTGATCTGTACAGCGACCCGGTCACCGCGGCATCCCGAATCGCAGCTGTGCTCGGCATCGCGGCGGATGCTGCGAAGGTCGAAACCGACACGCAGCCGATCAACCTCCCCGATCTCGATGGGTGAGCACAACCCTGAGGAGAGTCCGCGTCAGCGGATCGTCCGAGTGACGGGGAGTCGTCGTGCGCGACTGACGGCAGTGGCCGGCACCGACACCTCTCCGGACGTGGTCACGCATAAAGCGCCGGCCAAAGAGAAGATCACCGGGCGCGGTCCTAATGATGACCGGATGCTCGGCGACGTTCCGCCGCACTACTGAAGACCCCCCCCCACGATACGGAAAGGCCCCCACCTCCCGAAGGAGATGAGGGCCTGACGCTGTGGTCCTGCGTTCAGCGGATGCTGTCCTTGCGGAGAAGATCACGGATCTCGATGAGCAGGTCCTGCTCGGTCGGCAGGGTGTCCTCCTCGACCGCAGGGTTTCGCGCGGCCTTGCGTTCGTTGTACTTGTTCATCGGCACAACGAAAACGAAGTAGACGACGAGCGCGACAGCGAGGAAGCTGATGATCGCGCTGATGAGGTCTCCCAGCGGGAAGGTCACCTGCTGGCCGTAGATTCCGGTGAGTGTCGGGCCGATGTTGCCGGACGCGTCGGGCTGGTAGAACAGGGCGACGATCGGGTTGATGATGCTCGACACCACCGCGTTGACAATGGCTGTGAACGCGCCGCCGATAACGACCGCGACGGCAAGGTCGATGACATTGCCCTTGGTGATGAATTCTTTGAATCCCTGAAACATGGGAACCCCCATCTATCGATGCTGCCTCAGGCTGAGGCAGGAGCCGACGCAGGCGCCGGAGTGGAACTCGTCGGCGACTCCGATTTCGATGATGCCGAACCATTCGGCTTTGCACCAGAGCCACTCCGGGAATCCGTCCGATAGAAACCGGAACCGTTGAACGTCACCCCGATCGACCCGTACTGCTTGCGCAGGGCGCCGCCGCATTCAGGGCAGATGGTGAGGGCATCGTCGGAAAAGCTCTGGACGGCGTCGAAAGCGTGGCTGCACGCGGTGCAGGCGTAGGCGTAGGTAGGCATGTTCGTTTCAGGTGGTTCAGTGTCGCGATGGCGACAGGGTGAGGATGCGGGAAGGAGTCACGATGCCGTCAACCGGCTGATCGTGCATCTCCCGCGGGAGGGAGTCGAGTATCTCGGAATCATAGATCACGGCGTACACCGGAGGGCATTTCTCCATGGACCCGATGGTCTTGTCGAAATAACCGCGTCCCCAGCCGAGCCGTGTGCCGGTGGAGTCGATCGCTGCGGCGGGGATGATCATGAGGTCGACGTCGTTGACAGCGATCGGACCGAGCACTTCACCCTGCGGCTCGGGCAAACCGAACAGGCCCTCGGCGACCTGTGGCGAGTCGTCTGCCACGGCCCAATCCAGCAATCCGTCGGCGCGTGTGATGGGGAGAAGTACCCGCATGCCGCGCTTGACAGCGGCGGTGACGAAGTCCCGGGTGCCGGGTTCTGTGGTCGTGGACAGGAAGCATGAGATCGACTGCGCATTGCGCGTGTTCACAAGGATGTCGAGCTGTTCGGCGATGCCGGATGCCGCGGCTTCGCGCTGCGAGTCAGAAAGCAGCTGCCGGCGCTCGCGCAATTCTGCACGCAGTGCCCGCTTTTGCTGTTCGATGTCTGTCGACATGTTTCGAGTCTACGTGTCGGGCATGGTGCGCCTCGCCGCTAAGCTGGCCAAATGGGAAAACAGTCAATGAAGGCAGTCATTCCGGCGGCGGGTCTCGGCACGCGATTCCTGCCTGCCACCAAGGCCATGCCGAAGGAGATGCTCCCGGTAGTCGACAAGCCGGCCATCCAGTACGTGGTGGAAGAAGCAGCGGCCGCGGGCATCGATGACATCCTCGTCATCATCGGACGCAACAAGAACGCCATCTCCGACCACTTCGACTCTGTCCCGGAGCTCGAGGTCAGGCTCACGGAGAAGGGCGACCTCGATCGCCTGAAGCACGTTATGAAGTCCAGTGACCTCGCTGACATTCACTACCTTCGCCAGGGCGAGCCGAAGGGGCTGGGGCACGCAGTGCTGCGCGCCAAGACCCACGTCGGTGACAGTCCGTTCGTGGTCATGCTCGGCGATGACCTTATTGATGAGCGCGACGAGCTGATCACGACGATGATGGCGGAGCACGAGCGCACCGGCGCAGCAGTGGTCGCTTTGATGGAGGTCGATCCCGACCACATCCACATGTACGGCGCGGCCGCTGCCCAGCCCACCGATTCGGATGATGTCGTTCGTGTCACCGGACTGGTGGAGAAGCCGTCCAAAGAAGAAGCTCCCTCTAACCTGGCCGTGATCGGTCGCTACGTGCTGCCGGCATCCGTGTTCCCGATTCTCGAGCGCACGAAGCCCGGCAAGGGCGGCGAGATCCAGCTGACGGATGCTCTGCAGGAGCTGGCCGCAGACGAGAACGGCCCCGGTGTTGTGGGTGTGGTCTTCCGCGGACGCCGCTATGACACCGGAGACCGCGTCGACTACATCAAGGCGATCGTTCAGCTCGCTGCTGACCGTGAAGACCTCGGACCAGACCTTCGTCCGTGGTTGAAGGCGTTCGGCGAACGCCTGTAGGCGTTCAGTCTCGAGGGTCGGATGGATCTGTTGCCGGGGCGTCGTCACGGGCCGATCGAGTTGCGGCTCGTCCGCACGCGTGATGCACGTGTGCTGCAACGCGAGTTGCTGCAGAACCGCACTTGGTTGCAGCAGTGGGAAGCGACGATTCCCAACGGTGTCGCGTCGTTCGATATGCGCTTCGGGATCAGGCGCCTGCTGCAGCAGTACCGCGACGGTGCCGGGTATCCCTTCGTCATGGAATACGACGGTGAGATCGCCGGGCAACTGAATGTCTGGGGCGTCGCCCGGGGTTCGCTGTGCTCGGCGACCATCGGCTACTGGGTGAGTGAGCGTTTCGCCGGTCGCGGCATCACCCCGACAGCGGTGGCCCTGGCGACGGATGCGTGCTTCAACGAGTTCGGGCTGCATCGGATGGAGATCTGCATTCGCCCGGAGAACATCGCGAGTCTGCGGGTGGTGCAGAAACTCGGATTCCGGTACGAGGGATTGCGGCGTCGGTACATTCACATCGACGGCGATTGGCGTGACCACTACGCCTTCGCGTTGACTCGCGAAGATGTGCCCCAGGGTGTCCTGCGTCGTTGGATCAGTGGCGAAGCGCCGCAGGAAGCTGCCAGCATTCCACCGTCTGATCGTCTTTCGATCTGAGTTTTCTGAAATCCCGGGAACGACACGCGACGCCGGTGAGGCGAAGGCCGGTCACGGTCGCATACCGTTGTCCCTATGAACGGGCCAGTACTGAGCGGGGGCGTCATCGTCCTTGTGTCGGTGTTGCTCTGGATGCTGTACCTTTTGCCCTCCTGGCGCGGCAGGTACCAGTACAACTCGTCAGAAAGAAACGCGGTGCGACTGAATCAGGCACTGCGTGTGCTGGCGGAGACGAGTGAGACACCCGGCGAGGTGCACCTCGAACTCAACGCCCGCACTGCGCTCGCCCAGCAGAAGCTGGCAAGACGGCTGCAGTCCGAGAAAGAAGCTGGAGAGCTCGTGCGTCTGCGCGCCGAGCTTGCTGCCGCTCGAGCGGATCCCATTGTTCGTCAGGCCCGTGCCCGCCGCACAGTGCGGATGACGGCGACCGTGCTGCTGCTGGCCGGTCTTGTGCTGGCAGGGCTCGGAATCTGGCAGGTCGTCACCGGCGGCGCGCAGCTGATGATCTGGCTCGGTGGAGCACTCGCTCTGGTGGCCGCGGTCACACTGCAGAAGATGACAGCTGTGGCACGTCGCATCGATCGCCTTCCGGTGCGCAGCGTCGCCACCGACACTGCACCGCGCGTCTCGCCGCCGCTGCATGACCAAGGGCGTGCAACGTGGACGCCACGGCCGCTGCCTGCGCCGATGGCCTCGGTGAGCGGTTCGCTCACCCATACCGCGCGGGCCGAGATCGAAGCCACCCAGGAGCTGCGTCGTGCCGAACGCGTCGCGCGCCTGCGTGAGCGCGCCGAGCAGATGGGGCCGCCGGCACCGGTTGCTCTTCCTGCCGCCCAAGCCTCGCCATACGCGCAGATGGGTTTTGTGGATGACGCGGAGATCGAAGAACACGTGCGCCAGTTGCTCACCCGCCGCGCTGTCGGGTGATCGCGCCCTCGTCGCTGCCCCTGTTTCCGGCGTGATAATCTAGCTGAGGTTCTTGGGCCTATGGCGCAGTTGGTAGCGCGCCTCGTTCGCATCGAGGAGGTCAGGGGTTCGAATCCCCTTAGGTCCACACTGTGTTGAGACAGTAAGAAGAAGCCCCGCCGACAGGCGGGGCTTCTTCGCTTTCCGGTGTCAGTGCGGCCGCCCGGCATCCTGAATGATCTGCTCGACGACCTGGGCATCGAAGTGGAAAACTTCGTCATCGGGCGTCAGACGTTCGAGGAACGGCACTACTCGGACGCGTGCGCCATCGATCTCGACCAACGCGCCGCCGAAGGCATCGATCGCCGACTCCTCTGCAGCGTCGGCGAAAGTGCGGGAGACGTTCGCCACCCCTGCGGTGACGACTACGGGAACGTCGTCGACGAATTCGACGATTGGCGCGTGGTAGTGGCCGGAGAGGATGACGCGCACATCCGTGTCGCGCGTGATGTCGATGAGGGACTGGGCGTCTTCCTCGTCGAGCGCGAGAGCCTGCAGCAGGTCAGTGTGCGCACGAACCGGCGGATGATGGATGACCACGACCGTGCCGTGCTGGGCGGGCGTGGACAGGGCGTCGCGCAGGAACTGCTGCTGGGGGGCATCCACCCGCCCGTAGCCTGCGCCCGGCACCGAACTGTCCAACACGATTACACGCCATCCACTGCTCTCGGCGGTTGAAGCCACCGGACGATCGAGGTCGATGCCTGCGAGCTCCTGCTCACCGGCATCCGGCTGTCCGCCACCGAGGACCGCACGAAACGTGTCCCGACGATCATGGTTTCCCATCGCGAATACGAGGCGCGCACCTCGCGCCAGAGCCCAGGGGAGCACCGCATCGTGAACTTGCCGGTACGACTCTTCGGAACCGTCGTCGCTCACGTCTCCCGAGATGACCACGAGATCGAACAGCAGATGACCTACGTGCGACAAAGCCCGCTGCAGATGTTCACGGGTGTCAACCACGCCGTAGTGGCGGCCGCCGTCGCCGGCGAAATGGGTGTCGCTGAGATGCAGGATGCGCAGACTGCTCATGGCGACACTCTGCCAGAAGTGCGCCAGTCAGCCCAGCAGCAGTGTTGCGATGAGCAGTACCGGCACACAGCCGACCGTGGTGATGAACACCGTGTCGCGGGATATCGGCTCGGCGATATCGTAGCGCTGTGAATAGTTGAAGACGTTCTGCGCGGTGGGAAGAGCTGCGAGCACGACGATGATGAGCACCTCGTGGGTCGACAGGCCGAACACGAACTGGGCGACCACCCAGGCAATCAGTGGCATCACCAGCAGCTTCAGAGTGCTGGCCAGCAGCACATCACGGCGGTGGCCGGCGGTGCCCAGAACCTTCTGCCCGTGCAAGGAGATGCCGTAGCTGATCAGCAGTACGGGAACGCAGGCGTTGGCCAGGAGTGTTGCCGGTTCCATCACGATCGGCGGCAGATCGATACCGATCACGGAGACGAGAGTTCCCAGCACGGAGCCGAGGATGATCGGATTCGTCACCGTGCGCACGACGGTGCGGATGGGGGAGGTTCGACCACCCGTGATGGTGTCGAGAATGGTCAGCGAGATCGGTGTGAAAACCAGGAGCTGCATGAGGATCACCGGCGCGGGATAGGCAGCGCTTCCGAGCAGGTAGAGCGAGAGGGGAATGCCGATGTTGTTCGAGTTGACCTGGCCCGCAGCCAGGGCGCCGATCAGCGTCTCGCCGACGTTCCGCTTCCAGACGAGCCTGGCTACGAGCGTGTGCAGAGCGATCACAGCAACGGCCGCGACCGCGGACGCCGGCAGCAGCGCGGAGAAGAGCATGGATGCGTCGGCTTGAGAGAGCACCGTGAACAGCAGGAACGGCGACAGGACGAAGAACGTCAGCCGGCTGAGCACGTGACGTGCGTGCGGGCCGAGCAGATCGATGCGGCCGAGGATGTACCCGACGGCGATCGCGACTGCGACAACGGCGAAGCCGGTGAGTGTATCGAGCACGTTCTGAGCGTAGTGGCTCCGAGTGAGCGCGCCGGTTTCGCGAGCACGTTTTTTCCTTCTCATCGGGAAATTTGACTTACCTGCAGGACTGGCTATGGTCAGTGGTGACACCCGCCCAACCGCCCGAAAGGGGAAGCGAGTCCCGATGGCTGGAAAGACGCCCACTACACGAGCAGGAAAGAAGGCAGCCAAGCTGTCGCCGAAGGAGAAGCGCGCGGCCAAGCGCGAAAAGCAGGAGCCGGAGAGCTTCCTCAAGCCCCGCAAGGGTGCGGCCGGCTGATCTACGGAGAGATCCGGCTCCTCGGAGGGGGTCGCGGGCGAGTACGCCTGCGGCTCCCTCCGCATTTTGTCAGCGCAGTGCGATCTGTGCGCGCGCCAGCATGCGCACCGCTGAAGCACTGTCTCAGTTCTGCGACAGATCAGTGGCGCAGTCTCCGCTGGAGATCTGCCGCCGTCTGGATGACCGCGCTTGCCGCATCGGATTCTGCGGGACCGGTATCGCTCGCCCATGTGACCGCGACGGCGGCCAGCGGCCATCCTGACGCGTCTTGCACCGCAACACCCACCGAGCGCATGCCCTCCGTCACTTCGCTGTCCTCCGACGCGAAACCGGCGGCGCGGATGCTGCGCAGCAATTCACGAAGCGCCCGGGGCGTCGAGGGGCCACGGCCGGTGCGGGTGGAGAACACTCCGGCGTTCGGATACAGCGCCCGTACTTGCTCACGGGGAAGGGCCGCAAGCATCGCACGTCCGGTCGCCGTCAGATGCGCTGGCAGCCGCACACCCACATCGGAGACCAGTGCCGGACGCCGGGGGGCACGCTCTTCGACGATGTAGACGACATCGCTGCCGCTCAACACAGCCAGATGCGTACTCTGTCCCAGCCGGTCGGCGAGAGCCGCGACCAGAGGTCGACCGAGCCGGGCCAGCGGCTGCTGGCGGGCGAATCCGCCGGCGAGCTCGGATGCCGCGATGCCCAGCGCCCATCGTCGTTCCTCGCGCAGGTGCAGCACGAACCCGTGCGCGGCGAGCGTATTGAGCAGATGGTGCACAGTCGAGCGGGGAAGGGCAAGCTCGCGAGCGATCGCGGATGCCGCGACGGAGGCGGGGCGCCCGGCCAGATACCGCAGAATGCGCAGGGTCTGGTCGGCAGCAGGAACCTGCGTGCCGCTCCTATTGTCTGGTATCACAGACAAAGGATGTCACGCGCCCCTGTTCGTCGCCACTGCCAGGGTGTGGAATCAAGACATGGCAGAGTTCCCCCACACCCACGCGGACGACGCCGTGCGCGTCGGCGCCGACGTCCTGAGCCCGGCCGACGTCGTGGCGATCGCTCGCTACGGTGCGCAGATCGTGCTCGATGACGCCGCACTCGACCAGATCGCCGAGACCCGCGGCATCGTCGACGCGCTCGCGGCAGACCCGGATCCGCACTACGGAGTGTCTACCGGCTTCGGTGCGCTCGCGACGACGTTCATCGCGCCGGAGCGCCGGCACCAGCTGCAGGCCAGTCTCATCCGCTCACACGCTGCCGGAACGGGGGCCGAGGTTGAGGCCGAGGTCGTGCGGGCCCTGCAGCTGCTGCGGCTGCAGACCCTGGCATCCGGTCGCACCGGCGTACGTCCCGTCGTCGCTGAAACCTACGCCGCCATGCTGAACGCAGGTGTCACCCCTGTCGTCAGGGAATACGGCTCGCTGGGCTGTTCTGGCGATCTCGCGCCGCTGGCGCACATTGCACTGGCAGCGATGGGCGAGGGGAACGTGCGCGTTGATGACATCCTCCAGCCCGCATCAGAGGCGCTCGCGACCGCAGAAATCGAACCGCTCGTCCTCGTGGAGAAGGAGGGGCTCGCCCTCATCAACGGCACGGACGGCATGCTCGGGATGCTGCTGCTCGCCCTGCACGACCTCGAAACCCTCGTCACCACCGCAGACCTGGCGGCGGCGATGTCGATCGAGAGCCAATTGGGCACGGATGCCGTGTTCGCCGCTGATCTGATGGCGCTGCGCCCGCAGGTCGGGCAGGCACAATCGGCGGTGAACCTGCGTATGTTTCTGGCGAACTCGCCCATTCTCGCCAGCCACAGGGGCCCGGAAGACGGCCGAGTGCAGGACGCGTACTCGCTGCGCTGCTCACCCCAGGTACACGGGGTGATGCGCGACACGATGGCACACGCCGCCACCATCGCCTCGCGGGAACTGGCGAGCGTGATCGACAACCCCGTCATCACCGTGGACGGACGCATCGAATCGAATGGCAACTTCCACGGGGCTCCGGTCGCGGCCGTACTCGACTTCCTGGCGATCTCGGTGGCCGATGTCGCCAGCGTCTCCGAGCGCCGTACCGACCGCGCGCTGGATCCCGCCCGCAACCGCGGCCTGCCGCCGTTCCTCGCACATGAGGTCGGCGTGGACTCCGGGCTCATGATCGCGCAGTATGCCGCAGCGGGGATCGTCTCTGAGCTGAAGCGCCTTGCCGCTCCAGCATCCGTCGATTCGATACCGTCATCCGCAATGCAAGAGGACCACGTCTCGATGGGATGGTCTGCGGCCCGCAAGCTCCGTCGAGCGATCGACGGGCTGACACGGGTGCTCGCGATCGAGGTGCTCACGGGCGCTCGCGCTCTCGACCTTCGTGCGCCGCTTTCGTCTGGACCCGCCACCGGAGCCGTCCGCGACCTCGTCCGCACCGTCGTCGAGGGCCCTGGCCCTGATCGCTTCCTCTCGCCCGAGATAGAAGCGGTCACTGAGCTCGTCCGATCGGGCGCCGTTGCCCGCACCGCGAAGGAGAACGCCGATGTCTGACAAAACCCCGCTGTCTCATAGGGGCATCCATGCCGCTCGTGGCAACGAACGCACCGCTCAGAGCTGGGGTGCGGAGGCTGCCAAGCGCATGCTGATGAACAACCTCGACCCGGACGTCGCCGAGCACCCCGAAGAACTCGTCGTCTACGGCGGTACGGGCCGAGCGGCGCGCAGTTGGGAAGCGTATGACGCGATCATCCGCACGCTCGATGAGCTCGAGCCCGATGAGACCCTGCTGGTGCAGTCGGGAAAGCCGGTCGGAGTCTTCCGCACGCACGAATGGGCGCCGCGCGTACTGATCGCGAACTCGAACCTCGTGGGCGACTGGGCGACGTGGCCGGAGTTCCGCCGACTCGAGGCGCTCGGGCTGACCATGTACGGACAGATGACCGCCGGGTCGTGGATCTACATCGGCACACAGGGCATTCTGCAGGGCACCTACGAGACATTTGCGGCGGTGGCGCGATCGCTGGGCCAGGACTCACTGGCGGGGATCTTGACGCTCACCGCCGGTGCCGGCGGGATGGGCGGCGCTCAGCCGCTGGCCGTCACGATGAACGGAGGAGCGGTGCTCATCGTCGATGTCGACGAGACGCGCCTCGCTCGTCGAGTCGAGCGTCGCTATCTCGACGAATACACCGTCGATCTCGATCACGCTGTCGCGCGTGCGCTTGCGGCGAAGGATGCCGGTGAGGCGCTCTCGATCGGGATCGTCGGTAACGCGGCCGAGGTCTTCCCGGAACTGCTGCGTCGTGGCATCCCGATCGATATCGTCACCGACCAGACCAGTGCGCATGATCCGCTTGCCTACCTTCCGGTGGGGATGCCGGTGGCGGAGTGGAAGACCGAGGCGGAGCGCGATCCTGAGGAGTTCACACGCCGCGCGCGCGAGTCGATGGCAGCGCACGTTGCAGCGATGGTGGGATTCCAGGATGCCGGGGCGGCCGTGTTCGACTACGGCAACTCGATTCGGCGAGAGGCTGAACTCGGCGGGTTCGAGCGGGCCTTCGCATTTCCCGGATTCGTGCCGGCGTACATCCGTCCGCTGTTCGCCGAGGGCAAGGGGCCGTTCCGATGGGTGGCGCTGTCGGGGGACCCGGCCGATATCGCCGCAACCGACCGTGCGGTGCGAGAACTGTTCCCCGAGGATGCGGCGCTGCACCGCTGGCTGGATCAGGCGGCCCAGAAGGTGCAGTTCGAGGGCCTTCCGGCGCGGATCTGCTGGCTCGGGTACAAGGAACGGCACCTCGCGGGGCTGAAGTTCAATGAGATGGTGGCGTCCGGCGAACTGAAGGCACCGATTGTCATCGGTCGGGACCACCTGGATGCCGGTTCCGTTGCCTCGCCGTATCGGGAGACAGAAGCCATGGCCGACGGTTCGGATGCGATTGCGGACTGGCCGATGCTGAATGCACTGCTGAACACGGCATCCGGCGCGTCATGGGTCTCGCTGCACCATGGCGGAGGCGTCGGAATCGGGCGGAGCATCCATGCCGGACAGGTATGTGTCGCCGACGGCACTGCGCTCGCCGCAGAGAAGCTCGAGCGCGTACTCACCAATGACCCGGGAACGGGTGTGATGCGTCACGCCGATGCCGGATACGAACGTGCCCGCGAGGTTGCCCGCACTCGCGGCCTAAAGCTCCCGATGCCATGACCCCCACCCCCCACCCCACCCCCACCCCACCCCCACCCCACCCCCACCCCACCCCCACCCCACCCCTTGCGAGTGGGCGCTCGTGGCTCGGTTTTGCGGGATTTTCGAGCCACCAACGCCCACTCGACGACTGATAAGAGGTAGATGATGCGCACCTTGATCTCGAACATTGGGGAGCTGGTGACGAACGCCGACGCGGGGATTCTGCGTGACGCGGCGGTGCTCATCGAGGACGGGCGCATCGCATGGGTCGGGCCAGCAGCATCCGCCCCCACCACTCATGGGCAGGAAATGGAGGTGGTGGATGCTGGGGGACGCGCGATCATTCCGGGATTCGTCGACAGCCACAGTCACATCGTGTTCGCCGGCGATCGCGCTGCCGAGTTCGAGGCGCGGATGGCGGGGGAGAAGTATTCCGCCGGCGGCATCCGATCCACCGTTGCCGCCACGCGCGCGGCCAGCGACGATGCGTTGCGCGCGCGGTTGCGGGGATTCATTGATGAGATGCGTGCACAGGGCACCACCACCGTCGAGATCAAAAGCGGCTACGGGCTCGACGTCGGCACCGAAGAGCGGCTGGTGCGCCTTGCCGCGAAGGTCACCGACGAGGTGACATTCCTCGGCGCGCATGTGGTTCCTTCCGAGTACGCCGATCGGCCGGATGACTACGTCGACCTCGTCGTCGGGCCGATGCTGGATGCCTGTGCCCCCTACGCGAAATGGATCGACGTGTTCTGCGAGACGGGTGCTTTCACCGTTGCTCAGTCTCGCCGCGTACTCGAAGCCGGAATAGCTCGTGGCCTGATGCCGCGGGTGCACGCCAGCCAGCTCCGACCGGGCGGCGGAGTACACCTTGCAGTCGAACTCGGCGCAGCATCCATCGATCACGGCACGTATCTGACCGATGAGGACGTCGCGGCGCTGGCTGGTTCCGACACGGTGCTGACGCTGTTGCCCGGTGTGGAATTCTCGACCCGTCAGCCGTATCCCGACGCCCGGCGCCTCATTGATGCCGGCGTCACCGTCGCGATCGCGTGCGACACGAACCCCGGCTCGAGCTTCACCTCATCGATGCCGCTGTGCATCGCCCTCGCTGTGCGTGAGATGGGGATGACACCGATGGAGGCGCTCTGGGCGGCAACCGCGGGAGGCGCCCGGGCGCTGCGCCGGGATGACATCGGCATCATCGTCCCCGGTGCCCGTGCCGACCTGGTGCTGCTTGATGCTCCGAGTCATGTGCACCTCTCGTACCGGCCCGGTGTCCCGCTGGTCCGGACCGTGTGGAAGGACGGTGCGCGGGTCTTCGACCGTTCATAACTCCTGAAGAACGACGCCAGCAAGGGGGAAAACTGGCCGAGATCCGACATCTCCGGCCATTCTTCAGGAGTTGTGCACGCAGAAGGTGCGAACGCAGAAGGTGTGCACGCAGGAGTTGTGAACGCAGAAGGCGTGAACGCAGAAGTGGCGAACGCTACACCGCGCGCCGCGCGGCGAGACCTGCCAACAGCTCCAGCACGCACAGAGCGGCGAGACGCACGGTCCGAGCATCGTCGGCATCGGCGGTCGCGTCGACCTCAGCGATGTCGGCGCTGACCACACGATGATCGACGGCGACTGCCCGGCTGAGCGCTCGCAGCTCCCACGCGGCCAGGCCGCCCGGGACACTCGCCGGGCAGCCGGGGGCGACAGAGCGGTCGCAGACATCCACATCGATATCGAGATGGATGCGTGACCGAGAGTCCGCTCCAGCGATAGACAATGCCTCCTCGACGACGGCATCGATGCCGCGACGCCGCACCTCGTCAACAGTGATGACCCGGATGCCCCAGGCTTCAGCCCTGCGCGCGTATGCTGCCGAGTTCGCGAAATCGGCGATGCCGATCTGCACGATCCGCGTCGGATCGATGCGAGCACCGTCCGGTGCATCCTCGATGAGGCGGCGCACCGGTGACCCATTGGAGACGCCGTCGCGCAGATCGAAGTGCGCGTCGAAGGTGATCAGTCCGTCGGCTCCAGCGCCCTGCGCGACCGGATAGGTCAACGAGTTATCGCCGCCGAG
The DNA here is from genome assembly GCF_051546305.1 of Microbacterium wangyouchuni. NCBI lineage: Bacteria > Bacillati > Actinomycetota > Actinomycetes > Micrococcales > Microbacteriaceae > Microbacterium > Microbacterium wangyouchuni. The sequence goes on from NZ_JBPTMA010000005.1 coordinate 51,372, forward strand.
TGCGATGACGAAAGCCGGCGCCAACTCCTGCATGCGGGCGATGACCGAGGCGATGCCGCTGTCGCCGTCCGGCTCATCGATGTCGCCGGCATCGGCGATCCGCAATGCGGCGTTCAGATCCACGGCGGGCGGTCCCATGAGCGTTGCGCTGTACCGTTGCAGCGCTTCACGGATCGCGCCGGGCGTGGCATGCGCGCCGGTGGGGGACAGCGATGTCCGCCAGGTGGGAACGCCCAGGAGCACAGCGTCTGCCGCACCGTCGAAGGAGGGCCAGCCGCCGGCCCGGGGCCAGAGCGCGTCGTAGGAAAGTGCCATGTCAGACTCCTGGAATCACAGCGTGGGCGATGGTGAAGATCGCCAGCCCCGCGAGGGCTCCGACGACCGTGCCGTTCAACCGGATGTACTGCAGGTCCCGGCCGACCATGAGCTCGATCTTCTCCGTCGTCTCGGCCGGATCCCAGCGCTCGACGGTGTCTGTGATGATCGACGCGATGTCGTGCCGGTACCGGTCAACGAGGAACACTGCGGCGTCGGAGACCCAGGTGTCCACACGCTTCTGCAGCGCAGCATCCGTCGTCAGCCGCTCGCCAACCTCCTGCACGGCCTGCGCCGCGCGTGCACGCAGACCGCTCGCCGGATCCGCGAGAGACTTCAGCAAGCCTGCCTTCGCGGTGTTCCAGGCATCCGCTGCCAGCGCACCCACGCGGGGGCTGTCGAACAGCGATGCCTTCGCATTCTCCAACTTCGCGCGGGTGGCGGGATCGGTCTGCAGGTTGTCGGCGAGGCGACCGAGATAGCCGTCGATCGCCAGGCGGGCCGGATGCTGCGGGTCTGCCTGCACAGCATGAACGAACTTGACGGCCTCGTGATAAACCGTGTCGTCGACGAAGCGGTGCGCGAGGCGCGGCACCCACGGTGGCAGCCGCCGCGAGACGAGGCCGGTGAATGATTCGGCGTTGGAATCCAGCCATGTCGAGATGCTGTCTGCCGCGAGGTCTACGGCGCCATGGTGGGCATCTGCTTCGACGATCTTCTCGAGCCAGGCGCCGGCGGGTGGGCCCCATTCCGGATCGACCAGATGCTCGCGGGCAAGGTCGGTGATGAGGTCGCGGACGTCATCGTCGCTGAGCGCGTTGAGGACGGCAGTCGCGATCGTCGCACCTTCGGCTGCAACCCGCTCAGCGTGCGCCTCCTCGCGCAGCCACTCTCCGGCGCGCCGGGCGATGGCTGTGCTGGCGAGCTTCGTGCGCACCACATCAGCGGCGAGGAAGTTCGTCTCCACGAACTCGCCCAGGGTGCGCCCGATCTCGTCCTTGCGGTTCGGAATGATCGCGGTGTGCGGAATCGGCAGGCCCAGCGGTTTCCGAAACAGCGCCGTGACGGCGAACCAGTCGGCGAGGGCACCGACCATGCCGCCTTCGGCTGCGGCACGGACATATCCCAACCACGGATGCCGGCTCTGCAGCCAGAACGCGATTACGAACACTACCGCCATGAACACCAGCGCGCCGACCGCGATCGCCTTCATTCGGCGCAGCGCCCGCAGGCGCTCCTGGTCGGCAGGAGAGAGGAGGGCCATCGGAGTGCGCGGCATGGTTGTCATCCTCGCACGCGCTCGGCCGCTGAGTCCTTCGGCAGGCCCGCAATTGCCTGTCGAAGGGTACCCTCAAGAGGTGATCGAAGACATCAAGAAGCGCGCTCTGCACCGCACCAGCATCCTCGAAGGGCAGCTGCGCGGAGTCGCCAGGATGATCGAAAGCGAGGAGTACTGCATGGATATCATCACGCAGTCCCGCGCAATCCAGAAGTCACTGGAATCCCTCAACCGTCTCCTGCTCGAGAATCATCTGCGCACCCACGTGACGCATATGTTCGAGGAGGGCGGCGATGAGCGTGAGCAGGCCGTCGGTGAGCTGTTGAAGGCGTTCGACTTCGAGCGGAAGTAGCTCAGGGCGCGGTAGGCGGGCCCAATAGGGCACTCGCTGCGGTGGAGTGCGCCGACTCCGGGTCGGACGGATGGAACATGCCGGCGAGCACGTCGCGGTAGAGGCGGGAGAGCTCGTTCGATGAGAAGTATGACCCGCCGCCCGCGGTCAGGATCGCTTCATCGACCACGCTCTTCGCCATCGTCACAGCGCGGTGCTTGACGCCCGACAACAGGGTGAACCAGCGGGCGCCGTGGTCTGCCTGTTCGTCGACGTCGCGAGAAAGGGCAGCGATCTGCGGCGGGAGAGCGTCGTAGGCGAGGCTCATCTCGGCGATGCGCCAGCGGATGTCGGGATCCTGGCTGTAGGTCAGCCCGGTCTTCTTCGACCTGCGCTTCTGCACGGTGGCGACAGCAAGATCCAACGCGCGCCGTGCGATGCCGGTGTAGACCGACGCGAGCAGCAGCTCAAACACGCTGAAGATCCCGAAGATAATCGGGTCGGGGCCGGGCCCCGGATCGATGCGGCGAACCACGTGCTCCGGACGGGCGAGCGCGCCATCGAGGACCGTGGTTCTGCTCTGCGTGCCGCGCATGCCCAGGGTGTCCCAGTCATCTTTGGTGGTGACCGCATCGGTGCGGTCGATGAACGCGAACACGAGCTTCGGGGCATCCGGTGACGTCGTATCGAGGCCGTGCAGACCGAGCTTCGTCCACACCGGCGCGAGTGAGGTGAAGATCTTGGTGCCGGTGAAGGCGAAGCCGCCGTCCGGCTGCGGCGCGGCGTCGGTGTCACTGCCGAACAGCACCAGGTCGTTTCCCCCCTCGCTGATCCCGAAGGCGAACACCTCGCCCCGGGCTGCTCCGTCCTGGACAAACTCCATCCCGGTGATGCTGCGGTCGCTGAAAACCTTCGCGACGCCGGTCCAGACGAGGTGCATGTTGATGGCCAATGCGGTGGCCGGCGATGCGGTCGCGAGTCGCTGCTGCAGAACTGCCGCCTGCTCGAGACCGAGCCCTGCGCCGCCGCGCTCGGTGGGGACGAGGATCTTCAGATACCCGGCATCGCGAAGTTCCTCGAGGTCCTGTTCCGGAAAAGTGTTGTGGCGGTCGTGGATCGGCGCCCGCTCACGGATGCGCTCGAGCAGATCGTCGGGCAGGTGGGTTGCGGGATCGAAGGTCACTTCGACTCCCTTCGGTCGCTCAGTACGTGTCATGCGAGTGCCTCCAGGATCTGGTGGATGGTGTCGTCGGGCTTGTCGCGGTGCGGGGAGTGCCCCGCGCCGGTGACAACCGACATCGAGATCTTCGCGTTGGCGGTGAGTACCGATTCGGCGGTGGCACCGGTGAACAGACTGTAGATCTTCGGGTCGGCGCCGATGATGTGCGTGGGGATCGTCAGGCGCGCAGCATCCGCCCGCACATCCCAGGGCTTGTTCTGCGCACTGGTCTGCTCAACCGCCCAGCGGCTCGCCCGGTGCACCGCGTCGACTTTGAGTTCGATCTCCTGCGGATGCCAGTGCGGATGCTCCTCTTGCACGGCCTCGGTGCGGTTGTCCGCGAACGCCCGCTCCTGGCTGCGCCGGATGATGGTCTCGTCACGGCCTTCAACGAGGATGGCCGGGTCGATGAGGATGAGCCGGTTCGTCCACGAGGGATCGGATGCTGCCGCAACTGTGCTGGATGCGCCGCCGAGCGAGTGTCCGATCACGGCATCCCAGGCACCGCCTCGACCGGGCAGGAGGGCACCGAGGTCAGCAGCGTAGGCGGGGATCGTGTAGTTCAGAGATCGTGGAGCGTCGCCGTGGCCGCGAAGATCGACAGCGACGGCATGCCAACCGGCGTCGGCGAGGGCTGCACCCAACCGCCACATGAGCGCGGCAGACGAGCCGAGTCCGTGCACGAGAAGCGCCTCGTAGGCGGCATCCGATGATCCCCACGAGATTCGGGGCAGCTGAACGGGGGCGGGCATATCTTCAGCCTATGGGCGGCATGTCTGCGGCGATGGTGAGCACGCGTTCCGCGGCGACATGGCCGGCCTGGAGACATTCGGCGAGAGGGAGTCCCTCCACGGTTGCGGCGAGGAAGCCTGCGGCGAATGCATCGCCCGCGCCGACGGGCTCGACCACGTCGACCGTCGGTGCCGCCACGAAAACGGGATCGGCGTCGCCGTCGAACGCGGTGGCTCCGATGTCGCCGTCTTTTACGATGAGCACAGCGCAGCCCGGGAGGTAAGCGCGGATCTCAGCGGCAGTTGCCGTTCCCCAGATGCGCTCGGCCTCATCGCGGCCGACGAAGGTGATGTCGGCGGCATTGGCCAGGCGTGCGAGGGTGGCGGCGGCATCCTCCATCGACCACAGTGCGCGGCGATCGTTCACGTCGAACGAGACGCGTGCCCCAGCGGCACGTGCGTCGATGAACAGCTGATCGACCATCTGGCGGCAGGTCTCGGAGAGCGCTGGCGTGATGCCGGTGGTGTGCACGAACCGGATGCCGGCGAGTCGCTCTGCCGACAGGAATCCGGGCATCATTGCGGATGCTGCCGAGCCGCGGCGGTAGTAGTAGACAGCGGAGCCCTCGGCACCGGGGTCTTTGAACATGACGCCGGTCGGGGCATCCGGATCGTTCTCGGTCCACAGATCGACGCCGCGTCGTTCCAGTTCCGAGCCGATGCGCGCGCCGAGCGGATCAGCGCCGAGCCGGGAGGCCCATGCCGCTCGCCGTCCGGCCGCGACGAGTCCCGCTGCGACGTTCGACTCCGCTCCGGCGAGGCCGATGCTCGCCTCGTGGGCGTGGGAGAGCGCAGTATCCACCGGTGTGATCAGCGCCATCGTCTCGCCGACGCAGACGATCTCGGGAAGGGGAGAGGAATTCATGAGGATACGACCGCCACAGGTTCGGTGTCAGGAATGGGACTGGGATCGCGGTGGCGCAGATCAGGGAGTGCACGGACGAACGCCACCGAGACGATGAGACCGACGATAGCGAACAGCGCGGCGGCGAGATAGGCGCCTGTTGCGCCTCCCGTGCCGTCTACGAGGAAACCGGCGATCGCCGATCCTGCGGCGGCGCCGATGAGCTGTCCGGTGCCGGCCCAGCCGAACGCCTCGGCAGTCTCGCTGAATTTGACGCTTGCCGTGGTGATGGCGAACATCACGGCGAAGGCCGGGGCGACGCCGAGGCCCGCGAGGAACAGCGCGCCTCCGAGCCAGTAAGCATTGAGCATCACCATGGTCAAGCCGAGGCCGACGGCGACGATGATCAGTCGCCGGGCCATCGCCCAGGGGCCGATCGGGATGTGACCGAACGACAAGCCACCGGCGAGGCTTCCCGCGGCGAACACCGCCAGCACCAGGCCGGCGTTGAGGTTGCCGTGGTCGAACGTGGCGACGACGCCCACCTCGACCGCGGAACATGCGCCGACGACGAGGAATCCGAGGACGGTCGCCAATGCCACCGGTGGGCGCAGCAGCACGCGACCGAATGCGCGGCGACTGCGCGGGATACGTACGCGTCCGACTTCCGGTGAAGAGATGAACCAGCCGCAGCCCAGCACGAGGATGATTGCCACCAGCATGAGCCCGGTGGTCGTGCCGATCTGGGTGGAGACCAGCGTGATGACGACCGGGGCGATGATCCAGATGATCTCCTGCAGAGAGGCATCGAGCGAGAACAGCGGCGTCAGCTGGGATGAGTTGACGAGCTTGGGGTAGATCGTGCGCACTGCGGACTGGACCGGCGGGGTGGACAGGCCGGCGATCAGGCCGCAGGCCATGTATCCCGGCAGGCTCAGCGGCAGCAGTCCAAGGGCCAGCACGGCGAGAGTGCACACGGCGGCTGTGAGGGTGAGCACGCGGCGCATGCCCCACACACCCATCCACCGGCTGGTGACGGGCCCGGCTGCTGCCTGGCCGACTGAGGTCGCAGCAAGTACCAGGCCGGCTGCGCCGTACGATCCAGTCTGCTGTTCGACGTGCAGCAGGATCGCCAGCGATGTCATTCCGCTGGGGAAGCGCGCCGTCAGCTGAGCAATGATCATGCGCCCCACGCCAGGGGTGCGAAGAAGGTCCCGATATCCCGCCACGAGGCAACGATACTCGCGGCCGATGAACACCCTCGAGCGCGACTCGGAACAACACGCCGCGACACGCCGGAGAGGACTTTTCCACAGAACATTGAATGTCTGAACCCGCTCGTAAGGTGCCCCCTGTGGATGGATCCGAGACCGGGGCCCGGGAGCCGCGAGATCATGCGCTTCGCGGGGCTGAAAAATAGATGGCGATCTGTGGATGAAACGGTGGACAACCTGTGTTGTACCAGTGGAGAGCGGTGGAAAACTACACGGATGTAACTACTAGACCTTGTGGTCGCTCTCAATGTCCGTACCTATATGTAGTATTGAAGTCCCGGCGGGGGTCTGCCGGAAAACCTAGATTTGAGGGGAAAGAAATGTCGATCACGGTCTACACCAAGCCGTCTTGCGTTCAGTGCAATGCGACCTATCGCGCGCTGGATGCACAGGGCCTCGAGTACGAGATTCACGACCTCTCTGAAGATGCTGCGGCGCTCGAGCAGGTCAAGGCTTTGGGTTACATGCAGGCACCTGTCGTCGTCACGGACGAGGACCACTGGTCGGGCTTCCGTCCCGACAAGATCAGCGAGCTCGCTTCTCGCTTGGCGTAAGCGCTTCTGGTCGCGAGCAGGGCCACAGAACAAGCTCAGGATCGAAAGAAACGGGGTGAGTCATGACAGTCGTCGCAACGGCTGCGCCACTCCTTGTCTATTTCTCCAGCGTGTCCGGCAACACTGCCCGGTTCGTCGAGAAGCTTGGTCTGCGAGCGGAGCGCATTCCGCTGTATCGCAACGAAGATCCCCTGCTCATCGATGAACCGTTCGTCCTTGTCACGCCCACGTATGGCGGGGGACAGGGACGCGACGTGGAAAAGGGCGCAGTGCCCAAACAAGTGATCCGATTCCTCAACGACGAGCGAAACCGGCGTCACATTCGCGGAGTGATCGCCGCGGGAAATACCAACTTTGGCGATGCATTCTGCCTCGCTGGAGAGATCATCAGCCGCAAGTGCCAGGTGCCGCACTTGTATCGGCTCGAAGTATTCGGCACACAGGATGATGTTGATCGCGTGAGCGACGGATTGGAGCGATGGTGGGCATTGCAATCGACGAGCATGCAGAGCGTGCAGTGACGAACGACCAGGTGGCGTTCAAGGCCAACCCTGCTTTCGAGGGTCTTGACTATCACTCGCTCAACGCGATGCTGAACCTGTACGACGCGAACGGCAAGATCCAGTTCGATGCCGACAAGCGGGCCGCGCAGGAGTACTTCCTGCAGCACGTGAACCAGAACACGGTGTTCTTCCACTCGCTCAAGGAGCGCCTGGACTATCTCGTTGAGAAGGAGTACTACGAGGGTGCTCTCATCGAGAAGTACTCGATGGAGTTCATCCAGAAGCTCAACGACTTCGCCTATGGGAAGAAGTTCCGTTTCGAGACCTTCCTGGGTGCCTTTAAGTACTACACGAGCTACACGCTGAAGACCTTCGACGGCAAGCGCTACCTTGAGCGTTTCGAAGACCGCGTCGTGATGACCGCTCTCGGCCTTGCCGACGGCGATGAGCAGGTCGCACTCGACCTCGTCGAAGAGATCATCTCCGGCCGCTTCCAGCCGGCGACCCCGACGTTCCTGAACTCGGGCAAGGCGCAGCGCGGCGAGCTCGTTAGCTGCTTCCTGCTGCGCATCGAAGACAACATGGAGTCGATCTCCCGAGGCATCAACTCGTCGTTGCAGCTGTCCAAGCGCGGCGGCGGCGTGGCGTTGCTCCTGTCGAACATCCGCGAGGCCGGTGCGCCGATCAAGCAGATCGAGAACCAGTCCTCGGGCATCATCCCCGTCATGAAGCTTCTCGAAGACAGCTTCAGCTACGCCAACCAGCTCGGCGCCCGTCAGGGTGCAGGTGCCGTCTACCTCAACGCGCATCACCCCGACATCATGCGCTTCCTCGACACCAAGCGTGAGAACGCTGACGAGAAGATTCGCATCAAGACGCTGTCTCTGGGCGTTGTCGTTCCCGACATCACGTTCGAGCTCGCCAAGAACGGCGAGGACATGTACCTGTTCTCACCGTACGACGTCGAGAAGGTCTACGGCGTGCCGTTCGGCGATATCTCGGTCACCGAGAAGTACCGCGAGATGGTCAACGACCCGCGTATCAAGAAGACGAAGATCAACGCGCGCGAGTTCTTCCAGACCATCGCCGAGATCCAGTTCGAGTCGGGCTACCCGTACATCATGTTCGAGGACACGGTGAACGACGCGAACCCGATCAAGGGCCGCATCAACATGTCGAACCTGTGCAGTGAGATCCTGCAGGTGAACACGCCGACCACGTACAACGAGGACCTCTCGTACGACCAGATCGGCAAGGACATCTCGTGCAACCTCGGCTCGATGAACATCGCGCTGGCGATGGATGCCGGTGACCTGGGCAAGACGGTCGAGACGGCAATTCGAGGCCTGACCGCGGTGAGTAACCAGAGCCACATCTCCTCGGTGCGCTCCATCGAAGACGGCAACGACCGCTCGCACGCCATCGGCCTCGGCCAGATGAACCTGCACGGTTACCTGGCTCGCGAGCACGTGCACTACGGCTCCGAAGAGGGCATCGACTTCACGAACATCTACTTCTACACGGTGCTGTTCCACGCGCTGCGCGCGTCGAACCTGCTCGCGAAGGAGCGCGGTGTGGCCTTTGACGGGTTCGAAGACTCGACATACGCGTCGGGTGAGTTCTTCGACAAGTACACCGAGCGTGCCTGGGTTCCTGAGACCGAGAAGGTCAAGGAGCTCTTTGCAGGCCAGCACATCCCGACGCAGGAAGACTGGGCTGGGCTGAAGGATTCCATCCAGAAGCACGGTATCTACAACCAGAACCTGCAGGCTGTTCCGCCGACCGGCTCGATCTCGTACATCAACAACTCGACGTCGTCGATCCACCCGATCGCATCCAAGGTTGAGATCCGCAAGGAAGGCAAGCTCGGACGCGTCTACTACCCGGCGCCGTTCATGACGAACGACAACCTGGAGTACTACCAGGACGCCTATGAGATCGGCTACGAGAAGGTCATCGACACCTACGCCGCCGCCACTCAGCACGTCGACCAGGGTCTGTCGCTGACCCTGTTCTTCAAGGACACCGCCACCACGCGCGACATCAACAAGGCGCAGATCTACGCATGGCGCAAGGGCATTAAGACGATCTACTACATCCGTCTTCGCCAGATGGCGCTCGAGGGTACGAACATGGACGAGTGCGTCAGCTGCATGTTGTGATGCTTCTGCCCAGGTATTTTTCTGAGATTGAGAGATAGACGATGACCCCCTCACCGAAGCTCGCGCTGGTCGACCACGTGCAGGCGATCAACTGGAACCGCATTGAGGACGACAAGGACCTTGAGGTCTGGAACCGCCTGGTGAACAACTTCTGGCTGCCCGAAAAGGTGCCGCTGTCGAACGACATCCAGTCGTGGAACACGCTGACACCCGAGGAACAGCTGATGACGATGCGCGTCTTCACCGGGCTGACCCTGCTCGATACGATCCAGGGCACGGTCGGCGCGGTATCGCTGATCCCGGATGCGATTACCCCGCATGAGGAAGCTGTTTACACCAACATCGCCTTCATGGAGTCGGTGCACGCGAAGAGCTACTCGTCGATCTTCTCGACGCTGTGCTCGACGAAGGAGATCGACGAGGCATTCCGTTGGTCTGTGGAGAATCAGAACCTTCAGAAGAAGGCTCAGATCATCACGGACTACTACCGGGGCGATGACCCGCTCAAGCGCAAGATCGCCTCGACGCTTCTCGAGTCGTTCCTGTTCTACTCGGGTTTCTACCTGCCGATCTATTGGTCTTCCAAGGCGAAGCTGACGAACACGGCCGACCTCATCCGCCTCATCATCCGCGACGAGGCTGTGCACGGGTACTACATCGGCTACAAGTATCAAAAGGGCCTCGAGAAGGAGACCCAGGAGCGTCGCGACGAGTTGAAGGATTACACCTTCAACCTGCTCTACGAGCTCTACGAGAACGAGGTGCAGTACACACAGGATCTCTATGACGGCGTCGGCTTGACCGAGGACGTGAAGAAGTTCCTGAACTACAACGCCAATAAGGCTCTGATGAATCTCGGCTATGAGGCAATGTTCCCCTCCGAGGTGACGAACGTAAACCCGGCGATCCTGTCGGCGCTGTCTCCGAACTCGGATGAGAACCACGACTTTTTCAGCGGGTCGGGTTCTTCATACGTCATCGGCAAGGCCGAGGCGACAGAGGACGACGACTGGGACTTCTAAGAGTTACTCTCCGAAGTCCCGGCTGAAAAGCCTGGTCAGAGGCCCGGACCTGCGAAATCTCGCGGGTTCGGGCCTTTTCAGGGTCTGTGGGTGAAAGTGCCGGATGATGTTTGCCGTCGTTGCCGCCAGGTTGGCGAGTTCACGCGTACTCCACGTGACATTCGACTCCTCAGATCCATTTACTGCGTTTGAAGACGAGGTAGAGCATAACGGCGAGTGCGAGCATCAGCCCCAGAGCGAAGAGATACCCGAGCCCCCAGCTCAGTTCGGGCATGATCTCAAAGTTCATGCCATAGACCCCACCGATCAAGGATGGTGCGAAGAGAATCGCGGCCCACCCGGAGATCCTCTTCATGTCTTCGTTCTGCCGCTGGTTCACCAGCGTCGCATTCACACTCAGGATCTGTGTGAGCGCATCTCGAAGCATCGCCGCCTTCGCGGCTGCTTGCGTGAGATCATCGGCTACCGCATCCAAGCGCATGAGCAACTCTTGTGAGATTGCCTGCTTATCCGTACCCGATCGCAGCATGTCGACGGCATCCGTCATCGAGGTGATTGCCTGTTGAATCTCTATTACTTCCCGGCTCAGCCGATAGATGCGCTCGGCAACGGAGATATCGCCGCTGAATACCTGTCGTTCGATCTCTTCTTTATCGTGCGCAATGCCGCGAAGGACCGGTCCGTACCCGTTGACGATCGTGTCGAGGAGCATATAAACGACTGCGATCGGCCCCATTCTGAGTAGTGTCTGATCGGCGAGCAAGGCACGTTCCCGATCGCCGAAGTCGACGTTGTCCTCGTCAACGGTGGCGGTCGCTGGGGCGCTGATCCACCGGTCATCCTGACAGATCACTGCAACCGCACCCGGACGCAAGAGGACGTGAAACTCCCCGAAGTCCACTTCCTCGGTCTTGTCAACATATCTCGCTGCCCGCGCGACGAGGAAGAGTGTTTCGCCGTAGCGCTCGAGCTTGGGTCTTTGTCCCGCATTGATGAGATCCTCGATCAGCACAGGGTGAAGATCCCACGCTTCTGCGAGTTCGTTGACCTGATCAGCACGGGGATTCGCGTACAGGAACATCGCCATATGACCTGAGTTGTCACGAGCGAACGCGGTGGCCTCTGCCACCGACACCCCCTCGGGAACGGGCGCGGGAAGACCATCCACGACATATCTGGCCAGTTTGCCGCTCAGATAGGCGGTGTCAGAACTCTGTTCAACTGGCTGACGATGAAAAAGCCCTCCGAACCCGAAGTCATTCGGCCACACTCTTCGCACGGGTGCCCCCCTCAAGACATGAATTCTCTGCGGCGCTCCGTTGCCCGCAGGTCGTCCGGCGCGTCACGCTGAGCCTATCCGAGCGCGGCGGGTGCGGTGGACGAGCTCGGCACGGTAACCTCGGTGCAAGCGCAGAGGGAGTGAGCATGCAAGGTTCCACAGTGGAGGCCTCGCCCGCAGCGGCAGGTCGAAGGCGCATCGTCGGCCTCGCTCTGAAGCTGCTCGTCGGTCTGGTGATCATCGCCGCGCCCGTGCTGATCGCCTCGAACTGGGTGCCCGGCATCAGCGAGGTCGCGTTCTACGGGGTTCTGGCAGCGTCCTTCGGCTGGATCAGCGGTGGCCCACGGGGTGGGGCGGCGATCGTGGCCTCCCTGGCGGTACTCGGCGTGGTCTCAGTCCTGCTGCACGGACAGACATGGGCGCTCGCCCTGATCTTGCTACTGCTGGGGCTGGCATATGGCTTCGCGGCCAGTCGAGGCGTTGGCAAAATCGTGCTGCAGCTGCCGATACTCACGCCCTATTTCATGCTCAAGCCTCCGGCGCTCTTCAACAATCCCGCCGTCATCGATGCCACGTACATTATCGGCGTGATCGTCGTCATGATCACCGTCGGGTTCTGGACGATTCTTGTTCTGCACCTGGCCGTAGGCAAGCGCGCTCTGAAGCCGTTGGAAGCGCACAATCTCCGTATTCCACTGATCTACGGTGCGATTCTCGGACTGTTCTCTGCGGCGGTGATGATTATCGGGACCACCACCGATGTCAAGACGCATTGGGTCTGGATCACACTCACGCTTTACGTGCTCGCTGATCCGCAGCAGCTCTATTCGCGCGCGAAGACGTGGGGCCGGGTGCTGGGCACACTCGCCGGGTTCGTGGTGGTCTCGCTGATTTCGCTTCTCGGTGTACCCGATGGGGTGCTGATCTACCTGGCGATACCGGCGCTCTGGCTGTGCTTGTTGTTCATGCTCCTGAAGAAGCCGTACTGGCAATACGCCTTCTTCCTCACGATCACCGTCGTGCTTATGGACACGTCGGACGTAAGTACCTTGTTGCTCGATGCGGAGCGGTTAGGGTTCACCCTTGTGGGCGCCGGGCTCTCGGTGGTTGCCGCGCTGCTGGTGAACTTCCTCGGATATGGCCGCGCCGGTCTCAGATCCTCGGAACGCCAGTGAGATGACACGCTCAGCTGAAGCCGCGCAGCAGAGAGGACCGCTGGATCGAGTGCTGCTGGCGATCGCCAAACGCACGTCGGGCGTGCGGTTCGTGCGCCGTCCCGCCACCGCTGACGCGCCGGCATTCGACCTCGCCTATGTCCGCACTGGGCCGGTCGGACAACGGCCGCCCGCGGTCGTGATCCCGGGCGGACCGGGTCTGGGATCGGTCTTGCCCTATCGGGTACTGCGTAGCCTGGCATCCCGGCGGGGGCTCGACCTGATCATGGTGGAGCACCGCGGCATCGGGCTGTCACGGAAAGACGTGTCCGGAAGAGACCTCCCTCGCTCGAGCATGCAGATCACTGAGGTGCTCGGTGACATCGCGGCAGTTCTCGATCACGAAAAGGTTCAGCAGGCGCACATCGTCGGATCGTCATACGGCAGCTACCTCGCCTCGAGCTTCGGAGTCGCGTACCCTGATCGCGTCGCAGGGATGCTCCTTGACTCAGCTCTCCAGTCCGCAGGTGACATCGACATCGAACGAGCCGCCGTACGCGGGGTGCTGTGGGATGCGCACGGCGAATCAGCGCGTCTCGTTCGGCGCCTTGCCGAGGCCGGGATCAGTCAGCGCATACTGCTGGACGTAGCGCGTGCCGCATATGAGCTGGGCGGAGACGCGCTCTTGATCCCGTTGCTTCGTCATCGGCTGCGCTGGCAGCGCAGCTGGGCATGGCGGGCGCTGGAGTCATACGCCACGCGGGATTCTTCGCTCATCCGCTTCCCCGGTATCTACGAGTTCGATCTTGCCGGAACGATCGGCTTTCGCGAACTTGGTTATGGGGGACAGGGCGACGGGCTGCCGCTCGATCCGGCGCTGACATACGCGCCACTCGCTTCGCAGTTCCCTGCGTTCGAGAGGGAGCCGTTCGACCTGATCACCGGCGTGCAACGCTTCGACTGGCCGCTGGTGGTGTTGACCGGTTCCCGGGACCTGCGCACACCCCCCGCGATCGCAGCGCGTGTCGTGGCGGCGGCACCCCAGACGATCACCGTGCCGATCGAGAACGGGCACAGCGCGCTGGACACCCATCCCGTTGCACTCTTGAACGCGCTCGACTGGCTTGTCCGTGGCAAACAGAATGGATTGCCTGGAATCGTTGCACAACTGGACCGCTTGCCTCGCAAGGGCATTGCCGCACGCGCACCCGGTGTGCTCGCGGCGGTGATTGGCGGCAAGAACTAGGCGCACAGGCCAACGGGTTACCGTAACCGTTGGCCTGTGCTTTCGCGAGCGTCAGACGCGCTGCGCGTGTACGTTCATCAGTGCCGCGGCGTCTTCGTCGGTCATGCCAGTGATCGGCTCACCGTTCCACACGATGTCCGCGCCCATCGCCTTGAGTAGTTCCTCACGATGTCCGTCGGCGAGCTTGGCGCCGTGGACGAGCGCGGCCGGTCCCCACATCATTGCGAGGGAGTCGTGCCATCCGTGCCCGATGTCGTGCACGTGCAGCAGGTCGTGCAGCGAAGTCTTCAGGTGCTTGACCGGTTCCGCGAACGAGTCAGCGAACACCGCGAGACGGACCTGGCGCTCCACGCCCGGGTGAACGAGAATGGGCTCGTCGACCTCGCCGCTGAATGCCTTCAGGAACTCTGCGGTCTCAAGAAGAATCACGCCGTTCGTCGGACGCGGGTTGCACTCGATCGCGTAGAGCTCGCCATGGTGGTTGACGAAGTCGAATGAGAGCTGGCCGGTGAAGGTCGGGTCGAGCTCGTCAACGAGTTTCTGCGTGTACTCGAGCGTCTTCGTGCTGTCTTCGGCCAGGAACGCGATGCCTGTGCTGTGCGCCCACTGTTCCGGCGCACTGTACGTGCACTGCGCGGTGACCCGACCGTTCACGATCACGCTGTACGTGCAGATCATGGGCCCGTCTGTGAACGGCTGGACCAGCCAGGGCTGCTCGGGGGTTGGGTGGCAGTCTTCGACGGCCATTTTCCCCGCGAGGGGGCCGGTGTTCGTCAGCAGTCCTACACCGCCTCGCGAGTAGACGGCGCGCGCGAAGAACTGGGGGAAGCGGGCGATCGCCTCGTGGAGCTCTTCCTCGTCGGAGACGACGACTGTTTCGGGAATGGGCACTCCCGCCCGCTCCACGAGGCGCTGGAAACTGCCCTTGTCGTGAAGCTGCGCGAGCGCACTGAAGCTGCCGGTGAAGAGGCGGACGCCTTCGGAGAGGTCCGCGACCCGGGCTGCGAGGTAGAAGGCTTCCTCGAAGGTGGGAATGATCGTGTCGATCTGGTGCGCGGCGACGATCCGGTTCACATCCGCGATGAACTGATCAGTCTCGAACCGTGGTGACGCCGTCACCTCGTGTGCGGCGAGGAATCGGGAGTGGCTTCCCATCGCGCCTGCGAAAGTGTCAGCGGCGACAACATAATTGCCGGCGCTGCCGAGCTTTCGGATGAGATCTAAGGCGAACGTATTACGTGAACTGGTGACCAGGATGCGCATCGAGCGTCCTCTCAAAGGGGCAGCATGAACATTTCACGCTGAGACTATCGGATCGGCGAGCCGCTGACGTACACGCCCGGCCGACGCGATATCCCTTGGTCGTTCGGCACTGCTATGGTGACCGGTAACTGAGGTTGCACAGGGGGGTGAAACGAGAAGCGGCGCGTATTGTCGCCCATTTTCCATGCGGGTGCAGCGAACCGGATCAGGCTTCGTTGCGGCTGCCGAGTAGTCGAACGAGTCCGTTTCTGAGGCGGATGCCGATCGCGCTGATCCGCACCAAGTGCGGACGACTGTATTTCCATCTTTCACATCCGAGAGGACGATCCATGTCAGAACGTTTCCGTATCGCGTCCGAGCAGAGCTCCGATGCAGCGCTTGAGCTTGCCCCAGTTTTCACCCGCCCGGGCGAAGCCTCGACGCTTCCGAAGTTCAAGATGCCCGAAGGCATGATGGCTTCGGACACCGCATACCAGATCGTGCACGACACCGCCATGCTCGACGGCAACTCCAGGCTCAACCTCGCCACGTTCGTCTCCACCTGGATGGATGAGAACGCGCAGAAGCTGCACCTCGAAGCTGCCGATAAGAACATGATCGACAAGGACGAATACCCCGCAACTGCGGAGATCGAAGACCGCTGCTGGAGGATTCTCGCCGACCTGTGGAGCGTGCCGGACGCAGACGACACCATCGGTACCTCCACGATCGGTTCCTCTGAGGCCTGCATGCTCGGCGGTCTCGCGCTGAAGCGTCTGTGGCAGGAGAGTCGCAAGGCGGAAGGCAAGTCAACGGAGAAGCCGAACCTCGTGCTCTCGTCCGGTGTGCAGGTCGTGTGGGAGAAGTTCTGCAATTACTGGGATGTCGAGGCTCGTTACGTTCCGGTGAGCGAGGAGCACCTCGTGCTGGACGGCTTCGAGCTGGAGAAGTATGTCGATGAGAACACCATCGGTGTCGTCGCCATCCTCGGTCAGACCTACACGGGGCTTTATGAGCCGGTCAAGGAGATCGCTGCGAAGCTCGATGAGATTCAAGCGAACACGGGCGTCGACGTGAAGATCCACGTGGACGGTGCTTCCGGTGCAATGGTCGCACCGTTCTGCCAGCCGGACCTTGAATGGGACTTCCGGATCGACCGCGTCAACTCGATCAGCACTTCGGGTCACAAGTACGGTCTCGTCTACCCGGGCGTCGGTTGGGTTGTCTGGCGAAACAAGGCGGTCTGCCCGGAGAGCCTCATCTTCCACGTCAGCTACCTCGGCGGCGACATGCCGACGCTCGCGTTGAACTTCTCGCGCCCCGGCTCGCAGGTGCTGCTCCAGTACTACCAGTTCCTGCGTTTGGGCCGCGAGGGCTACACGGCGATCCAGCAGGGCTCGATCGACGTGGCGACCTACTTGTCGTCAGAGATCGCCAAGATGGAGAACTTCGAACTCGTCAGCAAGGGGGACACCATCCCCGTGTTCGCATGGCGGCTCACTGCGGAAGACCGCAACTGGGACCTGTATGACCTCGCCGATCGACTCCGCATGCGTGGTTGGCTCGTCCCCGCGTACCCGATGCCGGACAACATGAGCGACATGATCGTGCAGCGCATCGTCGTGCGTTCCGACCTGAGCAAGGATCTTGCGGGTACGTTGCTAACCGCGATCAAGGAAGAGGTCTCGTACCTGGAGGGCCTGTCCACGCCGCTCCCGCGTGAAGCGAAGAAGCAGAGCTTCGCGCACTGACCGTTGAGGTGGGTGCCGCTGAATGGCGGCACCCACCACCGAACTCAGCCGACTGTAACCGAACGGAATCCGCGATGACATCGAAGCCGAGCGCCGACCTCCGCGCGCCCTTTCTCACGCCGAGTCTCACAAAGCAGAGCGTGTACTTCATTATTGGAGGCTCGCTGTTCGCTCTCGGATCGGCGGCCTCGATCTGGGGATTCGGTGACGTCGCATTCACCAACTGGGTCTGTTTCATCGGCGCGTGGTTCTTCACCACAGCCGGACTTTTCCAGCTGGTTCTCAGTGGTGACGCGACGGTCCGCGTCCATAAAGGTCAGGCGAAAGCGTTCCGTGCCGAGTGGTTGGCTGCGGCGACGCAGAGTTTCGGCACGATCCTTTTCAATGTGAGTACGACGACGGCACTCACCGCGAAATCCGTCGCCGTGGAGAAGCACTTCGTGTGGAATCCCGATGCCGGTGGCTCGGCAGCCTTCCTCATCAGCGCTTTCTTCGTCTATATAGCCTTTTATCGCGAGCAAGACACGCTGTGGGGCCTGACCAAGCCCGCCTGGTGGGCAGCCCACGTCAACATGGCGGGATGCATCGCGTTCGGCGTCTCCGCGATCGGCGCCTTCGTGACGGACGACGGCGGCAGTAAAGACGCGAACGTCGCCAACTGGGGCACGTTCATCGGCGCGCTCTGCTTTGTCGGAGCTTCCGTCATCGCGCTGCCGAAGATGCCCTGGAACACCGTGCGATTCGATTCTGCGACGGTGCCGCTCAAGAAGCCGGCGAAGCGATGAAAGTTCGGCTCGTTCTCTCCGCATCCGTTGGAGGATGCTGAGCACCTATTCTCATCGGATCACCTCGATACCGGTGTAACGCACTCCAGGAGTGCATGCAAAGAAAGGGAACCAACCCAATGTGCACACGAGTACTCTGGCCCGACGCAAACGGCGCGGTAATCGTCGGCCGAAACATGGATTTCCACATGGATTTGCTTACCAACCTGTGGAAAATGCCCCGCGGTATCGAACGCAAGGATGGCGCTAACGGCAAGCTCACATGGAAGGCGAAGTACGGCAGCGTCATCGCGACGGCGTTCGACCTGATCGCTACTGATGGCATGAACGAAGAGGGCCTCGCAGGACACATCCTGTGGCTCGCGGAGTCGAATTACGGCAAGCCCGAGGACTCTGATGTTCAGCTCAGCCAGTCGATCTGGCTGCAGTACTACCTCGACAACTTCGCCACGGTCGCCGAAGCCGTTGAATGGACGAAGAGCAGCGATGTACGCATCGCGCAGCTGTTCGATCCGACTGGACATCTCGTCCCGACGTTGCACCTCGCGATCAACGATGCCACCGGTGACTCCGCGATCATCGAGTACACCCAGGGGTCGGCGACGGTTTACCACAACCGTGACTACAAGGTCATGACAAACTCCCCGACCTTCGACAAGCAGCTCGAGCTGGTCAAGGAGATCGATGGCCTCGGCGGCGACAAGCCGCTTCCCGGGTCGACGCTTGCGTCGGACCGCTTCGCTCGTGCCTCCTATTACATCGAGCACCAGGTGCAGCCGAAGACCGAGCTACAGGCGATGGCGGCGATGTTCAGCATCATCCGCAACGCTGCGCAGCCGTTCCGGACTCCGGAGCCCGGGAAACCGGATGCATCGCAGACGATCTGGCAGGTTGTCGCGGATATGACTAACAAGCGCTACGCATTCGAATCGACGACGCGCCCCAACATCGTGTGGATCGACTTCGAGAAGATGAGCTTCCACGAGGGGACGGAGATCCTCAAGCTGGATCTGATCGGAAAGCTCTCGCTCGAAGGCGGTCTCGCGGGGGACTGCAGCCACAAGTTCGAGGCAGTCGACGACCTCGGTCTCGGCCTTGTGGACACCGGGCGTGAGGCGCTTGAGTTCGTCGCGCGCAAGCAGGATGAGTTCGCTCAGCTTGCCAAGGGCTTCAAGGCTCTGAAGTTGGCGAAGGCCAGCTGACGCTCTCTGCCCGCGAGCATACGAAGAGAGGGGGCCGGTCCGAGACGGGCCGGTCCCCTTTCGTGTTCACAGGCTGATGAGCGGCCGCAGGGGTTCCGTGGTCACCGTTCGGGAAGGTCGCTGGGCGCGTCTGCGTCGTCAGCATCTCGCGTCTGGGAGACGTCCGCATCAGGAGCCTCTTCGAGCTTTTCGGCCTGGGCAAGCTTGAAGACGCCGATCGTGGCGACGATACCTGCACCGCCGATCGCGAGCAGCGACCAGACAGATGCGCCCGCAGCCTCGTGCAAGATGACGATTCCGATGAACACTGAGATCGCAGGGTCGATCACCGTTGTGCCGGCGACGACCACATCCGACGGATTGCACGTGTACGCCGTCTGGACGAAGTAGATCGAGAGAGCCGAGGCCACACCGATGCCGAGCACGCACGCGAGGGTCAGGATGCCTTCGGAGTCAAGCGTGAACGGATGCCCGGCGAACAGTCCCTGCACGCGCAGGAGCACCGTTTTGCCGAGCGCTGCGACGAACGCCGAGAAGAGCCCGCCGAAGAGGACGTAGACGATGGGGGCGAGCTTCGATCTGCCGCGGCTGACCAGCCAGGCAGCGGCCGCGAGGACGAGACCGGTGCAGAGCGCGACCAGCACCCCGATGAGCTCCGCGTCCGTGATCGCCTTCTGTTTGCTCACCTGCGCTGCGATGATCACGTATGCGATGACGCCGACCAAACACAGCAGAATCGATCGGTAGATCCCGCGAGTGGGCATCTTGCCGGACATCTTCGCGCCGAGGAAGACCGCGAATACGAGAGCCAGCACGCCGACGGGCTGTACGAGCATCAGGGGAGCGAAGGCGAGGCTGGCCACCTGCAGCAGTATTGCGAGCCCGTAGAACGCGGTGCCCAGCAACCAGATCGGCGTCTTGACCATCGTGATGAAGAGCTTGCCGTCGCCTTTGCTTGCGGTGGCGATCGCGATGCCCCTGGCCTGCCAGAGGTTTCCGAACGACAACGCTGCGGCGGAAAGCACGGCAAGGCTGATGCCGAGGATGTGCATTGTGGTGTGTGACAACGGAGGGCCTCTCACTGCCGGGCGGTCGCAATCGGGCCTCAGTCTATCCACCGGGCACGCGCAACACCGACCAGGCCGGCAATCTCGCACATTTCTGAGGGGTGCGCGTCGCGGCGCTCGCCTGCCGCTAGGGTAGGGCACATCGGAGCTATGGATTGACCGTCGGAGGCGTCGCGTCCGACGGTGTAGGACTGATCAGGTGTCGTGAGGGGCGAACGAATGCGCAATGTCTGGCGGGTTCTGAAACGGGATATCAAACGGCTCGTTCGTGTGCCGCTGGCACTTGTGATCATCGGTGGTGCCCTCATCACGCCCGCGTTGTATGCATGGTTCAACATCACGGCGTTCTGGAACCCGTTCGACAACACGAAGAACTTGAGCATCGCGGTCGTCAACCTCGATGCTGGGGCATCCAACTCGCTCACGGGCGAGGTGAATGTCGGCGATCAGCTCGTCGCAAAGCTCAAAGACAACGACGATCTCGGCTGGCATTTCCTCTCAGAGGACGCCGGCATGGAATCCGTGCGCAGCGGCGAGAGCTTTGCCATGTTCGTCGTTCCTGAGAACTTCTCGAAGGATCTGCTGAGCATCACTTCGGGGGATTTCACCAAACCCAAGTTGCTCTACTACGTCAATGAGAAAGAGAACGGAGTCACGCCGGAGATCACTGACACCGGGGCAACAACGTTGCAGACGCAGATCACTGACTCGTTCACCCAACAGGTCGCGGATGCTGTCGCGACGGCGATCCAGAAGGGTGGCGTCGCAGCCGAAGATGACCTGCTGGCCGCCGAGGCCCAAGTCGTCAGCGACTTGCAGCGAGTAGCGGAGGCCATTGGGCAGACTCGTGCCAGCCTGAGCGTGCTCGACGGTGATATCACCGATGCACGGGCGGGATTGCAAAGCAGCGAAGTGGTCTTGGGCGACATCGACGTTGCCCTCGCAGATGCTCAGACGACGCTCACCGACGTCAGCGCACTCGCGGAACGCGCCCAGACGGAGTTGCTTCAACTCGCCGGAGAGGCGACGACTGGTCATGTGATCGGCTCCGCAGAAGTGGGCGAGGCAGCCTCAGGTGCTTTGGGTGCCGTCGGACGCGTGAGCGCGGCGAGCAGTGCGCTCTTAGCGGCGGTGGACGCGCAGCGTGTCATTCTGGGGGAGTCGTCGGTTCTGCTGGGAGGCCTTGACCACCAGCTCGAGCAGACATCGAGCGCGCTGAGCAGTCTCGATGGCAACCTCGCTGCAGTGGAAGCGGATATGGGCGTCGCGGTCTCTGATCTGCAGACGCTGGGAGGGGTGGCCCTCTTCCAAGATCTTGAGGCCCTCACTCATCTGAATGCCGAGCAGATTGCTGAGTTCATGGCGACGCCCGTGCAAGTGGATCAGCACACCATCTTCCCGACCCCGGCATACGGATCGCTGATGGGAGCTCTGTTCATCAACCTGTCGCTGTGGATCGGCGCTTTCGTGCTCGTCGTGATCTTGAAGCTTGATGTTGACGATGAAGATATCGCCGACGTCACGGAACGTCAGAAGTACCTCGGTCGCTGGTCATTGTTCGCGTGCATCGCTGTGATGCAGGCGATCGTCCTCAGCATTGGCAACCTGATAATCGGGGTGCAACACGTCAACGTGTTCGCATTCGTCGTCACGCCGATACTGATCGGACTGGCCTATCTCAGCGTCATCTACGCCCTGTCTGTGACATTCGGGTACGTCGGCAAGGGGCTCGCTGTCGTTCTCGTGATCATGCAGATCCCGGGAGCTTCTGGAATCTATCCGATCCAGCTCATGCCGGAGTTCTTCCAATCGCTGTACCCCTTCTTCCCGTTCACATACGGGATCGACGCAATGCGTGAGGTGATCAGCGGTTTCGCTGGGTTCGCTTATTGGCGCTACCTCGGGATGCTGGCAATTTTCGTTGTACTGTCCTTCTTCCTCGGGCTGGTGCTTCGACGACACGTCGCCAACGTCACGCGGCTGTTCACGAGCCAGGTCCGCGAAACGGAGCTGTTCACCAGCGAGGACGGTGCTCCTACCGGCCGCGGCTACCGGCTCAATCACGTGCTGCGTGCCCTGGCCAATCGCGCCAGATACAAGGAGAGCCTCAAGAAACGTGCCCTGCCGTTCGCGCGGTCATACCGAGGGTTCCGTAGCGGGATCGTCGTCGTTGGGCTGATCGGTGTGTTGGTGCTGGCCGTGTGCGCAATAGTCTTCCCGAGCACGAAGATCGAATTCGTGGGTCTGTGGATTCTGTGGCTCATCATCGTTTTCGTCGCGTTGGTCGCACTGGAGTACATCCGCTACAGCCTGCGCCTTTCCGCGGAGGTGGGGGACATGCCCGAAGAGAAATTGCGTGAAGAGCTGGCGGAACTGGAGTCCAAGCGATGAGGGGAATCGTGCAGCAGTTCCGATCGGACCTGCGTCGCGTGACAAGCAATGTGATGGCGGTCATTGTGTTGTGCGGACTCGTTGTCATTCCCTCCGCGTTCACCTGGTTCAACGTGATCGGCAGCTGGGAGCCTTTCGACAACACCAAGAACCTCAAGGTCGCTGTGGCGAGCGTGGACAAGGGCTACACCAGCCCGCTGATCCCGATCCACCTGAACATCGCGAGCTTGGTCGAGTCAGCGCTTCGTGCGAACGACCAGCTCGACTGGGTCATCACAACCAAGGAAGATGCGATCGCCGGCACAGAGTCCGGTGAGTACTACGCCGCGATGGTGTTGCCGGAAGACTTCAGCGAGCGCATGCTCACCTTCTATACGGCCGGTTCCCAGCAGACCAAGATCAATTACTACACCAACGACAAATCGAATCCGTTGGCACCCCTCATCACCAGCGAAGGCGCCGACGACCTTTCTGCGAAGATCAACTCCGAGTTCATGAACGAGCTCAGCGACATCGCTTTGAGCCTCGTTTCGTCGATCGCGAAGAACCTGGGCAGTAGTGACTCTCAGGCAACATTCGTTCGCATCGAGGCGCACATCAGCGACGTGGCAGCGCAGCTGCGTGCAGCATCGGGCACTGCCACGATGTTCACGGGGATCCTCCAAGCGAGCATCCCGCTGGTCAGTAGTAGCTCCAGCCTGTTCGGAGCCGTCGAATCCGAGTTCTCTACCGCGACGGGAAAGATCCAGGAAGGTCTCGCCGCCGCGCAGGATGCGGATGCTGCGGTCATTCACGCGTCCGATGTGCTGACTGCGGCCTTCGAAGCCAGCTCGGCTCAGCTCGGCCGTTTCTCCGGCGAAGTCGATCGAGTGTTCTCTGGCCTCGATTCCGATGCCGCGTCCAGCGTCGAGCTGATCGGGGTGATGGTCACCGACATTGGCGACCTCATCGATCGGCATGTGCAGCTGCGAGAGCGACTCATCAACGACGTAGCGCCGACGCTGTCCGACGAAGAGCGCCCCGCGCTCGATGCCGTCGTGGCAGATCTTGACGCTGCGATCGCCGGGGAGCAGGCTCTGCAATCTCGCCTTCAGGAGACGGCGGACGGCGTGGCTCAGGGCAACAACGATGTGCAGGGGTTCCGTGCCGATATCGATGGACGGATCGTGGCTGCGCAGGCTTCACTCGATAACGCCGGGGCCGTGTTCACGAACAACCTCAAGCCAACGCTTGATGAGCTCGCAACAACACTCAACGCGGTCAGTATCGGGCTCGGGGGCGTCGCCGGCAGCGTCGCGGGCCTCGGCAACACAGCAAACGGCGTCACCAGCATGCTCGACAATGCCGTAGCGCAGAATGGCGAACTCGCCACAACCTTGGGTGATACCGCAGTGGAGGTTGAGCGGGTCGCTGGCCTGCTGTCCACAGCAGTCGACTCCGGCGACTTCGGTGAGATCAGCAAGATCATCGGCTCGAACCCGGCAGTGCTGGCCACCGCGCTGTCCCAGCCCATCGGACTCGATCGGATTCCGCTGTTCCCGGTGGTGAGCTTCGGGGCCGGGATGGCACCGCTGTACTCGACCCTTGCGCTCTGGGTTGGTGCTTTGCTGATGTGCGTGACCTTGCGCGTCGACCCGCCCGCACGGCCCTTCGACGGCGGGCCCGAGCTGAAGCTCCATCAGCGGTTCCTCGGTCGCTACGGTCTTTTCGCGCTGCTCGGGTTGGCTCAGAGCACCCTGGTGTTCCTCGGGAACATTCTGATCGTTGGGCTGCAACCCGTGCATCCGTTCTTGTTCCTCCTGCTCGGCTGGGTGACCTCGCTCGTCTTCACCTTCGTCATCTATACGCTCGTGGTGTCGTTCAGCGATGCAGGAAAGGCGCTAGCAGTCTTTCTGCTGGTCATCCAAGTCGCAGGTGCCGGAGGTGCGTATCCGCTCGTCCTGCTACCGCAATGGTTCCAGAACATCAGTCCGTTCCTGCCGGCCACGCATGCCATCGACGCCTTCCGGGCCGCGCTTGCCGGCATCTACCACGCGGACTACTGGATCTCACTGGGTCTGCTGCTCGCGTTCATCGTGCCGATGCTGCTTCTGGGCTTGGCGCTGCGCAAGCCGCTCATCGGCGTCAACGCGAAGATGGAGGGCATGCTGAAGTCGACGAAACTCATGTGAGATCGAAGTCGTCACCATCCACGACCGGGAGGATAGTTCTGAACCTTCGCCGAACGCGCCTGCAACGTGCGCTGTCTGTCCTTAAGAAGGAAGACTCCGCGCCACCGACCAGTGCGCATGACGCGCAGCTGGTCGACATGCTCGGCATGCTCGGACGTATGCTGCTGGCCGGGTCGCAGCCCACCAATGAGGTGGCAGCATCGCTTCGCTCATTGGCCGGCACTTATGGAAATTCTGAACTGCGCATCATCACCCTTCCTACCCTCGTGTTGATCGAGGATCCGCTGGCCGTGCCGGCGAACACATCGGTGTTCGACGCCGATCAGCCCGCGTTGCGCCTCGACCAGGTCGATGCAATCGAACGCCTCATGCACCGGGCGGCCGAAACCCAACTCGCGCCAGCGGCCGTGTCGGAAGAGGTAGCGCAGATCATCAGAACTCCGCCACGATTCGGTTTCTGGGCATCCTTGAGCGGTCACGTCCTGCTGACCGTCGGATTCGGCCTCGTGTTGAGCCCCACGCTGCCGGCGTTGCCCATATATGCGGCGCTCGGGCTGCTCGTCGGGCTGCTCGTGCTGCTGGGTTCACGGGTGCGCACGCTCGCGCTCGTGCTCCCGGTCGTGGCTGCTTTCATCGCAACGGCGATCGCCGGACTGATCGCTCCTGAGCTGGCGAGTCAGAGCATGCTCAGCCTCGTCACGCCTGCCATCGCCAGCATGCTTCCGGGGCTGACTCTCACGATCGCCACTGTCGAACTCACGAATGGTCAGATCATCGCCGGCGCGAGCCGTCTGCTCTACGGTTTCGCGACTCTCTCGCTGCTGGCCTTCGGGCTCTACATGGGCATTGTCGTCACGGGCATCGCGACCCCGCACACTGCCACGGGAGATCGTCTCGGTGCCTGGGCTCCGTGGGTGGGCATCGTGTTCGTGGCGGTTGGCTACTATCTCTATTCCGTTGCGCCCAAAGGCTCCCTGATCTGGATTCTGTTCGCATTGAGCGTTGCTTACGCCGGACAGCTGCTCGGACACCTGCTCCTCGGCGCAACGCTGTCCGGGCTCGTGGGGGCTCTCATCGCGGTGCCTGCCATCTATCTCGCCTCGCATATTCCTCGCGCTCCGCAACCCGCGGTGATGCTCACGTGCGCCTATTGGATGATGGTGCCCGGCACTCTGGGCTTCATCGGTCTGACCGAGACCGTGGTGGGAACTGCCGGTGGCGGAAACGCCCTACTGCAGACCATCGGCGGTATCTTCGCGATTGCGATCGGCATGGTCATCGGCACGGGTATCAGCCGCGACACCGGTGCTGTCGCACGCGCGTGGCATGGCGGTCGCATACGCTGAGCGGCGGTACCAGCGGTGCTGCCAGGGCGAGCCCTGTGCCCGTCAGCGAGAAGCCTTCTCTAATGCGGCCGCGATTTCTCCGAATCCGCGAGACTGAGCGTGCTCGAGAGGCGTGACACCGTTCTTGTCTGCGATGGTGACATCTGCGCCAGCGTCGATGAGCGTGGCGACGATGTCCTGGTAACGCGTGGAGCCGTCTCCGAAGATGACCGTTTCCAGGAGCGCCGTCCAGCCGAGGTTGTTCACATGGTCCAGGTCCACGCCTGTGCTCACGACCCGTTTGATGTAATCTGCGTGCCCGCGTTCGCCAGCCGGGATCGGGGCGAGTCCTCCGAACCGATTGGGAATCGACATGTCCGGATCCGCGGGAAGAAGGGCTTCGAGCATCGCGACGCTGCCTGTTAC
Organism: Microbacterium wangyouchuni; assembly: GCF_051546305.1. NCBI lineage: Bacteria > Bacillati > Actinomycetota > Actinomycetes > Micrococcales > Microbacteriaceae > Microbacterium > Microbacterium wangyouchuni. The sequence continues at coordinate 77,705 of NZ_JBPTMA010000005.1, forward strand.
CCCTGTGACGAGCCAAGGGGTGTCGTGCTGATGATCGAGGGCATCAACGTCGGCGCCGAGGGCGACGAGCAGACGAGCAACCTCGACGTGATCATGAGCGGATGCCAGGAGAAGGGGAGTCTGTTCGAGATCATTTCGTGTCTCCAGATTTGCTCCGGCGCGCAGCGCGAGCGCTGCCGCATCAGCATCGCCGGCCTGCGCAGCCGTGAGAAGCCGCTGGTCGGCTTCACCGTCACCGGTCGTGGCAGCGTCGTCGGCCGTGGCAGCGTCGTCGGCAGCGGCAGCGGCAGCGGCAGCAGCAGCAGCGCGCAGCAACTCGGACTGAGGCGTCAGAGAGTGCTTTTCGGCGAGCTGCGCGGGGCTCATCCCGTCGCGTTCAGATGGAATAGTCACGTCGGCTCCTCCTGCCACGAGCACGCGCACGGTGTCTACGTAGGCTTCGACTTGTTCGGGCTTCGCGAAGACCAGCGCCTCGTGCAGCGCCACCCAACCGAGATTGTTGACATGGTCAGTGTCGATCCCCGCCTGTATCAAGCGTCCCACGACGTCGGCATGACCCCGCTCGCTCGCTCTGATGAGGCCGGTGCCGTTCCAGGAATCAAGGCTTGCGACGTCGGCTCCGTTCTGGAGAGTGAGCTCCAGCAGCGGAAGGTACCCCTCGCTCGTGGCGATCAGATACGCGCTCTGAGTGGTTGAATCCTTGGCATTGACATCGGCGCCCGCTGCGATGAGCTGCGCGGATGTTTCGAGATCGTTGGCCCAGGCGGCCTGAATCAGGTTCATGTTCAGCTCCTCCTGTTCGAGAGCCTCTGCGGACGCCTCCGGAGCGGGTGTCGTGCTTGTGCTCGGCGTCTGCTCTGTCGCGGCACAGCCTGCAAGAAGGATAGCCGTAGACAGAGCGGTGGCAGCGAGGAAGATCGATCGCGGTCTCATGATGGTGGCCTTTCGGAGAGGTGGGCAGGCGGGTCAGGCTTGGTTGCTCGGGCGCATCCGGCGGGTTACGTAGATTGCGACACCGCCGACCAGCGCGACCAATCCTGCAGCGAGTGCAACGATCGGGCCCGCATTGCCCCTCGCGGCCAGCCCTTCGTCGTCTGTCCCGGCTTCGCTGTCATCCGGGGCGGTGGCTGCGGGCTCGGCGTGCTCGGTGGGAGTGTGGATGATGTCGTAGTAGACCTCGGGGTTGGCCTCGTCGGGGATGACGCGGTAGGTGAACTCTTCGGGGGTGAGTTCGGTGATTGGCACTGCGCGCTCGAAGAGCACGTCGCCGTTGGTGTCCTTCGCGATGAGGACACGCTCTGAGCCGTCGGCCGATACGGTCCAGTCACCCTGCATCTTCGGGGTGTCGTCCAGGTTGTACATCGTGAACGTGCCGTCGGTGTTGTAGTAGGCCCAGCCGACGAAGTTGGCGACGTTTTCGTCTGTCAGCGGGACGTTGTTTCCGTCCTGGTCCACGGCGCTTGTGGTCTCCCACGGTGTGCCTGCCAGTACATCTGACGGCGTGGCAACCGCAGCAGTAATACTTGAGACGGGGGCGGCCGTGGTTTCAGCGGCGAATGCGCTTGCGGTCGGGGCGAGGCTGATAGCTACAGCGGTGACCACCGACGCGGTGATCATGGTGCGGCGTGTCGGCACGATGCGATTCTTCGTCAAGTTTTCTTCTCCCTGAAGTGAGTGTGAGACTCCGACTCAAGTAGTCGAAGCGAATACATTCCACGTTAGGAATTCGAGAAAACCGGCACATCAATCGATCAGTTGAACCTGCCTGATAGGAACCTGAATGCTTCAGATTCGGATGAACCCGCGTTTGACCGCGATGGCAATCGCTGCCTGACGATTATCCGCGCCAAGTTTGGTGAAGGCGTGATGCAGGTGAGTCTTGATCGTCGCCTCGCTGACGTGCAGCGCTCGCGCCAGGTCACGGTTGGAGAGTCCGTCGGCAGCCAAGGTGAGAACTTCGAGCTCGCGCAGCGTGAGCGCCCCCGGTCGATCAATGCGTTCGAGAGCCTGTGCGCTGATCGCGCCGTGCGGGCGACTCTTTCTATCCGCGGCCGCGCGGATCGCTTGAAACAGTTCCGCGGGTCTGCTGTCCTTGACGAGATAACCCGCAGCCCCGGCATCCAGCGCTCGCACGATATCTGCGTCGGAGTCGTAGGCCGTGAACACCAGCACGCTCGTGGTCGGGCTTGCCCGGCGGATCTCGCGGATCGCTTCGATTCCGTCTGGGACATCGTCGCCGAGGTCGAGATCGACGAGCGCGACATCGATTCCCTGAGCTGCCGCGGTTGCCTCCGCAGCAGAGCCCACATCGGCGACGACCTCGAAATCGTTTTGAGTGTCCAGCAACGACCTCACGCCGTGCCGCAGGACAGGGTGGTCATCCAGCAGCAGAATCCGGATCATGATCTGCTCTCTTCCTGCGCGGCATCCGGCACGATCGCGGACACGGTCGTTCCTTCGCCCGCGTATGACTCGACGGTCAGCATTCCGCCCAGGTTCTCGACGCGCCACGTCATCGCTCGAATGCCGAAGCCACCGGAACCGGAATCGATCATCGTCGAGTCGTGTGCAGCGGCGGCGAGCCCGATCCCGTCATCGGCCACGTCCACACCGATCTCTGAGTCGAAGAAGGTGAGGGTGACGCGTGTCCACGTTGCCTGAGCGTGCTTGTGAGCGTTGACCAGAGCTTCCTGAACGACGCGCTGGAGTGCGTGAGAAATCGTATCGGAGACCGCGCGCTCGTCCCCGACGACGACGAACTCTGCGCCCGCGGCCCGTGCCTGCGCCTGAAGCGCGATAGCGAGGGAGACGCCGCTCTCCCGCGGGTCAGCGAGCCCGTGAAGAAGCTGCCGTGTTTGCACGAGGCCGTCGCGCAGCGCTTCACGCGCTTTCCCGACCGCAGTGGATTGCTCACCACGCAGGTCATCTGATTCGAGCATGAGAAGAGCCGTCGCTGTTCGCTGCACCACCGTGTCGTGCAGTTCGCTGGCCACGCGTTCACGTTCCGCCAGCGCTCCGGCATCTCGCTCAGAACGTGCAAGTTGTTCACGTGTATCGACCAGTTCCGCGATGAGCGTTCGTTGCGCGTCCAGCGCACGATCGAGCGCGGTGTAAGCGTAGGTGAGCACGACGCCGCCGAAGAACGGACCCAGTACCAACCCGAGGTCGTCCCCATTCGACATGAGGAAGAGCCCCACGCTCACGGCCACGACGATGGCAGCGGAGATGATGATCGCGAGGCGGCCGCGAATCACTCTGTGCACCGCGAAGAAGAGCGCGAAACCGCACCATCCGAAGGACGGAGCCAGCACGGCGAGAGGCAGCCAGAAGCCCGTAGCGATGAGGAGTCCTATCGCCTGTCTAGATCCGACCGCGTCCAGTCCCGCAGCGTGCGCAGCAGAATCGAGGCTGCGGCGGCCGATCACCGCGATCGCGTAGCTCACACCCGCTCCGATCGCGAGGATAAGCGCGGCAAAGCCGACGCCCTCAAGCGGATGCCTGCTGAAATACCGCATCCCGCATACGACGAGCAGGATGGCGAATCCGATATCGACGACGCGATCCATCGCGCTCAAGCGCTGACGGCGCGAAGCTTCCATGAGATCAGACTACGAGACAGCTCTCCTGCACCCGCGGCCGGTACGCTGAGCACGTCACGTTCGACAGGAGCACAGGATGCCGCGTACCGTCTCTCGTTGGGTCCTCGCCGTTCTGCTCGCCGCCGCGGGGCTCGGTCACCTGAGCTGGGGGCGGCGCGGTTTCCGCATCACCGTGCCGGACTGGGCGACACGGTTGTCTCACCTGGACAAGGACGCGATCGTGGTCGCATCCGGCGCCGTCGAAGTGATGCTCTCTGTGGCACTTGTCGCGCTTCCGAAGGAGCGCAAACGCATCGGATGGGCGGTCGCCGCTTTCTTCGTCGCTGTGTTCCCGGGGAACGTGCACCAGTGGCGCACCGGTCGATCCGCGCCTCTGCTGGACACTGATCGTCGACGATTCGCACGCTTGCTGCTCCAGCCGGTGCTTGTCGTATGGGCGCTCTGGAGCACCTCCTCGCCGCCGATTCGAGCCCGACGCAGATGCTCGTGATGCGGAGCGTCTGCGACCGTCGCGGCGCCGGGTATCCTGGACAAGGCAGTCACAACAGGAGGCAATCGTGATCTTCAGCTTTATCGTCTACGTCGTCCTATTCCTCGGCGGAATCATCCTGATGGGTAAGTCCTTCGAGGTCGCTGGCTTCGAGGCGCTTGTCTTCTGCGCGGGCCTCGTGGCGTTCTGCCTGTCGCTTGCCTGGATCATGCGGCAGCCCGGCAGTGCCACGCGTCGCGCCAACAACTGGGATGGCGGTCCCGGCGCTCAGTGAGCGCCGCACGGCGTGAGCGGTCAGGCTGCTGAGTAGCTGCGCTCACGCAACAGTTCAGCGATGTGCACGGCATTCGCCGTCGCAGTAGCGGTCGCTTGTGCGACCTTCTCCGGCACCTCGTCGAGATCCTTGTAGTCCACAGCCTGCATCGCCTCCCCGTTCCAATACACCGATCCCTGTGCTGCCACGGTGAATCCGACGTCGTTCAGCGCCTGGAACAGGACCGCTGCGATGTGATGAGCCCCGTCCTCATTTCCGACGATCCCGGCGATCGCGACCTTGTTGAACATGGTCGGCAGACCTTCTTCGTCGGTTTCACTGAGTTCGGCGTCGAGCCTTTCCAGCACGCGCTGAGCGACACTGGAGTGCTGTCCGAGCCAGGTCGGGGTGACGAAAACAAGAATGTCTGCGCGCAGGATCTGCTCGCGTAGCGATGGCCACTGGTCTCCCTCGCCCATGCCCGTCTGCACACCGGGGAAGATCAGATGATCCACCGCGCGGATGCTGGCGGGAGAGACGCCGTGCGCAGCAAGCGAGGCGAGGATCTGTCCGCCCAGAACGTCCGAGCTGGAATCGGCGGGCGACGGCTTGAGCGTGCAGTTGATCATCAGTGCGGTCAATTGAGTATCCATGACCGCAGGCTAGCCACCGTTCGTCCCACCCAGGAGGGGGTTTCGCCGCGGGGCAGAACTCGCTAGCGTCGCTCTGATCAGTCTCAGCGCCGCTTTGCGAGCCGCGCTTCGAGGTTCGCCTTGACCGCCGGCCACTCCGGTTCCAGGATCGAGAACTCCACGCTGTCGCGTAGCGCGCCGTTTCGATAACGCGAGATCGCGCGCATCACGCCGTCTTGCTTCGCCCCGAGCCGTTCGATGGCTGCACGCGACTGGAAGTTCACCCATTGTGTTGTGAACCCCGCCCGGAACACGCCGAGCGTCTCGAAGGCATGCGTCAGCAGCAAAAGCTTCGACTCGGCATTGGTGCCGGTGCCGTGCGCGGAAGGACGGTTCCAGGTGTACCCGATGTGCAACCGGGGAACATCCGCCGCCATGTCGTAGTACGTCGTCATCCCGATCACGCGTCCGGCCGCATCAAACGCGGTGAACGGCACCATCTCGCCCTTCTCGGAGAGGCCGAGCCGGCGTTCGATCTCCGCTGCGACGCCGTCCGGCGAGGGGACTGAGGTGTACCAGGCGGTCTGCCAGAGGTCGTCCTCGCGGACGGCATCCACCAGCCCATCGTGATGCCCCCGGTCGAGGGGACGCAGCTCGACCAGCGAGCCGGTCAGCGTGAGCGGTGCAGGGTCGGTGCGAAAAGCCATACCTCATTAAATCAGCGGCTGGTCGGCCATCGCGCCGGACGAGCGCGAGCAACGTCTCGGCCGACTCGCTACCCTAAAGCCATGCCGTTCATTCTCATGATTCTCACCTTCGCGCTAATGGTCGGTGCGTTGATCAGCATCATCACTCGTGATGACTCGCAGGTGAAGTACCTGCCGAAGATGGTGTGGCTGATCATCGTCATCCTGCTGCCGCTGGTCGGCAGCGTTCTCTGGTTCGCACTCGGGCGCGAGCCCGGCGAGGGCGGTGTCTCACTGCCGAAGATGCCCCAACGCGCACCGCGCACGACGACGCAACCGCCGATCCAGCAGACGTGGACGCAGACATCCGCCGCTCGAACCACTGAACAGCAGATCGAAGACCTCGACCGTGAGATCGAGGAGTGGCGCCTGCGCCAGGAGATCGAGAAGCGCCGCGAGCAGGGCGACGCAGACTAAGCGCGCTCGAAAGACTCCCGCACTGCTGGTTCCATCGTCGGATACGCGAACTCGAACCCGGCCGCGGACAGTTTCTCTGGAAGCACCCACCGGCTCTTGAGAATGAGCTCCGTCTCCGTGCGGATGCCGATGGCACCGAGCTCCAGCATCCATCGCGGCATCGGCGGGCCGAACTTCGCACCGAGAACCCGCCGCACCGTCGCCATGAACGTGGTGTTATCAACGGGGAAGGGTGCGGCAGCATTCACCGGACCATCGATTTCCGGATGCTGCTCGACGAAGTCGATGATGCGGGCGATGTCGTCGATGTGCACCCAGCTGAACCGCTGCGCGCCGCGTTTAGCTCCGGGAAAATGACCCGTCCCCGCCGCGCGTCGAGACTTCGAAACCGGCCACCAGCCGTCGTGCTGTGCACCACCGAGCCCGATCCGGGCCAGGTTCTTCAGCGGTCCGAGCACACCGCCGTGCCCGAGCACGATGGTGCTGCGCAGGGCAACCCGACGCGTCTGCGGCAGGTCATCGGCGAACAGTGCCCGCTCCCATGCCTGGGCGACCTCGACCGAGAATCCGGTGCCGATCTCTCCATCTGATTCGGTCATCGGGCGGTCTTCGGCATGCCGGTAGATCGTCGCGGTGGATGAATTCACCCACAACGCCGGCGGCGCTGACGCCCTGGTGATCGCGGCGCTGAGCGATGCCGTCGTGTCGAGGCGGGAGCGGAAGATTTCAGCCCGATTCTCTGGCGTGTACCGGCAGTTCACGCTTTTTCCGGCAAGCCCGATCACGAGAGTCGCGCCATCGACTGCCTGGTCGATGCCGTTCTGGTCGCCCCAGCGCAGATCCGCACTCGAACGCGAGATCGTGACGACCTCACGCCCCTCTGCCCGGTATTTCTGCTGCAGGTGCTGTCCCATGAACCCGGACGACCCGCCGATCACCACGCGGCCGGTCGCCACTTCGCCTGCGCTCACGGCTTCTTCTCCTCGATGCGATAGCTGAAGTCGCCGGCGTACTCGTAGATACGGCCCACGAGGGGAAGCTCCATCGTGACCAGGACGCGCTGCCGGCCGATCACCTCGTCGAAGCTCTCGGTGAGATCGACGACGGGGGAGAGGAACCGCGGAAGCCTGACCCGCAGCGATCCCCACCGGATGCCGACCGTGTGGCTGCGCATCCGCAGTGCACCATCGCGCACGTCGACCGCGAAGCTCGCCGCCACGACGCCGGATTCGCCGAGCTCGTCAACGAGTCGTCCATGCGGATTCACCGATACCGCGTCACGCATCGTCCACCCCTGACCGGGGAGGAGAAATTCTCGCTCGCTGACCACACGGCCGTCGATCAAGCGGTTGGTGACGCGGAAGGGAACGCTCAGCTGCCACCCGGCGTAGATCACACTGCGCTCGTGCAGCGGGCGCAGCAGCGGCCACAGCCACCGTCGCGGTGTGCCGACTCGGCTGAAGGTGCCTTCGCCGATACCGATGTGCCCCTCGGGCAGCGACGAGAAGTATTCACGCAGGTGCGGATGTAGCTGATCCAGGCGATCGCCGAGTATCTCGGCGTAGGGCGATTGCGAGACGTGGCGCACGCTCTGAGCCTATCCGCCGGAGTGCTCAGCGCAGCACACTGGACAGCAGCAGGCTCGTCTGCGAGTTCTGCACGCCCTCGATCGAGCGGATCAGCCCGAGCAACCGGTCGAAGTCACCGAGGGTTTCCATGCGCAGTTGGGCGACCAAATCCCACCCGCCGTTGGTGCTGTGCAGGGCGATGATCTCAGGGATGCCGCGCAGGCGCCGAATGACCGTGTCGGTGGTGCGCCCCTCGACCTCGATGAGCGCAATGGCGTGGATCGTCAGCGGATCGGCTTCATCGCGCACACGCGCTGTGAAGCCGATGATCGTGCCGTTCTCCTGCAGCCGGTCGATGCGGGCCGACACGGTCGCGCGCGAGACATCCAGCATTCGCGCCAGGGCCGCACTGGATGCCCGACCATCCTGGCGCAGTGCCGCCAGCAGTCGGCGGTCGAGGTCATCGAGGTGTTTCATGTACACATCGTAAAGTGATACTGACCAGAATGCGCATGTTCTGATGATCCGCTCGGCAATGTGCGCATTGATCTTGCATATCGCCAACGCGTACCGTGGTGACAGAACGAAGACAAGAAGGGGAAGATCATGACGCGCTTGGTCGATGTCCGCAACATGAGCCGGTGGATCGCAGATCATGGTCCCCAGCGCTGCATCACGGGAATGATCGACTACCTCGACGCGGACTTCCGTCGCTGGGAGCAGTTCGACAAGACGCCCCGTGTTGCCAGCCACACCCCCTTCGGCGTGATCGAGCTGATGCCCACCAGCGATCACGAAACGTACGGCTTCAAATACGTCAACGGGCATCCCTCCAACCCGCAGCGCGGATTCCAGACCGTCACCGCCTTCGGCGTCCTCGCCGACGTACACAACGGCTATCCGACCTTCCTCGCCGAGATGACCCTGCTCACGGCTCTCCGCACGGCCGCCACCTCAGCCCTCGCCGCCCGCGCTCTGGCTCGCCCGGATTCGCAGGTCATGGCGATGATTGGAACCGGCAGCCAGGCGGAGTTCCAGGCGCTCGCCTTCCGGCAGACGCTCGGCATCGACACGCTGCGGGTCTATGACGTGGATCCGGATGCCATCGCCAAGCTCGCTCGCAATCTGACACCGCTCGGCTTCAGCATCGAGGCCGCCTCATCGGCAGCTGACGCGGCTCGCGGTGCAGACATCATCACGACATGCACGGCCGACAAGCAGCTCGCCACAGTGCTGCACGATGCCGATGTCGCAGCGGGGATGCACGTGAACGCCATTGGCGGAGACTGCCCCGGAAAGACTGAGCTTGACCCGGCGATCCTCGACCGTGCACGCGTGTTCGTCGAGTACACGCCGCAGACCCGCATCGAGGGTGAGATCCAGCACCAGAGCGACGACTTTCCCGTCACCGAGCTGTGGGAAGTGCTGCTCGGCCGTAAGGAAGGGCGCACCTCCCCGGCAGATATCACCCTGTTCGACTCAGTCGGCTTCGCCATCGAAGACTTCTCGGCACTGCGCTACGTGCGTGACCAGGTCGCCGGTACGGACTACGAGAGCGAGATCGATCTCGTCGCAGCACCGGAGGACCCCAAGGATCTGTTCGGCATGCTCGGCGCGTTCTCTCCGGTCGGCTGAGGTGTCGGTCCAGGCGCCCAGTGCGGTCGTCATGGTGCGGCCGCAGCGATTCCTCCCCAACCCGGAGACAGCGGTCGACAACGTGTTTCAGGCGCTGCCGGAAGTTGCCCGCGATGAGGTCGCCCGACTGGCGCACGACGAGGTCACGCGTGCCGCGCAGACACTCACCGAGGCGGGTGTGAGAGTTCACCTCTTTGACGACACCGATCCGCAGCGACCGGACAGCGTGTTTCCGAACAACTGGTTTTCCACGCATCCCGGCGGCCACGTCGCACTCTTCCCGATGTATGCGCCGAACCGGCGCACGGAGCGTCGGGCCGACATCGTCGAGATGCTGAAGAGGCAGTACCGGGTGCAGCAGGTGATCGACTACTCCGGGATGGAGCCTGACGGCCTCTTCCTGGAGGGCACCGGCGCGATGGTCATCGATCATGAGTTGCGCATCGTGTACGTGGCCCGCTCCCGGCGCGCCGATCCCGTGCTGCTGGAGAGATTCTGCTCCATGTTCGGTTATGAGCCGATGGTGATGGATGCCGTCGACCAGACCGGCGCACCGATTTATCACACCAACGTGATGATGACGATTGCCACGGACTTCGTGATGGTGGGCCTCGGACTCATAGCCGATCATGCTCGTCGTGAAGAGGTCGTCATGCGCCTGGGCGCACGCGGGCGGCGGGAGATCATCGACCTGACCGCCTCGCAGATCGCATCATTCGCCGGGAATGCGATTGAGCTGCAGGCGGACGGTCGTCGCATCCTCGCGCTCTCGACCCGCGCGCTCGCAGCGCTGCGGGACGATCAGCGCGCTGTCATCGAGCGCAGTTGCGAGATCATCGCCCTGCCGGTGCCGACGATCGAGCTCGCCGGCGGATCAGTGCGCTGCATGATCGCCGGTCTGCACCTCGACGCGCGGGAGCTGGTCCGCTGACCCTAGAGTGGGAGAGCCTGGGGATCCGCCGTCAGCTCGGCAGCCTCCCCGCTGCCTAAGCGCCCTCGCGCAGGCGGACCACCCGCTCGTGGCCGGTCTCTTCAAGCTCGGTGATGTCGTCGCGAGACTTGAGGAAGTCCGAGAACGACCGGTAGCCGAGCGCCTTCTCACTGAACGACGGATCCATGCGGCGCATGTGCGTCTTCACCGCAGAGCTGTGCAGCCACTCATCCGCACCGGCTTTGTCGTGCCCGAGGCGAAGCGCGCGCTCAAGCAGCAGGGTGGCTTCTTCCTGCTCGGTGGTCGGAGTCGGCTCAGTCTCTTCGGCGGGCGCGACGGTCTCGGCAGGCTTGGTCGCCTTCTTCGTGCGGCCCTTGGATGCGGCCTTGGGCTTCGTCGCGGGGGCTTCGGGCGCGGCATCCGGGGTGGTACGCGGCGCAGCCGGCTCGGCATCCGCAGTTTTCCGCGACGCAACCGGCTCGGTGACCTGCGGTGTCACAGGCTCAGCGGGTAGGGCCGCCTGCTTGGGCACGGGGCGTACGACGCCCGGCAGCGAATCGTAGGACTCGAATTCGTCGCACGCTGCGGCCAGCGACTTGGCTGTGGATCCTGCGACGCCCACGCCGATCACATAACGTCCGAGGCGCTTGCAGCGCTGCGCGAGAGGCACGTAGTCGCTGTCGCCAGCGACGATGACCACGTGGGTGAGGTCGGGGAGGCGGAACATGTCTTCCACAGCATCCACGGCCAGACGAATGTCGGCACCGTTCTTCGCGTACGCGGCGGCGGGGAACAGCTGCACAAGGTCGACCGCACGAGCGACGAGCTGCGAGCGGTACTCAGCGTTCACGTGGGATGACCAGTCGGCGTAGGCGCGAGTGAGCACCAGCGTGCCGAAGGATGCGGCGTAGTCGATGATCGCACCGACCTCGATCATCGCGCCCCGGAGCCGCTCGATGACGTCAGGATCATTCGGGTTCTCGGTGATGCGCTGCCGGTCCTTGCCGTAGGCGTTTCGCCCGTGCACGCGGTCGTACCAAGAGATGACGATGTTGTCGAAGTCGAGGTAGACCGCGACGCGAGGGTCCTGGGGATCAGACATTTGCGTTCCCCTCGCTCGGGTAGCGGACGCCGATTTGGGCGCGGATCTCATCGAGCGTTCCCATGATCGCGACGGACTCCGCGAGGGGGAGCGGCAGCAGGGCACCCGCGGTGTCTCCAGCGGCTACTGCGCCTTCGGCGGCGAAGGCCTGGTACTGCATGCCGCGGCCGTCGATCTCTGACTCGTAGCTCTCGAGAACCGAGCCGTCCGGGCCGATCACACGGAACGAGGTCGGGCAGTACCAGACACGGTCGATCTCGATGCGCGCCTGGGTTCCGACGATCGTGGCGACGTTGGCACCGGCTGCCCGCGAGGAGGAGATGCTGGTTGATACGGCGCCGCCCTCGTGCGTCATGAGCGTTGCGACTTCGGCGTCGGCGCCGGTCTCCACCAGACGAGCGACGGCCTTGATGGAGGTCGGGGCACCGAGGATGTCCCAGATGAACGAGACCGGGTAGATGCCGAGATCCAGCAGTGCGCCGCCGCCGAGCTCCAGCGCGTTGAGGCGGTGAGTCGGGTCGGAGGGGAGCAGCTGCGTGTGATCGGCGGTGACAGCTCGGATCTCTCCCAGCGTGCCCTCGGCGATGATCTCGCGGATGCGCACCATGTGTGGCAGATACCGCGTCCACATCGCTTCCATCGCCAGCAGCCCGTGTTCGGTGGCGATGCGCTGCAGATCCTCTGCTTCGGCGCGGTTCAGTGTGAACGACTTCTCCACGAGCACGTGCTTGCCTGCTTCCAGAGCGAGCTTCGCGCCGGCATGGTGCATCGGGTGCGGGGTGGAGACATAGATGATGTCAACATCCGGATCGGCGACCAGAGCCTCGTAAGAGGCGTGCGCACGCGGGATCGAGAACTCTGCCGCGAACTTATCGGCCGAAGCCTGCGAACGCGAGCCGACAGCGACCAGATCGAGTCCGGCGGTGCGCAGATCAGAAGCGAACGAATGGGCGATGCCGCCCGTGGCGAGGATTCCCCAGCGAAGACCAGTCATGCTTTCAGCGTAGAGCAGATGTGAGGGCATCCTGCGGGACCAGCGGAAATACCTGTTCGGCGATCCGCTCGAGCTCCTCATCCAGCGGGGAAGCCTGGATCAGCAGCAGCGTGATACCGGCCTCGGCATATGCGTTGATGCGCTCGGCGACCTGCTCGGCGGTGCCGACCAGATCGGGTCGCAGACCGCGGGTGCCGACGGAATACTCGCGCCTGCTGACCTCCAGGGAGAGCTGTGAATTCTCACGGAACTGCTCGAACGAGGCGTATCCGGGGGAGGCCGGATCGACCGTAGTGATCCGGTCGAGCTCTCGCCGTGCCTCGGCCTCGGTGTCGCGGACGATGACGTATGCGGGCATCCCGAATTCTGATACCGGCCGGCCATGCAGACGCTCGGAGCGGGCATTCATATCGGCGACGTTGTCACGCACTTCGTCGAGTGTGCCGCCGTGCATGACGTAGGCATCGGCGAAGTCGGCGATCGCCTCCCGGCCGGCCTCGCTCTCGCCGCCGGCGAAGACCACCGGATGCGTGGACGGCTTCGGCTCGACGATGGTGTCCTCGAACTCATAGTGGTCGCCGGCGAAGCTGAACGGCGTCCGCTCCCACAGCCCGTTGAGCACCTCGACGAACTCTTTCGCCTGGGTGTAGCGCGCATCGTGGGCGGGGAAGTTGCCGCCGAACTGCCGTGCCTCTTCAGCCCACCAGGCCGCGACGACATTGAGAGCGATGCGGCCGGGAGCTACCGTGTCGAGGGTGCTGACGGTCTTGGCGAGCACGGCGGGGAGATGGAAGCCGGGACGGACGGCGGTCATGACGCGCAGATGATCGGTGACGGCGAGGATCGCCGCCGACAGCGACCAAGCCTCCAGGCTGGGTGCGTCGATTCCCTTGCGGTCGTTCAGGTACAGCTCGGGAACGAGGGTGGTGTGGAAGCCGAGCCGATCTGCTTTCACCGACACTTCGCGGATGTAATCCCAGGTCGCAGCCATCCGCCCCTCGTCGGTGACGTTGCGCAGGAAGCCTCCGTAGACGGGTGTCCAGTATCCGAGGTTGATGCCCATGGTGCTCCAGTCGTCAGGCGTACGTGAGTGCGCGGTCGAGGTCGGCGATAATGTCGGCAGGATCTTCCAGACCGGCGCTGAGGCGGATGGTGTTCAGTGAGATGCCGGCGGCTGCCCGCTGGCGCGGATCCAGGTGCGAGTGCGTCATGGATGCCGGATGCGCGACGAGGCTGCGAGCATCGCCGATGTTCGCGACCAGCCGCACGGTCTCGAGGGCATCGATCACCCGGCCGGCGCGGGCCTGTGCCGCGTCGTTCTCGAGGCCGGCGAGATCGAAGGAGAACACGGAGGGAACCCCCCGCGGCAGGTAGCGTTCGGCGAGTGGATGCCAGCGGTTGTCAGCGAGGCCGGGGTGATGGACGGCCGCGACTTTCGGATGCTTCTGCAGATGCCGCGCGATTGTGAGCGCCGTCGTGCTCTGACGGGACACCCGCAGATCGAGCGTCTCGATGCCCTGCAGGATCTGCCAGGCATTGAACGGCGACAGCGACGGGCCGAGGTCGTGCACATACTTCGACTTCACGAGCGCCGCGAAGGCGAGTCCGATGCCGAAGCGCTCCCACAGGACGAGGTCTCCGAACCGCTTGTACGGCGCGGTGAACTGCGGCCAGCGCTCGGGCTCTGCGCCGAAATCGAAGGTGCCCTGGTCAACGACGAGACCGCCGAGCGAAGTGCCGTGCCCGCAGAGGAACTTCGTCGCCGAATGCACAACGAAGTCGGCGCCATGCTCACCGGGACGGATCAGATACGGCGTGCCAACAGTGTTGTCGACGACGAGGGGGATGCCGGCATCGTGGGCGATATCTGCAACGAGGCGGATGTCGAGCACCTGTGCCACGGGGTTCGCGACGGACTCGGCGAACAGAACACGGGTCTCCGGTCGGATCGCGGTGCGCCAGGCATCCGCATCATCCTGGTCGACGAACGACACCGTGATGCCGAAATCGTCGAGCGTGTCCTGGAGCAGATCGACCGTGCCGCCGTACAACTGGCTGGCGGCGACGATATGCCCACCGCGCGCAGCGAGAGCGAGCAGGGTGACGGCGACGGCGGCCTGCCCGGAGGCGACGGCGACGGCTGATGCGCCGCCCTCCAGCGTCGCCACGCGCTCCTCCAGAACCTGCTGGGTGGGGCTCGCGTTGCGGCTGTACAGATTGCCCGGGGTGCGCAGCGCGAACAGGTCTGCGGCATCCGCGAGCGAGGCGAACTCGTAGGCGGCGGTTTGATAGATGGGAGCGACGGCACTGTTCTGCGGCACGCCGGTGACGTATCCGGCCTGTACCTGCTGGGTCGCGAACGCGGTCATGCGTCGGCGGGTTCGTGTCGGTCTGCTCCCTGAACCTGTCGAAGGGCGCGAAGCACGGGTGTGTGCACGTCTCCGCCGCGCAAGCGCTCGAGCCACAGCACGATGGATGCTGCGACGCTGCGGTGCGAGACGTCGTTCAGTGCGTCGTGCAATCCGTCGATGGTCTCGACCAGCTCCAGATCAGGCACTGCGCTCAGCAGGGAGGCAGTTTCGGTGATCGGGGATACCCGATCTGCCGAACCGTGGAAGGCGAGCACCGGAACGGCAACGGCGGCCAGGTCAGCGGATGCGGGGACAGGCTCGACGGCGACCGGCGCGGTGCGCGCCTCATCCGTGCCGAGCACGCCGAGGTGCAGCGGGCAGGCCGTGCGTTCCGCGTCGGTCGGCTGGGCGGTGACGGCGTCGCCCTCGGCATCGATCGGGGTCCCGGCGATGATGGCGGCATCGGCTGTGGCGCCCTGCGCGAGCACGCGGAGAACGGATGCAGCGCCGGAATCAGAGCCGACGAGCACGCGCGGTGCATCCACGGTGTCGAGCCACGCGCCTGCGGCGTCAGCATCCGCTTCGAAAACTCCGACGGTGTATCCGTCGGCGCTGAGCCGGCGTCCGAATCGCTCGTACACGGCGGCGCGCTCGCCGCGGCCGGTGATAACGGCGAGTGTGCCGCGCACGCGGGCGGCAGGCCAGACGGCGGAGGGAGAGATGTTCGTGCTCATGCGATCCATCCTTGGGTCTGGGACCCCGCGGCGCGCGGGATGTGTCGAACTGTTGCGGTGTGTGTCGCCCTGCATCAGCGTCCCTGGTTTGCGGAGAATCCGGCTTCTAGCTTCTCCACCATGACTTCACGAACAGGACTCACATCGTTCGCCTTGCTTGCCGTCGCCGTCCTCTCCGTCTCCGGATGCGCGACGTCCCAGACGGTCGCCGTGAACACGACGGACTCCACCGCGCTCACCTGGGGATGGCGGCTGCCGACGAGCTGGGACCCGGTCACCTCCACCGCAGGCTGGGATACGCACGCTCTCGCGCTCGTCTATGACGGGCTCACCCAGCTCGATATCGACGGTGAACCAGTGCCGGGTCTTGCGGAGTCCTGGGAGTACAGCGCAGACGGAACCGCGATCACTTTCCAGCTGCGCGAAGACGGAGCCTTCAGCGATGGGACACCGGTGACAGCTGACGCCGTCAAGCTCAATCTCGAACGTGGGCGGGACCAGGAGAACTCCACGCTGGCGGGGCAGCTGCACATCATCACTGCTGTCGACGCCGTTGACGAGTACACCGTCACGGTGCACCTCGATCAGGCCGACTACCAGGTCCCGTATCTGTTTGCCGGTAAGACGGGGTTCATCGTGAATCCCGTGGCTTTCGACGATGTCGCATCCCTCGCTACGCAACCGGAAGGCGCCGGCCCCTTCTCGCTGACGGAGTACGTTCCGAACGCCCACGCGACGCTCGAGAAGAATAGCGAGTACTGGAACGCCGACCACATCTTCATCGATGATCTCTCCGTTGTGCCCGTTGCTGACGACGCGACCGCAGTCGCTGGCGTCACGTCTGGTCAATGGGATGTCTCGATCATTCCGGCATCGCAGGTTCAGGGGGCCGAAGCTGCCGGGCTGGAGATCGAGGAGATCAATGCGCTCACGGTGCGGGCTCTCGATGTCAATGCGACGGTGGCGCCGTTCGACGACCAGCGCGTCCTGCAAGCGATCAGTCACGCCACCGATCGGCAGGCCCTGATTGATGTCACCTACTTCGGACACGGCACCCCGAACTGGCAGCCTTTCCCCGATGGCTATGCGGCGCACAATGACGATCTTGATGATCTTTATCCGTATGACGTCGATGCTGCGAGAGACCTGCTCGCCGAAGCGGGCTATCCGGACGGCGTGGAGGTCACTCTCACGCTGGGTGAGGACGACACCCCACTCGCAGAGTTGTTGCAGGCACAGTGGGCAGAAGCCGGAATCCGGGTCGTCCTCGATGTCCAGGCTGGCGCAGCCATTTCGCAGAACTACGTGCAGCGCTCATTCCCCTTCGTACTCGACAGCTATTCGGGCCGGCAGTCTCCGCTGCAAGCACTTGAGGTTCTGTACGGCCCAGAAGGACTGATGAACCTGGGTCGCGAGACACCGGCGGAGCTCACTGCCGCCATTGATGTCGCTCGCGCTACGCCGACAGGCGATCCGGAGTATCAGCAGAGACTTCAGGAAGCTGTGGAGGTTGGAGTCAGACTGCAGCCGAACACATTCCTGTTCAGCTGGCCGCGCATCCTCATCCACCCGGCGAAGGTGACTGGCATTCAACACTGGCTCGACGTCCAGCGCTGGGAAGACGTGAAGGTCGAGGGCTGAGCGCTATGACGACGACCGTGTCCGTGGAAACGGCGGTGACATCTGAGGTTGAGGAAGCGACGGTCGCGCGTTGGGGATGGCCCCTGCTACGCGCGGCACTGTCCACGGTCGGCACAGCGGTCATGGTCTTCGTCATCGCGACGTTTGCCACTTTTGCCCTGGGCGCGGCCAGCGGCTCGAACCCGGCGGCCGTCGCGCTCGGCGAGGTTGCAACCCCGGCGGATATCGACAGACTCAACCACTTCTTCGGCCTGGACCGCCCGTTTCTCGTGCGATATTTCGACTGGATCTCGAACGCCGTCACTGGCGACCTTGGTGCGAGCTGGTTCACGACGATTCCCGTCGCGGCCAGCATCGCGCAGGCGTTCCCGGTGAGCCTGTCGATCGCATCCGGTGCAATACTGCTCGCTCTGCTGTCGGGGTTCACCGGTGGCGTGCTCGCAGCTGTAAACAGAGGCGGACTGGTGGATCGCGTGGTCACGCTGCTGAGCACCGTCTCTGCCACGATCCCTGCATTCGTCGCGGCGATCGCGCTCATTTTGCTGTTCGCTTATGCGATCCCGATATTCCCCGTTGCCGGGTATGTGCCGCCGTCGACGAGCCTGGGAGGTTGGGTGATGTGCCTCGTGCTGCCCTCAATCGCCCTCAGCCTCGATACCGGTGCCGATCTCGCTCGTCAGCTGCGAACGTCATTGGTCGGTACATTGCAGGAGAACTACATCATCGGTGCACGGGTGCACGGGCTGACCCCGGGCCGGATTCTGCTCCGTCATGCGCTGCCGATCGCCTCGACGCCCGCGCTATCGGTGCTCGGGACCCACGCTCCGCGGCTCATTGGCGGCGCGGTGATCACCGAGGTGATCTTCGGCATGCCAGGACTCGGACAACTCGCGAACCGTGCCGCCCTCCAAGGAGATATTCCCGTGGTGCAGGGTGTGCTGCTGGTCACGATCGCCATGGTCGTGGTCTTCGGCGTGCTGATCAATCTCGTCATCACCCACACAAGCGGAACAGGACGGAGTGCGGCATGAACACCCTCAGACTTCTGTGGTCCGCAGGCTGGATGGTGCGCATCGCGTTACTGGTCATTCTCGGTGTCGTGGTGATCGCCGTGGCAGGGCCAGCCATGGCGCCATTCGATCCGCTGGTGCAGGACACCGCGAACGCCCTGCAGAACTCGTCGCTCGCACATCCTTTCGGCACCGACTACCTGGGTCGCGACGTGCTCTCCAGAGTCCTCGCCGGCGCACCGGCATCGCTTCTCAGCGCGCTCGGCGCGGCGGTCATCGGGCTGGTCGTCGGCGCGGTGCCCGGTGCGCTCAGTGCTTTCGCGCCGAAAATCGGCGAGTGGCTGTCACTGCGGCTTGTTGATGCTCTGCTCTCGCTGCCCTTCATCCTGTTTGCGATCGTCTTCGCAGCCCTGCTGGGAAACGGACTTTTCCAGGCGACCCTGGCGATCGGCATCCTGATCGCTCCCGGCTTCTTTCGTATCGCTCGCGCGGCAACGCTCCGAGTGCGCGACTCGCAATACGTCGAAGCTGCACTGTTTCTCGGCGGCTCTGCCTGGTGGGTGCTGCGACGGCACGTCTGGCGACAGGTTGCGCCGAACCTCGTCGTCGCCTCCGTCTCGGCGCTCGGCGGCGCGCTGCTTGCCGTCGCTTCGCTCACATTCCTGGGCATCGGCGTGCAGCCGCCGGCCCCGACCTGGGGCGGCATGCTCGCCAGTGACTTGGGGTATCTCAGTCAACGACCGCTGGGGCCGCTCGGACCGGCGCTGGCGATCATCATCACCGTGGCCGCGTTGAACCTGCTCGCGGATGCTGCGCGCGATGTGCTCGGGGGCGATGCCGTGCTCGTCCGGGCGAACCGGAAGGAGAGTGCTCATGTCTGATGCTCGTGTCAGACCGCTTGCGGCCGAACTGATACACCCGTCGGAGGGTGTGACGCCTGTCGGAGCTATTGGGACAAAACCTCCGGTTTTCGTCACAGGGTCCGCCGTGCGTAACGAACATGCGCCCCTCACACCGTCGTTCGACGAGGGGTCGTTGGCTCGGCCGGCCGTAGCCGCCGTCGAGCAGTTAGTGATCACTGCGAATGACGGTACCGATCTCGTGCACGGCGTATCCGTGGTGGTGCGCCCTGGAGAGGCTGTTGGCATCGTCGGTGAATCCGGCAGCGGCAAGACGCTGACCTGCCGTGCACTGCTCGGCATCCTCCCTCCGGGGCTCAGCATCTCCGGTGGCAGCGTTCTGATTGACGAGCATGATTTGACGCACGCGACAGAGCCGGAGTGGCGCCGCGTCCGGGGGTCGCACATCGCCGCCGTGTTCCAAGACCCCGCGTCCTACTTGCACCCAGCGATCCCAGTCGGGGTTCAGCTGGAAGAGACGCTGCGCATCACCGCCGGTGTGCCTCGCCGAGCTACCCGCGCACGCGCTCGTGAACTTCTTGACGATCTCGGCATCCGCCGTGTCGACCTCGTGCTCCGCCAGCGCGTCGCGCAGCTGAGCGGCGGCATGCTGCAGCGAGTCCTTATCGCGATGGCGCTCGCCGCTGATCCGGCGGTCCTGATCGCAGACGAAGCGACGACTGCGCTTGACGTCACTGTGCAGGCTGAGCTGCTTGAGCTGCTGAAGAGGCTGAGGATCGAACGAGACCTTGCGCTCGTGCTTGTCTCGCACGATCTCGCCGTCGTCGCGCAGGTGTGCGAGCGTGTCCAGGTGTTCCGCGACGGTCGCGTCGTCGAGGCCGGTGCGACTTCGCGCGTGCTACGCGCACCGGGGCATCCATATACGCGGGAGCTGCTCGCTGCGCATGCCGCCTACGGACTGGAGAAGTACCTCTCATGACCCTTAGCTCCGTACGTCCCACTCCCGCCACCGCTCCGCGTCGCCCGGAGCCTTTGGGGAACGTGGCCTCAGCTCGGGGCTCGGTTCTCGAACTGGATGGCGTCTCGGTCGACTATGGCCAGGTGCGCGTGCTCGACCGTATCTCCCTCACCGTGCGTCCGGGCGAGGTCGTCGGTGTCGTTGGCGAATCTGGCTCGGGGAAGACCACCCTCGCGCGGGCCGTTCTCCGCGCAGCTCGACCCTCCGAAGGCAGCATTCACGTCGCAGGCCGGGATATCACTCGGCTTCGTGGCGGCGCACTGCGCGCGTGGCGGCGTTCCGGTGCAGTGCAATATGTGTTCCAGGATCCGTTGCGCTCGCTCGATCCGGGGGTGCCTGTGGCGGATTCCCTCGTCGAAGGTCTGCGCATTGCCCGTGTCCCCGCACAGGATGCTGCGCGTCAGCGGGATGTCGCGCTGCAGGCGGTCGGTCTCGACGCGGAGCTCATTAGCCGACTGCCTTCCGGGCTTTCGGGCGGGCAGCGCCAACGAGCCGCAATCGTCAGAGCTCTCGTCGTCGAGCCGCACCTCCTCGTGCTCGATGAACCCGTCAGCGCGCTCGACGCAGCGAGTCGTGACCGGGTCGTGCAGGCATTGATTGCGCTGAGAGACCGGCGGGGCAGCGCTCTGGCGATGCTGGTGATCTCGCATGACATCGGTTCACTCGCAGCCATGAGCGATCGGCTCGTCGTCCTTAATCATGGGCGCATCGTCGAGGACGGTTCGACTCGGCGAGTGCTCTCCCAACCGCAGCATCCATACACCCGGCGGCTTATCGATTCCGTCCCCCTCATCCGCACACTTTCCACCAACCGCCCCTGACACGTTTGGAGTCACCGCAATGCCCATTGAACTTCTTGGAATGATCGCTACTACCGCAGGGTCGGAGGCGAAGGCGCTGACGGGACCCGTTGTCGATCCGGCGTATGTGCGAGAGTTTTCCCGCGCACACGAGGAAGCCGGGTTCGACCGCGTGCTGATCGGCTATAGCGCGAGCTCGCCGGATGGTTTTGCGGTGGCATCCGCCGCACTGCATTCCACCGAGCGACTCAAGGTGCTGATCGCCCACCGCCCTGGATTCGTCCCGCCAACGATCGTCGCTCGCAAGCTCGCGACGCTCGACCATCTGACCGGTGGGGGAAGAGTCGCGATCCACCACATCACCGGTGGCAGCGAGGCAGATCAGCGACGTGATGGTGATTTCAGTGAAAAACATGACCGCTACCGTCGCACCGGCGAGTTCATCGAGGTGCTGCGCAAGACGCTCACCGAGGAGGAGCCATTCGATCACAATGGGGAGTTCTATCGGTTCGAGGGCGGGTATTCGGGAGTCAAGCCAGCGACATCCGATGGCATCCCGATCTTCTTCGGAGGCCTTTCAGACGGTGCCATCGAGGTCGGCGCCAAGGAGGCCGATGTGTACATGCTCTTCGGCGAACCGCTCGCCGACGTCGCAGAGCACATTCGTGCGATCCGGGTGGCCGCAGCCCGGGAGGGGCGCACGATCGAGTTCAGCCTCTCCACCCGTCCGATCATTGCCAACACCGAAGAGGAAGCGTGGGCAAAGGCAGACCGGATCTACGCGCACGCGGAGAAGCTCCTTGAAGGGAACAAGACTGGCAATACGCTGGCTTTTGCTGAGCCACTGCGCCGCGAACGAACTGCCGTGTCGGCCGATCGTCTGCAGCAGCATGCAACCCGCGGTGACGTGCATGACGAGCGGCTCTGGCTCGGAATCACAAGGCTCACCGGACCGTCGGGGAACTCCACCGCTCCAGTGGGCACACCAGAGCAAGTCGCCGACGCGCTGCTGAAGTACTACGACCTGGGTGTCACACGGTTCCTCATCCGCGGCTTCAACCCGCTGGGTGATGTCCGCGACTGGGGTAAGGAGCTGGTGCCGCTGCTCCGCGAAGGTGCTCGCCGGCGAGACGAGGCTCGTGCGGCCGCCTGAGAGCGTGCCGCCCGCCGGCGCCAGTTGTTCTTGCTACGGGCCGCGTACTGTTCGACAGCTCTGCGTGTGCGTCTGGGCGTGCCCGAGATCGCTTTCGTCGTGGCCGGCAGTACCCATAGCCCGCGATCAGAACGGTGGGGTGCCGTAGGCCTTCTTGTAGCGCCGCTTCCAGACCTGTCGGGCGAAGCCGATGTACATTCCGACAGCGCCGGGAACGACCCAGAAGATCAGCACAATTACGCCGGAGACGGCAGGGGCTGCCCCGCCTCCGTGCCTGGTGAACAGGAACACCGACAGCAGAATCCCCGCAACGCAGAATGCGCCGAAAAATAGGATCTCGACGACCGGCTGCTGGAGTCGGGGGACACCGCTGCGTCCGGGAGCATTCATGAACGTGAATGGTTCCGGGGGGACTGATGAGTCGCTGGGATCGCTCAAACTCGGCACTGCCGGAGGTGACGGGCGCGGACGATCACGGAACCAGTGTGATCTTGCCGCGGGCGGAGTGCTCCTCGACCATGCGGTGGGCCACGGCGGCTTCGGCGAGCGGCAGCGTGGCGCCGAGCTCGATTTGGAAGTCTCCGGCTGCGATAAGTTCGATCGCTACACCGACGGCCTCTGCGCGCCAGGCGAGCTCCTGCGCCGTGAGCGGCTCGGGAGAGCCGCCGCTGAAAGCACGGATGCCGAAGCTGGCAGCATCCGGGCCGCGAACGATCGTCGCAATGCGATCGCGGTCAGTAATGAGTTCAAGGGAGGTCTCAATCGCCTCATCGGTGCCGATGCAGTCGAGCGCGACGGTGACGTCGCCATCCACAGCTGCCCGCACACGGTCCGCGAGACCATCGCCGTAAGCAACAGGGATCGCGCCGAGTTCGCGCAGATGCTCGTGGCGAGCCGGGCTTGCAGTGGCGACAACGGTTGCGCCCCAGGCGACAGCAAACTGAATCATGGCCTGTCCCACAGCGCCAGAACCGGCGTGCACGAGCAAGACATCGCCGTCTCCGACATTGAGCGAACGCAGGCACTGATAGGCGGTTCCGATCGGGATGCTGAGACCGGCGCCCTCGGCAGCGGTCACAGCATCCGGAAGCAGATCGAGATTCTCCACCTTCACGACGAGGTGAGTGGCGTACGTGCCCACAGTGCCGCCGATTGCCACACGGTCGCCGACAGCGAATTCGCTCACGCCCTCGCCGAGTGACTCGATCACTCCTGCGCCGTCGAAACCGACGCGGCGCGGCTGGGTGATCGGAGCGCCGGGGCGTGCGCCGCGGCGCAGCTTCGCATCCAGCGGGTTGACGCCCGCTGCCTCGATCCGCACCACGACCTCACCGGGGCCGGCGACAGGATCGGGGATCTCTACGAGCTGAAGGACATCAGGGGTGCCGAGTTCTGTGTACACGATCGCGTGAGCCATGACGCCAGGCTACCGGCAACGAGCAAAGCCCTCACATCCGAAGATGTGAGGGCTTCACAACGGCGCTGAGATCAGCCGACGGGGACGATGAGTCCCTTCCACGTCTCCAGGATGTACTCCTTGGTGCGGTCATCGTTGAGAAGTTCGATGAGAGCCACGATGCGCGGGTCATCCTTGAGCTCGGGACGAGTGGCCAGCACGTTGTAGTACTTGCTGTCGGTGCCCTCGAGGAGGATCGCCTGCTCGTCGGAGAGCCCAGCCGGAATCGCGAACGACGCGGTCACGAAGGCAGCGTCGTTGTCGGGCAGAGCGAGTGCGAGCGAAGCGTTCTCGATCTCGACAAACTTCAGATCCTTGGGGTTGTCGGTGATGTCGGTGATCGTGGTCGCGTTGTCCTTGATCTCGATGATGCCTTCGGCGGCGAGCAGCTCGAGCGCACGACCCTCGTTCGTCGGGTCGTTCGGGATCGCAACAGTGGCGCCCTTTTTGAGCTCGTCAAGGCTGTCGATCTTCTCGCTGTAGAAAGCTGCGGCCGGCAGGTAGATGTCGCCGAGGGAGATCAGCTCGTCACCGGCTTGCGTGTTGTAGGTGTCCAGGAACGTCGAGTTCTGGAACAGGTTGGCATCGATCGAGCCGTCCGACAGTGCCGGGTTCGGCGTGTTGTAGTCGGTGAACTCCTGCCACTCGATCGTGAGCCCCTTCTCCTCGGCGAGGTTCTCGGAGACCCACTTCAGCATGTCGCCGGCCGGGACCGGCAGAGCGCCGACCTTCAGCGTGCCGAGGCCCTCAGAGCCGTCGGCGGCCGGAGTGGAGTCCGATCCGGCACAGGCGGTGAGGCCGAGTGCAAGGGCGCCTGCGGCGGCGATGGCGATGGCGATGCCGCGAGTGAGAGAGGAGAAAGACATGATGATGCTCCGGGGTGTCAGGGGTGAAAGGAAATCAGGCGCCGACGGCGATGACGTCGGCAGAGTGCGAGGCACGATTGGCGTGATCGAGACGGCGCGCAAGCACGTTGCATGCCCACTGCACCAGCAGCACGATCACGAACAGCACGATCACGACGGCGACGATGTGCACCCAGCTGTAGCGCTGGAAGCCGTAGGTGAGCGCGACGTTTCCGAGCCCGCCGCCGCCGACGACGCCGACCATGGCGGAGAAGTTGATGATTGAGGTGATGGTCGTTGCGATGCCGAGCACGATCGCCGGTCCGGTCTCGGGGAGGATGACGCGCCGCACGAGCTGCCAGCGGGTGGCCCCGAGCGAATCGGCCGCCTCGAGCAGACCCGAATCGACCTCCTTGACGGCGATCTCCACAACGCGCGCGAAGAACGGAATCGCGATGAGCGTGAGCGGGAAGATCGCAGGCCCCGTGCCGATGAACGAGCCGAGCAGGAGTCGGGTCAGCGGAATGAGCGCGATCATCAGAACGATGAACGGCACCGATCGACCCAGGTTCACGATGAACCCCAGCAGCCGGTTGATGATCACACCGGCCGTGGCGGAGCCGAACGGAGTCGCCAGGAAACGACCCTTCTCCGTGCCGACGAGCACGATGCCTAGCGGGAGACCGACGACGATCGTGATGAGGATGGCGACAGCGGTCATCCAGAGCGTTTCGAGCGTGCCCTTGAGCATGACGTCGAACAGATCGGGCCAGAAGTCCGGGGATGTGTAGTCGATCATGCTGCTTTCACCACTTCGACGGCTACGTCGTGCTCGGCGAGGAATGCCTGAGCGCGAGCGAGAACTGCGGGGTCAGCCGGAAGCGCGAGCCGAGTACGGCCGGCCTGTGATCCGGCGATGTTCTCGATCGTGGCGCCGAGGATCGAAACATCCAGATCCAGAGCGCGTGCGAGGAGTGTGATGGTCGGCCGCTCAGCCTCTTCGCCAGCAAAGGTGAGGTCGATGACCGCGGAGCCCGGCATCTCGGGGACATCGCCGAGTGGAAACAGGTCTCGCGCCAGACGGCTGCCCGGCGTGCGGATGAGATCGATCAGGGCACCCTGCTCGACCACGCGGCCGTGCTCGAGGAGCGCTGCGGCATCACAGATCTGCTTCACAACAGCCATCTCATGTGTGATGAGCATGATCGTCAGTCCCAGCTCGCCCGACAGCCGCTTCATCAGAGCGAGGATCTGGCGGGTGGTGTCGGGGTCGAGTGCGCTGGTCGCCTCGTCCGAGAGCAGGACGCTGGGGCGGGATGCCAGGGCGCGGGCGATGCCGACGCGCTGACGCTGTCCGCCGGAGAGCTGCGCGGGGTAGGCGCCGGCGCGGGAGGCGAGACCGACCAGGTCGAGCATCTCGAGGGCATCCTTCGTGCGGTCGCCACGTGCACGACCGACCGCTTCCAGCGCGAACTCCACGTTCTGGGCGATCGTACGGTTACCCACCAGATTGAAGTGCTGGAACACCATGCCGATGCCGTGCCGGGCTGCGCGCAGTTCGTTGCCGGCCAGATGCGAGATCTGCACGCCGTCGACGACGACGTGTCCGGAGTCCGGGCGCTCGAGTGCATTGACGGTGCGCAGCAGCGTCGATTTGCCGGCACCGGACTGGCCGACGACGCCAAAGATCTGACCGCGGGGTATCTCGAGCGAGACATCGTCGAGTGCGCGGGTGCCGCCGAACGACCGGCTGACGTGCTCGATGGTGATCATAGGAATGCCAAGGGCCCCTTTCGGGGAAGAAGAGGAGGTGAGAAATCAATTCTCACCCGATCGCCCGGTTGGCGCTAATCGAGATGACGCCGTGTGACGGGCGCTCAGGCCTCGCGCAACACCTTTGTTATGCGCTGCGGTTATGCGCTGCGGCTGTGCGGTGTTGAGGCGACAAACTCGACGATGGCATCCAGCGTCGGCCGATGGCTTTCCAGATGCGGGAGATGAGCGACGCCGCGGAGCTCGATCAGTTGTGACTGCGGGATGGAAGCCGCGGCATGCCGCGCGTTCTCGCGGACGTGCTTCAGATCGAGGTCGCCGACGAGGAGGAGGGTCGGTACGGAGATCCGCACGAGTTCGGAGAATGAATCTGACGCGAATGTGGGTTCTCCAGGATCAGCAGCCGCGAGTGCACGACCGTTCATCTCCAGGAAGCGTGTGCGCGCGGGCCCTGTGACGCGACCTTCGTGACCGGGCCCGTCCAGCCAGACGTGGGCCTCGAGCCGATTGACCTCATCGAGATCCCCGTGCGAGTCGGCCGCATCGATCGCAAGATCAAGTTCGGCGACCACAGGCTCGAGTGCTGGTTCCGGAGCGCCGCTGATGGCGGGTGCGATCAGCACCAACGCTGAGACTCGCTCCGGATGCGCGAGCGCAAGATCGATCGCTGTGCGCCCGCCCATCGAGCAGCCCACGACGATCGCTCTGTTCACGTTCGAGGCATCCAGAACAGCGAGGGTATCGGTGACGGGCGACCACCCGTCGTCTGCGTCGTACGTGGTCTCGCCGTAGCCACGCGCGTCGTACCGGATGCTACGCACGCCCGCGCCGAGGTGCTCGACCAGATGATCCCAGGAACGCAGATCGGTGACGCCCGCATGGATCAGCAGTACCGCGGCGCCGTCAGTATTGCCGCTCGCTTCTGCGGACAACTGGGCAGCTCCTGACGGGACCGTTTGCCGATTCATCTCGCCAGGGTATCTCGCGCGACGTTTCGCTCAGCGTGCCGCGAGCACTTTCTGGATGCGCTGCGGCGAGACCGGCTGTGCGGTACCGAGCCGCTGTGCGAAGACGCTGATGCGGAACTCTTCCAGCAGCCAGCGCGCCTCCTCAAGCGCGGGGGCTGCATCTCGGGGGAGCGGCACCGTCCCCCCAGCATCCTCAAACGCCTTCGCCATACGTTCGTACTCGGTCATGCGGGTGCGATCCTTGCCCGGTTCGCTCTCGAGCGTCTTTAACCGGTCGAGCATGCCGTCAAGATAACGCGGGAAGTGCGCCAATCGCTCGGTGCCTGCCGCCGAGATGAATCCCGGATGCAACAGGCCACTGAGCTGCGTGCGGATATCGTTCAGCGGACCGAGCAGAGCAAGCGAGTTTTGCGACTTGATGCCGCGCTCGACCTCGCGCGACTTCGTGAGAATCTTCGCGACGAGGGAGACGGTCGTGAACAGCTGATCGACGTGCGTCGCGCTCACAGCATCCCGTGCGGCCACGAACTCCGACTCGGTGCGGATGATCGCATCCGATCGCAGCGCGGCGCGTACGACCGCGACTCTGGCATCTTCGATCAGCGCAGCGACCGACGAGTACGGCGATGCTGCCAGCGCGAGCTTCTCCTGCGAGGTGAGATGTCCCTGCACGTACGAGGCGGGAGAGGGAACGCTCAGCAGGATCAGGCGCACCACGCCGTCGCTGGTCGCGGCGTTTGCGGCATCCGCTGTCGACTCGACGCGGATCGACACGGTTTTACCCTGGTCAACGATCGCAGGATAGCCGCGGACGACACCGCCGGCGACCTTCGTGTCGAGCACCTCGGGAAGATCTCCGAAGGTCCACGAGGTGAGGCCGTCCTGCTCGATCGGCCCCCGTGCGGATGCTGCGGCAACAGCGTTTGCGTCGGGCCGGGGTCCTCGACGATTCTGCTCCGGCCGTGCGATCGACCGGGCGACACTCGCGCGGGCGCGATCTGACAGCTGCGACTGAAGGTCGCTGAGATCTCGTGCGGAACCTGCCACCCGGCCGCGTTCATCGACCGCACGGAAGTTCATCCGCAGGTGCCCGGGCACGCGCTCGTCGTCGAAGTCGGAGGCGTTCACCGGCTGATTCGCCAGTGGCTGGATCAGACGGGCGAGTGCTTCTTTCATGGAGCGTTGCGGCCGTCCGCCGTGCCGCTCCGGCCCCTCTTCCGCAAGCACTTCGCCGAACTTGTCAGCCCAGTCCGCGGCTGGGACCACATGTCGGCGGATCGTCTTGGGTAGTGCTCGAAGAAGGGCCGTGACGAGTTCTGCACGCAGGCCCGGCACCTGCCAGTCGAAGCCGCGATCCTCGATCTGTGCCAGCAGCGCTAACGGCACGACGACGCTGACACCGTCGTCCGCAGCACCGGGCTCGAAACGGTACGCGAGCCCGAGAACCTGATCGCCCTGCGTCCAGCGGGTCGGGAACTCATTCTGATCGGCGCGCTCGTCGTCTTCGATCAGATCGCTCTCGCGCATGACTAGCAGCTTCGGGGTCTGTTGCAGCGATTCGCGCCACCACTTCTCGAACGAGCGCACGTCGAACACATCGGCGGGGACGCGCTCATCGTAGAAGCGGAACACCTCTTCATCGCCGGCGAGGATGTCGCGGCGGCGCTCGCGCTCCTCGAGCTTCTCGAGTCGCTTGCGCAATTCGTGGTTGCTGCGCCAGAACGCGCTGACGCGCTTGTCGAGTCGGCTCGGATCCCACTCTCCCTCGACCAGCGCATGACGCAGGAACATCTCCCGTGATGCGGCCCGGTCGACGCGGGCGAACTGAATGCGCCGACGCGGAACGATCTCGACACCGAAGAGCGTGACCTTCTCGTAGGCGATGGTCGATCCGGCATCCTTGGACCAGTGCGGTTCCGAGGTTGACCGCTTCGCGAGGTCACCGGCCAGAGACTCAGCCCACGCCGGGTCGATCGCGGCGACGGTACGGGCAAAGGTTCGGGAGGTCTCGACGATCTCGGCGGCCATGACCGCCTGCGGCGCCTTCTTGCGCAGGCCCGATCCGGGGAAGATCGAGAAGCGGATGCCGCGTGCTCCGCGATATTCGGCGATGCGACGCTTCGGATCTTTCTGGCTCTTCGCCTGCCCCTTGGGGGGTGTCTTGGTGTTGCGCTCATCGAGCGTGCCGATCTGAGACAGCAGCCCGGACAGCAGCGCGCGATGGATCGCGTCGGGGTCAGCCGCCGCATCCCCCTTCGATGACGTCCCCGTTTTCACGAGCGAGCGCAGCTGGCGGTGCACGTCGAACCATTCCCGCACGCGCACATAGTTCAGGTGCTCGGAACGGCACATCCGCCGGAAAGCGCTGGAGCCGAGCTCGCGCTGCTGCTCGCGCAGATGGTTCCACAGGTTCAGGATCGCGAGGAAGTCACTCGTCGGATCCGTGAATCGCGCGTGCATCTTCTCGGCGGAGTCGCGCACATTCTGCGGTGCATCCTGGGACGGCCGTTCGCGTACGTCTTGGATCGTGAGACCGGAGACGATCGCGAGGACAGCAGCGGTGACGTCGGTCCCTGAGCCCGTCGAAGGGGTCTGCGCCTCGAGCAACATTCGTGCGAAGCGGGGGTCGATCGGCATCCGCGAGATCTCACGGCCGATCTTCGTCAGCCGCGGGCTCTCAGGATTCGCTCCCTGAGCCTGTTGAAGGGTCACTGCACCGAGCTCGGTGAGCAGGTCGAAGGCCGCGCGGATTCCGCGGGAATCGGGCGGGGTGAGAAACGGGAAAGCCGTGATGTCGCCGAAGCCGAGTGACAGCATCTGCAGTACGACCGCAGCGAGGGATGTGCGCAGCACTTCGGGTTCGGTGAACTCCGGGCGCTTATCGAAGTCGTCTTCGCTGTAGAGGCGGATCGCGATGCCGTCGCTGGTTCGTCCCGCGCGTCCCGAGCGCTGGTTCGCCGACGCCTGCGAGATCGCTTCGATCGGCAGTCGCTGCACCTTCGAGCGGTTGCTGTAGCGGGAGACGCGTGCCGTTCCCGTGTCGATGACGTATTTGATGCCGGGGACGGTCAGGCTCGTCTCGGCGACGTTCGTAGCCAGAACGACGCGGCGCCGGACACCCGCAACGCGGCTCTTTTCGAAGACGCGGTGCTGTTCAGCGGCGGACAGGCGCCCGTACAGGGGGAGAACCTCCACCGGCGCCGATGCTGACGTGTACGCGGCGCGCACAGCATCCGCGGCATCCCGGATCTCGGCCTCGCCGGGCAGGAACACGAGCACGTCACCGTGCGCTTCACCATCGAGCTCGCGCAGCGCCGCAACGATCGCGGAGACCTCGTCCTCGGCTTCTCCGGCCGCTGTCGCCGCCGCTCCCGATGCATAACTCCTGAACTTTTTGCCAGAACGTGCTGAAGTCGGCCCCGGAGAGGCCCCGGCCGCGGTTTCTTCAGGAGTTGTGCTCGCGTCGGCCGGAGCTCGGTACCGAATCTCGACCGGATAGGTGCGGCCAGACACCTCGATGACAGGAGCCGGGATGCCGGCAGGGGACGCGAAATGCTTCGCGAAGCTCACCGGATCGATCGTCGCCGAGGTGATGATGACCTTGAGATCCGGGCGCTCCGGCAGGATGCGAGTGAGGTAGCCGAGCAGAAAGTCGACGTTGAGGGATCGCTCGTGGGCCTCATCGATGATGATCGTGTCGTATCGGCGCAGGAGCCGGTCCCGATGGATCTCGTTGAGCAGGATCCCATCGGTCATCAGAGCGATCTTGGTTGTGGCCGACACTTTGTCGGTGAAGCGCACTTTGTATCCGACGGTGGTTCCCAGCTCCACCTGCAGCTCTTCCGCGATGCGCTCGGCGATCGTTCGTGCGGCGAGGCGACGCGGCTGCGTATGCGCGATGTTCTCTCGCCCGAGTTCGAGGCAGATCTTAGGCAGCTGCGTCGTCTTACCCGACCCGGTGGCTCCTGCCACGACCACGACCTGGTGATTGCGGATGGCATCAGCGATCTCATCCCGCGCGGCGCTGACGGGCAGTTCCGAGGGATAGGTGATGACGAAATCGGCAGTAGACATAGCCCTCCATCGTATGACGAGGCCGCCCTGATGTGCGCGCGGGCATTGACATGCAAAGTAGTTTGCAGTACAAAGTTAACCATGACCAGACAGACCCGAGAACGGAGTACGACCATGTCACTCGATGAAGAGCCTCTTGACCCGGCCGAGATGCTGGCACTGATGAAGGATCAGCAGCGCAGCGTCGCAGGGCAAAAGGGTGCGTTCGTGCCGTTGATCCTGCTGTCGTGGGGCATCGCCTGGCTGTTCGGGTTCGGCGCGCTGTGGCTGATCGATGGCCCCGGTGCCGCGTTCTCGCTGCCGATCGGGGTGGCGATCGGCGCATTCGTCGTGCTTCTGGGCGGGGCAGGAGTCCTGTCGACCGTTCTGGGGATCCGTTCGGGCACGGGCCTGCGCGGCGGCAAGGACTCCGCCTTCGTCGGAATCATCTACGGACAGTCCTGGTGGGTCGGCTGCCTGGCGATCTTCGCGCTCGGCCAGGCGCTCGTGCTTCAGGGTATGCATCCGGATCTGCTGAGGGTCTTCTACCCGTCGGCGTACATCTTCTTCGTCGGCGTCATGTTCGTCTCGGCCGCGGCGATTTGGCGGGCTGTTCCGATGTTGATTCTGGGTGGCTGGTCGATCATCGTCAGTGCCGTCGCGCCGTTCGTCGGCTATCCCGGTCAGTATCTGGTCTACGCGCTGGCCGGCGGTGGGGGATTGCTGATCGTCGCGCTGTGGACGTGGATATGGATGCGGCGAGCACGCAGCCGCATGGCTCCGGGTGCGCGATCATGACCGAACTCGATCCGGTCATCCATGCGGCAGCGCGACTGCGGATCACGGCGGCACTTGCGACGCTGGCAGACGAGGAGAGCATCGCTTTTCCGCGTCTACAGGAGCTGCTGGACATGACGGCAGGCAACCTCTCCACGCACCTGCGCAAGCTTGAGGATGCTGATTACATCGCCGTGGCGAAAACCCACCAGGGGCGGACTCCGGTGACCTACATCGGGCTCACCCGCACCGGTCGACGCGCTTTCGAGGATTACACCGAGGCCCTTCATGCGGTACTCGGACAGCGATGATCGACATTCGGAGTCATCTCGGGCCGGTACCTGTCATCACAGGTCGTAGGCTGAACGCATGACGATTCCCACCATCACTCTCAATGACGGCTTCACGATTCCGCAGCTCGGCTACGGCGTCTTCCTGGTTCCGCAGGAGGAGACCGAGAAAGCTGTCAGCGAAGCGCTCGAGGTCGGCTACCGCCACATCGACACCGCCGCGATCTACGGCAACGAAGAGGGCGTCGGCGCCGCTATCGCAAAGAGCGGTATCGCCCGCGAAGAACTCTTCATCACCACGAAGCTGTGGAACGACCGCCACGATGGCGACGAGCCGAACAAAGCGATCGCCGAGAGCCTGGAGAAGCTCGGCATCGATCAGGTCGACCTGTACCTCGTGCACTGGCCGACGCCTGCGAAGGACAACTTCGTGCACGCATTCGCCAAGCTCGTCGAGCTGCGCGAGCAGGGCCTGACCCGCAGCATCGGCGTCTCGAACTTCCTCGTCCCGCACCTCGAGCGCGTGGTCAAGGAGACCGGCGTCACCCCCGCGGTGAACCAGATCGAGCTGCACCCGGCGTACCAGCAGCGCGAGGTCGTCGCGTGGGCTGCTGACCACGGCATCCGCATCGAGGCCTGGGGTCCGCTCGGCCAGGGCAAGTACGACCTGTTCGGCACCCCCGCTGTCGCCGACGCCGCCGCCGCGCACGGCAAGAGCCCTGCGCAGGTCGTGCTGGGCTGGCACCTGCAGAAGGGGAACATCGTGTTCCCGAAGTCGGTGCGCATCGAGCGCCTGCGCGAGAACCTCGACGTGTTCGATTTCACACTGACAGATGCAGAGATCGCAGCGATCGACGCACTCGACCCGCTCGACGGATCCGGCCGCGTCGGCAGCCACCCGAACGAGTTCAACTGAGACGCATAATTGCGTTGGATGACGCCCTGTGTCGCTTCGTGCGCCACAGGGCGTCGTCGTCGCTAGCGTCGTCGCCATGACCACGCCATTCCGCATCGTCGCCGTCTCCGGCTCACTGCACGAGCCCAGCAAGACGACCGCGCTGCTGCGCGCTATCTCCGCAGCCATCGCCGAGCGCGCGGACTGCGAGGTGCTGCTGATCGAACTGACCACGGTCGGGCCGGCGCTGGCCGGAGCCCTGCATCGCGATGATCTGCCGTTGCACATCGAGGAGCAGTTGGTCGCGATTGAGCAGGCTGACCTGCTGATCGTAGGCAGTCCGGTGTACCGGGCATCCTTCACCGGCCTGTTCAAGCATCTGTTCGACTTTGTTGGGCAGTATGCGCTCGTCGGAACGCCCGTGCTGCTGGCGGCGACCGGCGGGGGAGAGCGGCACGCGCTGATGATCGAGCATCAACTGCGACCGCTGTTCTCGTTCTTCCAGGCGCTCACGCTGCCGCTGGGGGTGTATGCGAGCAACACTGATTTCGACGGGTATCGAGTCAACTCCGAGGTGTTGGCGGGGCGCATCGCGCTCGCCGCCGAACGTGCGTTGCCGCTGGTCAGGTATGCCGCGTCACGGTCGGTGGAGTCGCTGGTCAGCTGAGCTGTTCGGCTCGCCGGCCGGGGCGTACCGTGAGGGCATGGTCAATCGCCTCGCCGACACGCTCAGCCCCTACCTGCGGGCGCACGCCGATAACCCCGTCGACTGGTTCGCCTGGGGTCCGGAAGCGTTCGCCGAGGCGCAGCGGCGGAATGTTCCGATACTCATCTCGATCGGCTACTCCACGTGTCACTGGTGCCATGTGATGGCTCGGGAATCGTTCTCCTCTCCCGAGATCGCAGGGCTCATCAACCGGGACTTCGTGGCGGTGAAGGTCGACCGCGAGGAGCATCCGGATGTCGACGCGGCCTATATGGCCGCGGCATCTGCGTTCACGCAGAATCTGGGGTGGCCGCTGACTGCGTTCACGACGCCGCAGGGGCGCACGTTCTACGCGGGGACCTATTGGCCGCCAGAAGCGCGTGCGCAGATGCCCGGGTTTCGTGATGTGCTCGCCGCGGTGCACGAGGCATGGATGCTGCGCCGTGAGCAGGCGATCGAGTCGGCGGATGCCGTGGCAGAAGCACTGGCGCAGGCGGCGGTCGTTACTCCATCCGACCTGCCGTCGACGGTGGCGCTGGCCGTGGCTGCCGAGGCTATCGCCGCACGGGAAGACGCGATGTTCGGCGGTTTCGGCGGTGCACCGAAGTTTCCCGTGGCGACGACACTCGGGTTTCTCCAGCGGCCATTGCTTCGGCGTGAGACCCCGGATGCGGCAGCCTCGGCGGAACGTTCGTTGGCTGCGATGGCGGCATCCGATCTTCGCGACAGTCTCGAGGGCGGTTTCTTCCGGTACGCCACCCAACGCGATTGGACCGTGCCGCACTACGAGCGAATGCTGACCGATAACGCCCAACTGCTGGATGTCGCCGTGCGCGCAGGCGACGACGCGACGGCTCGCGGAATCGTCGCGTTCCTCCTTGACGTGCTGCGCCGGGATGGTGGAGCGTTCGGCGCTGCGCAGGACTCGGAGTCGTGGATCGATGGGCAGCGCAGCGAAGGCGGTTACTATCTTGCCGCTTCTCGTGAAGGACTCGAGCCACCAGCGGTGGATGGCAAGGTGATCACCGGATGGAACGGGCTCGCGATCGCAGCCCTCGCCCGAGCGGGCGCGGCGTTGGACGAGACTTCGTGGGCGGATGCTGCTGCGCAAGCCGCATCATTCGTATTGTCGGTGAACCGTTCGCCGGATGGTCGACTCGTGCGCGCCTCACTGGACGGGGTGGCATCGACGGCGGTGGCGACACTCGCCGATGTGGGCCTGTTCGCGGAGGGGCTGTTTGCGCTCGCGGTGGCGACCGGAGAAGTGCGGTGGGCGTTGGCGGCGCGCGAGCTGCTGGATGACGTGCTCGACGGTGGCGTGGACGGCGACCCCGTGCTCGCAGCGCAGAATGTGGCGGCGGCACCGGACCAGACGGACGGGGATCTGCCGTCCGGAACAGCAGCGGTCGCGGGTGCCTCGCTGGCGGCCTGGCGACTGGGCGCGGGTGAGAAGTACCGGGCAGCCGCCGAAGAACAGGTACGAGCACAGGTGGCATCCGCTCTGCAGAACCCCTTCGCGCACGGCTCGCTGCTGGGAATCGCCGCAGCACTCATCGCCCCGCCCCGTCAGATGGTCGTGGTGACGGAGGATCGCGCGGGTGCGCTCGCCGCGGCATCCCGCCGCCTCGACGCGGACGTGATCGCCATCGTGACGCCCGCGCAGGCAGGCGCTTTCGCGGATGCCGGGTTCGAGCTGTTCGCGGGGAAGGACGCGGCCGTAGAGCTCGCGTACGACTGCCGGGCGTTCGTCTGCCGGTTACCCACCGCGGATGCTGGCGAGCTGCTGCTCGAGCGCTGAGGCCACACGCTCACGTCGTTTCTCGCACGATGACCCGTGATGGAGCCTGTACCCACGCTCCGGGGTCACGGCCCAGCATGAGCAGCGCAGCGCGGCGGCCGAAGGACTCGGCATCGATGGACACTGTGGTCAGCGCGGGCCGCCAGAGCTGTCCGTGCATCCCGTCATCGAAACCGATCACCGCAAGATCCTTCGGCGCATGAAGCCCCAAACTCTCCATTGCGTTCAGTACCCCGAATGCCACGTCGTCACTGCTCGCAGCGACTGCGGTGACCGATGTGCTCTCGGTGATGGTGCGGACCGCGGCGATGCGTTGATGCGGGTCCTCACCCAGCGCGATGCGCAGTGGATGAATTCGCTCGATTCTGAGATCCGCAGCGATTCGGGAGGCTTCTTCCACGGAGATCGCTGGGGCTCTGCCGAGAGTGAACGGGAGGGCGAACGCGATCTCGCGGTGTCCCCCTTCTGCGAGATGGCGGAGTTGAGTGAGCGTGTGAAAAGCGAGCCCCGTCCGATATCCATCCACGATGGCGAACAGAGGATGGCTGGCATCAGCGTCGGCGAGGAGGGCGGGCAGATCAAGCACCGCACGCGGCATCAGAGCTCCGAGTGCTTCGGCCGGCGCGCCGCCATCGATGGTGTCGGGGCCAGCGGTGACGAGCAGCGCGTGCTCATGTGCACGCAACTCCTCATTCATGCCGACGATGAATCGATCGAGGCTGTGCCCGCCGAGCATGGCCCCGACCTTCAGGAGCACGATGCGGGACATCCCTTCGCGGAGCGCTCGGGCTGCGCTGTGCGGGACATAGCCGAGTTCGGAGGCTGCGCTTCGCACGCGATTGCGGGTCTGCTCGGTGATGGTTTGTCCCCGAGTCTCGTTCAGCACGTAACTCACGGTTGCAGCTGAGACCCCGGCAGCATCCGCAACATTCCGGATCGTTGGCTTACGGGGAGATGAAATCATCTGGGCACGCTACCACTTAATCGATTAAGTAACTACGCTGAACGGAATCAACGTACGGAGCACGGCGAGAAGGAGCAATTCATGAGGGCTTGGCAGTATCTGGGAGACGGCGCGCCGATCCAGATGAATGAAGTTGCAGCACCGGAACCGTCACCGACGCAGGTGATCATCGATGTGAAAGCATCTGGGCTCTGCCACTCTGACCTGCTTTACATGGCACTGGGCGATGGGATGATGCCCTTTCTTCCTATGACGCAGGGCCACGAGAACGCCGGTGTGATCTCCGCGATCGGTTCCGAGGTCGTCGGGTTCCGGATCGGCGATGTCGTCGGCGTCAACTCCTCCGGCGTGCAGCCGCCTCTGGGAATGTTCACGCCCGGTGGCTTCGCCGACAAGCTCGCGGCGGACTATCGCGATCTTGCACGGGTACCCGCGGGCCTGGATGTTTCACTGGCCGCACTCGCCACGGATGCGGGCATGACGTCGTACCACGCGATGATCAAGGAGGGCGGCGCGAAGGCAGGAATGAAGGTCGGGGTCATCGGCTTTGGCGGCCTCGGACAGATCGGTGCTCGCGCCGCGGTACTCGCCGGCGCCGAGGTCCACGTCGCTGAGAGTAAGAAGGACGTGTGGCCGGTTGCGCTCGCGGCCGGTGTCGTCAGTTGCGTCAAGGATGCGGATGAATGGGCAGTCGAGCCCGGCGGAGACCCGCTCAATTCAGCATCCGGTTTCGACCTCATTGTTGACTACGCCGGTTTCGAGACGACACAGAAGGCGATCAACGCGGTCAAGCGTGGTGGCACCGTCGTGCAGGTCGGACTCGGCAAGCAGACCTTCACGGTCGTCACCTCGACGCTCCTCGGCAAGAAGCTCATCGGCTCTCTGGGCGGAACGGTGCAGGACATCGAGGAGGTCTTCGACCTCATGCTCTCTGGAGAGATCACGCCGGTCTATGAGGAGATCTCGTTCGAGGAGATCGGAACGGGGCTTCAGAACCTGAAGAATGGCGAGGTGACGGGTCGCCTGGTCGCCCGGTTCGGTGACTGATCTTCCGGATGCTGGCGAGCTGCTGCTCGAGCGCTGAGCGCTTCAGCCCACGGCAATGCCGTGGGTGCGGAGCACGCCTCGCAGCTCTGCGATTCCGACGAAATGGTGGGTGCGGATGCCGAGGGCTTCTGCCCCGGTGAGTTTTGCGGGCGAGTCGTCGGTGAAGAAGACCTGGCCGGCGGTGAGCCCGAGTACGTTGAGAACGTGTTGGAATGCGCGTTGGTCAGGTTTCGCGTGGCCGATGGTGGCGGAATTGAAGATCGGGTCGAAGTGCGCGGTGAGCCCGGCCGCCACCATCTCTTCGGGGATCGTGTCGGTGCCGTTCGTGAGGATTGCGGTGGTGAGCCCTAGGTGCGCGAGTTCGTTCGCGAGCGTCACGACGGCCTGGTCCACGGTGGGGCGCTGGCGGCCCCACTCTTCGGCGGCGGCCTCATTAGCGACGTCGACGGCAATCTGCCCGATCCATTCCTGGCGACTGATTCTGCCCGTCGTGACCTGATCGAGGGCCGCGGTCGAGAATGCTGCGTGGGTGAGCGCGCCGGGGTCGACCCCGTGGCGCTGTTCGATGTCGGCGACAGCGGCTGAAGCGAAGTGTCGAACAACCCCGTCGAGGTCGAAGAGGACGGCGCGGATCATGATCGCCATTCTGCCCGCAAAAACTCGGTTCAACTCGTGGTTGAGGGTTTGCGGCGAATCTTTGTTCGAATGTCGGTGGTGGTCGATTAAATGGAAGGTATGAACAGCGTTGTCGCCCAGATCGAGAGTCTCGACGAGACTCTCGCCAGCGCGGTGCGCGAAATGTTCGCAACCGAGACGATTCCCGATCTTGCGGGCGAAGACATCGCGGCGCTTTTGGTGGCGACCGGAAAGCTGCAGCGACGGCTCGAGGGACTACAGGTAGAGGCAGCAGTGCAGGTGAGCGAACGCTCCCAGGGCATTCGCGATGAGCGACTCACCACGGCGTACGGCTGCGCGCGTCCGACCGAGATGGTGCGGATGCTGACGCTCAGCGATTCACGTTCCGCCAACAAGCGGATGAAGGCAGCCGGCTTCGTGCAGCGAGTACGCGGCATCACCGATGGGGTTTTTCTTCCGCCGCGTTACCCGATGCTGCGGGACGCGATGATTTCGGGCGACCTGGGTCTGGAGGGCTTCCTCGCTGCGACCGAACCGCTCGAGGCCGCTGGCAAGCGGATCACCGCCAGCGCGCGAATCGAGGCCGACCGCCAGCTGGGGGCATTCGCTCGGGGGATCTACAGCGATCTTGATTCAGGTTCGGATGCGGTGCAGGGCCCCTTGCCGACTCCCGAAGAACTCAGAGCGCTCGCGACGGTGCTCGTTGCCTACCTTGACCCCGATGGTGCCGAACCCTCCGACGACGTGGCACAGCGCGAGCGCAGCTTCACCATTGGGCGGGTTCGCAACGGCACCGCTCGCGTGGCCGGCAACCTGCTGCCCGAGGTCGCCGCTCAACTGAAACTGCTGATGGACAGCTCGTTGAATCCTCAGGTTGACGGCCCGCAAGATCTGGGCGTGCACTTTGTTCCCTCTGAAGACGAAGCGCTCGGTGATGACGGCTCATGCCCCGACACGACCTACGTCGACACGCGCACTCGCACGCAGAAGCAGCACGATGCCTTCGCGAGCATGGTGAATGTTGCTGCTCGGGCCGGAGACGTCTCCGATCTCGGTGGAGCCGCGCCAACACTCATCGTCACAGCGAACGCCGAGGACTACGCCACCGGAACCGGATGGGGAACGGTCGTCAACACCGGAGACCTCGTGCCGATGAGCGTCGCCGCCCAGACCGCGTGCGCTGGCGGTATTCAGCGGGTCCTCTTCGATGAGAATGGCCGCATCGTGTCGCTGGGAACCTCCGCCCGGATCTTCAACGCCCTGCAGCGTCGGGCGATCGTGATTCGCGATGGGGGATGCGTGGTTCCGGGATGCATGATCCCGGCGACCTGGTGCGAAGTGCACCACGTTCAGGAACACGCGGCCGGCGGCCCGACCCACACCGATAACGGGGTACTGCTGTGCTGGTTCCACCATCGCACGCTGCATCTTTCGCATTGGCAGGTTCGAATGCGAAACGGGCTGCCTGAGATTCGGGGTCCGGCATGGTGGGATCGCGAAAGGCGCTGGTGGCCGGCCAGAAAAAGTCGGCCGAAAGCGCGGCAACCCGTCTGACCGCTGACCAGTGACCAGTGACGCTGACCAGCCGGGTCAGATCCAGGTGGGGATCCAGTTGTGGATCAACCAGAAGTCGTATGGCACGTTCATTCCCGTCCACACCGGATAGAAGAACGCCGAGACGAGCACCGCGGCAACGAGGAAGACGATGACGGTGCGCTCGCCGGCCTGGCGGCGATGCAATCGGTCATCTCGACCTCCAGCGATTTCGCGCAGTGCGAGCACCAGCGCAAGCACGAGGAACGGCATCATCACCACGGTGTAGAACTGGAAAATCGTCCGGGTCGGATACAGCAGCCACGGCAGATACGTGACGGCCAGCCCCACCAGCGGCATCGCGAATGTCCACGGCGCCGGTTCGCGCACGATGAGACCGCGCACGATCCGGTACAGCAGGAACACCGCCGCCGCGACGCCGGCCCACCAGATCAGTGGATTGGGGAGAGTTGAAACGACCGAGATGCAATGGTCCGTGCCACAGGACTGGTCATCTCCTACCCACACCGCTGTCGGCCGAATCAGGAATGGCCACTGCCAAGCAGCGCTGGCATAGGGATGCCCGGTGCTGAGCCCGACGTGGAATCCATAGATCGACTGGTGATAGTTCCACAGGGCGACCAGTGGGTTGTCTGAACTGCTCCGGTCGTAGCCCCCTGCCGTCACGAGCCACCCGGACCAGGTGATCAGATACGTGACCAGAGCCGCCGGCACCAGCAACAGGAACGAGACCGGACCCTGCCGGCCAACGGCATCCATCGGCCAGAAGACGATCCCCGCGCGGCGGCGAGCGAGCGCATCGGAGATCACGAGATACAGCCCGAAGCCGGCCAGAGCGTACAGGCCCGACCACTTCACCGCCGACGCAGCGCCGAGCGCCACACCGGCAGCCACCACCCAGGGGCGGCGCCAGAGAATCCGGCCCCACAGGCGCTCGCGGTCATCGTGGTGATCGGATGGCAGCTCTGGGGGTATGTTTCGCCTGCGGTCGTAGAGGATGAACAAGAAGCCCAGCAGGATGAAGAACGTCAGCGGACCGTCGAGCAGTGCGATGCGACTCATCACGATGCTGAGGCCATCGATCGCGAGCAGGAGGCCGGCGACGCTCGCAACGACGATCGACCGGGTCAGTTCTTTGGCAACCAGGTACACGAGCAACACGGTCAGGGTGCCGATCACTGCGGTGCTCAGGCGCCATGCCGCGCTGTTTCCCGCTCCGAACAGCCCCATTCCCAGGGCGATGAGCCATTTGCCCAGAGGCGGGTGCACGACATAGCTGCCGGTCTCGCTGAGGGTCCCCGTGTCTCCGGTGACGAACGCCTCGTTCGCGCCGTCACCCCACGTGCCTTCGTAACCGAGGGCCCACAACGACCAGGCATCCTTGGCGTAGTACGTCTCGTCGAATGCCAGAGCGTAGGGATGCGCCAGGTTCGATAGGCGCAGCGCTGCGGCCAGTGCCGTGATCACCAGCGGGGCGAGCCAGCGGATGACGCGGTTCCACTCCGGATCGAGCAGGAGACGATCACGCACCCGGCCCCATCGCGTCAGGCGCTCGCTCGATGCTGGAGGCAGGGGCACAGGCGCGGTCACGGGATAAGCCTAAGTCGTCGCACATAGGCTGAACGTGTGATCATCCTTGCTGCGACACCGATCGGCAACCTCGGAGACGCTTCCCGTCGACTCATCGAGGTGCTCGAGAACGCCGAGATCGTCGCGGCCGAAGACACTCGCACCACCCAGCGGCTGCTGCGGGCGCTCGAGATCGAGAACCGTCCGCGGCTGATAGCCCTGCACGATCACAACGAGAAGCACAAGGCCGCCGAACTGGTCGCGCTCGCAGCGGAGCAGGACATCGTCGTCGTCAGCGATGCCGGGATGCCCGCGGTCAGCGATCCCGGTTACGCTCTGGTGGCCGAAGCCGTCGCACAGGGGGTCACCGTCACCGCGATCCCCGGACCCAGCGCTGTTCTCATGGCTCTGGCGATCTCTGGCCTGCCGACTGATCGCTTCACATTCGAAGGGTTCCTGCCGCGAAAGCCGGGGGAGCGACGCTCGACGCTGCGTGCTCTTGCCGCAGAACCTCGCACCATGGTCTTCTTCGAATCTCCCGCACGCCTTGCCTCAGCGCTCACCGACATGGGTGCGGCCTTCGGAGAGGATCGCCGCATCGCCGTCTGCCGTGAACTGACGAAGTTCTACGAAGAGGTTCGGCGCGGCACGGCCCCCGAGCTGGCCAAGTGGGCCGAAGCCGGAGTCAAGGGCGAGATCGTCGTCGTCGTTGAGGGCGGGGCACGGGTCGAGACTTCGGCGGAGGATGCTGTCGCCCAGGTGCAGCAGCTCGTGGCCTCCGGCATCCGATTGAAAGACGCCTGCGCAGAAGTCGCTGCGGCGACGGGCCTGTCTTCGCGCGACCTCTACCAGCAGGCGCTCGCCGCGCGCTCACAATGACCGCTCCGATGCAGTCTCGTCCTCCTGGCCCGCGGGCTGCACGAGGGAAGCGACGCTGACCCAGACCGGCCAGCCGATGAACCACACACCCGTCACGAGCCACACCCGCCAGATCCAACTGGTGAGTTCAGCGGTGCGTGTGGGGTCTGCGGCAATCCACGAGATGCCGCCGAGTACAACGGTGGCGATCACCGCGCACAGCACCATTCGGCCCCAGTCCTTCCACTCGTGCAGGACTCGGGCGCGGCCGCGCGCTGGCAGTTTCGTCGGTGCTGGACCATTTGCGAAACGGTGGGCGAACCAGACGTCGACGCTGTGAATGACGCGATGCCCGAACGCGACGGTGAAGCCGAGGTAGACGGCGCCGAGACCATGTGTGAAGTCGGCGGTAGCGCCGGCGACAGTGAGATCCCATGCGATGAGGCTCAGCAGGGCGATGTCGAGCAGTGGCACGCAGAGCAGCAACAGCGTGGATAGTCGTTTCATCCGTAACAGATAGCGGGCGGCGAGGCCGCCGAACAGCACGACCCAGAAGCCGATCTCACAGGCGAGGATGGCGGCGAAGATGTTCATGCTTCCACGCTGATCGAAATGTCGCGGACACGGATCCTGCGACCGGCCGGGATCGTCTCCTCCGTTCGAAGGAGGTCGGAGGCCTGGAGATCGGGCAGGATGAACATATGCTGTGGTCGCGCCTTGCCTGGGGCATTCATCAGGTGAATGCCCGGCCTCGTACCCGCGACATGATTGTCGCCGTCGCGTACCTGGTGCTGGGTCTCCTGCTGCTGCAGTTCGGCGGGTACGGTATCTGGGCGGCTCTTCTGTCTTTCCCGGCGATGGGGCCGTGGAGCACAGGGAGTGGCTTTCTGCTGCTGTTGATCCTCATGTCGGCGCTGGCGGTCCTGCGCTCATCCCGCCCGTTCCTCGTCCTGGTGCTCGGCACGCCACTCGCTGCGTTCGACTTCTTCCTCGGCGGCAGTCTCGGGGTCGTGCTGCTGTTCGCCGATTTCGTCTACTGCGCCTTCCGCTACGGCGGCGATCGTGGCGTGCGGACCCTGCTGGCGACCATCGTCGGGACGATCGCGGCGACGGCGCTGACCCTCCTGTTCTGGCCCGGGGTCTCGGTGCAGGTCGTCACGGTCGTTCTCCAATGGGCGCTCATTGTGCTGATCGGTGCGCTGTGGGGCTGGAACGTGCGCAGCGAACGACAACGCACCCGCACGGTGATGAGCGCGGAGCATCGGCAGGCCACGCAGCAGCTGCGGCAGAAGATCGCCCACGATCTGCACGACCTCGTCGCCAACCAGATCGCCGTCGCAGGGCTCAATATCGAAGCTGCGCGGCTGCGTTTGGGACAGATGACCGAGATATCTGCTGAGGCGGAGGAGAGCCTCACACAGGCAGCCCACGGCACCGACGAGGCGCACCGCCAGCTGCGCCGCCTCATCGCCGTGCTCACCACGGTCGACGACCTCGCCGACGAGACCGCGCCGCTCAGCATCCAGCACATCGACGACCTTGTGCCTATCGGCCGCACTCTCGTGCGCGAAGGCGCCGACCTCGACGTCGCGCTGACCGCAACGCCGCGATCAGCCGGAG
Source organism: Microbacterium wangyouchuni (assembly GCF_051546305.1). Taxonomy (NCBI): domain Bacteria; kingdom Bacillati; phylum Actinomycetota; class Actinomycetes; order Micrococcales; family Microbacteriaceae; genus Microbacterium; species Microbacterium wangyouchuni. The sequence goes on from NZ_JBPTMA010000005.1 coordinate 121,448, forward strand.
TTGCGATGCGCGCCATCCACGAACTCGTGGTGAACGCGGTCAAACACGGCGAGGGCGACATCGTGCTGCGCACGCGAGCGGGAGAGTCCGGACCGGTCACTGTGCAGATCGAGAACCGCATCGCCTCGCCGGGTGCATCCCGCACCGCCATCGCCGGCTCCGGCATCGGCATCTCGGGTGCGACCCTGCTGCTGGGCGGCATCGGTGCGAGTGTCGAATCCGCGCCGACGGGGGACGGATGCTGGAGGGCGGGCCTTGCCCTGAAGGAGGAGCAATATGGCTGACGGCATCCGCGTTGTCATCGTCGACGACCATGAAGCAGTCCGCAGGGGTGTCGCGGCCATCTTGCAGGTGGACCCGGGTATCGAGATCGTCGGTGAGGCAGAGAACGGCTTCGATGCCGTCGACCTGTGCCTGCGCGAGCAACCCGACGTCGCACTCGTGGACCTGAGGATGCCGGGGACCGACGGTATCTGGGCGACGGAGCGGATCACCGCCGCGACCCGAACACGAGTGCTGATGCTCACCACCTTTGATTCCGACGACCTCATCGCCGCTGCGCTGGCAGCCGGCGCGCACGGCTATTTGCTGAAGACGACCCGCGGCGCGGAGTTGATCCAGTCCGTGCACCATGTCGCCGCGGACCGTCATGTCATCGATCCTGCGATCGCGGGCGGACTCATCGCGCAGCTGAATCGGCGGAGCGACCAGCAGTCGGCGCCCGCAGCACCACTTCCCGATCTCACCCCGCGCGAGAGCGAGGTGCTCGCTCTGGTCTCCGTTGGGCTGACGAATCAGCAGATCGCCGACCGCCTGCACATCGGTATCACCACGGTCAAGACGCATGTCGGCGCGCTCTACGACAAGACCGGGGCATCCACCCGTGTGCTGCTGGGGCAGCTCGGCCGCCATACGACGTAACCACCCAGTCGATCCGGCCTAGAATCGAGAGCATGCCCGCAGGCGAATCTTTCTATATCACCACGCCCATCTACTACCCCTCCGATGTGCCCCACATCGGCCACGGGTACACGTCGGTGGCGGTCGACACGCTCGCGCGCTGGCACCGCCAGTCGGGTGATGACACCTGGATGCTCACCGGAACCGACGAGCACGGTCAGAAGATGCTTCGTGCCGCCGCGGCGAACAACGTCACCCCTCAGCAGTGGGTCGACAAACTCGTCACGGAGAGCTGGTTTCCGCTGCTGGAGACGCTCGACGTCGCCAATGACGACTTCATCCGCACCACGCAGGAGCGGCATGAGCGCAACGTGCAGGTGTTCTTCCAGCGGCTCTACGACTCGGGGTACATCTACGCCGGCGAGTATGAGGCGCTCTACTGCGTCGGCTGTGAGGAGTTCAAGCCCGACAGCGAGATCGTCGACGGCACCGGTCCCTTCGAGGGGCTGAAGGTCTGTGCGATCCACTCCAAGCCGCTGGAGCTGCTGCAGGAGAAGAACTATTTCTTCAAGCTCAGCGAGTTCCAGGATCGACTGCTCGAGCTGTACAAGACCGAACCTGATTTCGTCCGCCCGCATTCGGCTCGCAACGAGGTCATCTCGTTCGTCAGTCAGGGGCTGAAGGATCTCTCCATCTCCCGCTCCACCTTCGACTGGGGCATCCCGCTGCCCTGGGACGAGTCGCACGTCATCTACGTGTGGGTAGACGCGCTGCTGAACTACGCCACCGCCGTCGGGTACGGCGCTGCTTCTGGAACTGAGGCCGAGGCGCTGTTCGAGCGCCGCTGGCCTGCCTATCACGTGGTCGGCAAGGACATCCTGCGCTTCCACGCTGTGATCTGGCCAGCGCTGCTGATGGCGGCCGGCGTCGAGGTGCCCAAGGGCGTCTTCGCGCACGGCTGGCTGCTGGTCGGCGGAGAGAAGATGTCCAAGTCGAAGCTCACCGGCATCGCACCGACGGAGATCACCGACGTCTTCGGCTCCGACGCGTACCGCTACTACTTCCTCTCCGCGATCGCGTTCGGCCAGGACGGCTCGTTCAGCTGGGAAGACCTCGCGGCTCGATATCAAGCAGAGCTCGCCAACGGCTTCGGCAACCTCGCCTCGCGCACGGTCGCGATGATCGAGAAGTACTTCGGGGGCATCGTGCCCGAAGCCGCCGAGTACACCGAGCAGGACCTCGCGATCCAGAAGATCGTGGCGGACGCCGCTACCGCAGCTGACGCAGCTATCGAGCAGTTCCGCATCGACGAGGCGATCCACTCCATCTGGACGATCGTCGACGCCCTGAACGGCTACATCACCGAGAACGAGCCGTGGGCGCTCGCCCGTGATGAGGATCAGCGCGGACGCCTGGGCACAGTGCTGTACACCTGTGCCGAGGGCCTGCGAGCGCTCAGCGTGCTGCTGTCGCCGGTGATGCCGCAATCGACCGAGAAGCTCTGGTCGGCGCTCGGCGCCACTGAGCGCCTGGGCGCTCTTCAGCAGCAGCCCGTCCGAGAGGCCGGTACCTGGGGCCAACTCACCCCCGGAACCAAGGTCGAGACCTTGGCTCCCTTGTTCCCCCGCGTAGAGTCCACCCCATAACCACCCCGCGAAACTTCACCTATGTCTGCAAAAGTGCCCGAAGTAGTGACATACGTGAAGTCTCGCGAGCCTGGAGGGCGCAAGGATCTCAGGTATCCGGCGGCGCCGGAGGCGCTCACCGTGGGTGTGTACGACAACCATGCGCATTTGGAGATCACGGACGGAGTCGAACCGCTCAGTCTGACTGAGCAGCTTGATCGCGCACAGGCAGTCGGCGTCATGGGCGTAGTTCAGGCATCCGGCGATATCGAGTCTTCGCGCTGGGCGGTGGATGCCGCGGCATCCGACCCGCGCGTGCTCGCGGCCATCGCGATCCACCCGAACGACGCGCCGGTATACGCCGAAGCCGGCCAGCTCGACCATGCGATCAGCGTGATCGATGAGCTGGCAGCACATCCCCGTGTGCGGGCCATCGGCGAGACCGGCCTGGACTTCTTCCGCACCGAAGCCGATCGTCACGCGCCCCAGTTCGAGAGCTTCGAAGCCCACATCGCGCTCGCGAAGAAGCACGGCATCGCGATGCAGATCCACGACCGGGATGCCCACGATGCGGTGCTCGAAACCCTGGCTCGAGTCGGGGCCCCGCAGACGACCGTGTTTCACTGCTTCTCCGGCGATGACGCGATGGCGAAGATCTGCGCGGATGCCGGGTACTACCTGTCCTTCGCCGGCAACCTCACCTTCAAGAACGCGCAGAACCTGCGCGATGCGCTCAAGGTCACCCCGATCGATCGGATCCTGATCGAGACGGATGCGCCGTTCCTGACCCCGGTGCCGCTGCGCGGCCGTCCGAACGCCCCGTACCTGATCGCGCACACGCTGCGGTTCATGGCATCCGAGCTCGCGCTCGACGTCGACGAACTGGCCACTCGAATTGCCGCGAACACCCTCGCGGTCTACGGCTCCTTCACCGACTGAGTTTTCGCGCTCAAACTCGGTACAGATGTCGGTTGATTTCTACACCTGTATGCAGAGACCCCTCGATTCGACCGACTCCCGTGATTTTCGACCGACAGGTGTACCCGCAGGGTCGGCGCACAGCATGGGGGAGAATGGCAGGATGACTGTCACACTGCTCGGCGCCACCGAGATCCGCCGCCTCGCCGCTGAGCTCGATGTCACTCCGACCAAGAAGCTGGGGCAGAACTTCGTCGTCGATGCCAACACCGTGCGCAAGATCGTGCAGGTGGGCGGCGTGCAGGCGGGCGAGCGGGTTGTCGAAGTCGGCCCGGGGCTCGGATCGTTGACGCTCGCGATTCTCGAGACCGGAGCATCCGTCACCGCGGTCGAAATCGACCACCGACTGGCGGCGCGGCTCCCGGAAACAGTGGCAGCTCACGGCGTACCCGCGGATGCTCTCACCGTCGTCGACGCCGATGCCCTGAGCGTGACGGAGCTTCCTGGCGACCCCACAGTGCTCGTCGCGAACCTGCCGTACAACGTCTCGGTGCCGGTGCTGCTGCACTTCATGGAGACCTTCCCGCAGCTCCAGCGCGGCGTTGTCATGGTGCAGGCTGAGGTCGGCGAACGCGTCGCTGCCAATCCCGGAAACAAGATCTATGGCGTCCCGAGCGTCAAAGCTGCCTGGTACGGGAAATGGCGTCTGGCCGGCACCGTGTCACGGCAGGTGTTCTGGCCGGTTCCGAACGTCGACAGCGTCCTGGTCGCCTTCGAGCGGTCAGACGACGTGCGCGGTGACGAAGACCTCCGCCGGGCCACCTTCCGCATTGTCGACGCCGCCTTCCAGCAGCGTCGCAAAATGCTGCGACAGGCACTGGCGGCGGTTCTGGGCGGCACAGCGGCCGAGGCATCCGCAGTTTTGGAAAAAGCCGGTGTCGCGCCCACCGCGCGCGGAGAGCAACTGAGCATCGACGATTTCGTGCGCATCGCTGAGGCGCTTCACGGCTAATCTGGAGGCGTGACTGAATCTCCGCGCTTCCACACCAACGTTCCCGAGATCCACCGCCCGTACGTGGCGAAGGACGACCGCTACGAGCAGTTCGAGTACCGTCAGGTCGGTACCTCGGGCCTGTACCTGCCGCCGATCTCGCTGGGCTTGTGGTGGAACTTCGGCGATAACATCCCGCTGGACAACCAGCGCGCTCTGCTGCGCCACGCCTTCGACCGCGGCATCACCCACTTCGACCTGGCCAACAACTACGGCCCGCCGTACGGCTCCGCCGAGAAGAACTTCGGTCGGATCTTCAGCGAGGACTTCCGCCCGTACCGCGACGAGCTGATCATCTCGTCGAAGGCCGGCTGGGACATGTGGCCCGGCCCCTACGGCAACTTCGGCAGCCGCAAGTACCTCATCGCGAGCGCCGAGCAGTCGCTGACGAGCATGAACCTCGACTACGTCGACATCTTCTACTCGCACCGGGTCGACCCGGTGACCCCGATCGAAGAGACCGTCGGAGCGCTGGACACGCTCGTGCGCCAGGGCAAGGCTCTCTACGTGGGAATCTCCTCGTACAGCGCTGAGCGCACCGCTCGTGCGGTCGAGGCCGCCCGTGAACTCGGCACTCCGCTGGTGATCCACCAGCCCTCGTACTCGATTCTCAACCGCTGGACCGAGGCCGAGCTCAACGACACCCTGCGTACGGAGGGCCTGGGGGCCATCGCCTTCACCCCGCTTGCCCAGGGACTGCTCACCGACAAGTACCTCGGTGACGGCACCGCAGATCGTGCGCAGAAGCGCGGTTCTATTTCGGAAAAGCCGCTCTCGCCCGAGGGCCTGGAGATTCTGCGCGGACTCAATGGCATTGCCCAGGAGCGCGGCCAGTCGCTGGCGCAGATGGCGCTGCAGTGGACCCTGCGCGACCCGGTGGTCGTCTCGGCGCTGATCGGCGCGTCGCGCCCTGAGCAGCTCGACGAGAACATTGCCGCGGTCAAGGGCCCGGCGTTCACTGCCGACGAGCTCGCCCGCATCGATGCGCTCTCCGACGGCATCGACGTCGATCTGTGGGCTGTGTCCTCCACACTGTGAGCCGATCATGACACTCGCCGCCGTCCCCGCACAGGTGCACGTGCGTGCCCCGGGCAAGATCAACGTGTACCTCGGGGTCGGCGGCCGACACGATGACGGTTACCACGCCCTCGCCACGGTTTTTCAGGCGGTATCGCTGTACGAAGACGTGATCGCCTACCCGGCCGATGACTTCTCGTTGAGCGTATCGGGGCTGGACGACCCGAGCACGGTGCCGGTGGATGACCGCAACCTTGCCATGCGCGCGGCCAAGGTCCTGGCCGCCGCCACCGGATACGCCGGCGGTGTGCACCTGGAGCTGCGAAAGAGCGTACCGGTCGCCGGCGGCATGGGCGGAGGCTCAGCGGATGCCGCGGCCGCCCTCGTCGCGTGCGACGCACTGTGGGAGACGGGGCTATCGCCCCAGCGCCTGCACGAGCTCGCAGCACGGCTGGGGGCAGACGTGCCATTCGCGTTGCATGGCGGAACGGCAGTCGGCACCGGGCGTGGCGATCAGCTGAATCCGGCGCTCGCGCGCGGGCGCTTCGACTGGGTGCTGGTCACCAGCGATGAGGGGCTGTCGACTCCGACGATCTACGCACGGCTCGACGAGCATCGTGAGGAGACGGGTGCTCTCGCCGATGACCCGCCCCTGTCTCTCGACGTCCCGGTCCTCGTGCTGCAGGCGCTGCGCTCCGGAGATCCGCGGGAGCTCGCCGCGTGTCTGCATAACGATCTGGAGGTTCCGGCGCTGCTGGAGCGTCCGGCGCTGGATGACACGATCAAAGCGGGATTGAACGCCGGCGCGCTCAGCGGAATCGTTTCCGGCTCAGGGCCGACCGTCGCCCTGCTGTGCGAGACTCCCGAGGCTGCCCAATACGTGCAGAACTCGCTGCAGGGGCTGGGATACACGGCCCTGCATGTGCACGGTCCGGTGCCCGGGGCACGCATCATCGCTTCCTGAGATCGTCCTCGGATCGTCCCCGGCTCCCGGCGCGTCGCTCACCGCGATCGTCCCGCAAACCGTCGCAGAGATGCGCGCTTCGCGTGCAAAGGGACATAATGGGTGACGTATGTGACCGTGCACACGCTGAAGGAGGCGATGCGATGGCAGCCTCTGGCGAACGTGCACGGATCCCGAGCATTCGCGACGTCGCGCGCCTCGCAGGCGTGTCCCATCAGACTGTTTCGCGCGTTCTGAACGAGCACCCCAGCATCCGGCCGGAGACGAAGAAGCGCGTGCAGGACGCGATCGAGGTACTCGACTACAAGCCGAACCTCGCCGCCCGCGCGCTGGTCACCAGCAAGTCGCGCACCATCGGTGTCCTGTCGGCCACCATCGGAGAATTCGGCCCCACCGCGTCGATCGCCGGCATCGAGGATGCTGCGCGTGCGGAGGGCTATTCGGTGACCACCGTGAATCTTCCCGATACGACTCCGGAAGCGATCGGTGAAGCAATTCGCCAACTCGCTCGCGAACAGGTCAGCGGTGTTGTCGCCCTGGCCCCACAGGTGCGGGTGTTCAACGTGCTGCGCGGGATGGCGGCCGGGGTCCCGATCGTGAGTCTGCAGGCGGCCTCCGGTGCCGCGGGCTTCGAACTGTCGGCGGACCAGGTCGCCGGTGCGCGCGCGGTCACTGAGCACTTGATTTCGTTGGGACACACCGACATCCTGCATCTGGCAGGTCCGCAGGACTGGATCGAGGCGGAGTCGCGCATGCGCGGCTATCTCGAAGCGCTGCGCGAGGCGGATCTGCCGACATTTCCCCCCATCCGCGGTGACTGGACGGCGGATTTCGGCTACTTCGCCGGCACCGAACTCGCTCGTCGGCCGGATTTCACCGCGGTGTTCGCCGCCAACGATCTCATGGCGATCGGGCTGATGCACGGGTTCCGGGATGCCGGTTTCGATGTGCCCGGCCAGATCAGTGTGGTCGGCTTCGACGACATCCCTGTCGCAGCCCACGTCTGGCCGCCCTTGACCACCGTGCATCAGGATTTCGCGGCGCTCGGGAAGCGAGCTGTGGCCATGCTGCTGGCGGAGATCCGGGGGACGGCAGTACCGGAGTTCTCGCCGATCGTGCCGGAGCTTCGGGTGCGCGCCTCCAGCATTTCTCGGTAACGACCGCATCTCGATAGGCGGGCAGAAACAATCTCTGCTTGACAGCGGCGTCCGGCAGGCGCAATATTGTGTCTCATGTGAACGGTCACATTGAGGTGGGCCGTCAAGTATCGAGGATGATTCGTGAGCAGCACAGCAACGATGCCAGCGGTGGCCGGGCCGATCTTGGAGATGCGCAACATCACCAAGGAGTTCCCGGGCGTGAAGGCTCTGTCCGACGTTTCGATCACCGTCAAGACCGGCGAGATCCACGCCATCTGCGGAGAGAACGGCGCAGGCAAATCAACCCTGATGAAGGTGTTGAGCGGGGTCTACCCGTTCGGGACCTATGACGGCGACATTCTGATCTACGGGCAAGAGCAGCGTTTCAAAGACATCGCCGCCAGTGAGCAGGCGGGCATCGCCATCATCCACCAGGAGCTTGCGCTCATCCCCGAACTGTCGATCACCGAGAACATCTTCCTGGGCAACGAGATCGCCCATTTCGGCACGATCGACTGGCGTGCGGCCAAGACACGGGCGATCGAGCTGCTGGCACGCGTCGGACTCGACGAAGACCCCGACGTCGCGGTCAAGCACCTCGGCGTCGGCAAGCAGCAGCTGATCGAGATCGCAAAGGCGCTGAACAAAGACGTCCGCCTGCTCATTCTCGACGAGCCGACCGCGGCGCTCAACGAGAATGACTCCCAGCAGCTGCTGGATCTGATTCTCGGGCTGAAGGCCAAGGGCATCGCCTCGATCATGATCAGCCACAAGCTCAACGAGATCGAGCAGATCGCCGACGAGATCACCATCATCCGCGACGGCCGCACAGTCGAGACGCTCGACATCAGTCGTGGTGAGATCAACGAGGACCGCATCATCCGCGGCATGGTCGGTCGTTCTCTCGAAAGCCGCTATCCGGATCGCACTCCGGAGCTCGGTGAAGTCTTCTTCGAGGTCAAGGACTGGGTCGTGCAGCATCCGACGGTCTCCGAGCGCATGGTCGTCAAGGGCTCCAGCATCAATGTCCGCCGCGGCGAAGTGGTCGGCATCGCCGGCCTCATGGGCGCCGGGCGCACGGAATTCGCGATGAGCATCTTCGGCCGCTCCTACGGCACATATCTGGGCGGCACACTCGTCAAAGACGGCGAGGAGATCGTCCTCCCGGACGTGGCATCCGCTATCCGCCACGGCCTCGCCTACGTCAGCGAAGACCGCAAGGCTCTGGGCCTGAACCTGCTGGACACCATCAAGCGGGCCATCGTCTCGGCGAAGCTGTCGAAGATCGCGCGTCGAGGGGTTGTCGACGACCGCGAGGAGTATGCGGTCTCGGAGCGCTATCGCAAGACGCTGCGCATCAAGACGCCCACGGTTGATGAGGGCGTCTCAAAGCTCTCCGGCGGAAACCAGCAGAAGGTGGTGCTGGCGAAGTGGATGTTCACCGACCCCGACCTGCTCATCCTCGATGAGCCGACCCGCGGCATCGACGTCGGCGCGAAGTACGAGATCTACTCGATCATCAACGAGCTGGCCGCAGCGGGGAAAGGCGTCATCGTCATCTCCAGTGAACTGCCGGAGCTGATGGGCATCTCCGACCGCATTTACACGATTTTTGAGGGACGCGTCACCGACTGCATCGACGCGGACCAGGCAACTCCGGAGGCGCTCATGCGCAGCATGACCTCCACGAACCAGAAGGCAACGGCATGAGCACGACGACTGAGACCGAGAAGCGCGGCTTCCACTTCGGCGACATCAGAAAGATGCTGGGAGGTAACGGCACCTCGTCGCTGCGCCAGTTCGGCATCCTCGGGAGCCTGGTGGCGATCGTCCTGTTCTTCCAGGTCGTAACGATGATGCGCAATCCCAACGGGGCGACGCTTTCGCCGAACAACCTCATCAACGTCATCAATCAGTATTCCTTCATCCTGATCCTCGCGATCGGAATGGTGATGGTGATCATCATGGGCCACATCGACCTCTCCGTGGGGTCGGTCGCGGCGTTCGTCGGAATCATCGTGGCCAAGTCCATGACCGACTGGAACCTCCCGTGGCCGCTGGCGATCGTGCTGGGTCTGGTCGTGGGCGCTCTGGTGGGAGCGTGGCAAGGGTTCTGGGTGGCCTATGTCGGGGTGCCGGCGTTCATCGTGACCCTGGCGGGCATGCTGTTCTTCCGCGGTGCGAACCAGTTCATCGGCCAGTCCACGACCGTGCCGGTGCCGAAGGAGTTCGTCGTCATCGGAGCCGGATACATGCCGGAGATTCCGATCCCCGGCATGAACTTCAACGTGCCGACCATGATTCTCGCGGTGATCGCGGTGGCCTGGGTGATCTTCTACGAGTTGCGCACCCGTCGCATTCAGCGCCGAATGGGCTCGGAAACAGCACCGGTCTGGGTGATCGCGACGAAGATCATCGTTCTTTCGGTGATCATCCTCGGCGCCGGCTGGCTGTTCGCCACCGGCCGCCCCGGCACCAGCTTCCCGATCTCCGGGCTGATCCTGCTCGCACTGGTGATCCTCTACACCTTCATCACCCGCAACACCATTTTCGGACGCCACATCTACGCGGTCGGCGGCAACCGTCAGGCGGCGCGCTTGTCGGGCGTGAAAGACCGCTGGGTCGACTTCTTCGTCATCATGAACATGTCGGTGCTGGCAGCCCTCGCCGGAATGATCTTCGTCGCCCGGTCCCAGGCCTCCGGTCCCGGTGACGGCAACATGTGGGAGCTCGACGCGATCGCCGCGGTCTTCATCGGCGGTGCGGCCGTATCCGGCGGTATCGGCACGGTGATCGGATCGATCATCGGTGGATTGGTGATGGCCTTCCTCAACAACGGCATGGCGCTGCTCGGGCTCTCCGCCGACGTCGTCTCGATGGTCAAGGGACTCGTGCTGCTGCTCGCCGTCGGAATCGATGTCTGGAACAAGCAGCAGGGACGCCCCTCCATCATCGGATTCCTCACCCGTCGTCGAGCCCGGACAGATGATTTCGGCTCCTCGACCCTGCAGACCCCCGTCGCCGACGGCGCGAACGGGAAGAAGGGGACGAGCTCGCGCTGAGCGCGTTCGTTCCCCGACCCCTTGAGAGAAAGTGATCGCATGAAGAAAATCGCAGTAGCGGCGACAGCGTTGGTCGTCACAGGTGCACTGGCATTGACCGGCTGTGCCGGCGCCGAGCGCGGCGGCGGCACGGACGAGAACACCGGCGGCGAAGAGACCACCGGTTTTGCAGCCGATGCGACCATCGGCGTCGCACTTCCGGACAAGACCAGTGAGAACTGGGTCCTGGCCGGTCAGCTGTTCAAGGACGGGCTGGAAGAGGCCGGCTTCACGGCGGACGTGCAGTACGCACCGGCCAGCAACACCGTCGCCGAGCAGCAGAACCAGATCCAGGCGATGGTCATCGGCGGTGCGAAGGTCATCATCATCGGTGCGAAGGACGGCAAGCAGCTGGCGACCCAGGTGCAGGCGGCCCAGGACGCTGGTGTCAAGGTGATCGCGTACGACCGACTGATCGAGAACACCGAAGCAGTCGACTACTACGTCGCCTTCGATAACTTCAAGGTCGGCCAGCTCCAGGGCAACGCCCTGCTGGAAGGCCTCGACGCGAACGCCGGCCACGAAGCCCCGTACAACATTGAGCTGTTCTCCGGCTCGCCGGACGATGCGAACTCGAAGGTCTTCTTCGAGGGGGCGATGGACGTGCTTCAGCCGAAGATCGATGATGGAACTCTCGTCGTCGCATCCGGTCAGACCGATATCGGACAGACCGCCACAGAGGGCTGGCTGGCGGAGAACGCGCAGAACCGCATGGACACGCTCATCACCTCCACCTACGGTGGCGACACCGTGATCGACGGTGTGCTCTCGCCGAACGACACCCTCGCCCGCGCCATCCTCACCGCGGTGCAGCAGGCCGGTAAGGACGTCCCGGTCGTCACCGGTCAGGACTCCGAGGTCGAATCGGTGAAGTCGATCATGGAGGGCGTGCAGTACTCCACGATCAACAAGGACACGGCACTTCTCGTGGAGCAGGCCATCAAGATGGTCGGCCAGCTCCAGAAGGGCGAAGACGCCGAGGTCAACGACACCGAGCAGTACGACAACGGCGCGAAGATCGTTCCGGCGTACCTGCTCGAGCCGCTGATCGTCACGAAGGACAACGCCGCTGAGGCGTACGCCAACGTGCCGAGCCTGCTGGAGATTGTGGAGTCGTACAAGTAACGACTTCCGCTGGGGACGTGCGAGCCGTCCGGGCCTGGCGCCCGGGCGGCTCGCTGCGTAGGATCGCGGCACTCAGCGAACGGCGCCGGCGCGGCGCTTGTTGTAGATGTCGAAGGCCACGGCCAGAAGCAACACAAGTCCCTTCACGATCTGTTGGGTCGATTGCGGCACGCCCATCAACTGCATCCCGTTGGTCATGACAGCCATCACCAACCCGCCTACGAGCGCGCCGCCGACACGGCCGACTCCGCCCATCGTCGATGCGCCACCGATGAAACAGGCAGCGATCACGTCGAGTTCGAACATGTTCCCCATACCGGGTTGCGCTCCGTTCGAGCGGGATGAAAACACAGCCGCGGCGACGCCGGTGAGCAAGCCCATATTGACGAAGATCCAGAAGTTCACGCTGCGGACGTTGACGCCGGATAGACGCGCCGCTGAAAGATTTCCGCCGACTGCGTATACGTGACGCCCAAAGGCCGTCCGATTCGCCAGGACCTGATAGATCAGGATCAGCACCGCCACGATGACGAGCACGATCGGGAAGCCACGGTTGTAGGCCAGCGCCCAGGAGAAGGCGAGGAGCAATGCCGAGACCACCACGAGTTTCAGCACGAACAGTAGGGGTGACTCGACCTCCTGGTTGTACCCCTGCCGCGTGCGGCGGTTGCGCACCGATGCGACGACCATCCCGGCCACGGCGAGTACGCCGATGAGCAGTGTAAACACGTCCACCGTCTGCGGCACGCTCTTGAGGCCGGTGCCCTCACCGATCGTGATGACCCCCAGCAGCCCATCGAGGAATCCGCTTGCCACCTCACGGTATTGGGCGGGGAACGGCGACAGTGAGACGTTGTCGAGCACCATCCAGGTCAAGCCTCGGAAGAGGAGCATGCCGGCGAGCGTGACGATGAAGGCGGGAATACCCACATACGCGACCCAGAACCCCTGCCAGACACCGACGATGATGCCGGTGACGACCGCAGCGATGACTCCGACCCACCACGGCATCCCCATGCGGATGACGAGCACAGCGGAGACCGCAGAAGCGAATGCCAGCACGGAACCGACAGAGAGGTCGATGTGTCCGCCGACAATCACCAGGATCATGCCGAGCGCCATTATCAGGATGTGCGCGTTCTGCAGCACGATGTTGGTGACGTTCTCCGGGCTCAGCAGTGTCCCCCCGGTGAGGAAGGTGAACAGCAGAATGATGACGACGAAGGCGATGTAGATGCCCGATGTTCGCAGGTTGTGGGTCAGTAGGCTTTTGACCTCGGTGAACACGTTGTTCATGCCGCAGGCTCCTTCGTTGCAGAGGGTTCGATCGTCATGAGTGACATGAGAGCTTCCTGCGTTGCTTCAGAAGCCGGGAGCTCTCCGGTGATTCGCCCGTAGGCGAGTGAGTAGACGCGGTCTGATAGACCGAGTAGCTCGGGCAGTTCGCTGGAGACGAGGATCACGGCTTTCCCTGCGGCAGCCAGCGCCCCGATGATCTCGTAGATCTCGAACTTCGCACCTACGTCGATGCCCCGGGTGGGTTCATCCAGGATGAGCACTTCAGGGTCGGTGTACAACCACTTGGACAGAACCACCTTCTGCTGGTTCCCGCCCGACAGGTTGCCCACGATCTGCGCGACGGTGGGGGACTTGATGTTCAGATCACGACGGTACTGCTCCGCGACCTCGATCTCGCGGTTGCCGTCGATGAACACCGATCGGGTCAGCTTTCCGAGCGCAGCAGATGTGACGTTGGACTTGATATCTGCGATCAGGTTGAGCCCATACTGCTTGCGGTCCTCGGAGACATAGGCGATCCGGTTCGCGATGGCATCTTTCACCGTGCGGGTGGAGATCTCCTTGCCGCGCAGGAAGACCTTGCCCCTCGCGTCGCGACCGTAGCTGCGACCGAAGACGCTCATCATGAACTCTGTGCGACCCGCGCCCATGAGACCGGCGATGCCGACGATCTCACCCGCGCGGACTGACAGCGACGCATCGTCGACGAGAACTCGCCCGAGCTGAGTCGGGTGCAGCACCGTCCAGTTCTCGATTCGGAAGATCTCCTCGCCGATCTGCGCAGTGCGCTCGGGGAATCGGCTATCCAGAGATCGACCGACCATGCCGCGGATGATGCGATCCTGTGTGGCATCCGGCCCGTGCATGTCGATGGTTTCGATGGTCTGGCCGTCACGGATGATGGTGGTCGAATCTGCGACGGCAACGATTTCGCCCAGCTTGTGACTGATGATGATGCAGGTGATGCCCTGATCACGCAGTTCGCGAAGCAGCTGGAGCAGATGCTCAGAATCATCGTCGTTGAGTGCTGCCGTGGGTTCGTCGAGGATCAGAAGCCTGACTTTCTTGGTCAGTGCCTTCGCGATCTCGACGAGCTGCTGCTTGCCGACCCCGAGCTGTCCGACCGGTGTGGTCGGGTTCTCTCGAAGACCGACCCTGTCCAGCAGCGTCGTTGCGCGCGCGTTCGCCTCGTGCCAATCGATCAGACCGTGCTGGATGACTTCATTGCCGAGGAAGATGTTCTCGGCGATCGACAGGTGCGGCACGAGCGCCAGTTCCTGATGGATGATGACGATCCCGGCACGCTCGGAATCTTTGATCGCGCTGAACTGCTGCGGCTCATCGTCGAAGATGATCGAGCCGGTGAAGGTGTTGTGCGGGTACACGCCCGACAACACTTTCATCAACGTGGACTTGCCTGCACCGTTCTCGCCGCAGATCGCATGAATCTCGCCGCGTCTGACAGTCAGGGTGACGTCGTCGAGCACTTTCACACCCGGGAAGTTTTTGGTGATGCTGCGCATCTTGAGGATGGCATCGGACATCGTTGCTCCTGTATCTGGACGGTGGTTGCTCCAGCCGAGCGACCTTCGCCGCTCGGCTGGAGCATGAATCACTGGGCGACGCCCGCAGCGACCTCTTCTTCGCTCCAGTAGCCCGAGTCGATCAGCAGCGACGAGATGTTGTCGGCCACGACGATGTCGGACTCCAGCAGGAAGGACGGCACGACCTTCACGCCGTTGTCGTACGTCTCGCTGTCGTTCGCCTCGGGTTCTTCTCCCTCGGCGTAGGCAGTGGCGGCTTCGACAGCCTGGGCGGCGAGCTTGCGCGTGTCCTTGAAGATGGTCGCGTACTGCACGCCGTCGTTGATCATCTTCACCGAGGCGATTTCGGCATCCTGTCCCGACAGAATCGGCAGGCCGGCTTCGATGGTGGAGCCGTAGCCAGCGTTCTCGAGCGCTGTGATGATTCCCCGTGAGATCCCGTCGTATGGCGCGAGCACACCATCCAGCGGCTTCGCGCCACCGTCATAAGTGCTCGTCAGCAGGTCCTCCATGCGTTTCTGTGCCGTGGCCTGATCCCAACGCAGCGTGGAGACCGTGTCCATGTCGACCTGGCCGGACGGGATGGTGAGACGACCGTCGTCGAGGAACGGTTGCAAGGTGTCGATCGCGCCCTGGTAGAAGAACTTGGTGTTGTTATCGTCCGGGGACCCGGCGAAGATCTCGATGACCTTCGGGTCTGTCTGGCCGGTTTCCTCGTTGTTCTCGTCGAGGAAACCGAGTCCGCGCAACAGTGATTGCGCCTGCTGCACACCGACGGTGTAGTTGTCGAAGGTGACGTAGAAGTCGACGTCCTCGGTGCCATTGATCAGCCGGTCGTAGGCGATGATCGGAATGCCTTTGTCTGCAGCGTTGGCCAGTTGTGCGGCCAAGGCGGTGCCGTCGATTGATGCGACGATGAGGATGTCCGCGCCGTTCGTGATCATCTGATCGAGCTGTTGCTGCTGGCGAGGGATGTCATCGTTGGCGAACTGCAGGTCGACTTCGTAGCCGGCTTCTTCGAGTTGTGACTTGACCGCGTCGCCGTCGGCGATCCAGCGCTCTGATGTCTCTGTCGGCATCGCAACTCCGACAGTGACGGCTTCGGCAGTGGCGCCTCCGTCAGAGCCACCTCCGGAGGCGCCGGTGGCGCAACCGGCGAGACTCACGCCGAGTGCGAGAGCTCCGATGGCCGCTGTCGTGCGCAGAAAATTCTTTCTCATTGCATCTCTCTTCCTTGAGGGGCGGGCCATGACCGTGCCATCGGACCGCCGTGTCCGGTGCAGTGGGAGCGTTCCAGTTCGCTTCCGTTTTGGAAGCATGGCATATTGACGGGCCTGCATACAAATAATTCTTTTGAGGCTGCATACAAATCGATTCCCTGGGTACGATCAAGAGCGCGATACTCAAAGGCGGTGAGCATGTCCGAACCCATCCTGCGTATGAGCGACGTCACCAAACGCTTCGGTCCGGTCGCCGCCCTCGCCGATGTCACCTTCGAGGTTGCCCGGGGCGAGGTCCACGCGATCTGCGGCGAGAACGGCGCCGGCAAATCCACGCTCATGCAGATTTTGAGCGGCGTGTATCCGTATTCCTCGTTCGAAGGACGTATCGACTTCGACGGCAGAGCGATGCGGTTTCGCTCACTCGCCGACAGCGAGGCGGCAGGCATTGTGATCGTCCACCAGGAGCTTTCGGCGGTGCCGCAGTTGTCGATCGCCGACAATGTTCACCTCGGTCACGAACGGACCAGGTTCGGACTCGTCGATGTTCCCGGGTCTTACCTCGCGACCGAAGAAATCCTGCGACGCGTAGGGCTCTCCGAGAATCCCACGACCCCGATGGGGGAGCTCGGCGTCGGCAAACGACAGCTTGTCGAGATCGCCAAGGCATTGACGAAGAACGTCAAGCTCCTCATCCTCGATGAGCCGACCGCGGCGTTGGGCCGGGCTGATTCCGATCGTTTGCTCGCTCTGATCAGGCAGCTCCAAGCGCAGGGGATCACCTGCGTGCTCATCTCGCACAAAATCGACGAAGTCCTGCGCATTGCCGATCGGGTGACCGTCATCCGGGACGGCGGGGTGGTCGAGACGATGCGGACGGATAATCCCGAGACCAACGAGAGTCGCGTCATCCGGGCGATGGTCGGCCGGCCCCTGGACGACCTCTTTCCTCGCCGGGAACCAGTGTTCGGTGATGAGCTGTTCCGGATCGAGAACTGGAGTGTGGGACACCCCAGCGACCCAGAACGGAAGGTGGTCGACGACGTCAATCTGCACGTTCGGGCGGGGGAGATCGTCGGACTGGCGGGGCTGATCGGTGCGGGACGGACCGAGTTGGCCATGAGTGTTTTTGGACGTGCCTACGGGTCGGTCTTCAGCGGTGCGGCCTACAAGCGCGGCGAAGTGGTCGACCTGCAGACAGTGCGCTCAGCGATCGCGAACGGAGTCGTCTACGTACCGGAGGATCGCCGACATGACGGCCTGAACCTGCACGCGACTGTCCAGGAGAACATCTCGGCGGCAGCGCTGCGCCGACTGGGACAGCGCGGACTGGTCGACGAGGTCAGGGAACGTAAGATCGCTGAGGCTTATCGCGACAAGATGAACATCAAGACCTCGAGTATCGCGGCCGCGGCCGCGACACTGTCGGGGGGAAATCAGCAGAAGGTCGTTCTGTCGAAGTGGATGTTCACTAATCCCGACGTGTTGATCCTCGATGAGCCGACCAGGGGCATCGACGTCGGAGCGAGATATGAGATTTACGGCATCATCAACGAACTGGCCGCACAGGGCAAGGCGATCATCATAATCTCGTCTGAGCTGGCTGAGGTGATCGGCCTGTCGGACCGCGTCTATGCGATGGCAGAAGGTCGTATCACTGCGGAGGTGGCGCGAGGCGAAGCAACCCAGGAAGTGCTGATGCGCCACATGGTTGTCGAGCGCAGGTGACACCGATGAACCAGAAACTAGGGTCAACGGCCGAGGAAATGCTTCCTTCGATGCCGCAGCGTACCGCCGCAACCACGAACGAAGATGTTCGGCAGCAGAACCTCTCCGCTGTGCTGCGTCTGGTTCACGCCGAAGGGACGCTGTCCAGATCCCAGATCGGTGCGATCGTCGGAGTCAATCGATCAACGGTGACCGCGCTGGTGCAGGAGCTGCTCGATCTCGGCGTGGTCACCGATACTGCTGTCAAGCCGACCGGTCGCGCCGGTCGGCCTTCGCTCGGTGTTGCTGCCGATGACCGCGTCGTCGCACTGAGCGTGAGCGTGGAAGCGCTGTCGGTCACCGTCTCGCTCGTCGGCCTGGGCGGCATCGTGCATTCTCGTGTGCGACATGATCTGGCCAGCGCGCCATCGCCGCGACGGTTTGCGCACTTGCTCTCATCGCTCGTCGATGGCATGCGTGCAGACATCGAACGGCATTACCGCCTCGTCGGCGCCGGAGTAGCAGTGCCCGGACTCGTCGACGAGACAGGGGTCGTGCTGCTTGCTCCGTCGCTGGGGTGGCGGCGCGAGAAGTTGGCGAACCGGTTGCGAGATGCGCTCGGGATGCACGTCACCGTCGGAAACGATTCCAGCGTGGGAGCGCTGGCCGAAACCCGATTCGGCGTCGGCCGGGGTGTAGCGAACATGCTTTATCTCAGTGGCTCCGTCAGCGGCATCGGTGGGGGCCTGGTTCTGGATGGAACCCTCCTGCGAGGAACCTCCGGCTTCGCCGGCGAGTTCGGGCACACAGTCGTCGATGCGGCCGGCACACCGTGCGCATGCGGCCGGCGCGGGTGTTTGCAAGCGGAAGTGGACCCCACGCGCGTGCTCCAGTTGCTCGGACGGAGAGGTCTGGACGAGGACGAACTGGATATCGAGTTGGGCCTCGTCAAGGATCCCGCCGTGCTCAACGAGGTCGCTAGACAAGTGGACTTGCTTTCCGTGGCGTTGACGAACTTCGTCAACGCCTTCGCACCAGAGCTGGTGGTGCTGTCCGGCTACCTCTCCGTGCTGCTGGCGACCAGCCGGGAACGGCTTTCGAACGCCGTGCAACTGCACCCGGTGGGAGCAGAAGGGCGCAAGGTTCGACTCGAGCGTGCACGGATGCGTTCGCGTCTCATGCAGATCGCCCCGGCTGAGCTCGCGTTCGAGCAACTGCTGCGCGACCCCGGCCGTCACGCGCCCGGGCGGCTCGTTCCGTAGGATCGCGGCTACCCTGGTAAAGACATGGCACATCTTCTCGGGGCCGAAGGCCTCCACCTGGAATACCCCACCAAGGTCGTTTTCGACTCCATCACCCTCGGCATCGAGGAGGGCGATCGGA
The DNA here is from genome assembly GCF_051546305.1 of Microbacterium wangyouchuni. Taxonomy (NCBI): domain Bacteria; kingdom Bacillati; phylum Actinomycetota; class Actinomycetes; order Micrococcales; family Microbacteriaceae; genus Microbacterium; species Microbacterium wangyouchuni. Next base: position 140,441 of record NZ_JBPTMA010000005.1, read on the forward strand.
TCGGTATCGTCGGACGCAACGGTGATGGAAAATCGAGCCTGCTCGCGATGCTCGCGGGGCGCAAGGAACCCGATGGTGGGCGCGTCACGATGCGCGCCGGCACGACGGTCGGCGTGCTTGACCAGGCCGACACCCTCGACGACTCCCTCACGGTTGCACAGTCGGTCGTCGGCGACATGCCCGAGTACGAGTGGGCCGGCGACGCACGTGTGCGCGACGTCATCCAGGGACTGCTTGCTGATCTGGACTGGGATGCCCCGGTGCGAAGCCTCAGCGGTGGGCAGCGGCGCCGCGTGGCGCTCGCGACTCTCTTGGTCTCGGAGTGGGACATCATCGCGCTCGATGAGCCCACCAACCACCTTGACGTCGAGGCGATCACCTGGCTTGCGGGGCATCTGAAGAAGCGTTGGTCGACGAACTCCGGCGCATTCCTCGTGGTCACACACGACCGGTGGTTCCTCGATGAGGTGTGCACGGAGACCTGGGAGGTGCACGACCGCGTCGTCGAAGCGTTCGAAGGCGGCTACGCCGCATACATTCTGCAGCGCGTTGAGCGTGATCGGATGGCCGCGGCCACCGAAGCCAAGCGACAGAACCTCGCTCGCAAGGAGCTCGCCTGGCTGCGCCGGGGAGCGCCGGCACGCACGGCCAAGCCGAAGTTTCGCATCGATGCCGCGAACGCTCTCATCGAGGACGTGCCGGAGATCCGCGACACGGTGTCGCTGCAGTCGCTGGCCGTTTCCCGCCTCGGCAAGGACGTCGTCGATCTGCTGGATGCCGGGGTCACCTACCCTGCCGGCGAATTCGGTGGCCCGCGCGAGGTACTGCGCGATGTGGAATGGCGCATCGCGCCGGGGGAGCGCACCGGCATCCTCGGTGTCAACGGCGCCGGGAAATCGACACTCCTGGGACTGGTGGCCGGAACCATCGAACCCACCAGCGGCCGGGTCAAGCGCGGCACTACGGTGAAGGTGAAGACGCTCACCCAGCGCATCGATGAGCTCGGGGCCGTCTGGAACGATCCGGTGCGCACGGTCATCGCGAATCTGCGCACCGAGTACACCTTCGGCAGCGGATCCAAGGCGCAGGCGCTCACTCCCAGCCAGCTGCTGGAGCGTCTCGGCTTCACCTCCGCCCAGCTCTCGACGCCGGTGAAGGATCTCTCCGGTGGTCAACAGCGCCGGTTGCAGCTGCTGCTCGTGCTGCTGGACCAGCCCAACGTGTTGATCCTTGACGAACCGACCAACGACATGGACACCGACATGCTGGCAGCGATCGAAGATCTGCTGGACTCGTGGCCGGGAACCCTGCTCGTTGTCAGCCACGACCGCTACTTCCTCGAACGCGTTACCGACCAGCAGTACGCCGTGATGGGCGGGCGGCTGCGTCACCTGCCCGGAGGCGTGGACGAGTATCTCCGCCTACGCACTGCTGAGCAGAGCGGCGCGCCAGCGGCAACCGCAACGGCAACCGCAAAGACGCCCAAGCTCGATGGTGCGGCCCTGCGCACCGCGCAGAAGGAAGTAGCCGCGGCCGAGCGCAAGATTCAGAAACTCACTCAGCAGGTCGACAAGGCCAAGCACGCACTCGTCGAGCACGACCAGTCCGATTACGCGGGGCTGGGCGAGAAGATGAAGCAGATCAGCGCGCTGGAAGCGGAGATCGAAGAGCACGAGCTGCGCTGGCTCGAGCTCAGTGAACAGCTCAGCTGACGCCCTGAGAGAGTTGTGATGTCGGCGCGTACTGCAGAGTGCGCCGCGTCATGAATTCGCGCTCGTTTCCCGACAGCGGGTCGATGAAGCGCAATTCTCTGGCGAGGAGCTGCAGCGGGCGCTGGTGGTCATCTGGCTTCTCGTCGGTGAGTACCGGATAGAGATTGTCGTGCAGGATGCCGGCGCCCACCGACGCGAGATGCACCCGCAGCTGGTGCATCTTTCCGGTGTGCGGACGAAGCAGCGTGTGGATGACGTCGTCGTCGGAATCGATGAGTTCGACGACGGTTTCCGAGTTCGGCTCACGAACGTGATCGACCTCGACACACACCTGCGCACGAAGCTTTTCGATATGGCAGCGCACCGTCAGCGGGAACGATTGCCCGTCGAGTGCGGGGGAGTCAGGATCCCAGCGCTCAGGACGGGAGGACACCGCTTCATAGACCTTCTCGATCTCGCGGCGCTGAAACAGCATCTGATAGGCGCCGCGTGTCTGCACCCGGGCGGAGAACATCAGAATCCCGGCAGTGGCTCGATCCAGCCGGTGAATCGGTGCGAGATCGGGGTTGTCGAGCTGTCGCCGCAGTCGCACCAGCGCCGAATTCTGCACATATCTTCCGGCAGGGGTGGTGGGCAGGAAGTGCGGCTTGTCGATCACGACGAGATCATCGTCCTGATGCAGGATCTCGGCGTGAAACGGAATCTCGGTCTCAACCGGCGGCTCCCGGTAGTACCAGATGAACTCCGCAGCATCCAGCGGAGCATCCCGACTCACCGCTGAGCCGTTGGCCATGACGATCTCGCCGCGATCGAACCGCTCCAGCAGGAACTGCTCATCCAGGTGGAAGAAGCGCTCCACCATGTACGCACTGATTGTCGGCCACGGCCCGGTGTGTGGCAGGTGCAGACGCGTCGCCCCCACACCGTCTCGCATGGGCAGCGGCGATGCCATCGCCATCAGAAACGACCCATCAGGCGTCGTAACTCAGGCTGAGCTTGCGCAGGAGCGCGGCCATTCGGTCGCGGTCTGCTCGGGAAAGCGCGCGCAGCAGCTCGGCCTCGATATCGACCAGGCGGGTGATCGCGGCATCCACGCGCACGCGACCGTCGTCCGTCAGGGTCACCAGGACGCTGCGGCCGTCACCGGGATCAGCCTGCCGCCGAACAAAGCGGCGCCCGACCAGACGATCGATGCGGTTCGTCATCGTGCCGCTGGAGACGAGCGTCTGCTGCATGAGCTGCTTCGGCGAGAGCTGAAAGGGATCACCGGCCCGGCGCAGCGCTGAGAGTACGTCCCATTCCCAGGAGTCGATGTCGCTACGGCGGAAGACATCACGCCGGGCGCGGTCGAGATGCTTCGACAGCCGGTCCATCCGGGAGAGGACCTCCAAAGGGGAGAAGTCGAGGTCGGGGCGCTGGGCGTTCCACGCGCGGACGATCCGATCGACCTCGTCTGTCTCGTTCATATCTCCATTATCGGATGCCTTCGGCAGACCAGCCGCCGTGAGCATGGCAGAATTGTCACGCGGCCTCTCGGGGCTGTGGTCCGCCGTGGTGTAATGGCAGCACGACAGCCTTTGGAGCTGTTAAGTCCAGGTTCGAGTCCTGGCGGCGGAGCATGACGGAGAACAGACTCGCGATCATCGTGCTCGCTGCAGGGCAGGGCACTCGGATGAAGTCCCGGTTGCCCAAGGTGCTGCACACGATCGGTGGACGCTCGCTCATCGGGCATGTGCTGAAGGCCGCGGATAGCCTCGGCGCGGAGTCCGTCGAGGTCGTGGTGAGACACGAACGCGAGCAACTCGTCCAGGCGCTCGCATCCGCGCATCCGAACGCGATCATCGTCGACCAGGATGAGATTCCGGGTACCGGACGTGCTGTAGAGGTCGCGCTCGAGGCGATTCCCGCTTTCGACGGCGATGTTCTCATCCTCTCCGGCGACTGCCCGCTGGCGGATGCTGCGACGCTGACATCGTTCATCGCCGAGCATCGTGCAGCCGACGCTGCGGCAACGCTCATGACCGCGGTCCTTGACGATCCGACTGGCTACGGCCGCGTCATCCGCAATGCCGAGGGTGACGTCGATCGCATCGTCGAGCAGAAGGATGCCTCCGCCGACGAGGTTCTTGTCCGAGAGATCAACGCCGGCATGTACGTCTTCCGTGCCTCCGCGCTGCGCGAGCACCTCCCGACGGTCGGTGTCGACAATGCCCAGGGGGAGAAGTATCTGACAGATGTGCCGCAGCTGCTGCGTCGTGCTGGGGCCCGAGTGGCGGCATCCGTCGTCTCAGATGTCACGGTGACCTACGGTGTCAACGACCGCGTGCAGCTGGCCGAGGTCGGCCGACTCCTCAACCAGCGGATCGTCCGTGGCTGGCAGCGCGAGGGCGTCACCATCATCGACCCGGCGACAACCTGGATCGACGACGAAGTGAAGATCGCGCCCGACGTGACGGTCCTCCCGAACACGATCATCGCCGGCGCGACCGTCATTGAAGCCGGAGCAGTGATCGGCCCGGACACCTCATTGGTCGACTGCGAGATCGGTGCGGATGCTGTTGTGCGCCGAGCCGACGCGACACTCGCTGTCATCGGCGCCGGAGCGAACGTCGGGCCCTTCGCGTATGTTCGCCCGGGCACCGTCCTCGGCGCGAACGGCAAGATCGGCACCTTCGTCGAGACGAAGAACTCGCAGATCGGCGAGGGCAGCAAAGTGCCGCATCTCTCCTACGTCGGCGATGCGACGATCGGTGAGCGTGTGAACCTCGGCGCTGGTGCAATCACCGCGAACTATGACGACATCGCCAAGCACCGCACCGAGATCGGTGACGAGGTGCACACCGGATCGCATAACGTCTTCGTCGCGCCGGTTAGGATTGGTGCTGGAGCGAAGACCGGAGCGGGAGCGGTAGTCCGCAAGGACGTCCCCGCTGGTGCACTGGCCTTGAGCGTCGCCCCTCAACGAAACGTCGAGGGGTGGGTCGAGAAGAATCGAGCCGGGACGGGCGCTGCACAAGCGGCCTCCCGGGCCAACACAGCCACAGAGTAAGGCAGGGCATGGGGCACAAGAAAAAGACCGTTGAACTGGATCGGGACAACGGCGTGGCCCCCGGGCTCATCGCGAAGAACAAGAAGCGGCTCGTCGTGGCCGGCGGCCGTTCGCACCCGGAGCTCACAGCCGCGGTGGCCAACGGCCTCGGAATCCAGCCGGCGCCCGTAGAGCACCGCACGTTCGCTTCGGGGGAGATCTACGCCCGCTTCGAGGTGTCGATCCGCGGTTGCGACCTGTTCCTGGTGCAGACATTCGGTGAACCGGTCAACGAGTGGCTCATGGAGACGCTCATCATGATCGACGCGGCTAAGCGTGCCTCGGCCAAGCGCATCACCGTCGTCGCCCCCTACTACCCGTATTCGCGGCAAGACAAGAAGGGCCGCGGGCGCGAGCCCATCAGCGCCCGTCTGGTCGCTGATCTGCTCAAGACCGCGGGTGCTGACCGTGTCATGAGCGTCGACCTGCACGCCGCGCAGATCCAGGGCTTCTTCGACGGACCGGTCGACCACCTGTTCGCCAAGCCCGTGCTGCTCGAGCACTTCCGTGAGACGCTGACCGCTGAAGACCGTGAAACGCTCACGATCGTCTCGCCGGACATGGGCCGCGTGCGCGTTGCCGACACCTGGTCGGACAGCATGGATGCACCGCTGGCGATCATCCACAAGCGTCGCGACCCGAAGGTTGCCAACCAGGTCTCCGTGCACGAGATCGTCGGCGCGGTCGAGGGCCGCACCTGTCTGCTGGTCGACGACATGATCGATACCGGTGGCACCATCGTCAAGGCTGCGCAGGCACTGAAGGCGGCTGGTGCGCGCCGCGTCATCGTGGCAGCAACGCACGCGATCTTCAGCGACCCGGCATCCGAGCGTCTGCAGGACGAGTCGATCGATGAGGTCGTCGTCACCGACACGATCCCGCTGTCCGCCTCGCGGCAGTGGGATGGACTCACGATCCTGCCGATCGCTCCGCTGCTCGGCCGGGCGATCCATGAGGTGTTCCAGGACGGATCGGTCACCAGCATGTTCGGCGGCGACGCCTAGCACACGCTCTCAGCAAGCCCGAGGTCCTGTGATGTCTTCATTCACCGCTGTACGGCAGCGGGTGCTCTCGATCCTCGGTGCCGTGTCGATGTATCGGCTGGTGTTCTTCGCGCTCGTGGCGCTCGCGCTCATCGCGCTACTGCTTTCGGCGATCGGCGGGATCGTGTCGCCGACCCCGGTGGAGATCGTGGTCTCGTTCGTCGTGCTGGCCGGGGTGATCTCCGCCGTCGACGCCGCGGCCCAGCGGGTGCTGCATCTGCCGTGGCGCGTGGAATCCTCGCTCGTCACCGCGCTGATCCTGCTGTTCGTGATGCGTCCCGGCACAGACCCTGCGGCCCTCATCGGGCTCGCTCTGACGGGCGCTGTGGCGAGCCTGTCGAAGTACGTCATCGCCTGGCGTGGCCGCCATATCCTCAATCCGGCGGCATTTGGTGCAGCCGTGGTCACGCTGATCGGATCCTTCGGCGCATTCGAATGGCTGGGAACGTCGGCATCGTGGTGGGTGGGTAACGCGGCGCTCGCGCTTCCCGTTGCGCTGTTCGGACTGCTCGTGCTGTGGCGCACCGAGAAGATTCGGGTCGTGCTGGTGTTCGTGCTGATCGCGGTCGGCACCGCGGTCGTGCGCCAGGCCGTGCAGGCCCAGCAACTCGGCATCGAGTTCGACCTGTCTGCGGCTGTGCAGTTCGCGGTGCTGCAGTCGCCGTTCCTGTTCCTCGGGGTGTTCATGGTGTCCGAGCCGCTGACCAGTCCGCCCCGGCGCTGGCAGCAGTTCGCTGTCGCAGCGCTGGTGGGGCTCCTCGCCGGTTGGCCGATTCTCATCGGGGGATTGTTCACCCTCGGACAGGAGCGGGCGCTGCTGATCGGCAATCTGCTCGCGGTCGCCTTCGCACTGCGCGGGTCGGTTCGGCTGACACTGCAGAAACGCGAGTTCATCACCCCGACCGCGCAGGAGTTGACCTTCCGAGCTCAGGGGAAGCTGAAGTTCATCCCCGGTCAGTACCTCGAGCTCGATGTGCCGCATCACCACCCGGATGCGCGAGGCACCCGCCGCGAGTTCAGCATCGTCTCTGCGCCGGCAGATCTTCCGACCCTGCGCATTGCATACAAGAACGGTGATCAGAAGCATCCCTCGTCGTACAAACGGGCGCTTGCGGCCGCGCAACCGGGAGCGACGCTGGCTGTGACCGGAACGTGGGGAGACTTCGTCCTGCCGCACGGCGATGCGCCGGTGCTGATGGTGGCGGCCGGAATCGGCGTGACACCGTTCGTCTCGCAGCTGCGGCAGTTGCAGGCTGACGGGCTGCAGCGCGACGTCGTGCTCGTCTATGTCGCAGCCGAAGCGATGGAGCTGGCATTCCGCGCGGAACTCGAAGCGACCGGAGTACCCACGATCGTGTTCACTCGGGATGCCCCGCAGGCGTTGCCGGAGCACTGGCACTGGGCACAGGGCGTGCGCCTGGATGCCGCTGGGCTTGAGCGAGTCGTGCCTGATCTGCCCAGTCGGCACGCGTTCATCTCCGGGCCGCCGCGGCTGCTCGCCGACCTCGCCCCGGCCCTGCAGAAGGCCCGGTCACTCACGACCGATGCCTTCGCCGGATACTGACTCGTCCTCGTCCGCCCTCGCCAGACCCGCCCTCGCCAGGCCCGCCAGACCCGCCCTCGCCAGACCCGCCCTCGGTCCGGATGCAGGGCGATCGTACAGATGCAGGGCGAAACGCCGTGGGATGCCACTGCAGGCGTGCTTCGGCCCTGCAAGTGTGCGGCCCTCACTAGTTCTGCACACTCCGTACGGATGCAGGATTCTTCCACATTCGTCGTGTGGACCGTATTCCGGCACCGAGGATGCGGGATCATCGGCAGATGCTTCAACCAGCTCAGATCATTGCGTCCGAGGGCGGCATCGCCCGTGGAGTCCGATTGCAGGAGTTCGGATTTTCCCGTCGGATGCTGTCGCACGCTGTGCGCGGCGGTAACATTCTGCGGTTACGCCCGGGTGTGTTCGCCTTACCCGACACGAATCCCGACCTTGTGGAGGCTGCACGCCACGGCGGCGCCGTCACCTGCGCTCGCGCGCTGCGCCTGCACGGTGTCTGGACCCTGAACGAGGATGAGGCCGTGCACGTCTGGTTGGGCGGCACCGGGAGAGTGCATCATCCCTCAACCTGTTCGTGTGTCGGCCATTTCTTCGCCGGACCGATGAGGCTCGGACTGGCGCCGCTGGACGTGGTGCTGGTGCATGTCTACCATTGCCACGGCGATGAAGCCTTCTTCGCTGCGCTGGAATCGGCGCTGCGCCAGCGGAAGATCAAGGCCGTTGCGAAAGCTCGAATCCGACAGCGCCTCCCGGTGGGCGCACGATGGTTGGTCGACCTTGCCCGTTCCGACGCTGACAGCGGGCTGGAATCATTGCTGCGCCTGCGTCTTGAGCTGCTCGGCATCCGGCTCGACTGTCAGGTCTCGATACCGACTGTCGGACGGGTGGACTTCGTCGTCGACGGCCGACTGATTCTCGAGACGGATGGGAAAGAGAATCACGATGGCGAGTCTGAACGGCACAGAGATCTCATGAGGGATGCCGCGGCATCCGCCGTTGGATACGAAACGCTCCGCTTCGACTACGCGATGGTCGTGTACAACTGGCCCATCGTCGAAGCGGCGATCCTCGCCGCCCTCGCCAGACTCGTCTGATGCCCTGGCCTGGTGCCTGGTGCCTGGTGCCTGGTGCCGGTCCGGATGCAGGGCGATCGTACAGATGCAGGGCGAAACGCCGTGGGATGCCCCTGCAACTGGGCATTGGCCCTGCAAGTGTGCGGGGCTAGGCGGCCGCAGACCCCGCCGGGAGGGGGAACCGTGCCGTGAACGTCGTATCGCCGGGAGCGCTTTCGACCGTGATCGTGCCGCGGTGGCCTTCCACGATGGCCTTGGCTATGGCGAGCCCGAGACCGGTGCCCCCGGTCTGACGGGTACGGGAATCGTCGCCCCGGGCGAATCGGGCGAACAGCTCCTCACGAACATGCGGGTCGATTCCGGGGCCGTTATCGTGCACGCGGATGAGCGCTTCATCGCCCTCGCGCGCGACGCCCAGGGTGATCTCGGTGCCCTCCGGAGTGTGGGTGCGCGCGTTCGCGAGCAGATTCGCAACGACCTGGTGCAGGCGTCCGGCATCACCGGGCATGATGACGGGTTCTTCTGGAACATCGATGCTCCAGCTGTGATTCGGCCCGGTGGGGCGCGCATCCGCGAGGCCCTCCAGCGCAAGCTGGGTGAGATCGACGGTACCGTGGACGAGCTCTTGCCCTTCATCTAGACGTGCCAGCAGCAGCAGATCTTCGACCAGCCTGGTCATTCGCAGCGACTGCGCCTGAATGCGCTCCAGCGCCATCCGAGTGTCCTCGGTGGTGCGCGCAGCCCCCGGCGTTTCGGTCTGCAGCGCTCGCAATGAGAGCTCCGAGTATCCGCGGATGGAAGCCAGCGGCGTGCGCAGTTCGTGGCTGGCATCCGCGACGAAGCGTCGCATCCGCTCTTCGTTCTGCTGACGAGAGGCGAGTGAGTCGTTGACGTGATCGAGCAGCGTGTTCAGCGAGGCGCCGACGATGCCGATCTCGGTGCGCGGATCGGCTTCCGTTGCGGGAACGCGCTCGGTGATCGTCACCGCTCCGCGGTCCAACGGTTGGTTCGCGACGCGCGTGGCTGTGCGGGCGACGGCGCGAAGCGGCGCCAGGCTGAAGCGGATCGTCACGGCCGTCGTCAGCGCGAGCAGGATGAGCCCGCCCAACGTCGCCAGTGTGATCACGGTGAGCAGCTGCGCCAGGGTTCGATCATCCGGCGGCAGTCCGGTGACGATGGCGATTTCGTTGCCGCGGGCATCGGCGACCTGAGTGACTGTGACCCGGAAAGCGCCCAGATCGCCCAGCCTGATCGATGCGCTGCCCGAGGACTGAACGGCCCTGTCGATCGCGATCAACTGTGTGTCAGTGAGGACGGTCGTGCCATCGGCTGTGGCGACGACGCCGCTTGCTCCATCGGCTGAGGCTATGGCCAGCAGGACGGCGGACGAGGGGAAATGCTGGCCGGCCAGAACCGTCTGCGCGGTGATCGGTTCACCAGAGTCGGCGGACGACTCTGCCTGTGCTGCCGTCAGATACGTCGTCTGGGCTGCGGTCGTCTTCACCTGCTCCTGGAGCTTGCCCTCCAGCGCCCGCCCGAGCGTCGCGCTCGTGATGACCGCGACAATGATGAGGATGAGCGACACGAACCCGATGACGGCGCACAGCAGGCGCGTCTGCAGGGTCAGTGGTCTCGTCAGCCCCAGTGAGGTCACTGCGGGGCCTTGATCATGTATCCGACGCCGCGCACGGTGTGCAGCAGGGGAGTGCGCCCGGCGTCGATCTTCTTGCGCAGATACGAGATGTACAGCTCGACGACCGAGGACTTGCCGCCGAAGTCGTAGCTCCACACGCGGTCGAGGATCTGCGCCTTCGACAGCACCCGGCGCTCATTGCGCATGAGATAGCGCAGCAGTTCGAACTCGGTTGCGGTCAGTTCGATCTCGGTGCCGGCGCGTTCGACCTCGTGACTGTCCTCGTTCAGGGTGAGGTCGCCGACGCGCAGGATCGACTGTCCCTCGTCGCTGCTGGCGAGGCCGGTGCGGCGGATGATGGCACGCAGGCGCGCGATCACCTCTTCGAGACTGAAGGGCTTGGTGACGTAGTCGTCGCCACCGGCGGTGAGACCGGCGATACGGTCGCCGACGGCATCCTTCGCGGTCAGGAACAGCACCGGAACCAGGTTGCCGGATTCACGCAGACGGCGCAGGACGCTCATGCCATCCAGATCAGGCATCATGATATCGAGCACCAGCGCGTCGGGTTCGAACTCGTGGGCGACCTGGAGGGCTTCGAGTCCGGAGGATGCCGTTCGCACCTCCCATCCCTCCATCCGCAACGCCATCGCCAGCAGGTCGGTGAGCATCTGCTCGTCGTCGACAGCCAGGATGCGCAGTGCAGAGCCGTCGGCGCGATGCAGTTCAGGCAGATCGTGGGTCATACGACCATTCTGTGGAATCAGCTATGAAGAATCTATGGAGTCCGCTATGCGCTCCCTGTGAGTTCTTGCGTCCAGATCGAACTCATCTCGTCGAGGGTGCGGTCCATGATCGCGATCATGGACGACGCGGCCTTGTCCGCGTTGCCGGTCTGGATGGCCGTGGCGATATCGACGTGCATCTGCAATGCCTCGGATGCTGGGAACTTCGGCATCAGGTTGTACTGGGTTCGTCCGGTGAGCACTTCGGCGACCAGATGGTGCAGTTGCGCGAACATCTCGTTGCCGCTCATGGTGAGGATGAGGGAGTGGAACTCCTTGTCGAGCGCGAGGAAGCCAGCAGTGTCACCCTCCTTTCCTGCGGCCCACAGGCGTCCGGCGAGGCCGACGAGATCGCTGGCCTGATTCAGCGGGGCTCGCATCGCAGCCAGGCGTGCTGCTGCGGGTTCGATCGCACCGCGCAACTCCGTCAGCGAACGCAGCTGCGCCACGCGGCTGGGGCCGGCGAGGCGCCAGCGGATGACCTGTAAGTCGTACACGTTCCACCGGGTGAGGGGGAGCACGCGCATGCCTACCCGTCGCTTGGGCGCCACCAGTCCCAGCGCCTCGAGTGCACGCAGCGCTTCACGCACCACCGAGCGGGAGACTTCGAAGCGCGACTCGATCGACTCCGTGGTGAAGGTGGTCTCCGGCCCGATCACGCCCGAGCAGATTTCGCGCCCCAGCGTGTCGAGGACGAGGTTTCGCAGATCGCCTCGCACGACCACGGCGGGAGAGGCGGGATCAAGTACATTCTCTGCGGTCATGGTTAGATCTTATCTTTTTCATCACGACGGGTTGAAAAGTATGACTTATTGAAGATAACTTGGCCATTGAGCAGATGTAACAGGGCACCTGCGCCACGAGCCCCGCGATGATGCGAGTCTCAGGATGGAGAGTCACAGTGAAGTACGGATCCAAGACCGCCCGCTTCTTCGCGGCGGCAACAACAGCAGTGGTCGCCGGAGCGCTGGTCAGCTGCAGCGGCGGCACCGGTTCGGAGATCGACGAGACCGAAGGCATCGAGGGCGAGACGATTCGGGTCACCCTCGCCAACCATGTGTGGACCGAGACCATCAAGGAACTCATTCCGCAGTTCGAGGAGGAGACTGGCGCGACGGTCGAGATCAGTCAGCTCGCCGAAGATCAGCTCTCCGACCAGTACAACGTCAAGCTCAACGCCGGCACCGATGAGATCGACGTGCTGATGTATCGACCGCTGCAGGAGAACAAGCTGTTCGCCAGCAACGGATACCTCGCCGACCTCACCGAACTGGCCGAGGCCGACGCCGACTGGGACTGGTCCGACTTCCAGCCGGGTCCGGCATCCCTGACCACCTACGATGACCAGATCGTCGGCGTTCCGATCATCACCGAGCGCACCGTGCTGTACTACCGCAAGGACCTGCTCGAAGAGGCCGGCCTCGAGGTTCCGACCACACTGGAAGAGCTCGATGCGGCAGCTGCCGCCATTCATGAACTGCACCCCGACGTCGCCGGCTACATCGGCCGCACCGGAAAGTCAGCTGCCGTCACTCAGTTCAGCGCATTCCTGTTCAGCTCCGGCGGACAGTGGATCAATGACGACGGCACCTCGGCCATTGGCAGTGATGAGGCTCGTGGTGCTTACCAGTACTACGGCGACCTCATCCGCAACCACACCGACGCCACGATCAACCCCGAGATGAGCTGGGCCGAGGCGTTCGCGGTGTTCCAGCAGGGGCAGGCAGCCTTCATCGCCGATGCCGACAGCCTCTACAAGAACATGACCGACCCGACACAGTCCACGGTCTCGGAGCAGGTAGGTTTTGCTCCGTTCCCCGAGGGCGAGGCCGGATCCAAGCCGTACAACGTGGCGGCGTGGGCCCTCGCGGTCAACGAAACCGCTTCGAACCCGTCGGCCGCCTGGCAGTTCGTGCAGTGGGCGACGTCGAAAGACATCACCCTGGAAATGGCGAAGCTCGGCGTCTCCGGCGCCCGCACCTCGGTGTGGGAGAACCCTGAGGCGACCGCGGATTACCCCGAAGAGCTCGTCGAGGCGATCAAGATCAACGGCGAGAACGGCATCGGTCAGGACCGTCCGCTCGTGATCCAGGTGTCCGAGGCCCGCGAGATCGTCGGTGAGCCGATTGTCGTCGCGATCGCTGGCGGCGATGTGGATGCTGCCGTGGACTCATCGAACACCGCTTTCGACGAGTTCCTTCTCGAGGACTCCGAGTAACCATTCCCGTCCGCCGTGCCCCGGAGCATCCGCAACGACGCTTCGGGGCACGGCCAACCAACACGGAAACTCTCATGACTGCACTACAGAGCCCCGAGCAGGTCGGGACGCAGGAGCGCTTCAGCCGCTGGGCCAACCGGCACCGCAAGTGGCTGTTCGCCGGTCCCGCGATCGCGTTCACGACGCTGCTGCTGGTCATCCCGCTCGGCTGGACACTGTTTCTCAGCTTCACCGATGCCCAGCGATCGGTGCGCCGCAAGTTCGACTTCAACGGCCTCGAGAACTACGCCGAGGTACTCACCGACACCGAGCGTTTCTGGCCGGCGGTGTGGCGCACCTTCGCCTTCACCGGCGGCGCCCTCTTCTTCGAGCTGATCCTCGGCATGATCATCGCACTGCTGCTGTGGAAGCCGTTCCGTGGCCAGGGCGCTGTGCGAACGATCATTCTCCTGCCGCTGGTGGCTACCCCGGTCGCGGTCGGCATGATGTGGCGGCTGCTGTTCGAGCCGAACATCGGCTTCGTCAACGAGATGCTCGGCTGGGTCGGAATTCCGCCGCAGCCGTGGCTGGCAGATCCGGCCACATCGCTTGCGACTCTGGTGTTCGTCGATATCTGGCAGTGGACGCCGATGGTCACGCTCATCCTGCTGGCCGGTCTCACCAGCCTCTCCGAGGAGCCGCAGGAAGCGGCCAAGGTCGACGGGGCGAACGGCTGGCAGCGGTTCTGGTACGTCATCGTGCCGCTCATGCGCAGCGTCATCGTCGCGGCTGTCCTCCTGCGCGGTATCGACGCGCTGAAGACTTTCGACCTGCTCTATGCCACCAAGGGTAAGGGCGGTGGAGCCTTCCACGACGTGGAGACGCTCAACATCTACGCCTACGGTCTGAGCTTCGACTACAACGAGTACGGCCTGGCCTCGGCCGTCCTGATCCTGTTCTTCCTCATCATCCTCGGCGTGATCTGGGTCATCCAGATGCAGCGAAAGGTCAAGGACTCATGACCACCACGACCGACACCCGCACCCTCGTCATGAACGGCCAGAAGCCGGGGCGAACCCGGCGCAAGAAGGTCCGCATCGGCACGGTCGGACGAATCATCGGCCTGGTGGTGATCGTGCTGGCTTTCCTCGGGCCCATCGTCTGGATGGTGCTGGCCAGCTTCAAGTACAACGTGCAGATCTACGACGCGAGCAAGGCGTTCATCTTCGATCCCACGCTCGACAATTACGGCACCGTATTCGATCCGCGACGCGGCAACTACCTCGTCTACATCTGGAACTCGTTCTTCGTCGCATTCATGGCGACCGCACTGTCCATGGTGCTCGCCCTTCCGGCGGCATACGCGATGAGCCGATTCCTGATGAACAAATCCGCGATGGCCGTGCTGTTGGCGCGCATCATTCCCGGCGTCAGCCTGCTGGTGCCCTGGTACTTCATCTTCGCCCAGTTGAAGCTGACCGGCGGGTACCTGCCGCTGATCCTGTCGCACATGTTCGTGTCGTTGCCGCTGATCCTCTACATCATGATGTCGTTCTTCGATCAGATGCCGGAGGAACTCGAAGAGTCCGCGCAGGTGGACGGCCTCACCGCGATCGGGGCGTTCTTCCGGATCACCCTGCCGCTGTCGGTGCCCGGCATCGCCACGGCGACGATCCTGTCGTTCATCTTCTCGTGGAACAACTTCATGTTCGCTCTGGTGCTCTCCGGCAACTCCACTAAGACGCTGCCGGTGGCGATCTTCGACTTCATCGGGTATGCCTCGATCGACTGGGGAGCCCTCATGGCGGCATCCGTCGTCGTGACCACACCGATCATGCTGATCGCACTGTTCACACAGCGATACATTGTCAGCGGGCTGACCGCCGGCGCCACGAAAGGCTGAGTATGCGTGTGACTGCGAGCGTTGCCATCATCGTGATGGGCGTGCAGGGAATCGGAAAATCCACCATCGGACGTCTGCTGGCCGAACGACTGGACGTGCCGTTCATCGACGGGGATACTCTGCACTCCGCGGACAACATCAGCCTGATGGCATCCGGCACACCGCTCACGGACGCCGATCGCGAGCCCTGGTTGCACGAGGTGGGGGAGACCCTCATCGAGCACGCCGCATCCGGTGGTGTCGTCGTGGCCTGCTCAGCTCTGCGCCGCAGCTATCGCGATCTCATCCGCACCCATGCACCGCAGACCTACTTCGTGGACCCGTGGGCGCCGATCGAACTGATCCGTGAGCGCGTGCAGGCCCGATCCCACGAGTACATGCCACCGGAGCTGCTGGAGTCGCAGTACGCGACACTCGAGCCGCTGGCAGATGACGAGCAGGGGATCCGGGTCAGCGTGGTTCCGGCACCCGACGAGATCGTTGCCGAGATCTGCGCCGACTACCTCGTGAGCATTGGGGCCATGCAGTGACCGCCACCATCAGCAGGGTCGAATCGTTCCCGGTAGCGCCGCGTTGGCTGTTCGTGCGCATCGAGACCGACGACGGTTTGGTCGGCTGGGGAGAGGCCTCTCTGGAAGGGTACGGCGATGTCGTGCGGGCAGCCGTGGATCAGTTCGCGCAGTACCTGCTCGGCCGCGACCCAGGGCTCATCGAAGACCACTGGCAGGTGCTCACCAAATCGCAGTTCTACCGGGGCGGCGCGGTGCTCGCCAGCGCCGTGGCCGGCGTCGATCAGGCGCTGTGGGATCTCAAGGGCAAGCGCCTCGGGGTGCCAGTGCACGACCTGCTCGGCGGCGCCGTTCGCGATAGCATCCGTGCGTACGGCTGGGTGGGCGGCGACGACCCGCTGGAGGTGGCCGACCACATCGCCGCGCAGCTCGATGTCGGATTGACCGCGGTGAAGATGAACGCTTCGGGACGGATGGGCCGCAACGGCTCGGTCGCCGAGCTGCAGGGCGTGGTGGACCGCGTCGCCAGTGCGCGGGAAGTGCTCGGTCCAGACCGGGACGTCGCCGTCGATCTGCACGGCCGGTTCACACTGGCCACCGCACGTCGGCTCGCGCCGCTGCTGGAGCCGCTGCATCCCTTCTTCATCGAGGAGCCGGTCGTCCCGGAGAACTCGCACGTGATCGGGCGAATGGTGGATGCCACGACCATTCCGATCGCGACGGGGGAGCGACTCTACAGCAGACAGGAGTTCCTGCCGGTGCTGCAAGCGGGGATCGCGATCGCGCAACCTGATCTGTCGCACGCCGGCGGAATCTCTGAAGTGCGCCGGATCGCCGCGCTCGCCGAGACCTTCGATGTCACTCTTGCGCCGCACTGCCCGCTGGGGCCGCTCGCGCTCGCCGCGTGCCTGCAGGTGGGATTTGCGACGCCGAACTATCTCATTCAGGAGCAGTCGATCGGCATCCACTACAACCAGGGCGCCGAGGTGCTCGATTACGTTCTCGACACGACCCCGCTGCAGTTCGTCGATGGCGGTTTCGCGCGACCGGCCGGGGCTGGTTTGGGTATCGAGATCGATGAGCAGGCCGTGCGTGCCGCCGCCGGTCGCTGGCGGACGTGGCAGAACCCCATCTGGCGGCACGCCGATGGTTCGATGGCGGAGTGGTGACGCAGTGGTGACGAGGAGATTATGAGCACCGTAGACAACGCACAGCTCCGTGACCGGATCGCGTCCGATCGCCTGATCGCGATTCTGCGCGGAACGGACGTGGATGCCACCGTGGCCGCTGCGCGCACCCTGATCGCCGCTGGCATCACGACGCTCGAGGTCACCCTCACGCTGGCAGACGCCGAAGAGGCGATCACCCAGATCGTGTCGGATGCTCCGGATGAAGCGCTGGTCGGCGCCGGAACCGTCCTCACCGAGCGCGATGTCGACCGCGCCGTCGCCGCCGGGGCGCAGTTCATGGTTACCCCCACGCTGACGGCATCCGTCGACTACGCGATCGCGCAGGGGATCGGAGTTCTGCCGGGCGTGTTCACTCCCACCGAGATCCAACGCGGGATGGACCTCGGCTCTGCCGCAGTGAAGCTGTTTCCGGCATCCGTTCTTGGCGCGGGATTCATCCAAGCCGTTCGAGACCCGCTCCCCGACGTACGCATCATCCCGGTCGGCGGAGTCTCGCTGGAATCCATCCCGACGTTTCTCGCGGCGGGAGCCTTCGGCTTCGGCATCGGAGGCACGCTGGTGGGCGACGCCGCAGGGCCCGGCGGCGACCTGGCCGCGCTCGCCACACGCGCCGGCGCTTATCGCGCCGTCATCGACGAGCATTCACCGCACGAAAGGAAGCACTCGCTGTGATCATCGACAAGGCAGAGGTCATCGTTACCAGCCCCAGCCGCAACTTCGTCACCCTGCGCCTGACGACCAGCGACGGGCATGTCGGCCTCGGCGATGCGACGCTGAACGGCCGCGAACTCTCGGTGGTGTCGTATCTGAAGGACCACGTGGTGCCGCTGCTGCTGGGGCGTGATGCGCACCGCATCGAAGACACCTGGCAGTTCCTGTACCGCTCGGCATATTGGCGCCGTGGCCCCGTGACGATGGCCGCGATCGCCGCCGTCGACATGGCGCTGTGGGACATCAAGGGCAAGGCCGCGGGGATGCCGGTATATCAGCTCCTGGGCGGCGCTTCGCGCAGCGGACTGCTCGCCTACGGGCACGCGTCGGGCAAGGAACTGCCGGAGCTGTTCGACAGCGTGCATGCCCATCTCGAGGAGGGGTTCAAAGCGATTCGCGTGCAGACCGGCGTGCCGGGTCTCAAGTCGATCTACGGGATCGCATCGCAGGCGGTGGATGCCGGTGGCGGCGACGTCCGCTACGACCACGAGCCGGCTCGGCGCGGCGCGCAGCCGGTTCAGGAGGACTGGGACACGCGCGCGTATCTGCGGCACTTGCCCGGCGTCTTCGAGGCTGTGCGCCACGAGTTCGGCCCCGCACTGCCGCTCCTGCATGATGGACACCACCGGATGACGCCGATCCAGGCGGCGAAGCTGGGTAAATCGCTGGAGCCCTACGACCTGTTCTGGCTGGAGGACTGCACCCCGGCCGAGAACCAGGAGGCGCTGCGGCTCGTGCGTCAGCACACCACGACGCCGCTGGCCATCGGTGAGATCTTCAACACGGTGTGGGACTTCAAGGATCTCGTCCGCGAGCAGCTGATCGACTACGTCCGTGGCGCCGTAACCCACATGGGCGGCATCACGGCATTGAAGAAGACGCTCGACTACGCCGCGCAGTACCAGATCAAATCGGGCATGCATGGACCGACCGACATCTCGCCGGTCGGCATGGCTGCCGCGATGCATCTGGGACTCAGCATCCACAACTTCGGCATCCAGGAGTACATGCAGCACTCGCCGCAGACCGACTCGGTGTTCCAGCAGTCCTACACGTGGTCGGATGGAATGCTCCATCCTGGCGACGAGCCGGGACTCGGCGTGAGCCTCGACATCGACGAGGCAGGCAAGTACCCGTACGAACGCGCCTACCTTCCTTATAACCGACTCGCCGACGGCACCGTTCACGACTGGTGACGAGATGACCGAGCTCATGCGTGCTGATGTGAAACGACGAAGTCCCGGCCGCAGGGGCCGGGACTTCGTCGTTCAGATCAGTGCGTGTCGACCGCTTCGATCTCGGTGCGATCGCCCGACCACTGCGTGTGGAAGGTGCCGTCCTTGTCGATGCGCTTGTAAGTGTGCGCACCGAAGAAGTCGCGCTGACCCTGCACGAGGGCTGCGGGCAGGCGATCGGCCCGGATGCCGTCGTAGTACGACAGCGACGACGAGAACGCGGGAGCGGGGATCCCAGCCTGTGCTGCGGCGATGACGACACGGCGCCATGCGGCCTGGCCGCGTCCGAGCGCCTCAGCGAAGTACGGCGCGGTCAGCAGAGCGGGAAGCTCCGGTGCTGCGTCGTAAGCGTCGGCGATGCGGTTGAGGAACTGGGCGCGGATGATGCAGCCGCCGCGCCAGATCTTCGAGATCGCACCGAGGTCGATGTTCCAGTTGTACTCTTCGGCGCCGGCGCGGATCTCGTCGAACCCCTGCGAGTAGGCGACGATCTTCGATGCGTACAGGGCCAGACGCACGTCTTCAATGAACGCATCGTGGTCGGTGACCGCGAACTCTGTCTCCGGGCCGGGCAGGTTCGCAGCGGCCGCGCGCTGCTCGGGGTGAGAGGAGAGCGAGCGGGCGAAGGTGGCCTCGGCGATACCGGAGACTGGAACGCCCAGCGCGAGCGCGGTCTGCACCGTCCATGCGCCGGTGCCCTTGGCTCCGGCCTGGTCGAGGATGACATCCACCAGCGGCTTGCCGGTTTCAGCATCCACCTGGCGCAGTACCTCGGCGGTGATTTCGATCAGGTACGACTCGAGCTCGCCCGTGTTCCATTCCGCGAAGATCTCGGCGATCTCAGCGGGCGTCTTGCCGGTGCCGCGGCGGATGAGGTCGTAGGCCTCGGCGATCAGCTGCATATCGGCGTACTCGATGCCGTTGTGCACCATCTTCACGAAGTGCCCGGCGCCGTCGTGGCCGACGTGCGTGACGCACGGCTCGCCCTCGGCTACCGCGGCGATCGAGCGCAGGATCGGGCCGAGCGTGACCCAGGACTCGTTCGAGCCACCGGGCATGATGCTCGGGCCGAGGAGCGCACCCTCTTCGCCACCGGAGATCCCGGCGCCGACGAAGTTGATACCCGTTTCACGGACCGCTTTCTCCCGGCGGATCGTGTCGGGGAAGTAGGCATTGCCGCCATCGACGATGATGTCGCCGGGCTCGAACACCTCAACAAGCGAGTTGATGACCGCATCGGTCGGGCCGCCGGCTTTGACCATGATGATCGCTGTGCGCGGCTTCTGCAGGGAGTCGGCGAATTCCTGATAGGTGGATGCCGGAACGAAACCGGCCTCCGGGTGTTCATCCAGGACGGTCTGTGTCTTCTCGTAGCTGCGGTTGAAGATCGCCACGCTGTTGCCCTCGCGGCTGGCGAGGTTGCGGGCGAGATTCGAACCCATGACTGCGAGTCCGACGACTCCGATGTTTGCCGTAGCGGCAGAGGACATTGATGCACCTTCCGTGAGGGAGAGCCCGCGGCAGGTGAAAGAAGCGTGCGGGTCGCTTCCAGGTTAGTCCCGCGTGTGGGCAGCTCCGGCCCGCATTACCGGTTACGAGCAGTCAGTCCTTGCGGTAGCCGGTACGGCCCATCGCGAACAGCGCCCCGATGGTGAGAACGGTTGCGCCGAGCGTCATCGCGCCGATGAGCCAGAAGATGGCGTGTGAGATAAAAGCGGCGTCAAGCATGCCGGACTCCAAATTCTGCGAGGGGAAGAGGGCCTGGCTTTCAGCCTACCCGGTCATCCGGTACGATAAAGGAGTTCCTCGGCGAGGGATGCTTCGCGTGCGTCGCATCCGTTATCGACGCGGCGAATCGAGCTCCGCGGCTTTTTCGTGTGTCGACGTCCGAGAATCTGACCATTAGACCACCACGCGACGAGCAATTCGTCGCGTGCCCCGAAGGAGAATTCATGTCTCAGGACACCAAGGTCCACGCAGAGGTTCGCGAGCAGTTCGGCAAGGGCTTCGCCCGTCGTCTGCGCGCTGCCGGCAAGATCCCCGCCGTCATCTACGGTCACGGCACCGAGCCGGTGCACGTGGCACTGCCCGGCCACCAGGTCTCGCTCATCATCCGCCGCGCGAACGCGTTGCTCGATCTCGACATCGACGGCACGGGCCAGCTCACGCTGGTCAAGGACGTGCAGCGTGACCCGGTGCGCCAGATCATCGAGCACATTGACCTCCTCGTCGTGAAGAAGGGCGAGAAGGTTCAGGTTGAGGTTCCGGTGCACACCGTCGGCGAGTCCTTCTCGGGCACGATCGTGACCGTTGAGCTCAACACGATCAAGCTCGAGGTCGAGGCCACCCACATTCCGCAGAGCCTCGAGGTCTCGGTTGAGGGTCTCGAAGAGGGCGCTCACATCACGGCCGGCGACGTCGTGCTGCCCAAGGGAGCGACTCTGATTGACGAGCCCGAGCTGCTGCTGCTCGCCGTCTCGGTCCCGGCTGCTGAAGTTTCCGCTGAGGACGAGGAAGCTGCGGCAGCAGCTCCCGCCGAAGCGCCTGCTGCCGAGTAATCACCAGCGCTGTGCACAGAGGGGACGCGAGCACATCGCGTCCCCTCTGTCGTATGCTGACGCCCGTTGAGGAACGAGAGGGAAATGGCTGATACCTGGCTGATCGTGGGTCTCGGTAACCCCGGACCCCGCTATGAGACCACGCGGCACAACATCGGCCAGCTCGTCACGGATGAGTTGGCGGGGCGACGCAACGAGAGCTTCCGTGAGCACAAAGCCGGAGCACGAGTCGTGGAGACGTGGCTGCGTCCCGGTGCCGACAAACTGGTACTGGCCAAGCCCAATTCGTTCATGAACGTTTCCGGAACTCCGGTGGCGGCTCTGGCGCGCTTCTACTCCGTTCCGCCGGAGCGCACGGTCGTCGTGCACGACGAGCTCGACATTCCCTTCGATACAGTCAAGCTCAAAGTCGGTGGCGGCCACGGCGGCCACAACGGGGTGCGCGATGTCGCTCGGGCGATCAGCACGGCAGACTTCCCGCGTGTGCGCGTCGGAATAGGGCGTCCTCCCGGACGCCAAGACGCGGCTGACTGGGTGCTTTCACCCTTCGGGAAGGTGGAGCGCGAGACGCTCGGCATTCTCGTCTCGGATGCGGCGGATGCTGTTGAGCTGCTCGTCGCCGAGGGATTGCTTGCCGCGCAGCAGAAGCATCACGCTCCGCGCTAGGTGCGTCCCTAGGTGCCGTAGAGCGAGACTGCTCCGGCAGCAGCCCCGGCGCTGAGTGCGATGAAGAGCACGATGAAGAAGATCACGGGAGCGATGACGCTCACGATTACGGCTGCGATGCCCCAACCTCGTCCCTTCTGCTGGATGATCGCGATGATGCCGAGCACGATCGCCGCGATGCCGGCAAGCGTGCCGATCCAGAATCCGATCTCGCCCCACAGCACCTGATCGCGCACGGGGGACAGGAAGGAGAGATCCTCATCGGCGCTGTCGATATCGATCATGATCGAAGGTAGGCCGGCCCCGATCTGGTACCCGGCGGTGCCGGCCAGGATCGGCGCGACCACCGCGGCGATGGATGAGAGCACGACAGCGATCACGCCGAGGAGAGGGGACTGCGGTGGCGTGGGCTGCGGTGCCTGATAACCACTGGAAGGTGCGCTGTAGCCGCCGACAGGAGCAGCAAAGGCGCCAGGAGGTGTGGCGTACGGCTGCTGGTACGCAGGTGCCGCGTATCCGGGCGCTGGCGCTGCCGGGTAGCCCGGTGCGGGCGGCACCGGCGGCACAGAGCCGTGGGGGACGGGCGGCGGAAACTGCGGATCGGTCACGCCCCCATCCTATTGGGCGTGACCGACCCGATCGTCAGACTCGACGCAGCAGCCCGACCTTGTCGTAGACGTCAGTCAGGGTCGCGTCCGCGACCTCGTCGGCGCGGGCGGCGTTCGCCGCGAGGATGCGGTCGAGCTCGGCGGGGTCATCGAGCAGCTCGAGAGCGCGAGCGCGTACCGGCTCGAACTCTGCGACGACGACCTCGGCCAGGCCCTTCTTGAAATCGCCGTAGCCGCGGCCAGCATACTCATCCTCGATTGCCGGGACCTGTCGCCCGGAGAGGGCTGCGTAGATGGTGAGCAGGTTCGAGACACCCGGCTTGTTCTCCCGATCGAAGCGCACGCTGCCCTCGTTGTCGGTGACGGCGCGCATGATCTTCTTCGCCGATTTGGCCGGGTCGTCCAGCATCCACAGCACGCCGGCATCGCTCTCGGCAGATTTCGACATCTTCGATGTCGGGTTCTGCAGGTCGTAGATGCGCGCGGTGTCCTTCTGAATCACCGGCAGGGGAACGACGAACGTCTCACCGAAACGCGAGTTGAAGCGCTCGGCGAGGTCGCGCGTGAGTTCGACATGCTGCTTCTGGTCGTCGCCGACCGGTACGACATCGCTCTGATACAGCAGGATGTCGGCGGCCATGAGCACGGGGTAGGTGAACAGGCCGACGCTGGTGGCGTCAGCACCGTAGCGGCTGGACTTGTCCTTGAACTGCGTCATGCGCCCGGCCTCACCGAAACCGGTGAAGGTCGACAGGATCCACGCGAGCTCAGCGTGAGCGCGCACGTGCGACTGCACGTACAGCGTCGACTGCGACGGCTCGATGCCCGCGGCGATGTACTGCGCGGCCGTGCGACGGGTCTTCTCACGCAGCTCGGCCGGGTTCTGTGCGACGGTCAGGGCATGCAGGTCGACGACGGAGAAAAACGCGTCATAGGAGTTCTGCAGATCCCGCCACTGCAGGAGCGCGCCGATGTAGTTACCGATCTGAAGAGAGTCGGCTGATGGCTGCATTCCGGAGTAAAGGCGAGGTTTGGTCACGTATCAATCCTACGGGGAGTGGGCGTGGGGCTCAGTACGAGTAATCGACGATGACCGGGGCGTGGTCGCTCCAGCGTTCGGCATAGGATGCCGCGCGCGCAACGCTGTACGCCTGCACCCGCTCCGCGAGCCCGGGTGTTGTGAGGTGATAGTCGATGCGCCACCCGGTGTCGTTGTCGAAAGCCTGACCGCGCGCAGACCACCAGGTGTAGGGACCATCGATCTCGCCATGGAAACGCCGGCCGACATCGATCCAGCCCAGGCCAGGGCCGACGGTGCCGTCGACGCCGGTCACGTCGATGCCCGCTGCGCCGAGAAAACGGTCGAAGTAGGCGCGCTCGCGGGGCAGGAAGCCGGATTTCTTGCGGTTGCCGCGCCAGTTCTTGATGTCGAACTCGCGGTGACCGACGTTGAGGTCACCGGTGACGACGGCGAGGGCATCATTGTCACCAAGCTGCTGCAGACGCGGGCCGAAGGCGTCGAGAAACTTCCACTTCTCATCCTGCTTGGGGGAGTCCGCCTCGCCGGAGTGCACATAGGCGCTCACAACGGTCAGCGGGCGGTCGCCGAGGAGGAAATCGCCTTCGATCCAGCGCCCCTTCGAATCGAACTCGTCCGGACCGAATTCAGTGCGGCTGGCGATCACCGGCGTGCGGCTGGCGATCGCGACGCCCGCGCGGCCCTTGGCCGTGGCGGCATCGTGAACGAAGTGCCAGCCGGGCAGAGCCGACTCGATGTGTTCGTCCTGACCGCGCACCTCTTGCAGCGTCAGAATGTCAACTTCTGCGCTGTCGAGCCAGGTGCTCATTCCGTTGCGAGCGGCGGCTCGAATCCCGTTGACATTGACCGATGCGATACGCAGATGAGGCATATCTCAAGCCTAACCAGAGCCTCCGACGTCCGGCGCCGCGGCCTTGACGCTGGCGAGTTCGGTCGCGGCTGCTCTGACCGCGCGATTCTTGAGCCAGCGTTGATACCAGGGCGCCTGTTCACGGTCGCGGACGGCATCGCGCAGACGCATGCGTGCTGCCTCCAGCAGCATCTCGTGCGCCGCATGACGCCGCTCCTGTTCGGTCTGCGCCAAGAACGGCACATCGCGATCGGTCGCGGTCACCGCGATCCACGCCGATGCGACGAGCATGACCACACCGTTGATCCGGAACCACAGCAGCAGTCCGATGAAGATCGCGAACGTGGCCAGCAGCGGGTTGGTCGGGGTGTAGCTCAGCAGGAACCCCGCGCCGAACTGCAGCACCGTCATGGCGCCGCCGCCGAGGACGGCACCGGGCCAGATCGTGCGCCAGCGGAGGGAAGTGCCGGTCAGGAACCGCACCATCGCTGCCAGCGCCGATGACATCAGCGCGAACGAGACGACGATCGTGCCGATCCGGATCAGCACGTTCACCGTGGTCGATCCGGCATCCCAGCCGAGCAGCTGCAACGCCCAGCTCAACACGGCCGCGCTCGCGTACGCCAGGGCCGAGCCCAGAATCAGCGCGACGCCGAGGATGACCGCGGCTAACAGGTCGCGCGCCTTTAGCAGCAGGTAGTTGCGGCGATCCGGACGCAGGCCGAAAATGTCGCGGACAGCCCGTCGCGAGAATGTCACCCATCCGATCGCGGTCCAGATCAGCGCTATCAGGGCGATGAGACCGGTGATGGTGAGCACCCCGGTCGTGGTCTGCGCGATGTGGTGCGCCTGCTCCGGGGTGATCAGCCCGTGATCTTCGCTGATGAGACTGGGGATGTAGCTGTTGATGACACGGATCAGAGCGTCGACGGCCTCTTTGCTCCCGCCCAGCCACAGCCCGGCGGTGGCGAATGCCACATAGATGGCCGCGAAGATCGCGAACAGCGCCTGATAGCTCACTCCAGCGGCCAGGAGAAAACCGTTGTTCTGCAGGAAATGCCGCCACACGCGCACCGGGAAGAGCTCCAGGGTGCGTTTGGTCAGTGCCGTTGCACGTTCCACTGCGGCATCGAGGCGCCGGGCCTCGGAGGTATCGGTTCCGGATGTACCGGCGGGGGAATCAGACACGCCCCCACCCTATCCAGGGCGGGGGCGTGTCGATGTCTGCGACCAGCGGTCAGCGGCGACCGCGGAGCACGGCCTGCTTGACCTCGGCGATGGCCTTGGTGACCTCGATGCCACGCGGGCACGCCTCGGAGCAGTTGAAGGTCGTGCGGCAACGCCAGACGCCCTCCTTGTCGTTGAGGATGTCCAGGCGGACCTCGGCGTTGTCGTCACGCGAGTCGAAGATGAAGCGGTGCGCGTTCACGATGGCGGCGGGGCCGAAGTACTGCCCGTCGGTCCAGAACACGGGGCAGGACGAGGTGCACGCAGCGCACAGGATGCACTTGGTGGTGTCGTCGAAGATCGCGCGGTCGGCGATCGACTGCACGCGCTCCTTGCCCTTCTCCGGCGTCGAGCTTGCTACCAGGAACGGCTGAACCTCGCGGTAGGAGGCGAAGAACGGCTCCATGTCGACGATGAGGTCCTTCTCCAGGGGCAGGCCCTTGATGGCCTCGACGTAGATCGGCTTCGAGATGTCGAGGTCCTTGATCAGCGTCTTGCAAGCGAGACGGTTGCGACCGTTAATGCGCATAGCATCCGAACCGCAGATTCCGTGTGCGCACGAGCGGCGGAATGACAGCGAACCATCGACCTCCCACTTGATCTTGTGCAGGGCATCCAGCACACGGTCGGTCGCGTAGAGCTCGACGTCATAATCGACCCAGCGCGGCTCCGCGTCCTTTTCAGGATCGAAGCGGCGCACGATGAACGTGACCAGGAACGACTGAATTGCCGGCTCTGCGGCGGCAGGAGATTCTGCGACGGCGTTCGACATGGTCAGTACTTCCTCTCCATCGGCTGGTAGTTGGTGATGACAACCGGCTTCCAGTCGAGTTTGATGTGATCGGCCGGCGTCGAGGAGTGCGGGTCACCCGTCAGATAGGCCATGGTGTGCTTCATGTAGTTCTCGTCGTCACGCTTGGGGAAGTCGTCGCGCATGTGACCGCCACGGCTCTCCTCGCGGTTCTGAGCGGCGTAGACGACGACCTCGGCGATGTCGAGCAGGAAGCCCAGCTCGACGGCCTCGAGCAGGTCGGTGTTGAACCGGTGGCCCTTGTCATCGACGTAGACGTTCTTGTATCGTTCGCGCAGTTCCGCGATGACGCCGAGCACGTGCTCAAGCGACTCGTGGGTGCGGAACACCTGGGCGCCGCGGTCCATCTCGTCCTGCAGCTTCTTACGCAGTACGGCGACACGCTCGGTGCCGTTGCTGTTTCGGAGGTGTTCGATCATGCCGGACACGAAGGCGGCCGGGTTTTCCGGCAGCGGGACGAACTCCGCCGTCTTCGAGTACGCGACGGCGTTGCGGCCGGCGCGCTTTCCGAAAACGTTGATGTCGAGCAGCGAGTTCGTGCCCAGACGGTTTGAGCCGTGCACCGACACGCACGCGCACTCACCGGCGGCGTACAGCCCCGGCACGACGGTGTTGTTGTCGGAGAGCACCTCGGCGTCGTTGTTCGTCGGGATGCCACCCATGGCGTAGTGAGCCGTCGGCATCACGGGCACGGGATCGGTGACCGGATCCACGCCCAGGTACGTGCGGGCGAACTCGGTGATGTCGGGGAGCTTGGTCTCGAGAACCTCGGCACCCAAGTGCGTGCAGTCGAGGTAGACGTAGTCCTTGTTGGGGCCGGCACCGCGACCGTCGAGGACTTCTTGCACCATGGAGCGCGCAACGATGTCCCGGGGTGCGAGGTCCTTGATGGTGGGGGCGTAGCGCTCCATGAATCGTTCACCGGATGCGTTGCGCAGAATGGCACCTTCGCCTCGTGCACCTTCGGTGAGAAGGATGCCGAGACCGGCGAGGCCGGTGGGATGGAACTGGAAGAACTCCATGTCCTCCAACGGCAGGTTCTTGCGCCAGATGATTCCGACGCCGTCACCGGTGAGGGTGTGCGCGTTGGAGGTCGTCTTGTAGATCTTGCCGAAGCCGCCGGTTGCGAAGATCACGGCCTTGGCCTGGAACACGTGCAACTCGCCCGTGGCCAGGTCGTACGCGACGACGCCCGCGACCTGCGTGTTGCCGTCGGCATCCTGGACCGTGACCAGATCGAGCACGTAGAACTCGTTGAAGAAGTTGATGCCGAGGCGGACACAGTTCTGGAACAACGTCTGCAGAATCATGTGACCGGTACGGTCAGCGGCGTAGCAGGCGCGGCGCACGGGGGTCTTGCCATGCTCAGCGGTGTGACCACCGAAGCGGCGCTGGTCGATCTTGCCTTCGGGGGTGCGGTTGAAGGGCAGGCCCATGTTCTCGAGGTCGATGACCGCGTCGATGGCTTCCTTGGCCAGGATTTCGGCAGCATCCTGATCGACGAGGTAGTCGCCGCCCTTGACGGTGTCGAAAGTGTGCCACTCCCAGCTGTCTTCCTCGACGTTCGCGAGGGCGGCAGCCATGCCGCCCTGCGCCGCACCGGTGTGCGAGCGGGTCGGGTACAGCTTGGAGATCACCGCGGTGTTCGCGCCGGGGCCAGCTTCGATGGCCGCCCGCATTCCGGCTCCACCGGCACCGACGATGACGACGTCGAACTGGTGGTAGTGAATGCCGTCGCGGATGACGGAATCCTGAGTCTCAGTAGTCACTTCTCGTTGCTCTCTTCTCAGCTCAGTTGGCGGGGAATACGCCCATAGCGGCGCATTCGGCCACGAGTGCGCTGCCCTCGGTGAGGCCGAGGCATGGGTCGAAGGTGAAGACGACCAGGGTGCCCAGCACGATCAGCAGTGCAGCCGCGAGGCCGATCGCCCAGACCAGGGCTTTACGGATCTTCGGGTTGATCACATAGTCATTGACGATGGTGCGCATGCCGTTGCCACCGTGGATGAGAGCCAGCCACAGCATCAGCACATCCCACCACTGCCAGAACGGCGTGGCGAACTTGCCGGCGATGAACGCGAAGTCCAGGGCGTGGATGCCGTCACCGGTCATCAGGTTGACGAACAGGTGGCCGAAGATCAGCACGATCAGTACGACACCGGATGCTCGCATGAACACCCAGCCCCACTTCTCGAGGTTGATTCCGCGGCTGCGGCGCGCCGGTGCGACAGTGGTCTGTGCAGACATCAGTGGCCTCCTCCGAATCCGGCGAATGCGAGCGCGAGGTGACGGCCGGCGAACCCACCGAGGAGGATCAGCCAGACGGCGATGACGCCCCAGAACATCTGCCGCTGGAAACGTGCGCCCTGCGACCAGAAGTCGATCAGGATGATGCGCAGGCCATTCATCGCGTGGAAGATGATCGCAGCGACCAGGACGACTTCACCCAGTGCCATGATCTCGTTCTTGTAGGTGCCGATCACGGCGTTGTACGCCTCAGGGGAGACCCGGATCAGCGCCGTGTCGAGCACATGCACTAACAGGAAGAAGAAGATTGCGACTCCGGTGATGCGATGAAGCACCCACGACCACATGCCTTCGCGTCCTCGATAGAGGGTTCCGCGTGGGGCTTTGGACGTGGTTTCCGAAATCGACGGTGTCAAGCGAGTGCCTGCGGACACGGTCGTCCTCCCTGGTCGATGCGTTGTCGGCACCGCATCCTGAGTCCGAACTGAGCGCAGGGGTGCCCGATCGAGTCCTATCCTATTCCGGTTCCTGTGTCGGGACGAGGAAGGCTCACCTAAGTATCTCGATATCAAGATTGTTTTGGAGGGATACGCTGGTGTCATGACCGAGCCGTTCGACGACTTCTATGCAGTGATCCCCGCCGGTGGCATCGGCAGCAGGCTGTGGCCGCTCTCGAGAGCAGATGCGCCCAAATTCCTGCACGACCTCACCGGGTCAGGCAATTCGCTGCTGCGCGACACCTGGGATCGTCTGGAGCCGATGACCGGACCCGACCGCATCGCGGTCGTCACCGGACGCGCGCATCGGGCAGCGGTCGAAGCGGAGCTTCCCGGCATCGCCGACATGAACGTGTTCCTGGAGTCCGAACCCCGCGACTCGGCAGCAGCGATCGGCCTCGCCGCCGCGATCCTGCACCGCCGCGATCCCGATGTGATCATCGGGGCGTTCGCGGCAGACCACGTCATCCGCGGAACCCGCACTTTCGAGTTCGCCGTGCAGCAGGCAGTCGCGGTCGCACGCGCCGGTTACATCTGCACGATCGGCATCCAGCCTTCGGAGCCCTCCGTCGGATTCGGTTACATCGAGAAGGGTGACGAGCTCGTCGTCGACGGTGCGCCGGAGGCCGCGACGGTGGTGCGCTTCGTGGAGAAGCCCGACCTGGAGACGGCCAAGACCTATTTCGCCGACCGCTCGTTCCTGTGGAACGCGGGCATGTTCATCTCCCAGGCGAGCGTGTTGCTGGATGAGCTCGCAGCGAACGAACCGGAACTGCATGCCGGCCTGCTCGAGCTCGCCGAGGCCTGGGACGACCGCGAACGGCGCGGGCCCGCCGTTGACCGCATCTGGCCGAACATCAAGAAGATCGCCATCGACTATGCGGTCGCAGAGCCCGCGGCAGATAAGGGGCGCCTCGCCGTGATCCCGGGGCACTTCGACTGGGATGACGTGGGAGACTTCGCCTCGCTTACGAAGCTCATCAGCAATGGCCGCAAGAACGATCTTGCCGTCCTGGGTCCGAAGGCCCGGGTGCTGTCGGATGCCGCCACCGGGATCCTCGTCAGCCAGACCGAACGCGTTATCAGCCTCGTCGGGGTGAAGGACATCGTGGTCGTCGACACTCCAGACGCACTGCTGGTCACCACGACCGAGCACGCTCAGCGGGTGAAGGGCGTCGTCGAGTCGCTCAAACTGACCGGTCGTGGAGATGTTCTCTAAAGAAGCTCGCGGTCTGTTTCGGGTTTATAACCATTAACCGCAAGTGTTCTCAATGGATGCGTAACACTGGGTAACTTGTACAGTGGGGCCTTGCGATTGGCGCAGGCCAGTACTCGTGGAGGCTAACGTGACTATTACCACCAAGAAGCGCGCACTCGCAGCGCTCGTGGCGACCGGCGTGGCCGTCGCATTGGCCGGCTGTGGAGCAGCTCCGGAAGAGACCGACGGCGGGACCGCCGGCGGCGGCGAGGCCATCGATTTCCTGCCCTGCATCGTCTCGGACGCCGGTGGCTTCGATGACAAGTCGTTCAACCAGCTCTCCTACGAGGGCATGGTGCAGGCGGCCGCCGAGCTCGACGTCGAGTACAAGAACGTCGAATCCAACAGCGAGACCGACTTCGCCCCGAACCTGGAGAGCCTGGTCTCCCAGGGCTGCAACGCGGTCATCTCGGTCGGCTTCGCCCTCTCGGCAGCCACCGTCGAGAGCGCACTGGCCAACGAGGGCATCGATTACATCCTCGTCGACGACGCTGCCGACAACGACTTCGACGGCGAGAAGGATGCCGACAACGTCAAGCCGCTGCTGTACAACACGGCTGAGGCCGCATTCCTCGCCGGTTACCTGTCGGCTGGTTACTCGGAGGCCGGCAAGGTCGGCACTTACGGCGGCATGGAATTCCCGACCGTGACGATCTTCATGGACGGCTTCTACCAGGGCGTCAACTACTACAACGAGCAGAACGGCACCGCCGTCGAGGTCGTCGGCTGGGACGGATCGACCGGTTCCTTCACCGGTGGCTTCGAAGCTGGCCCCGAGGCGAAGACCGTCGCGCAGAACATCATCGACCAGGGCGTCGATGTGCTGCTGCCCGTCGGCGGACCGATCTACCAGTCGGGTCTGCAGGCGATCAAGGAGTCGAACCGCGACATCGCCCTGATCGGCGCTGACGCTGACCTGTTCGTCACGGACCCGAGCACTGAGGACTTCGTCCTGACCTCCATCCTCAAGGACATGAAGCTCTCGGTGTATGAGGCAACCATGAGCAGCGCGAACGACGAGTTCGACTCCGAGGCTTACATCGGAACCCTCGAGAACGACGGCGTCGGCATCGCCGAACTGCACAACTTCGAAGACAAGGTAGACCCTGCGCTGTGGACCGCTGTCCAGGACCTGCAGCAGCAGATCATCGACGGTGACGTCACCGTCACCTCGTACCTCGACTGATCGAGACGATCACCAAGGGGAGGCCGGCCACCAGCCGGTCTCCCCTTGCCGATGTTCGGGTGTTTACAGGCGCCTGGGATGAAGCACCTTTGCTGGTTAGGATCTGACACATGAAGCTTGAACTGCGCGGCATAACGAAGAGGTTCGGCGCGCTGACTGCCAACGATCACATCGATCTCACGATCGAACCGGGAGAAATCCACTGTCTCCTCGGTGAGAACGGTGCGGGCAAGTCAACGCTGATGAACGTTCTTTACGGCCTGTATCAGGCCGACGACGGTGAAATCCTGCTCGACGACGTCGAACAGCACTTCGCCGGCCCTGGCGATGCGATGGAAGCCGGCATCGGAATGGTGCACCAGCACTTCATGCTGATCCCGGTATTCACGGTGGCCGAGAACGTCATGCTCGGGCACGAGAAGACCCGCTTCGGCGGGCGACTTGATCTTGCAGCGGCTCGCGCGATGGTGCGCGAGATCTCCGACCGGTTTGGGTTTCATGTCGACCCGGATGCGATCGTCGAGGAGTTGCCTGTCGGCGTGCAGCAACGGGTAGAGATCATCAAGGCGCTGTCGCGCGACGCGAAGGTGCTCGTGTTCGATGAGCCCACCGCCGTGCTGACACCGCAGGAAACCGATGAGCTGATGGCGACGATGCGCCAGCTCAAGGAATCCGGCACATCCATCGTCTTCATCACGCACAAGCTGCGCGAGGTGCGCGAGGTCGCTGACCGCATCACGGTGATCCGCCTCGGCAAGGTCGTCGGCGAAGCTGTTCCGACTGCCAGCAATGAAGAGCTTGCCTCGCTCATGGTGGGGCGCGCGGTTGAACTGACCGTGCACAAGGAAGCTCCGAAGCTGGGGGAGGAATCCCTCGTCGTGCAGGGGCTGACCGTCACCGATCCGTTCGGCACCGTGCTTGTCGATGACGTCTCGTTCTCGGTGCGCGCCGGTGAGGTGCTCGTCATCGCCGGTGTACAGGGCAACGGACAGACCGAACTCACCGAGGCGATCGTCGGATTGCAGCCGCGGGTTGAAGGAAGCATCAAGCTCAATGGCAAGGAAATGCTCGGCCAGTCGGTGCGCCAGATTCTCGATGACGGGGTCGGGTTCGTTCCGGAGGATCGCAGCGTTGACGGACTCGTGAAGGAGTTCTCGATCGCCGAGAACCTGATGCTGGACCGCTCAGTGGGCGCCCCCTTCGTCACCGCCGGCACCCTGCAGCTGAAAGCTCTTGACACCTTCGCCCACGAGAAGATCGAAGAGTTCGACATCCGCACGCAGGGGCCCTGGCAGCAGGCCGGCAACCTGTCGGGCGGCAACCAGCAGAAGGTCGTACTTGCGCGTGAGCTGAGCCGAGAACTTTCTCTGTTCGTGGCCGCGCAGCCCACCCGCGGAGTGGACGTCGGCTCGATCGAGTTCATCCACAAACGCATCATCGAAACGCGTGACTCGGGAATCCCCGTGGTCGTCATCTCTACCGAACTCGATGAGGCCGCAGCCCTCGCCGACCGCATCATGGTGATGTATCGCGGCAAGGTCGTCGGCATCGTCCCCGGCGACATCAGCCGCGCGAAGATCGGTCTGATGATGGCCGGCATGGCCAGCACTTCGACAGGCTCAGTGAGCGAATCGACCGAGGAGGCTGGCGCATGAGCAGCACCGACATGAAGCCGATCGTCTCCCCGCCGGGAGACTTCGGAACTGAACCCTCCCGCTGGCAGGGTGCTTTCCGCCGGATCACCACAGGCAACGGCATGATCTCGGTGCTCTCCGTGATCCTGGCCCTGATCGCCGGGGCGATCATGATCGCGTTCACGGACCCTGACGTGCAGCGGACAGCCGGCTACTTCTTCTCTCGCCCGCAGGACATGCTCGCCGCGGTTTGGGCGTCCATCTCCGGTGCATACACGGCGCTCTTTCAAGGCGCGATCTACAACTTCCGCGTCGACGGCTTCGCGGCGGGCATCAAGCCGTTCACCGAGACCCTGAAGTTCGCGACTCCACTGATTGCGGCTGGTCTGGGTGTCGGTCTCGCGTTCCGCGCCGGCCTGTTCAATATCGGCGGTCAGGGCCAGATGCTGATGGCTGCAGCCGCCGCTGGCTGGGTGGGCACAAGCATGAACCTGCCGTGGCCGATGCACATGCTGGTCGCGATCATCGCCGGCATCGTCGCTGGTGCGCTGTGGGCTGGTATCGCCGGCATCCTGAAGGCGCGCACAGGCGCGCACGAGGTGATCGTCACGATCATGCTCAACCACATCGCGGTCTATCTGCTCGCCTGGATGCTGGCAACGCAGGGCATCCTGCAAGCTCCGGGGTCCAAGAACCCGAAGACCGCGGCGATGGCCGAATCGGCCATCCTACCCGGCATCCTCGGGCCGCAGTACAAGCTGCACGCTGGCTTCATCCTGGCGCTGATCGCGGTGGCGTTCACCTGGTGGCTGCTTGAGCGCTCCAGCCTCGGATTCCGATTCCGTGCGGTGGGGGAGAACCCGGCAGCCGCGCGTGTTGCTGGCATCAGCGTCGGAAAGATGTACTTCCTCGTGATGATGATCGCCGGTGGTCTGGTCGGCATCGCCGGTGTCAGCCAGATGCTCGGAACCGTCACCAGCGGATTCGGCGGCGACATCGACGCCGGTATCGGCTTCGACGCAATCACCGTCGCGCTGCTGGGCCGCTCCACGCCGCTGGGCATTCTTGCCGCCGGCATCCTGTTCGGCGCGTTCAAGGCCGGTGGCTTCGCTATGCAGGCGTCGGAGAACGTGCCGATTGAGATCGTGCTCGTGGTGCAGTCGCTGATCGTGCTGTTCATCGCCGCCCCGCCGCTGGTGCGTGCGATCTTCGGTCTGCCGCAGCCCGGCGCACGAAGAAAGAAGCCAAAGAAGAAGCGGAAGAATGCCGCGCAGATCGCCGAGGAGGTGTCCGCATGACCGCCACCGTCGAAACGGTCGTCAGCGACGAGCAGCGCCACGTCACTGTCACCTCATGGAAGACGCCGATCATCTTCGGACTGTTCACTGTGCTGTTCGCGCTGCTGCCGCTGCTCGTTCCGCGTGAGGGCGCCAGCACCTTCCGACTTGTCCGCTCAGCCGAAGCGGCCATTCAACTCCCTGAGATCGTCCTGCCGGCGAACCTCACCGCCTGGATCGCCGTGGTGCTGCTTGCCGCCGTGACCGTGCTGGCTGTGGTCTGGACGCGTGCGAAGCGGAAATTGCCGCTGTGGCTCACCGTCATCTACGTCGTCATCCTGATGATCGGCTTCCTGGCCTGGGCTGCTGCCGGTGGAACGCTGCCGATGATCGGTCTGCTGGGCGGAGCGCTCGCGCTGGCGACGCCGCTGATCTTCGGTGCGCTGGGCGGTGTGATCGGCGAACGCGTCGGCGTTGTCAACATCGCCATCGAGGCGCAGCTGCTTGCCGGTGCCTTCATGGCCGCGGTCGTCGGATCCGCAACGGGAAGTCCGTGGGCCGGCCTGGTCGCTGCGATGTTTGCCGGAGTGCTGGTGGCTCTGGTGCTGGCCGTCTTCACGATCACGTACTACGTCAACCAGGTCATCGTGGGTGTCGTGCTCAACGTGCTGGTCGCCGGCCTCACGACGTTCCTCTACCGCCAGGTGCTGAACCCCAATGACGCCACGTTGAACTCGCCCACGCTGTTCCCGGTGATTCCGATACCGCTACTGAGTGAGATCCCGGTGTTGGGGCCGGTGCTGTTTCGTCAGACGATCATCGTGTACCTGATGTACATCACGGTGTTCCTCGTCTGGTTCGGGCTGTACCGCACGCGCTGGGGACTGCGCCTGCGTGCGGTCGGCGAGCACCCGCAGGCCGCGGACACGGTCGGTATCAAGGTGATTCCGACCCGGTATTGGAACGTGATGCTCGCCGGAGCCATTGCCGGTATGGGCGGCGCGTTCTACACGCTGGTCACGAACCCGCAGTTCGGTCGCGAGATGACCGCGGGCGCGGGGTATATCGCGCTGGCCGCGGTGATCTTCGGTAAGTGGGATCCGATCCGAGCGACCCTGGCAGCGTTGCTGTTCGGCTTCGCCACGAACCTGCAGGGTGTGCTCAGCGTCATCGGGTCTCCGGTGCCCAGCCAATTCATGCTGATGCTGCCGTATGTCGTGACGATCTTCGCCGTGGCGGGTCTGGTTGGACGCTCTCGTCCGCCAGCGGCATCCGGCGAACCGTACATCAAGAGCTAGAGGAAATATGACTGACATCGACTGGGACGAGTTGCGTCACGTCGCAACCGAAGCCATGCACCGGGCATACGCGCCATATTCGCGCTACAAGGTGGGGGCGGCCGCCCTCGTCGCCGATGGGCGGATCGTCTCGGGATGCAACGTCGAGAACGCCTCCTACGGTGTCGGACTGTGCGCGGAATGCGCACTGGTCGGTGACCTGCATATGTCCGGCGGTGGGCAGCTGGTCGCGTTCGTCTGCGTGAACGGCGACGGGCAGACGATCATGCCGTGCGGACGCTGCCGTCAGCTGCTCTATGAACACGCGATGCCGGAGATGCTGCTGGAGACAGTGTCCGGCATCCGCACCATTGACGAAGTCCTGCCGGATGCATTCGGCCCGCGAGATCTGGAGACGATCCGATGAGCACCCCCGAACCCTACGACGCCATTGACGTCATTCGCGCGAAGCGTGACGGCGGCATCGTTCCTGAATCCGAGCTGCGCTGGATGATCGACGCCTATACCCGCGGATACGTCTCAGACGCTCAGATGGCCTCATTCGCGATGGCGATCTACCAGCGCGGCATGCAGCGCGATGAGATCCGCGTGCTCACGGACGCGATGATCGCTTCCGGTGAGCGGATGAACTTCGAGGGCCTCGGCAAGAAGACCGTCGACAAGCACTCCACAGGTGGCGTCGGCGACAAGATCACCCTGCCGCTGGCTCCGCTGGTGGCATCTTTCGGCGTCGCCGTGCCGCAGCTGAGTGGCCGAGGCCTCGGCCACACTGGCGGAACGCTCGACAAGCTCGAATCGATTCCCGGCTGGCGTGCGGCGCTCAGCAATGAGGAGATGTTCGCCCAGATGCAGGGCGACGTCGGCAGCGTGATCTGCGCTGCCGGCTCGGGCCTGGCCCCGGCCGACAAGAAGTTGTACGCCCTGCGCGATGTCACCGGAACCGTCGAGGCGATCCCGCTGATCGCCTCGAGCATCATGTCGAAGAAGATCGCCGAGGGCACCGACGCCCTGGTGCTGGACGTGAAGTTCGGCTCCGGCGCATTCATGCAGGATATCGACCGTGCCCGCGAGCTCGCGCGCACGATGGTCGCCCTCGGTACCGACTCGGGAGTGGCGACCACCGCGCTGCTGACTGACATGAACGTGCCGCTGGGCTTGGCTATCGGCAACGCCAATGAGGTGCGCGAATCCGTTGAGATTCTCGCCGGCGCCGGACCCGCCGACGTGCGCGAGCTCACCATCGCCCTGGCCCGCGAGATGCTCGCACTGGCCGGACTCCCGGATGCTGACGTCGAAGCGGCGTTGGACGATGGGCGGGCGATGGACACCTGGAAGGCGATGATCCGCGCGCAGGACGGTGACCCGGATGCTGCGCTGCCAGTGGCACGCGAGACCCATGTCGTTACGGCTCCTGCCGATGGCATCGTCACACAACTCGATGCGCTGCCATTCGGTATCTCGGCATGGCGTCTCGGCGCCGGCCGCGCACGCGCTGAAGACCAGGTCGTGCATGCTGCCGGCATCGATCTGCACGCTAAACCGGGCGATCGGGTCACTGCTGGGCAGCCGCTGTTCACGCTGTCTGCCGAAGATGAGTCCCGCTTCCCGCGTGCACTGGACGCGCTCGAGGGTGCCTGGGCGATCGGCGATGCGGCCCCGACTGTCGGACCGCTCGTTCGCGAGCGCATCACCGCGTAGGCTGGAATATCCGCCGCGCGTTCACCTGGGACAGGATCCGGGATCAGGCGCCGGTCTCTGAGAGGAAAACCCATGGCGATCGCCTCCGACGGTGACATCAAGATCGACGGCGTCTCGCTGCGCGCCCTGCCGAAGATCTCGTTGCACGATCATCTCGACGGCGCCGTGCGCCCGGCTACGATCATCGAACTCGCCGCCGAGGCCGGTCTTGAACTGCCCGCCAGTGACGAACAAGGACTCCGCAACTGGTTCGCGAAGCAGAGTGACACCGACTCGCTGGAGGCGTACCTCACGGCGTTCGAGTACACCGTCGGCGTCATGCAGACCGCTCCCGCCCTGACTCGCGTCGCGCGTGAGTTCGTCCAGGACCTGGTCGCCGACGGCGTGATCTACGGCGAAGTCCGCTGGGCTCCCGAGCAGCATCTGGCAGGCGGGCTGTCGCTCGATGAGGCTGTCGAGGCGGTGCAGCAGGGGCTTGAACAGGGCGAGGATCTCGCTGACCGCGACGGGCACAGCATCCGGATCGGTCAGATTCTCAGCGCGATGCGTCACGGCGATCGCTCGCTGAAGATTGCCGAACTAGCCCTCAACCACCGCGATAGCGGTGTGGTCGGTTTCGATATCGCTGGTCCCGAAGATGGATTCCCGGCATCCGATCACCGTGCGGCTTTCGATCTGCTGGCCGAGAACTTCATGCCGGTCACGGTGCACGCCGGGGAAGCGGCAGGGCTCGCATCCATTCGCAGCGCTCTGTTGGATGGACGCGCGCTGCGTCTGGGCCACGGTGTGCGTCTGGTCTCTGACCTGGATGTCATCACCCGCGAGGGCGATGAGGTGCAGGTGAAGTTCGGCGACCTGGCGCGCTGGGTGCGCGACCGGGAGATCCCGCTCGAGTTGTCGCCGTCGTCGAACGTGCACACCGGCGCCATCGAAGCGTGGGGGAGTGACATTGCCGATCACCCCTTCGATCTGCTCTACCAGCTCGGATTCTCCGTCACGGTGAACGTCGACAACCGCACGATGAGCGGAACATCGCTTACCCGTGAGCTGGCTCTTCTCGTCGAAGCGTTCGGCTACGATCTCGACGACCTCGAGACTTTTCAGTTCAATGCCGCTTCGGCAGCGTTCCTGCCGGTGGAAGAGCGCGAAGAACTCGTCGAGATGATTGCTGAGGGATTCCGGGGCGTATGACGCTCAGCCCATAGGATTCTCACTATGGGCACCGAGAGCAGTCGAAGTCAGCGCACCGAGCGACGAGCGCGGATTCGGCGCAATCGGCGGATCTGGCTGATCAGTGCGATTGCTGTGGTCGTCGTGCTGGGCGTGAGCCTGACCGTCGTGCTGTCGAGCCTGCGCGCCCCCGCTGAGGCCGAGGTGTCGCCTGCGACCACGTCGCCGGCGCCCACGCCAGAGCAGACCGTGCTGACGCCCGTGGAAAAGCTGCTGGCCGATGCCGATGATCCGCTGGCGTGCGTGGTGAGCTTCACCGGTGAC
The DNA here is from genome assembly GCF_051546305.1 of Microbacterium wangyouchuni. Lineage (NCBI taxonomy): Bacteria > Bacillati > Actinomycetota > Actinomycetes > Micrococcales > Microbacteriaceae > Microbacterium > Microbacterium wangyouchuni. Next base: position 179,423 of record NZ_JBPTMA010000005.1, read on the forward strand.
GGCATCGCCGACGATCCTCTGCTCCAGCGGCAGGACGCTCTGTACGCGGCGCTTCCGATTCCGGCCCGCGACGGGATGGCCTTCGGAGGCTGGTACACCACTGCGGAGGCTGCGGCCGCGTTCCAACCGGAAGCGCGCATCAACGGTTCGGATGCTGTCGTGTGCGAGGATCAGCAGATCGAGCTGTTCGGATCATGGATGCCCGCCGAGCAGAACGCGGCGGCCGGTACCGAGGTGCCGATCCTGATGTATCACCAGTTCACCACCCGCCCGGAGGGCGAGGATGGTTGGCTGCGCGGCAACTACGCCTACATCGGTGATTTCGAAGCACACATGACGCATATCGCCTCGACCGGGTTCTACCTGCCGACCTGGGATGAGCTGAGCGCCTTCATCGACGGACGGCTCCACCTGCCTCAGCGTTCGGTGATCGTGACCGATGACGACGCCGATCAGACCTGGTTCGATCTGGCTGTACCAATCGTGGCGCAGCAGCAGGTTCTCGCCACGTCGTTCATGGTGACCGCCTACCGCTCCGACCCGGCGCCGTCGCCGTATGTGCTGCGCCGCTCGCACACGCACGACATGCACCAGGCTGGCGCCAACGGCGATGGCCTGATGGTGAATTGGACGGCCGCGGAGATCGCCGCCGATCTCAACACCTCGGGAGACATCCTCGGCGCGCGAGAGGTGATCGCCTATCCCTATGGGCACTTCAACGACACCGCGAAGCAGGGCGTCGCAGATGCTGGTTACGAGATGGCGCGCACCATTGAACCGGGGAAGGTCGTCATCGGCACCGATAAATACGCCCTGCCGGTGGTGCGGATCGACTACGGGATGGGGTTGGACTCGCTGATCTCACGCATCGGGTGATCAGTTCAGGAATGAGCTGACCAGGTCGGTGACGATCGCGTGCATCTCGTCTTCAGAGATCGTCGGGGTGCCGTCACCTGCCTGCGACCCGTAGTCACCGAAGGACGCGTGGGATGCGCCATCAATCTCGATCAGCTCAGCACTTTCTGGGAGCAGATGCCGCGCATCCGCGATCTTGGCGGGCGTCGATAGCCCGTCCTCGCTGCCGGCGAGGCTCAGCACGTCGAGATCTGTGGCCGAGAGGTCGGTGGCACAATACGATCCGAACAGCACGAGAGCTTCGGCATCCGCCGCCAGCTGGCAAGCGCGCACGCCGCCCAGAGAGTGTCCGCCGACGCCCCAGGAATCGATCTCCGGCGCAGCGGAGGTGAAGGCATCCAGTCCGCGAAGATCGAAGAACGCCAGATTCAGCCAGGGCCGGGTGATCACGACCGTGGTGCCCTCTTCAGCCACACCCTGCAGGATGGCGACGTACGCCCACGGATCAACCTTGGCCCCGGGAATGAGCACCAGCCCGATCTCGGAATCGCCGTCTGTGGGGGAGAGCACGATGCCCTCCGGGGCATCCTCGATCGTGATGTGTGGGTTGTCCAGCGCGCTCGTGAGCGGGGTCTTCTCCGCTGCCATCACGCCGATCTGAGTCCATGCGAGCACGCCGCCGAGCAGCAGAACAATGAGGATGAGGATGCCCCATCCAACTCTGGCCATGATCCGGCGGCGTCGCTTCTCGTGCACAACGTCCAGAGTATCTGGGCTGCTCCGCTCGGACGGGCGGTCAGGTCCGGGAAGCGACGACGTGCGGATGCGTCGCCAGATACTCCTCGAACGCTTCGCGACTGGTTCGGGTCGGTGTGAATCCGAAATCAGCCTTCAGCCGGTCATTCGCCAGAACCGGGCGGTAACGCAGAAACGGCACCTTCTCCGGGCCGTGGGGTGTCAGCCGCAGCATCCGTCCGATCCCGAGCGCAGCGACCAGCACCCACGCCGGGATCGTCAGCAGCGGTTTACCCAGCCGTGCTGAGATCTCCGACACGGTGAGGCGTCCGTCGCCTGCCACGTTGTAGATCCCGGCCGGGCCGTCGGTTGCGGCACGCACCATCGCCGCGGCGACATCATCGACCCAGATGAAAACGAAGGGGGAATCGGAACCGGCAATGCGCAGGATCCGCCGCCCATCCCAGAGCGCCGTGATCTGGTTGTGCACGTCGGGACCGAGGATCGTGCCGATGCGGAATATCACCTGTTCCAAGTCCGGATGCGTGTCGCGGTACTCCGCGAGCATCTCCTCGACCATCCGCTTGTGCTTCGAATAGGGAAAAGCGTCATTGCCGCGCAGCGGCTGGGACTCGTTGATCCACTCCGGGGTGTCAGGGTGATAGCCGTAGGCGGCCCCGGAACTGGACACCACAATGCGCGACACATCCGCCTCCACGCATGCCGCCAGCACATTTGCGGAACCGGTCACATCGACGCGGTACTCGAGATCGACATCAGCGCCGGGGTTGACGATGGCGGCGAGGTGCACCACGGTGTCGATGCGGTGTTCCCGCAGCACGGGAGCGATGCTCGCGGCATCCGTCACATCCAGCACGACGTGAGTGACGTCGGCATGCGCGTGGCCACGTTGTGCAGCGCTGGCGCGCAGATCCGCCGCGACCACGATTTCCACATCCTCACGCACCGCGAGCATCGAGGCGACATGCGTGCCGAGAAAACCGCTCCCGCCGGTGATGAGAACGCGCCTCATGTACCGTCCGCCGTGCGGCGGGCGCTCGCGTCACCGGACGCCGATCCGGTGCGCTTGCGCGTATGACGTGCCCAGAGGCTGGCGACCACGAGTCCCGCGATGATGTCCCAGATGCCCCACCACCCGGCAACGATCGCCATGCCGCCGAGACCATCGAAGAACGCGAACACGAGTCCCAGGCCGAGCCCGGCATTGCGGATGCCGACCTCGAAGGTGATCGCTTTGCGTTCGCGGGTGCCCAGGCCTCCGGCGACGGCTGTGCCGTATCCGAGAGCGAGCGCGACCGCATCGTGCACCGTCACCACGAGCAGGATGACCCCGAGCACCTGGATGAAGACCGACCAGTTGCCCACGAGAGCCACGACGATGAAGCCGACCAGAGCGATCAGGCTGAACCACTTCACGAACGGGTGCGCCTTCGCGGCAACGACAGGCAGCTTCGCGCGCACCAGAAGCCCGACGGCGAAGGGCACACCGATGATGAGTACGATCTCCAGCAGCATCTTCATCGGTTCCAGCGCCACCTGCTTCAGCACGGTGCTTGCGGTGGGGTGCAGCGAACCCCAGAAGGCGATGCTCAGCGGCATCGCGATGATGTAGAGCAGGTTGCCGACGGCGGTCATCGACACCGATAGTGCCACGTTGCCGCCGGAGCGGTGCGTGAGCACCTGCGAGATGTTTCCCGGTGGGCAGCATGCCACCAGGATCATCCCCATCGCCATGGATGCTGTCACCGGCAGCACCAGCGTCAGAGCGAAGGTGACGAGGGGTAACAGCAGCAGTTGCGCGAGGATCGCGATGATGAACGGCTTCGGATGCTTGGCCACGACCCGGAAGTCGCTCGGGGCGGTGTCCAGAGCGATGCCGAGCATGATCAGACCCAGCACGACGTTCAAGATCGTGAGGGACCCGGGAGTGAAACTCAGGGTGACATCGTCGACGTTCACGCGGCATCCATCGCGGTGCGCTCGGCACGCACGGCCGCGCGGTACGCATAGTTGTTCACGTAGTACGCCATGCGGTCAAGACCGAGGTAGTGATAGCCGCCGGTGACGTCCGGCCAGGGCTCACCGGTGACCCGAGCGCGGAAGCGCTCCGCGCGGGCGGGGTCGCGCTCGGCCGCGGCGAGGAACGCGGCAAGCAGCTCAGCCTGCTCGAACCGGCCCTGCCAGCCGATGCCGGATGCCTCGATCATCCCCATCATGTACAGCCCGTTGAACGAGGCCGGGAACATGTTCAAGAACAGCCGAGGAGCCGCGCCGTGCCAGGAGAGGTGCTCACGATCGACGAACGGATAATTCAGCGAGTAGCCGGTCGCGAGGAGCACGAGGTCGTAGTCACCGCTCGTGCCGTCGGCGAAGTGCACCGTGTTGCCGTCGAACCGGTCGATGTCGGCGCGGATGCGCAGATCGCCCTGCCCCAGATGATTCAGCACCATCGTGTTCACGATCGGGTGCGATTCGTAGAGGCGGTAGTTCGGCTTCGGGAACCCGAATCGCACCGGATCCCCGGTGAACGCTTTCAGTACACGGGTGTCGATAGCCTGCTTGATCCGGGCGGGCAGCGGGCGGCCCTGGTTGAGCGTGTCGGAGGGGCGACCGAATAGGTAGCGCGGCACGAAGTAATACCCGCGCCGCACGCTCATATCCACCGATGTCGCATGGTGAACGGCGTCGACGGCGATATCGCATCCGGAGTTTCCCGCACCGATGATCAGCACCCGCTTGCCATCGAGTTCGCTGGCGTTCTTGTATGCGCTGGTGTGCATGATCTGACCGGAGAACGACCCGCGAAACGTCGGCACACTCGGCTCGGCGAGCGTGCCATTGGCGAGGATGACGCCCGCGTACCAGCGGGTGCTCTCGCCGTCGGGCCCGGTCGAGGTGAGATCCCAACCACCGTCACGCGGCTGAAGGCGCATCACCCGGGTGTCGAAGCGGAACAGGGCGGCGAGGCCAAAGTGATCGGCGTAATCCTGGAAGTACTGCCGCAGCACCCGGTGATCGGGATAGTCGACCCTGCTGCGCATCGGGAACTCGGCGAACTCGGTGGTCGTTCGTGATGAGATCAGGTGCGCCGAGGCATACATCGTGCTGCGCGGATTGTCGATGTCCCAGAGCCCGCCCACCCGGTGCGAGGACTCGTAGCCGTCGACCTTGATGCCACGTTTCTGCAGCGCTCGGGCTGCGGCCAGGCCCGAGGGGCCGGCACCGATGATGGCAAAACTGCTCATTCTTCTCCCCGCACGACGGTGTGCACGATCCGCCCCTTCGGGTAGAGCGGATACCCCTTGATCGTAGCCGCGGAGTTCAGTCCATACGCAAGTCGCGCTGCCGCGCGACGAACACCTCGTGCACGGCGGCGAAGAGCGGATGCTCCGGCTCGAGCCCGGTGACGGTCGAGGTGAGTACATCGGCGTCCTCGGAGAGCAGCATCCGCTTCAGCTCAACGGATTGCTCATCGGCAAGGTCGTCGAATGCGACGGCGGCGGCGACAGCATCCACGAGTGCCCGCGTCGACAGGTCGCGTTCAGCGGCCTGGACAGCCGGGCCGATGAAGCGTTCATGGCGGGAGAGCTTACGCAAGGGCTGGCGCCCCACGCGCGCCACGGTGTCAACGAGAGCGGGGTTGCGGAACCGATCCAGGATCGTGGCGCGGTACTCCGCGAGCTCAGCCGGATCCAGGCCGTGCACGGCGGTGAGCATCGCTGAGGTCTCCTCCAGTGCAGCGCTGACGCGGGCGGCGATGCTCGGATCGGCGAGGGCGTCCGAGATCCGCTCGATCCCTGCCAGCGCGCCGAAGTATGCCGTCGCCGCATGTCCGGTGTTCACCGTGAAGAGCTTGCGCTCGATGTATGGGCCGAGGTCGTCCACGAAATGTGCGCCGGGAATGTTCGGCAGGTCACCGTTGAAGGGGCCCGCCTCGATCGCCCATTCGAAGTACGGCTCCACGGTGACGTTGACGCCGCCGCCTTCCGGCTGTGCGGGCACGATCCGATCGACCGCGGTGTTCGCGAAGACTGCGCGGCCGAGGATCTCGACCGCGTCAACGCCCGCAGCCTTCTCGATCTCGACACGCAGCTGATCGGTTGCACCGATGGCGTTCTCGCAGGCCATGACCTTCACCGGCGCGCGATCGGCGGAGCGGCGGCTGAGTCCTGCAACGATGGCCGGTGCGATGAAGCGCAGCACGGTCGGCCCGACAGCGCAGGTGACTACGTCTGCGGTCGCGACCTCATCTGCCACGGCATCCGGATCGGTCTTGCTGTTCACCGCGCGAAAGCCGGTGACGACGTGATCGACGCCGCCGGGGCCCGCCTCGTGGACGGTGTACGAGTCGGCGGCGTTGATGGCATCCACCAGGGCGTCAGCGACATCGGAGAAGACGAGTTCGTAGCCGCCCTCGTGCAGCAGCAGACCGACGAACCCGCGTCCGATGTTGCCGGCGCCGAAGTGAACGGCTTTCATCCCGCGTTCACCGCTCATGATTCATTGACAGCAGAGAGCAGGGCGAACAGCTCATCGGGAGTCTGTGCGGCGTTGAGTTTCGCGACGTCGTCCTCTTCGGAGAACAGGATCGCGATCTGGGAGAGAATCTCGAGGTGCTCGTCGCCTCGACCGGCGATGCCGATCACGAAGGTGGCTTGGTCGCCGGCCCAGTCCACGCCGCCGTCGTAACGGACGACGGACAGTCCAGAATCGAGGATCGCGGACTTGGTCTCGTTGGTGCCGTGCGGGATGGCCAGGCCATTGCCCATGAAGGTCGACACCGTCTCTTCGCGCAGACGCATCGCATCGACGTAAGCGGGAGTGACGGCGCCAGCCGCGACGAGGATATCGGTCGCCTCCTGCAGCGCGTCATCCTGGGTGGCGGATCCGGCGTGGATACGAACCTGGCCGATTGTCAGAATGCCCATGATTTCTCCTTCATTGTGAGGTGGGGGCGGATGCAGCTCGCATCCGCCCCCACCAGATCGATTACTCGTCGGATTCCTTCTGCTCGCGCACCATCTCGACGACCTCTTCATACTGCGGGGCATTCATGAAGTTGTCGACGGAAACATGCAGCGAGTTCGGGGACTGCCCCTTCGCGCGATCGGTCAGCTGCTGCTGGGTGATCACCAGGTCGGCTGTGCCGTCGAGGTTCGCGATGGCCTGGTTGACGACGGTGACGCCTTCGACTCCGGCCTTCTTCAGCTTGTTGCGGAGCACACTTGCGCCCATGGCGGACGAGCCCATTCCCGCGTCGCAGGCGAACACGATGTTGCGGATCGGAGCGGTGGCGACGGCGGTGGCCGATGCCGTGGTCGCGGATGCTGCTGCGGCCATGCCGGACAGTGTGCTGGAGGACTTGCCCTTGTTCGCCTCGGTCTTCGCGATCGCTGCGGCCAGCGGGTCGCCGCTGGCGGCTTCGGCTGCGATGTCGCGCTTGCGGGAGGCGAGCAGGATCGGCGCACAGATGGCAAACGTTACCGCTGCGGAGAACACCACCGAGCAGATCACACCGAGGTGGCTGCCCGGGGCAGTCTGGATGAGCACCGCGAAGATCGATCCCGGGGCCGCCGGAGCGACGAGACCCGCCTGGAAAATCATGTTGGTGGCCACGCCGGTCATACCACCGGCGATCAGACCGAGGATCAGCATGGGCTTTGCGAGCACGTACGGGAAGTACACCTCGTGGATACCGCCGAGGAACTGGATGATGAACGCGCCAGGCGCTGTCGCCCGGGCGACGCCCACACCGAACACGGTCAGCGCGAGCAGCATGCCCGCGCCGGGCCCGGGGTTGGCCTCGATGAGGAACAACAGGCTGCGTCCGGTCTCCTGAACCTGCTCGGTTCCGAGCGGAGTGAACACACCGTGGTTGATGGCGTTGTTCAGGAACAGCACCTTGGCGGGCTCGACGATGATGCTCGCCAGCGGCAGCAGTCCGGTCTCCACGAGCCAGCCCACAGCGCTACCGAGGATGTCGGTGATCCAGCGCATGACGGGCGCGAGCCAGAAGAACGATCCCAGTGCCATGAAGAAGGCCACGAAGCCAGCCGAGAAGTTATCGACGAGCATCTCGAAGCCGGGCTTGACTTTGCCTTCCCACGGCTTCTCAACCCACTTCAGTACGAGCGCGGTCAGCGGGCCGACGATCATGGCACCGAGGAACATCACGGTGCCATCGGCACCGCTGATGACGCCCATCGCCGCGACGGCGCCCACGACACCACCGCGGTGCCCGTGCACCATCCGGCCGCCCGTGAACGCGATCAGCAGCGGCAACAGGTACGTGATGATCGGGCCGACGAGGCCGGGGTAGTTGACATCGCCGATCGTGCCGCCACCGAGAATGGCGGAGTCGGCCCACTGCCAGGACTCGACCGGGCTGTTGCTGCCGAGCCAGCCGTCGGGGATGAATAGCGCGGTGATGAAGCCCCAGGCGATGAATGCTGCGATGTTCGGCATCACCATGCCGGACAGGAACGTGCCGAACTTCTGCACGCGTACTCTGAGGCCGCCCTTCTTCGGCGCCTCTGTTGACGTCGTCGTCATGATGTCGTCTCTTTCTGGTGTGAAGGGAGGACCGCGGCAGCATCTGCCACGGCATTGCGTGCACCGGTGGCGTCATCCGCCGCCAGTGCCACTTCGGCAAGGCGCTTGGCCTCATCGAGGGTGCGCTCTGAGAGCGCGAGTCGAACATCTGCGAGCGCGGCGGGTGCCATCGACAAACTGGTGGCGCCCAGGCCCACCAGCACGACGGCCAGCAGCGGGTCGGCGGCGGCTTCACCGCAGATTCCGACCGGCTTTCCGGTGCGGACGCCGGCGGCGCCGACCTCACCGACCAGACGCAGCACGGCCGGATGCCAGGGATCCTGGAAGCCTGCGACCGAACCGAGCATGCGGTCAGCGGCCATCGTGTACTGGGTGAGGTCGTTCGTCCCGATCGAAGCGAAATCCGCGTGCGCGAGCACCCGGTCGGCGAGCAGCGCGCTGGCGGGAACCTCGACCATGACCCCGGCCGTCTTGATACCGTACTCACGGGCGAGAGAGGTGAAGTACTCCGTCTCCTCGACGGTGGTCACCATCGGCGCCATCACCCACAGATCAGCATCGGTAGCCGCATCCGCCTCGGCGAGCGCGGTGAGCTGTTCGCGCAGGATGTCTTCGCTGGCGCGCAGGGAGCGCAACCCGCGAAGCCCCAGCGCCGGGTTCTCCTCATGGGCGTCGTTGAGGAAGGCCAGGGGCTTGTCGGCGCCGGCATCCAGCATCCGCACCACGACCTTCTTGCCGCTGAATGCGGCCAGTAACTCCTGGTAGGACTGGCGCTGTTCGGCGACGGTCGGCGCCTGCGCGGAGGAGAGGAAGAGGAACTCGGTGCGGAACAGTCCGACGCCCTCAGCGCCACGGGCCACCGCGTCTTCGGCGTCAGCCGGCTTTCCCAGGTTCGCCAGCAGAGCGATCGCCGTGCCATCGGCGAGTGCGCCCGGTGTCGGCGGTGCGCTCTCGGCGGCGTTGCGTGCGGCTGCCCGCTGCGCTGCGCGTCCGAGCTGTTCGACGCTGGGGTCGGTGGTGACGGTGTTCGCACCGGCATCGACGATCACCATCGTCCCGTTCTGCAGCGACGGAGCATCCGCCGCCCCCACGATCGCGACGATGCCCTTCTCCCGAGCGAGGATCGCGGTGTGGGAGGTCGGGCCGCCGTCGCTGGTGACGAGGGCGAGCACCTGGTCGAGGTTCAGTAGGGCTGTGTCGGCAGGGGCGAGATCGCGTGCGACGAGCACGAAGGGATGCCCGGGATCGGGCACACCGGGAGCGGCGACGCCGCGCAGTTCGGCGAGCACGCGCTGGGCGATGTCGTCGAGGTCTGCGGCGCGCTCGCCGAGATAGCCTCCGACGGCTTCCAACGTCGCGCGGAATCCGGCGAAGGCGTCGTGCACGGCCCACTCGGCGGTGCTGCCGTCGTCGATTCGCGTGTCGACCTCGTCTTGCAGCGTCGGATCTTCGGCGATCATTGCCTGGGCTTCGAGCACTTCCTGAGCGGATCCGCCGGCGGCGTCAGCGCGCTTCTGCAGCTCTGCGGCAACCGCCGCGACCGCTTCACGCGCACGCGTGCGCTCCGCTTCCACGCCGAGAGCGCTGGGAGTGCTCTCCGGGTCTGGCAACGCCTCAGCCATGCGGACGACCGGCCCTTGAGCGACGCCTGAGCCGATGCCGACTCCTCTGAGCTCAGTCATCCCGCTGACTCCTGATCGTGATCGGTGGTGATCAGCTCGGTCAGCGCGTCGAGCACACCGTCCGCTCCGTCTCCCTCAGCCGACAGCGTCACATAGTCGCCGTACTCGAGGGCGAGGGCGATGATGCCGAGGATGCTGGCGGCGTTGACCGGTTTGCCGGAATCCTTGGCGATGGTCACCGGGATGCCGGACTCTTTAGCTGCCTGGGCGAAGATCTTCGCCGGGCGGGCGTGCAAGCCGTGGGATGAGCCGATTCGGACGGTTCGTGAGACAGCAGTCATGATGTTCCTTTCGCAGCGGATGAGGAGGCGGAGATCGCGGTCTGAGCGATCGCGAGAGTACGGGAGCCGTCACGATCGGCGAACACATCAGCCGGAAGTACGGCGACGGTTCCGCTGGCTGCGGCACCGATTGCATCGAGGCGTCCGGAGAGGTGCGGGCCGATGAGGACGAGATCGGCGAAGGCTGTGGCGACGGTGCTTTCCGTCCCGGCGGACGTGTCCCAGTCGAAGCCTGCGTCGGATGCCGCTCGTCGGAGTCGCTGTGCGACGAACGTGCTCGATGCGCCCGCGCCGCACACCACCAGAATCCTCATTGATGCCACCTCTTCCTGTTCTCCATTCTGGGAAATTCCTGTGAGGGATGCCACCAGGTTCCTTTCCGCCCCTGCGGAACACCGGGCGTCGCCCCCGGATGCTCCCCGGACTGGCATCATGGGAAACCAACGCACTCAGCGGAGGAGGACGATGTCGCGCCAGCGTCAGGACCAGCTCCTGCAGGCATTGCTGCGTCAGGACGACTGGGCGACGGCAGCCAGCCTCGCCGATGTGCTCGGGGTCACGCCGCGCAGCATCCGCTCCTATGTCGCATCCCTCAACGCGCGTACTCCTGCCGCCGACGCAGTCGAATCCGGGCCCGCCGGGTACCGCGCCGGCATCGGTGCGCACGACGCACTGCGCATTCGCGTCGCCGGAGAATCAGCGCCACGCGACCGCCTGCACGCACTGGTGCGGATGCTGTTGGACGCGGCTGACGGCATCGACATCTATCAGACCGCTGAGCGGATGCATGTGAGCGAGGCGACGGTGGAGTCCGACCTCACCCGCGTGCGGGGCCTGCTGGGAACCGGCGAGCTCCGGCTGGAGCGCGACCGCGAAGTCGTTCGTCTGCGCGGAACTGAAGTCGCCCAACGGCGGCTATTGAGCAGGCTGGCGCACGACGAGATGGATACCGGGTCGTTCCATCCGGAGAGCATTCGTCGCGCACTGACCGGCACGACGGTCGCCGCCCACGCCGTGGCTCCGTTCAAGACGGCACTGGTGCGCGAGCTCGGTGAGCTCGGCTACTTCGTCAACGAACTGGCGATCTCGGATGTGCTCCTGCACATCGCGATCGCCGCCGATCGCGTCTCTGCCGGGCGCGCATTGGAGACACCGCTTGCCGGCACGTGGGAAGAGATTCCCAAGCTCGGCGGCGTCATCAGCCGGCTCGCGGGCGAGCACTTCGGTGTGGCCCTCGGTGACGGCGACAGCGCCCATCTGGCGACGCTGGTGCTGACCCGGGCCATCGCGCCGGGGCAGGGCACGGCATCCGATGCGGTGCGCAGCGGGGTCGACCCGGCCGTTGAAGCCGCCGTGCGCGCCGAGATCGTGCAGGCGGCGGCGGACTACCAGGTCGATCTTGTCGACGAGGCTTTCATCCTGCGTCTCGCGCTGCACGTGCAGAATCTCCTGCGCCGCGCCGAGGAGCAGGCCTGGACGCGCAATCCGCTGACGCGTTCTCTGAAGTCGTCATATCCGATGATCTTCGAGGTCGCCGTCTCTATCGCCAGCGGGCTGCACGACCGACTGGGCGCGCCCATTCACGACGACGAGATCGCTTACATCGCTATGCACATCGGCGGTCGGCTCGAGCGAAGCCGCAAGGCCGAGACGATCCTCACAGCCACAATCGTGTGCCCGGGCTATTACGAACTGCACGAGTTGCTGCGCTCTAGCGTCGATCGCTCGCTGGGCTCCTCGGTCGAGGTCATGAGCGTCGTGACCACCGTCGACCCGGACTGGGCGAGCATCGACACCGATCTCGTTCTCACCACGATTGACCCCGGAGCCAGCGGCGACCGCTTCGTGCGGATTCAGCCGTTCCTCACCGACGCCGATGTCGAGCGGGTCTCGCAGACTGCCGCGCGCATCAGGCGCGGGCGACGACTCACGCACCTGCGGGAGGAGCTCTCGCGATACTTCTCCGCTGGCGCCTATGTGCACCCACTGCCCGATGAGGGTGAGGAAGCCGTCATCCGCCGGCTCGGCGGACTGCTGGTGGATGCCGGCCTCATCGGTGATGACTACGTTGAGAACACGATCGTGCGTGAGCGGATGTCGTCGACCGCGTTCACAGATGCGCTGGCGGTGCCGCACGCCCTGCAGATGACCGCTCAGCGCACCGCCATCGCGATTGGCGTGGCGGACGGTTCTGTCGCCTGGGGCGAGGGGCGCGTGCAGGTCGTCGCGCTGGCCGCCTTCAGCGAGAGCGATCGCACGGCGTTCCAGACGGTGTTCGAACAGCTGGTCGAGGTGTTCAGCGAGCGCGATAGCGTGCAACGGATCGTGCGGCGCGGTACGACCTTCGAAGGGCTGCTCGACGAGCTGGTCGCTGTCATCGACGGCTGATTCGCACCGACCCAGTTCAGGCCTGCGGATCCAGCACAGCCGCCATCGCGTCGAGCACCGCATCCGCAGCAGGTGCCCGGGCGGTGCGCAGCGTGATCAGCTCGCCATCATCCAGTGCCAGGTCCATCACGGCCAGGACGCTTGAGACGTCGACCACGACGCCCGCAGACGTGGTCAGGGTCACCGGTTCCGAATACGCCAGAGCGAGACGGGCCAACTCCGCGACAGGCCGCGCATGCAGGCCGTTGTCGGAGTTGATCACCACCTGTCTCATCCGCATCGGATGCCTCCTGTTCGAGTGTTACCTGGCTCTTCCAGCGATGGTAGCTGTGCTCAGGCCGTGACGGTCCTGCCGACGAGGACCAGTGTCAGGAGCGCTCCTCCAACAGTGCCTGCGCGCCGGATTCCAGTTCGGCGACGATGGCTTTCGCCTCCGCTGCCGAGGGCGCCTGAGCATCCAGGTAGACCTTGAGCTTGGGTTCGGTGCCACTGGGGCGAACGATCACCCGCGAACCGTCGGCGAGCCGGTATCGGAGCACATCACCGGAAGGCTCGCCGGAGGCTGCCTGCATGAGGTCCTCGGCAGAGTCGATCACCGTGCTGCCGATGCGCGTGGGCGGCAGCGTGCGCAGCGAAAGCATGACCTTGCTGATGATCGACAGGTCCTCGACGCGCACCGCCACCTGGCCGCTGGCGAAGTGGCCGTAGGTCTCACCGAGGTCAGCCAGCAGGGAGCCGATCGTCTCGCCGCGCTCGTGCGCCTCGGCGGCGAGCCCGAGCACAGCGATCGCGGCAGAAATGCCGTCCTTGTCGCGTACCGTCTCCGGGTTCACCAGGTATCCCAGCGCTTCTTCAAACCCGAACACAGCCCCGGGTGCGCGGGAGATCCACTTGAAGCCGGTCAGCGTTTCGTGGAAGTCCAGCCCATGGTGCGCGGCGATCACGCCGAGACCGGGAGAGGAGACCAGTGAGCATGCCAGGGATGCGCCGGCCTGGCCCTCCGCCGCGCGGGCGGCTCTGGCACCGAGCAGCAGACCGATCTCATTGCCGCTGAGGCGACGCCAGCCGCCGGCGACGTCGGGGTCCGGGATCGCAACTCCCAGGCGATCCGCATCGGGATCGTTGGCGATGATGAAGTCGGCGCGGGTGCGCCGAGCCGCGGCGAACGCGAGATCCATGGCGCCGGGCTCTTCCGGGTTCGGGAACGCGACCGTACGGAAGGTCGGGTCGGGGCGAAGCTGCTCGCCGACAGTCTTCGGGTGCGAATAGCCGGCCTCACGGATGATCTTCGAGAACGTCTCCCAACCAACACCGTGCATCGCGGTGTACACCCAGGTCAGCTCCTGTGCGGCTGCCGGCGCCGGGGCGACGGCGGCAGTGGCGGTGATGTACGCCTGAACCAGATCTTCACCGGCGACTTCGTACGTGGCCGAGCGCGGCAGCGTCGTGATGCTTCCGGCGTCCGCCACGCGTTGGATGTGAGCTGCGATCTCAGCGTCAGCGGGTGACACGATCTGTGCCCCGTCGTCCGCGCCGCCGAGGTACACCTTGTATCCGTTGTCGGCCGGCGGGTTGTGGCTGGCCGTCACCATGACACCGGCATCTGCACCGAGGTGCCGCACCGCGAAGGCGAGCACGGGGGTGGGTAGCAGACGCGGCAGCAGAATCGTGCGCAGCCCGGCGCCGGCGAACAGTTCAGCAGAATCCAGCGCGAACCGGCGCGAGTTGCGGCGGCCGTCATAACCGATCACGACGGTGGGGGTGCTGCCGCCTGCGCGTGCGAGCAGATACGAGGCGAAGCCGCTGGCAGCCTGCGCGATCAGCACGCGGTTCATCCGATTGCTGCCGGCGCCCAGGGCACCGCGCAAGCCGGCGGTGCCGAAGGCGAGGCGGGTTCCGAAACGGTCGTCGAGATCGGCGACGGCCGTGACGTCTCCGGCAGCGGCCCGGGTGATGATTCCGGCCAGCTCGTCGCGGGTTTCCGCATCCGGGTCCTGGCGCAACCAGGCGCGCGCCTGGGACAGTCGTTCGGTGATGTGCTCGGCGGTCTCGGTGTACTCGCTCACAGCGCCGCCACCACACGTGCCAGCAGATCCGAGATCACCGGTTCCGCTTCCTTGCCGGCCTCGATCACTTCGGTATGGCTCAGCGGTGTCTTCTGGATGCCGGCGGCGAGGTTCGTGATCAGCGAGAAGCCGAGCACCTCCATGCCTGCTTCGCGAGCGGCGATCGCCTCCAGCGCCGTCGACATGCCGACGATGTCGCCGCCGATGGCCTTCGCCATCTGCACCTCGGCCGGAGTTTCGTAGTGGGGTCCGCGGAACTGCGTGTAGACGCCTTCATCGAGCGAAGAGTCGACCGTGTGGGCGATCTCGCGAAGACGCGACGAATACAGGTCGGTGAGGTCGACGAAGTTCGCACCCTCGAGCGGCGAATCGGCGGTGAGGTTGATGTGGTCACTGATGAGAACGGGCTGGCCCGGCTTCCACGTCTCACGGATGCCGCCGGCGCCGTTAGTGAGCACCATGATCTTGGCCCCCGCGGCCGCGGCGGTGCGGACGCTGTGGACGACGCGGCGAACGCCGTGGCCCTCGTAGTAGTGGGTGCGTGCGCCGATCACGAGAACGTGCTTGCCGTTCGGGGTGCGGACGCTGCGCAGAGTGCCGACGTGGCCCTCCAAAGCAGGCTTCGAGAAGCCGGCGACGTCGGTGGCGGCGATGGTGGCGACGGTCTCGCCGATGAGCTCGGCGGCTTTTCCCCAACCGCTGCCGAGGGTGAGGGCGATGTCGTGCTTCTCGATGCCGCTCAGCCGTGCGATGTCAGCGGCGGCGCGGGCTGCGACCTCGAACGGATCAGCGTTCGGAGCGTCGAGAGGATTGTCGTGAATGTCGGTCATGGATCCACTCTAAGCAAGGTGACGGCAAGAGGGGGAGGAGTGGGGAAGAATAGAGGGCATGTCTTCCACTCCTTTCGAGCGCACTCAGCGCGTTGCCGTTCTCGGCGGCGGCCCCGGCGGTTATGAAGCGGCACTCGCTGCTGCCCAACTCGGCGCCGAGGTCACCCTCATCGAACGCGTGGGAGTGGGCGGATCTGCCGTCCTCACCGACGTGGTGCCTTCGAAGAGCCTCATCGCCACCGCGGATGCCGCCGTGGCGATCGCGGAGGCCAGCGACCTCGGAGTGCAGTTCTATGCCAAGGGCGGGAACGGCAAGCCGTTGAAGCCCGAGATCGCGATCAACCTCGCCGCCGTCAACAAGCGTCTGTTGGCGCTCGCCGGACAGCAGTCCGAAGACATGCGCAACACGCTGCTTGAATCCGGGGTGCGGATCCTCTCCGGCCACGGCCGTCTCGAGGGGCCGAACGCGATCACCGTGTCGACGGGGCCCGGCGGCACGGACTTCGATCGTGTCGAGGCCGACACCATCATCGTCTCCGTCGGTGCATCGCCGCGTGAGCTCGATAGTGCCAAGCCCGACGGTGAGCGCATCCTCACCTGGACGCAGCTGTACGACATGAAGGCGCTCCCGGAGCATCTGATCGTGGTCGGTTCGGGTGTCACCGGTGCGGAGTTCGCCTCGGCATATATGAACCTCGGTGCACAGGTCACCCTCGTTTCGAGCCGCGATCAGGTTCTCCCCGGCGAAGACCCGGATGCCGCGCACGTGCTCGAGAAGGTCTTCAAACGCGGCGGCATGACGGTGCTCTCCAAGTCGCGAGCCGACAGCGTCGAGCGCACCGAGAACGGTGTGCTTGTCACTCTTTCCGACGGACGCACGGTTGAGGGCAGTCACTGTCTGATGGCCGTCGGGTCGGTGCCGAACACCGCAGGCATCGGCCTGGAGGAGTCCGGCATCGAGCTCACCGAGTCTGGGCATGTCCGGGTGAACCGGGTCGCGCGCGCTTCGGTGCCGAACGTCTACGCGGTCGGCGACTGCACGAACTTCATGCCGCTGGCATCTGTCGCATCGATGCAGGGGCGCACCGCGGTGTTCCATGCGCTCGGTGACATCGTCATCCCGCTCGACAAGATCAAGGTCACCTCGAACATCTTCACCGCCCCCGAGATCGCAACGGTCGGGTACGGCGAGAAAGATGTCGAGAATGGCGCGGCCGACGGCCTCGTCTACAAGCTGCCGCTGGCTGCCAACCCGCGCGCGAAGATGATGGGGATCAAGGACGGCTTCGTCAAGATCATCGCGCGCAAGGGCTCGGGCACCGTCATCGGCGGAGTGATCGTGGCGCCGAAGGCCTCGGAGCTGATCTACCCGATCGCAGTGGCTGTGGAGCGTCGTTTGACGGTCGATCAGGTTTCGCGCGTTTTCGCCGCGTACCCGTCGCTGTCCTCGAGCATCACGGATGCTTCGCGCGCGATGCACCTCGTCAATATCAGCTAGGCGCGTTTCGCTCGCCTCGAGGTGAGACGATCGCCTCGAGGCGAGGCGAGGCGAGGCGAGGCGAGGCGAGGCGAGGCGCTCGCCTCGGGGTCAGTCGATTGTGAGCAGCTGGTGCCCGGCCGAGACGGTGGCGCCGGCGGTCGCATTGATGTTGGCGATGACGCCGTCCTTGTGCGCCTGCAGCGGCTGCTCCATCTTCATCGCTTCGAGCACGACGACCAGGTCGCCCTTGACGACCTCCTGGCCCTCTTCAACGGCGATCTTCACGATGGTGGCCTGCATGGGCGACTTGACCGCGTTTCCGGATGCCCCGGCTGAGACAGACGTGGCGTGGCTGCGGCGCGACGGCGGCACAGCAGCGGGGCGCCCTGCGGTTCCGGCGGCGACGGTGACGCGCTCGGGCAGGCTGACCTCGAGCCGCTTTCCGGCGACCTCGACGACGACCGTGTGGCGTGCCGGGGCTGCGGCTGGGGCTTCCAGCTCGCCGTCCCAGGCCGGGATGTCATTGTCGAACTCGGTTTCGATCCAGCGGGTGTAGATGCCGAATGAGCCGCCTTCTGCGGTGAATGCTGGGTCGCGGACGACCTTGCGGTGAAACGGCAGCACGGTGGGGAGTCCGGAGACCTCGAACTCATCGAGCGCACGACGCGCACGCTCAAGCGCTTCATCGCGGGTGCGTCCGGTGACGATGATCTTCGCCAGCAGGGAGTCGAAGGCGCCCGATACAGCGTCGCCCGCAGTCACGCCCGAGTCCAGACGGATGCCCGGGCCACCGAACGTCTTGAAGACGTGGATCGGGCCCGGCTGCGGCAGGAAGCCGCGACCGGGGTCTTCGCCGTTGATGCGGAACTCGAAGGAGTGGCCCACCGGCGTCGGATCGTCGTAGTCGATTGTGCCGCCAGCGGCGATGCGGAACTGCTCGCGTACCAGGTCGATGCCGGTGACCTCTTCGGAGACCGGGTGCTCGACCTGCAGGCGGGTGTTCACCTCGAGGAACGACACCGTGCCATCAGCGCCGATGAGGAATTCGCAGGTGCCGGCGCCGACGTAGCCGACCTCTTTGAGGATCGCCTTGGATGCCGAGTACAGCAGCTCGTTCTGCTCATCGGTGAGGAAGGGAGCGGGTGCTTCTTCGACCAGCTTCTGGTGACGGCGCTGCAGTGAGCAATCGCGCGTGGAGATGACGACGACGTTTCCCGCGGCATCCGCCAGGCACTGGGTCTCGACGTGGCGGGGCTTGTCGAGATACTTCTCCACGAAGCATTCGCCGCGTCCGAACGCGGCAACGGCCTCGCGGGTCGCGGACTCGAACAGCTCGGCGATCTCGTCCAGTTCACGGGCAACCTTGAGTCCGCGTCCGCCTCCGCCATAAGCGGCTTTGATCGCGATCGGCAGTCCGAACTCTTTCGCGAAGGCGATGACCTCGTCTGCGGTTTCGACCGGGCCAGGGGTTCCGGGGGCCAGGGGAGCGCCCACCCTCTCGGCGACGTGACGTGCGGTCACCTTGTCGCCGAGCGACTCGATGGCTTCCGGTGACGGGCCGATCCAGATCATGCCGGCGCCGATGACGGCGCGGGCGAAGTCGGCGTTCTCAGCGAGGAACCCGTAGCCCGGGTGCACAGCATCCGCTCCCGAACGGCGGGCGATCGAGAGGATCTTGTCGACCTGCAGGTACGTGTCTGCGCTCGTCTCCCCGTCGAGGGCGTAAGCCTCGTCCGCCAGACGCGAGTGCATCGCGTCTCGGTCCTGGTCTGCGTAGATGGCTACCGAGGAGATCCCGGAATCACGAGCGGCGCGGATGATGCGTACGGCAATCTCGCCGCGGTTAGCGATGAGGACCTTGGCGATAGCGGGCATGAATGTCAGCCTAGCGAGATCACGCCCGATACTTTTGACGACCCCCCACAAGAAATTGTCGAAAACGTAGCGCGATGTCTACGACCACAGATCCGTCCACGTGATGCCGAGTTCTGCGCACAACCGACGGATCGTCGATAGCGACATGCCGACGACCGTCGATGGGTCCCCATCGACACGGGTGATGAACGCCCCGCCGAGGCTGTCGACGGTGAAAGCGCCTGCGACGTGCAGCGGCTCTCCGGTGGCGACGTATGCCGCGATCTCCTCGTCAGTGATGTCGGCCGCGAACGATACGGCGGCCTCGGCGACAGCGGTCGCCTCCTGCGGCTCAGCGCCGGGCCGGACCCGGAATACCGAATGTCCGGAGTGCAGCACGCCGGTGCTGCCGCGCATCAGCTTCCACCGCCGGGTCGCCTCCTGCGCGGTGTACGGCTTGCCGTAGACCCGCCCGTCCAGGGCGAACATCGAGTCGCCGCCGATCACCAGGCCGTCGAAGGAAGCGTCCTGGGCTGCGAGCCGGTGTGCAACATCAGCAGCCTTCGCTCGAGCCAGCAGCAGCACGAGCTCGTCCGGCGCCAGATCGCGCCCGCGTTCGGCCGCCGCAGCGGCGGCCACGGCATCCTCGTCCGTCTTCGGAGAGCGGGTGATCGGCTCGATGCCTGCCTGGCGCAGCAGCATGAGGCGGGCGGGGGAGGTCGAAGCGAGGCAAACCTGCATGTTCACCACCGTATCCTCGTAGGATGCCCTCTTCTGCACGCGACCTCGACCTCGATATCACCGGCATTGCGCACGGTGGCACTTTCATAGCCCGTCACGAGGGTCGAGTGGTATTCGTCTCCGATGCGATTCCGGGAGAGCGGGTGCGCGTGCGCATCACTGACCCGGCGGGTGGATCGGCGGCCGACACGCGGAAGTTCTGGCGCGGCGAGACCGTCGAGGTGCTGGACGCGTCGCCGCACCGACGTTCGCACGTGTGGGCTGAGGCCGACATGACTCGTGACCCTGCCGACCGCGCCGGCGGCGCCGATCTCGGCCATATTGATCTCGATCACCAGCGCACGCTGAAGCGTCAGGTGCTGCAGGAGGCGCTGGACAAGTTCGCCGGCCCCGGCCTTGAGGCACCGGCCGTGACGCCGGTAGACGATGGCGACGGCACCGGCTGGCGTACGCGCATTTCGCTGCACGTCGACGATGACGGTGTGGTCGGTCCGTACGCCGCTCGCAGTCACCGGGTCATTCCGGTCTCCTCCTACCCACTGGCGCGGCGCCGTGTGCGCGCCGAAGCGCTGTCGATCAAGAACGCCAAGCCCGGGCGCATCGATCTCGTCGAATCGGCCGATGGCAGCGTGCACGTGCTTCGCCGCCCGCAGAAGGGCAAGCGGCCGGTCGCTCCCGTCATTCGGGAGAAGGTCGGCGAGCGCACATTCCAGGTGGATGCCGATGGCTTCTGGCAGGTGCATCCGGCAGCGGCAGCCACGTTGGATTCCGCCGTGAAGCGCGCCCTCACCGGACGCGTTGAAGCCGGCTCGGCGCATCTTGACCTGTATGGCGGTGTCGGTCTGTTCTCCGCCTCGCTCGCCGATCTCGGCGCGACGGAGATCGTCACCGTGGAATCCAGCAGCCGGGCAACCCAGCATGCTGCCCGAAATCTCGAAGACTTCGGCGTCAGCGCCGTCACGGCACGGGTCGATCAGTACCTCGCCGGTGCGGCAGGCGGAGCGCAGATCGGCACCGTGGTGCTCGATCCGCCGCGCGCCGGTGCCGGTCGCGCCGTTGTCGAGGGCATCCATGCGCTGAGTCCCGAAGCGATCGTCTATGTCGCCTGCGATCCGGTCGCGCTCGCTCGTGATCTCGGCACCTTCCGTGCACTCGGCTGGCAGACCGGTTCTCTGGAGGCCTTCGACCTGTTCCCGCACTCGCATCATTTCGAGGTCGTCGCACTGCTCACCCGATGAATACTCAGCAGATCGATAGGCTGGACTCATGAGCAGGGTCGCACTCATCGATGATCACGAGTCCGTCCGCCTCGGACTCGAGCTTGCGTGCGAGCGGGGCGGGGCGCAATCCGTGGTCTTCTCCGGCAGCACGGTCGGGTCGTATCTCGAATGGCGAAAGTCCGCGCGCGCGGCATCGGCCGATGTCGTCGTGCTCGATCTGACTCTCGGCGATGGCACGACGGTTACCGAGAACGTGACCGCGCTGGTCTCGGACGGGGCGAGTGTCGTGATCCACAGCGTGGCCGATCGACCGGCAGCTGTGCGCGAGGCGCTGGCCGCCGGTGCCGCCGGTATCGTGAGCAAATCTTCGTCGCTGGACGACGTCCTCGACGCGATCAGCACGGTCGCCCGAGGCGACGCACTGAACAATGTCGAGTGGGCGAGCGCTGTTGAGGGTGACCGCGAGTTCGCGGATGCGCAGCTGGCCGCCCGTGAGCGCGAGGTGCTCCGGCTGTACGCCACCGGGTTGCCGCTGAAGGTCGTCGCCGAGCGGCTCGGGGTCGCATACTCCACGGCGAAGGAGAACATCAACCGGGTGCGTGTGAAGTACGTCGAGGTCGGGCGCCCCGCGCGGACCAAGATCGATCTGCTGCATCGCGCGATGGAAGACGGCATCGTCACCGGCGAGGGGCTCACGGGTGTCGGCTGACACCGCCCTCAGCGATGCGTGGAGCCGCATCCCTTCACCGGGCACGGCCGAGACGGAGTTCGAGCGTTTCACCGGTAAGCGGATGGAGCGCATCCTGGCCACGGTCGTCGCGATCGGTTCGGCTCTGCTCGGCGTTCAAGCGCTGGTTGCCGCCGCCGCGGGTATTTCGCGGGGGGCGACGCCCGGGTACACGACGCTCGTCGCGATCGTCTACGTGCCGCTGATCGCGATGCTCACCGCCTGCGTGCTGGGGCGTGCGGTCAGAGTCTCGGCCGGGGTGTTTGCGATCGTCTACGTGATCGCACTTGCCGCGTGGCCATTGGTGATCGATGCTGGCGCCGGCGACGGACAGCCGTGGATCT
Organism: Microbacterium wangyouchuni; assembly: GCF_051546305.1. Taxonomy (NCBI): domain Bacteria; kingdom Bacillati; phylum Actinomycetota; class Actinomycetes; order Micrococcales; family Microbacteriaceae; genus Microbacterium; species Microbacterium wangyouchuni. Next base: position 201,199 of record NZ_JBPTMA010000005.1, read on the forward strand.
TCTTCCTGGTCAACGTCGGGGTCGCTGCGGCGATGCTCGCCTTTCCGATGAAGCTGCAGCTGGTCTGGGCGTTCGGGGTGCCACTGGTCTACGGCTATGTGCGGCTGGTCGAGGGCGAATTCACGAGCCGGTTCTGGACGATGACCGCGTTCGACGTATCGTTCACGATCATCCTCGGCATCGTCATACTGTCGCTCGGGTGGATGTTCCGCTCGGTCGCAGCCGGCGTCGATGATGCTCGTGGCCGCGCCGTGGCCTCATACGCTGCGGCGGCGGCCGCTGCCGCGGCAGAAGAAGAGCGGGTCGCGATCGCCGCGCTCATGCACGACAGCGTGCTGGCCGCGCTCATCGCCGCCGAACGCGCTGCCACCGATCGGGGTCGGGATCTCGCCGTCTCGATGGCCAGAGAAGCGCTGACGAGGCTCGCGAACACGGATGCCGGCGTCGCCCAGGAAGGCAGTGACGAACCGGTCGGAACCGCGCAGGTCGTCATCGAGCTGCGCCGGGCCCTGTCCGAGCGCGGCGCCGACGCGATCGTCGAAGAGCAGGGGACCGCCGGTCCCATTCCGGGGCGGGTCGCACGAGCGGTCGTGCTGGCTGCACGTCAGGCCATCGGAAACTCCGTCGATCACGCGCGGGGGCGCGGGCTGCATCTGATCGTCAATGGTTACGGAGCGCGGGGGCTCTCAGTGACGGTGTCCGACACGGGGCCTGGTTTCGATGTGGATGACATCGGCGAGGACCGCCTCGGCATTCGAGGGTCCATCATCGCGCGGATGGCGGGTGTCGCCGGCACCGCGACCATCGTCTCAAGCTCGGTGGGAACCACCGTCACGCTCGGATGGGAGCGCCCATGAATCGCTCTGTGCGCAGCATCGCCACCGCGCTCGCGGTCGGATTCGCCGTCTATTTCGCTGCTCGTGCCGTGTGGTGGATCGTGCAGCCGACGGCCCCGCTGGTCATGGTCGCAGCAATTCTGCTCTACCTGATCGTGATGCTGGCCACCGTGCTGATGGAGACTTCGGGCGGGATCCGGATGCCGCTGTGGTGGGGCGTGGTCGCCGTGGTCGCCAGCAGCGTGATTCCGACGATGGTGAGTGCTTCGCTGCAGCCGACGCATCGCACCGAACCCTTCGCAACCTGGTACATCGGTGCGCTGGGGCTGTTGGCCGTGGTGTGCATCGTCCGGCGGCGTCCGATTGCCGGCTGGCTGGTACTGCTGGTGCTGACGGTGGCGTCCGCAGTGCATCTCGGATTCGTCGTCGCGCTGGAGTTGGGTCTGGTCGGCTCGATCATGTGGACGCTGGTCGCGCAGCTTCTGGTGCTGTTCTGGGACCGTGCGGTGCGTGACACCGAACGCCTGGCAGATATTCAGCAGGCGGTGTCGGCCTGGCATGCAACTCAGCTGGTGCGCCAGCGGGAGCGTCGCGTTCGGGTGCAGTACGCACTGGCGACAGCGGGTCCGGTCCTGGCGCGCACGGTGGCTTCGCACGGCCGACTCACCCCGGAGGAACAGCTTGCGGCCCGCCTTGCCGAGGGGCGTCTGCGCGACGAGCTTCGCGGTGCGAGTCTGCTCAACGACGCCGTTCGTACCGCGATTCAACAGGCTCGACTTCGGGGTTCGGCAGTGACCGTGTTCGACGAGGGCGGGCTGAACGAACTCGATGAGCTGCGTCGCGCCGAGATCCGCGATGAACTCGCGGAGGTAATTTCGCGCGCCGACGCCGGACGCGTGATCATTCGTGCCGCGCAGGATGCGCGCACCGCAGTCACCGTAGTGGGGCGATCGGGTGCCGGCGATTCCTCCGACGAGGACACCGTCGGGCTTTGGCATGAGATTCCTCGCGAGCGCGACTGAGCTGCAGCGCGGCTGAGGCAAAAAGATGGGCGAGGGGCGGCTGTTCAGCCTGCCCCTCGCCGTGTGCGGTGCAGTTACCCGAAAACTGACCGCGGATGGTCGATCCGCGTCTGCCTACCCTGGGGCAGAGAGACCGACCGAACGCGAAGCGTTGAATCAAGTCTGTCGAAGCGCAAGCAAATTGTCTGTAGGTATTTTGGGGGACAAGAATTCCGGGTCATGCGTCATGATGGAGCGGTGAGTGTGCGGCGCCGTGGAACGAATCTTCCCAAGATGGGCGACTTCAATCAGTCCGTGATCTTGGAGGTGATCCGTCGATCCGTCGAGGGGTTGAGCCGGACCGAACTGGCGGATGCGACGGGGCTCTCCGCGCAGACGGTGACGAACATCACCCGCCGGCTGCTGGATGACGGCCTGATCGAAGAGGCCGGTCGCGTCATCGCGGGGCCGGGCAAGCCGCGCACGACGTTGCGTTTGAACGCATCGAGTCGGATGTCGATCGGTGTGCATCTGGATCCGGCCGTCATGACGTTCGTGCTACTGGACCTTGCCGGCGCAGTGATCCAGCGCAGTACGCGGCGCACTCCGACCAATGATCCGCGCCAGATCATCAAGACGATGGCGGCATCGGTCGACGACCTCATCAAGCGCTCCGGGGTGGAGAGGGAGCGGATCTCCGGGATCGGCGTTGCGACGCCGGGACCGCTGGATGCCGCTCGAGGCACAGTCATTGACCCGCCGAAGCTTCGAGACTGGCATCGAGTGCCGCTGCGGGATGCCCTGGCCGAGGCGACGGGATTCCGCGTCACTCTGGAGAAGGACACCACCGCAGCGTCGGTTGCCGAGCTGTGGACCGGGGCAGGTCCCGCTGACGCCTCGTTCCTGTTCGTATATCTGGGCACCGGCATCGGCACCGGACTCGTGCTGGACGGCGAGGTCGTTCACGGTGCATCCCGCAACGTCGGCGAGGTCGGCCACATCATGGTCGATGCCGATGGTCCGGAGTGCGGATGCGGCAGGCGAGGATGCGTCGAGGTCGTCTGCACCCCGCAGGCGATCGTCGAACGTGCCGAGCGGGCCGGTGTCTTCGCCGATGATCGTTTCAGCAGCGATGCGGGCTTTGTCGATGACCGATTCACGGAGTTGTGTGCGCGCGCAGCGGCGAAGGATGCCGATGCCATGGCCGTGCTCCTTGAAGCAGTCGGGCACCTGTCGGTGCTCATCTCGAGCCTGACGAACATGCTGGATGTCGATCGCGTCGTGCTGGGCGGACCTTTCTGGGCGCGCGTTGAGGCGCAGTACCTGAACGAGTTGCCGAAGCTGTTGGAACGGCAGAGCGCCACGAGCGCGGTCCGTGATCTCCCGGTGTTCGGCACTGTCGTCGGCGACGATGTGGCGGCGGTGGGGGCAGGGTGTGTGGTGCTTGACGAGGTGCTGTCGCCTCGGGCATCCGCTCTTTTTCTCGATCACTGAGCCGAGCTGCACGACAGAGTATTGCGAAGCTCTTGACAGGAGTAAATCTAATCGATTTACTATTAGGTATCCCTTCGCTTTGGAGTTCGCTGCCGAATGCATGACACATCCGTGTTGATCGAAGCTCGTGTACGTCGTTTCATCAAAGAGCGTCTGTTACCGAATGTGTACCTGGATCGGATGCCGCTGACTTTAGCGAGCTGGGATGTGCCGGGGGAGCCGGTACCGTTCGCTGATGCTGTAGGTCAGGTTTTTGAACCGTTCGTCGTAGGGATGCGCTGGGGCCGTCCGTGGGGGACGACGTGGCTACGAGTGACAGGAACGGTACCGGAGGCACCCGGTGCCGAGTTGCTCTTCGACCTCGGCTTCAACGCGGCCGAGCCCGGATTTCAAGCAGAGGGCACTGTCTACCGGCTGGACGGCACGATCGTCAAGGCGGTGGAGCCGCGCAACGCCCACGTACCGCTGGACGCGGCTCCGGGGGAGTCCTTCGAGCTGTATCTCGAGGCGGCCGCCAACCCGGATGTCGCCGACGGCTTCCGCGACTTCCTCCCGACGCCGCTGGGAGAGTTGGAGACGGCCGGCACCGACCCGCTGTACACCTTCGCCTGCGCAGACATCGCCGTGCGCGACATCGCCGTGTGGGAGCTGTTGCAGGATGCGCGGGTGCTGGTGCAGCTGATGGCTGAGCTGCCCACGGGATCGCCGCGGCGCGCTGAGATCCTGCGCGCGCTGGAGCGGATGGTCGACACCGCTGACCCCGACGATGTCTCGGGTTCGGCTGCGGATGCACGGGCAGAGCTCGTCGGCGTGCTCTCATCGCCGGCATCCGCTTCTGCGCATCGCATACATGCGGTCGGGCACGCGCATATCGACTCGGCCTGGCTGTGGCCGGTGCGCGAGACGCAGCGGAAGATCGCGCGGACCTTCTCGAACGTGCTGTCGTTGCAGCGGGAGACGGACTTCGTGTTCGCGGCTTCGTCGGCGCAGCAGTACGCCTGGCTGAAGCGGTATCAGCCGGAGCTGTTCTCGCGGGTGCGCGAGGCGGTGGCATCCGGCCGTTTCGTGCCGACCGGCGGAATGTGGGTCGAGTCCGACACGAATCTCCCGGGTGGCGAGGCGCTGGCGCGTCAATTCGTGCGCGGCAAGCGATTCTTCATCGAGGAGTTCGGTGTCGAGCCGTTGGATGTCTGGTTGCCCGATTCCTTCGGTTACTCGGCGGCGCTGCCGCAGATCGCGCGCGCGGCGGGTTCGCGGTGGATGCTGACGCAGAAGATGTCGTGGAACGAAACGAACACGATGCCGCACCACACTTTCTTCTGGGAGGGCATCGATGGATCACGTATCTTCACGCACTTCCCGCCCGTCGACACTTACAGCGCGCAGCTGACAGCGGCGGAGCTTGCCAGGGCCGAGCGTCAATATGCCGAGAAGGGCATGGCGAACACGTCGCTCGTGCCGTTCGGATACGGCGACGGCGGTGGCGGCCCCAACCGTGAGATGCTGGCCGCGGCGACGCGCCTGCGTGATCTGGAGGGATCGCCGACGGTTACGCTGTCCAGTCCCGCGGAGTTCTTCACCGCGGCGGAGGCGGAGTATCCGAATCCGCCGGTGTGGTCGGGGGAGATGTACCTCGAATTCCACCGCGGCACCTACACCTCGCAAGCGCGCACGAAGCGTGGCAATCGGCGCAGCGAACATGCGCTGCGCGAGGCGGAGCTGTGGGCGACGGCAGCGGCATTGCGCGGTGGGACGTATCCCTATGACGAGCTGGATGGGATCTGGGAGACCGTGCTGCTGCAGCAGTTTCACGACATTCTGCCGGGCACATCGATCGGGTGGGTGCATCGGGAGGCCGAGCGCCGTTACGCCGAAGTGCTGGCGGCGACAGAGCGGATCATCGCAACGGCGCTGGAGAAAGTCGTCGGTCAGGGTGAGACCGCGTTGGTTGTGAACGCCGGGCCCTACGCGCAGGACGGCGCGTCCGCGATGGGGATCGCCGCCGCCGTGCGGCGCGAGGCAGAGCCCGCGACAGTCGTGCGCAGAGATGGCGGATTCGAGCTGTCGAATGAACACCTGACGGTTTACATCGACGGGGAGGGGCTGCTCGGTTCGCTCATCGTCCGTGCGACCGGACGTGACGCGATCGCACCGGGGGAGAAGGGCAACCTCCTGCAACTGCACCGTGACACGCCAACGCAATGGGACGCCTGGGACATCGATGAGCACTATCGCCGTCATGTCATCGACCTGACCGATGTGGTCTCGATCGAGCACAGCGCGCATCCCACTGCGGCAGTCGTCTGCGTGGTTCGCGGCCGGGGGGCCACGCGAATCACGCAGACCCTGACCCTGGCCGCAGACGCGCAGGCGCTTGATATTGAGACGACGGTGGACTGGCACGAGCGGCAGAAGCTGCTCAAGCTGACTTTTCCGCTGGATGTGCATGCCGATCACGCCAGCTCGGAGATCCAGTTCGGGCATGTGCGGCGTCCGACGCATGCGAACACCTCATGGGACATGGCGCGCTTTGAAACGGTCGCGCACCGGTGGGTGCATGTCGGCGAGTCAGGTTTTGGCGTTGCAATCGCGAACGACGCGACGTACGGTCACGACATCACACGCGCGCCGCGTGCGGGAGGCGGCACGATGACGAATTTGCGACTCTCGCTCGTTCGGGCGGCGATGTATCCCGATCCGGACGCCGATCAGGGTGAGCACACCTTCCGGGTCAGTATTCGCCCGGATTCTTCAATTGCGGATGCCGTGCACGAGGGGTATCGGCTGAATCTGCCGACGCGCACGCTCGTCGGGGCGGATGGCTTCGCCCCGCTGGTTTCGGTGTCATCGGATGCGGTGGTGGTGGAAGCGCTGAAGCTCGCCGAGGATCGCAGCGGAGATGTGATCGTTCGACTCTACGAGGCGCACGGCGGTCGTGCAGCGGCCAAGTTGTCGACGTCGTTCGAGTTCGACCGGGTGTGCGAGACGGATCTGCTGGAGCGCGAAGTGGATGCTGTGGCGCTTGATGGCGACGATCTCACGCTGCGCCCGTTCCAGCTCGTCACGCTGCGTTTCGCCGCGCCGCGCCTCGTCGGCTGAACCGGCCAGCTCCAGGTGCGTCGGAATCAGCCTGAGCTTGTCGCCGATTCCTGAGCTTGTCGCCGATTCCTGAGTCTGTCACCGATCACTGAGCCTGTCGAGGGGCGGAATCAGCCCGAGAATCGTCCCCACGGAATGTCACGCCGCAGCGGCTTGCGCAGTGGGCGTTGGGTTCGTTGCCATGCGGACACGCTCGGCTCTTCGGCGACAGCATCCGCTGCTTCGCGCTCATACGCGTCAGTGACGACCGCCATGAGGGCGGCAAGTTCTTCCTCATTCGCGTTGCCGCGGATGATTCGGACGTCGGGTGCGTGATCGGGATCGGTCACAGCGGGATGTTCCCGTGCTTTTTGGGAGGCAGCTCCTCGCGCTTGCCGCGCAGCGAGCGCAGCGCCTTGGCGATCGAGACTCGGGTGTTGGCCGGCTCGATGATGCCGTCCAGCTCTCCGCGTTCCGCAGCCAGGAAGGGCGATGCGACGTTGTAGGTGTACTCGTTGGCGAGGCGCGTGCGCACTGCTGCGACGTCTTCGCCGGCTTCCTCCGCCTTGCGGATTTCGCCGCGGTAGAGGATGTTGACGGCGCCCTGGCCGCCCATGACGGCGATCTCGGCGGTCGGCCAGGCAAGGTTGACGTCGGCACCGAGCTGCTTGGAGCCCATGACGATGTATGCGCCGCCGTAGGCCTTGCGGAGGATCACGGTGACCAGCGGCACGGTCGCCTCGGAGTAGGCGTAGAGCAGCTTCGCGCCGCGGCGGATGACGCCGGTCCATTCCTGGTCGGTGCCGGGAAGATATCCGGGAACGTCGACGAGGGTGACGATCGGGACGGAGAACGCGTCGCAGAAGCGGACGAAGCGGCTGGCCTTCTCGCCGGCTTCGATGTTCAGGGTTCCCGCCATCTGCGAGGGCTGGTTGGCGATGATGCCGACGGTGCGTCCTTCGACGCGACCGAAGCCGATGAGGATATTCGGCGCGAACAGGGGCTGAACTTCGAGGAAGTCGCCGTCGTCGACGACGTGCTCGATGACCGTGTGCATGTCGTAGGGCTGGTTCGCGGAGTCCGGGATGATCGTGTTCAGCGTGCGATCAGCATCCGTGGTTTCGAACTCGAAAACGCCCTCGTAGGAGGGGAGTTCCGCCATGTTGTTGTCGGGCAGGAAGCTGAGGAGGGTGCGTGCGTAGTCGAGCGCGTCGTCCTCGTCTTCGGCGAGGTAGTGCGCGACGCCGGAGCGGGTGTTGTGCGTGTATGCGCCGCCGAGCTCTTCCATGCCGACGTCTTCGCCGGTGACGGTCTTGATGACGTCGGGGCCGGTGACGAACATCTGGCTCGTTTTGTCGACCATGATGACGAAGTCGGTGAGAGCCGGGGAGTACACGGCGCCGCCCGCGGCCGGCCCCATGATGATTGAGATCTGCGGGATGACACCGGATGCGCGAGTGTTCAGGCGGAAGATCTCGCCGTACTTGCCGAGGGCGACGACGCCCTCTTGGATGCGCGCTCCGCCCGAGTCGAGGATTCCGATGCAGGGCATGCCACCGGCGAGGGCGTATTCCATGATCTTGATGATCTTGTCGCCGGCGACCTCGCCGAGCGAGCCGCCGAAGGTGGAGAAGTCCTGCGAGTAGACGGCGACCGTGCGGCCGTGGATCGTGCCGACGCCGGTGACGACGGAGTCGCCGTAGGGGCGGGAACGATCCATGCCGAAGGCGGTGGTGCGGTGGCGCACGTATTCGTCGAACTCGACGAAGCTGCCCGGGTCGACCAGGCATTCGATGCGTTCGCGGGCGGTCATCTTGCCCTTGGCGTGCTGCTTCCCCTTCGCGACCTCTTCAGCGTCGACCACGGCCTCGGTATAGCGGGCGCGGAGGTCGGCGATCTTGCCGGCGGTGGTAAAGAGGTCAGGAGTGTCCGTCACGGATTCCACACTAGTAGGGGGATGGCGCCGGGCGTTGGATGCCTCGCACAATGGGTTGCCGGATCCTTTGCAGGATTCCACCCATCCGATGCAAAACGATGTACGCATCGGATTCGTCGAGTTCGAGTGTTCTGCATTTGCACCGGAAGCCGCACGCGAACAGTTCATGCGACTCGCCGGAATCGTCGTGGCGGTGGATCGATGTCGTTGAACGCATAGCGGAGGGCGAGTCTTCGATGGAGTATGCGACTGCCGCCGGATGGATCGTGCAGCACGAAGTGGCCGTCCGGATCTCGTGTGATCGACCAGCCGCCGTTGTGCAGTTGCAGGTGATGGAATCGACACAGCAGGATGCCCCGGTCGATGTCGGTGCGTCCGCCAGTTGACCAATGATCGATGTGGTGGGCTTCGCCGTAGGAGGCGGGTCTATCGCATCCCTTCCACCGGCAACCGCCGTCGCGTATCGCGAGCGCAATGCGCTGTTTCGTCGTGAACAGGCGCTGTTCTCTGCCGACGTCGAGTGGATTGCCGTCGCTGTCTACGCTGATCGGTATGAATCCGATGTTGCATGCATGTTGTGCAGCGAACGCTGCGGGGATTGGTGTCACGCCGTCCTCGGTGTGGGCAGGGCCGTGGGTGCCGTCGGAGTTCAGGGTCTGCACCAGCCGCAATCCGGCCTGCCGGACGCCGAACACTGTTTTCGCATCGGCCAGCGCGCCAGCGCGCAGCACGTCGATCATGAGGTCGTGCGCGAGTTGATCGTTGGTGCGCGGGTCGTCTGCGAGGTCTTTTGCTGCGGCTCGTTCATCGGAGTCGATGAAGCGCGGTCCGCCGCGGCGTGGGCGAAGGGCTGCATCATGGATCGTGCGGACAAGGGCGGCTGCTTCGTCGTCGAAGATGAAACTGCCGTGGTGCACGCCGTCGGCGTCGGTCCAGAGCCGGAATGAGCGTCTCGCGTAGCGCTCTTCGAAGCGAGCGGCTGCGCCTTCGGGGTCGAGTTGGTCGCGGATCATCCGCGCAGTGGAACCGAGTTCTTCGACTGTGCGATCCGCCGCTTCGGTGATGAGCTGTTCGGTGGCAAGCTGCCATGCTTCGCGCCACGTCTCTTCGAGTCTTGCGGCATCTTCGGGTGAGTTGAGCGTTGCACGATCAATCGTCGGTGGTTCGCCCAGGCCGCGCCGGATCACGTCGTGTTGCGCGCCAGTGATAGCGCCGTTCAGCAGCGCTCGGCTCAATGGTGCGTGCCAATTGGGCGGGGGAGGTGTCGGCTGGGACGCGCCGTCGCTGCTCGGAGCGTCTTCGCTGCCTGAGCTGCCGTCATCGGTGCCCCACGAGATGGTGGGGTCATCCCCGCCATCTCTAGCGCCAGCCCCAGTGCTGCTCCCGCTTCCCGTCCCGGCATCGTTACCAGGTGCCGCCGCGTCGCCGTTGCCATAGTTCGGTGCTTCGCCCGGTCCGCCGAGCCAGCTAGAAGAGCCAGGCTCACCAGGGCCGGTGCCAGTGCCGGTGGCCCAGCCTTTGGCATCTGCTTGGCCGTCGGACAGGAGCGTCTGGCCTACCCGCGCCATGCGGTGGGCTTCGGCACGGGTTGAGCCGGTGATGTCTTGGATCAGCGCGCTCGCGCTGCGATGACCACGCGACTGTGCGAGTCCGGAATGCCCCGTCCCGCGTGATGACCGGACGGCAACGACGCCGCTCGCTGCGAGTCGGATCTGCTCTAGCTGGTTGACGAGTTCGGTGGCTTCGGTGAGGGTGGCGACGATCGCCGCGTCATCCATGGCGTTCAGTTCGATGGGCAACGTGCATGCGACACCGGCGCACTGTCCCCGCAACGCGGGGATCAGGTCGAGTACGTCGCTGAAAACTGCCATAGTTCATACTGACATTGACCTCAGACATTCGTTCTAATCTGCGATCGACGATGCGGTTGTTCGTGTCCTGATTGCTCAGCACGGCGCCGGTGACGGCATCCGTCAGATCGGGTGATTCGAGGAACTGCTTCTGCGAGTTGACCTGTGGTGAAGTCGTCGTCAGCGCACAATTCGTTCAACCGTACGAGGATCTCGGCGAGCCGCACGAGGAGTGGGTCTTTCGTGGTCCCTGTCCCGGCCGGAGCCCGCGGGGTCCATCGACCGTGGAGAAATTGAAATGATCCGAGACTGCTCACAAGACGGACTCCTGGTTCACGACATGCCCGTGCGTAAGGACGCGACAGATCGAGAAGAACCAGATCAAAACAGGCACGCCAGACGATGGCATATAAGCCCACGCCTATAGCCCTGCGGAAGGAGCGCCTAGCGCCGGGATGCTTAAAGGATGAAAGCGCCCCGGTCTCGAGCATCTGAGCATGTTGGATTGCTCGTTCGGGAACTGCGTTCCAAAGCGACGATCAGTCGGGCGAAGCTCGCCGAGCGTGCCGACATGGATGTGTCGCACCTGGCTCGGATCGAGGGTGGCAACGGCAACCCGACGCTCTTCGTGCTGATTCAGCTCGCGACCGCACTCGAGGTTGAGCCGACGGTTTTCCTGAAAGGGCTCACAGCGTCAGATCTCCCTGAAGATCTGAAACCATACTCCGAGGCAGATTTCCGGCGTGAGCTGCGCCGCCGCGAAGGCGAATAGTCTCTGCGCGACCGCGCATCCTCAGACGACGAACCTCCAGACATACTCCAGCCCGTCAGCCTGGCGGAACCACGCGAGAGTCACCGTCGCGTTGTCGGTGTCGACTGCGCACAGGCACAGTTCGATCTGCTCTGCCGGCAGTACCTGCCCCCACAGCTGGGGCGGGCCGGTGGCGCCACCATCGTCGTGAAATACCCGCACAAGATCCGCGGAATCCCGTCCGTCGTTCACGATGATCGGATGCTCCGGATCGTTGCGCAGCACACGCCACGGAACACGGTAGGCGGGTGGAGGCGGGAGCTCGGTCAGATCTAGCGGTCTCAGCATGCCCGCCACGGTAGGAGTGGCATCCGACGCCAGTTCGCCCGGAGATGGACCTTCTACGCGGGCGGGGGATAAGTCCTAAGAATCCCTATCCGTGGAGGAGGAGTCGAGGCTTTCGATCTCCGTTGCCTTCGGCTTTCGCCGTGCCACGGAACCGACCTGGTGCCCGATCCATCCGGCGCCTCGGGCGATGCTTCCGGCAGCGCCCGCAACGGCGCCTCCGGCGTAGCGCGCACCACGCAGCATCCGTAATTCCAGCTTCTCAGCTCCTGCGACCGGTTCCAGGGCGTCCGGCAGCACGGCCGGGGCAACGCCGAACGCACGCCGCGATGTCGTGAGCACACGACGACCAAGAAGATGGTTTCCGGCTCCACCGACCGCCGCCCCGAGCCCGAACGGCAGTGCCTTTCCGAGGAAGGACGCACTACCCGCCGCTGCAAAATGCTTCATGAACATCGTCTTGAGCTGATCGACCACGGGCCCGACCGCCGCGCGCGGGAGCGACTTCGTGATGAGCTCGCCCCAGTAGGCGGAGCGGCTCGCGCCTCGTCCGGTCGCCTGCTTGGTGAGCTGGCCGACGAGATCGACGCCCTCTTTGCCGAGCATCAGCGTCATCACGAGCGCACGCGCGCGATCCGGGTTCTCGATGGCGATGCCGTGGACTTCGGCGACCGACTGCGCGAACAGCGCCGTCGACTCCACGAATCCGACGGTCTCCACGCCCGACAGCGCCAGCGTGATTCCGGTGCCGATTCCCGGGACGACCGCTGTCGCGCCGACCGCCGCGCCCCCGGTGGTGACCGCGGCGAGATATCGACGTTCGAGAATACGCACGAGCTGAGCCGGCGTGGCATCCGGATTGCGCAGGCGGATGCTGCGGATATGAGCGATCACGAGGGGCCGCTGAATCGACAGCACGCGATCCAGCCCGCGCACGGTGAACGGATGCTCGTCGGAGCCGACGGGAGGAACTCCCGTATCCCACGGGGCATCCGTGGGAAGGGAGTGGATCGTGTGCACCTTCTTAGCCATCATGTTGATCTTAGAATCGCCGTCCGGGAAAACGCAGAGAGCCCGCCCCATCGAAAAGGGGCGGGCTCTGCGTGGTGCAGCGAAGTATGAAGATCAAACGAAGAGGTTCGCGCGCTCCAGGTCTTCGGCGAAGTCGACCTCGACGGCGTACAGGTCCGAGACGTCCATCGGCTCGAGCAGCAGACCGTCTTCTGCGATCGCGAGCTCAAGACCGCGCTCGAAGTAGTCCTGGTCCTCGACGCGCTGCAACTGACGCATGAACGCCTTCTTGTGCGTCGAGGAGATGTAGTTGATTCCAACAGCCTCGCCGAGCCCGCCCTTGACGGTCTTGGACAGCTCGTTGATGAAGCCCTCGGCCGTGACCGTGTACTTCACCTCTTCGTCGCTGACCTTGGAGGTGTTGACGGTGACGAACGACTGGTCGCGCTCGATGAACTCAATTGCACGTCCCAGGATGCGCGGGTCAAAGACCACGTCGCCGTTCATCCAGAGCACGCCGCCCTTGCCGGTCGCGCTGAGAGCGCGCAGCAGGCTCTTGGACGTGTTGGTCTCGTCGTAGCGCTCGTTGTGAACGTAGTTGACGTTGGGGAAGGCCTCGATGATGGTCTCAGCGCGGTACCCGACAACGGCAGTGATGCGGGCGTCGCTTCCGAAAGCAGCGCGGATGTTCTCGTGCTGCTGCTGCATGATCGTGCGGCCGTCGCCGAGCTCAGTGAGGGGCTTGGGCAGGGCACGGCCCAGGCGCGAGCCCATGCCAGCAGCGAGAATGACGGTCTGAAGAGTCACGAATACTCCTAAAAAGAATCTGTGTTCACGGTCGGTTAATCGACCAGACACTTCTTCGTGCCGCCCTTATGCTAGCGACGACCCCTGGGAACCTGCGGGGTATGACGGCGACGTTGCCATTTCGTGATCAGGTACACACCAGATGCACAGGTGGCAATTATTTCGCTCGATCCGGAGAAAGTCCATCCCGATTGATAGCGTAAGACAGTGACTTCTCCCCGCGATGACCGTGCTGATCAGCAGAAAAAGGCGACCGCCGCCCGTGCGCCAAGGTCTGCCGAGGTGAAGGCGGCGCAAGCGCGTTCGACGACGGCGGCGAAGAAGCCAGCATCCACGACGACCTCGGCGAAGGCTGCCGCTCCGAAAAAGTCGTCATCGAACGCCTCTACTGTGAAGTCCCCGACCCCGAAGTCGACCCCGAAGTCGACCGCTGCGAAGTCCTCGCCCGCGACGTCGACCGCGGCGAAGACTGTGGCAGCGCAATCCGCGGCGAAGAAGACGGCGGCGAAGAAAGCAGCATCCAAGACCGCTTCGGCCAAGAGCGCAGCAGCAAAGACGACGGCAGCCAAGACTGCCGCGGCGAAAAGGGCAGCGGACGCGAAGGCAGCCGAGCAGGCCGCTGACGAGGCGAAAGCAACCAAGACTGCTGAGAAGACGGATGCCGTCGCAAACGACGCCGTCGTCGAAGCTCCCGAGCAGGATGCCGCACTCGAAGTTGCCACCGAGAAGACGCCGGCCAAGCGGAAGCCCCGTGTGAAGTCCGCCGTGGCCGCCGATGCCGCGGCGCCCGTCGCCGACGCAGTCCGAGCACCGGCCGAACCCGAATCTGCCGCGGAGCTCGCCGAATCCGAACCCGCCGCAGAGCCGGCCACGGAACCCTCGGCCGAGCCGGCGGCCGAGTCAGCCTCCGAGCCGGCCGAGCCAGCCCCGGAACAGGCCGCAGACACCGCAACCGCAGCAGACACAGCATCCGACGCTGTTGAGGCCCTCACCGCGGTCGTCGCAGACGCCGTCGGCGCGGCATCCGCCACTGACGCGGTCAAGATCCGCGGACTCATCAAGGACTTCGGTGACCACCGCGCTGTCAACAACATCAATCTGACGATCCCGACCGGATGCTTCTACGGCATCGTCGGCCCGAACGGCGCGGGTAAGACGACCACGCTGTCGATCTTGGCGGGACTGCTGCGTGCTGATGAGGGCGAGGTCGTGGTGTGCGGCATCGACCAGGCCGCTGACTCCCAGGGCGCCAAGCGCGTCATGGGTGTGTTGCCCGATCGTCTGCGCACCTTCGATCGACTGACCGGGCGTCAGCTGCTGCATTACTACGGTCTGCTGCGCGGACTGTCCGCCGATGTGATCGAGAAGCGCGCCGCCGACCTGGTGCGCGCCTTCGATCTCGTCGACGCCGTCGGCCGGGTCGTCTCGGACTACTCCGCCGGTATGACCAAGAAGATCATGCTGGCCGGGGCCATGATCCATTCACCACGCGTTCTCGTACTCGACGAGCCGTTCGAGGCCGTCGACCCCGTGTCCTCTGCTGTGATCCTCGACATCCTCCGCGCCTATGTCTCCCACGGCGGCACGGTCATCCTGTCCAGCCACGGTATGGACCTCGTGCAGCAGGTCTGCTCGCGTGTCGCGATCATCGTCGGCGGTGAGGTGCTGGCCGAAGGAACAGTCGACGAAGTGCGCGCCGGACAGACGCTTGAGTCTCGTTTCGTCGAACTCTCGGGCGGCATCGGCGAGGTGGAGGGCCTGGAATGGTTGCACACGTTCTCCGACTGAGAGTCGCGTTGATGCTCGGCGCGCTTCGCGGCGAGCGGACTGTGCGCACCGTCATCGGTTTCATCATTCTCGTATCGGCGACGGCTGCCGTCTGCACCGCCATCCTGAGCCTGGGCGATGCCCCGCTGCCCGTCGCGCGTACGGTGCTCGTGCTCGGGGGCGCGGCGATCTTCCTCGGCTTCCTGCTGGGACCGATCCTGACCGGTGCCACCGATCAGCTCGACCCGCGGCGCTTCGGTGTCTTCGGCGTCAGCGAGCGGCAGATGCCGTGGATCCTCGCCCTTGCCTCGCTGGTCAGCGTGCCCTCGTTCGCACTGCTCGCGATCATCGTGTGCTCCACCATCGTCACCATTCAGCTCGGTATCCCGTGGCCGCTGGCAGCCGCAGTGGGCGTCGTGCGCTTGTTGGCGCCGACCGTTGCCGCTCGGATCGGAATGGCAGTGTGCGCACTGCTTCTTCCTGAACGCCGCTCGCGTGAACTGACGGCGCTGTTCGTTCTGATTCTCGTCGTCGTCGCCTTTCCCGCCGCGGTCTTCTTCGCCTCGCTGGAATGGGACCAGCAGGCACCTGAAGCACTCTCCGCTATCGCAGACGTCGTCGGCTTCACCCCGCTCGGTGCGCTCGTAGCCTTCCCGCTGGCAGTCGCAAGCGGCGACGCCCTCGGAATCTGGATCACCGCTATCCTCTCCGTCGTGACACTCGTCGGGTTGTGGATGCTGTGGTCCTGGCTGGTTCGACGCCTGCTGACCACCACCGACCGCCCGGTAACGTCTCGTGAGCGCTCCGGCCTCGGCTGGTTCGCTCTGCTGCCTGCAAACGCCCTCGGCGCAGTCGCCGCGCGGAGCCTCATCTACTGGCTGCGCGATCGCCGCTACATCGTCAACTTCGTCATCGTGCCGATAGCCGGTGTACTGACGGTGTTCCCGTTGCTGGTCGCCGGGGTGCCGCTGTACCTGGCAGCGCTCGTCCCCGTTCCGCTCATGGCGCTGTTCTTCGGCTGGTTGCCACACAACGACGTCGCCTATGACTCCACCGCACTGTGGACGCATGTGGCCAGCGGTGTGCGCGGACTGTCCGATCGACTCGGCCGACTCGCTCCGATCCTTCTGGTCGCGCTTCCGGTGCTGGCGATCGCCATCCCCCTGACGCTGGCCACGGTCGAAAGCTGGTACCTGCTGCTGCCGATGATCGGACTGGCCGCCAGCCTCTTCCTCTCGGGCCTGGGACTGTCCAGCATCTCCTCTGTCGTCTCGCCGTACGCGGTTTCACGTCCCGGGGACAGCCCGTTCGAGCAACCGCAGCGATCAGCATCCCGTGGCGGTTTCGGACCTGCAGCCGCCTTCATGGGCGCAATCGTGGTCAGCGCACCCACCCTGTGGCTGTTCATCATGACGGTAATAGCCGATGGGGTGTACAACCCGCTCACCTTCTGGGTCGGCATCGGCACCGGCATCGTCATTCTCGGAGTCGGAGCGGTCATCGGCGGACGGATCTACGACCGCAGCGGTGAACGGCTCATGGAGTTCGTCGAGACAGCGTGAGAGACGGCATCCGCGACCCGCGACGTCGCGATGCCAGTTAGAATCGGCGCTATGAGTACTCCGCTGGACAGCCCCGATCAAGGCGGCATTGCAACACTTGATCGCGAACTGGAAGAACTTCTCAAGGAAGAGAACGTCGAACCGGGCGATCATGAGCGCTTCTCCCATTACGTGAAGAAGGACAAGATCCTCGAATCCGCGATCTCCGGCCGGCCGGTGCGCGCGCTGTGCGGCAAGAAGTGGACACCGGGACGCGATCCGGAGAAGTTCCCGATCTGCCCGACCTGCAAGGAGATCTACGAGTCGATGGTCGGCTGAGGCCGATTACCCGGCGTCGACGAACCGTGTCGGGATCGCCGGATCCGACTTGCTGAGCGCAAGTGCCCGCACGGGCAGCTCCTCGCGAACGCTCATATGGTGCTCACGAGCGGATGCCGCACCCGCAGCACCCTCGTAGGAACTGTCGATCTCGCCGCCATCGACGAGATTGACCTGCAGCGGCCGCGAATCCGGGTACTCTGCGGCGCTTCCGAGCGCCTCGAAGCCGTCGGATACGACAACCGTCTCCGCGGTGGCCGTACCGCCGCTGAGCGTGCGGAACGCTGCCTTGCGTCCGCCCTTGGACCCTTTGTCAGTCGACGCCTTCGCCACGGCGACCCAGCCGCCGCTCGGATCCTGCCGTGCGACGAGCTTGTAGACCATACCCGCGGTCGGATACCCCGATCCGGTCACGACCGACGTGCCGACACCGTAGAAGTCGACAGGGGATGCTGCCAGCGCTGCGATCGCGTACTCATCGAGGTCGCTGGTGACGGTGATCTTCGTGTTGACCGCTCCCAGCTCGTCCAGTTGTGTGCGCACCGCGGCGGCGACTGTAGGCAGGTCGCCGGAATCGAGGCGAACACCGCCGAGGCCGGTGCCGGCGACGCGGATCGCGGTCTCGACGCCGGTGCGGATGTCGTAGGTGTCGACCAGCAGCGTGGTGTCGGTGCCGAGGCTTTCGACCTGCGCGCGGAATGCGTCTTCTTCGGTGTCGTGCAACAGCGTCCAGGAGTGTGCTGCCGTGCCCATCGTGGGGATGCCCCACTGGCGACCTGCTTCTAGATTGCTGGTCGCACTGAAACCGGCGATATAGGCGGCGCGGGCCGCAGCCACCGCTGACATCTCGGCCGCACGGCGCGAGCCCATCTCCGCCAGGGGACGCTCGCCGGCGGCGATACTCATGCGTGAGGCAGCTGTCGCGACTGCGGAATCATGGTTGAGCACGCTCAGCGCGAGCGTTTCGAGCACAACGGCGTCGGCGAAGCTGCCCTCCACAGTAAGGATGGGCGAACCAGGGAAGTACAGCTCACCTTCGCGGTATCCGTGGATCGACCCGGTGAAGCGGTAGTTCTCCAGATACTTCAACGTCTCAGCATCCACCACGTCGCTATCGCGGAGGAAGCGCAGCTCATCGTCACTGAACCGGAATTCTCGCAGCAGCGACAGCAGCCGCCCGGTGCCAGCGACCACACCGAAGCGCCGACCACCGGAGAGCCGTCTGGAGAACAGCTCGAACACGCTGGGGCGCGCTGCGGTGCCATCGCGAAGTGCGGCACCGAGCATGGTGAGTTCGTATCGGTCCGTCAGGAGAGCCGTCGACGAGTTCATGCGCCCAGTTTAGTGAGCGTGGCGACGCCGCCATGACTTCTGTGCGCGGGTAGGCTGGTGAGTCATGAACGATGCGCCGATCGGAATTTTCGACTCCGGTGTCGGCGGGCTCACGGTGGCTCGCGCGATCCGGGCTCAACTGCCCCGAGAATCCTTCATCTATATCGGTGACACTCAGAACTCGCCCTACGGGCCGAAGCCCATCGCCGACGTCCGCCGCTATGCGCTCGAGGTGCTCGACACGCTGGTCGACCAGGGCGTGAAGATGCTCGTGATCGCGTGCAACACGGCGTCCTCAGCGATGTTGCGCGATGCGCGTGAGCGTTACGACGTCCCCGTCGTCGAGGTCATCGGTCCGGCTGTGCGCCGGGCCATTTCAACGACTCGCAACAACCGCATCGGCGTCATCGGCACGGTCGGCACGATCGGTTCCCGCGCCTATCAGGACATGCTCGAGGTGGATGAGCGTTTCGACGTGTTCACCGCCGCCTGCCCGCGCTTCGTCGAGTTCGTCGAGGCGGGCATCACCGGCACCCCTGAGGTGATCGCCGCCGCGGAGAACTACCTCGCGCCGCTGCGCGAAGCCGACGTCGACACCCTCGTGCTCGGATGCACGCACTACCCGTTCTTGCGCGGCGCGATCAGCTACGTCATGGGTGAGGGCGTCTCGCTCGTTTCCAGCGACGATGAGACCGCCGGTGACGTGTACCGGCAGCTCATGCGCGGTGATCTGCTCGCGCCTCCGGATGCTGTGGCACGGTACAAGTACGAAGCCACCGGCGAATCCACTGAGGAGTTCACCGCTCTGGCCAACCGGCTCATGGGCGCCGAGGTGCGCGATGTCCAGCATGTGCAGACCGGCGTCATCACTCTTCCCGATCTTTCCGCGCTGGCCGAGGCCGGCATCTCCAATTCAAAGGAACTTCATGACTGACATCGTTCGTGCGGACGGCCGCTCCGTTGACCAGCTCCGCGAGATCACGATCGAACGGGGTTGGAGCTCGCACGCTGAAGGTTCGGCGCTTATCAGCTTCGGCGGCACCAAGGTGTTGTGCACGGCGTCGTTCACCAACGGCGTTCCGCGCTGGCTTACCGGTAAAGGCAAGGGCTGGGTCACCGCCGAGTATGCGATGCTGCCCCGGGCGACCAACAGCCGCAACGACCGCGAGAGCATCAAGGGCAAGGTCGGCGGTCGCACCCACGAGATCTCGCGCCTGATCGGTCGGGCGCTGCGCGCCGTCGTCGACACCAAGGCGCTGGGCGAGAACACGATCGTCATCGATTGCGATGTGCTGCAGGCAGATGGCGGCACGCGCACCGCGGCGATCACCGGCGCGTACGTGGCGCTCGCGGACGCGATCGAGTGGGGCCGCACGAAGAAGTTCATCGGCAAGAACGCCACTCCGCTGCTGGACTCGGTCGCAGCTGTCTCGGTCGGCATCATCGACGGTGAGCCCATGCTCGATCTGGCATATGTCGAGGATGTTCGCGCAGAGACCGATATGAACATCGTCGTCACCGGTCGCGGTCTGTTCGTCGAGGTGCAGGGAACTGCCGAGGGCGCGCCGTTCGACAAGCGCGAACTCGATGCGCTGCTCGAGCTCGGTGTCAACGGCTGTGCCGATCTGAAGGAACGGCAGCTCGCTGCCCTCGCGGGGGAGTGACGGCATGACCAAAGTCGTTCTCGCTACGCACAACCCGCATAAGATCGCCGAGTTTCAACAGATCATCGCGATGACGAGGCCCGACCTCGAAGTCATCGGCTATGACGGTCCGGAACCGGTTGAAGACGGTGTGACGTTTGCCGAGAACGCGCTGCTCAAAGCGCGCGCCGCGGCAGAGCTCACGGGACTCACCGCGTTCGCTGACGACTCCGGTATCTGCGTGGATGTGCTGGGCGGATCGCCGGGCATATTCTCCGCGTACTGGGCCGGGCAGAAGAAGGATGCCACGGCGAACCTCGAGCTGCTGCTCGACCAACTCGCCGACATCGCCGATCCGCACCGCACCGCGCAGTTCATCTCCACGATCGCACTCGTGACGCCCGATGGCACCGAACATACGGTGGCAGGAGTGTGGCCGGGGCGTCTCGCGCACGAACCCTCCGGCGCGAACGGCTTCGGATACGACCCGATCTTCATCCCTGACGGTCAGCCTGCTGGCGCCGAGCGCACCACGGCAGACTTCAGCAGTGAAGAGAAACAATCGCAGTCACACCGGGCGCGCGCTTTCGAAGCGTTCGTTCCGCTGCTGCAGGCCATCTGAACCGCGCTGGCCCTACTGAGAATCGTTACCCTTCCCGACTAGTCATAAGGGGCCTCTCCGCGTGCTGGCCCGGGCTAGCCTGGTGGCATGCACGATCACGCACCGCGAGGAGGGATTCGCGCCTTCAGCAACCGCCGGTTGCTGACCATCTCGCTCTGCCTGACTGCCACGGTGATGATCGTGCAGGTCATCGGCGCAATTCTGACCGGCTCGCTTGCGCTGCTGGCCGACGCGGCGCACATGTTCACCGATGCCTCGGCGCTGGTGATCGCGCTGATCGCGAGCACGGTCGCTGCCCGCCCCGCGGACGATCGCCGCACGTTCGGTTATCAGCGTGCCGAGGTGTTCGGCGCGCTGATCAACGCGATCATCCTCATCGTCTTGGCAACGACGGTCGGGGTCGAGGGTGTCAAACGGCTGCTGGAGCCCACCGAGACCGAGGTTGCCGGGCCGCTCATGCTCGTCGTGGCCGTCATCGGCCTGATCGCCAACGCGATTGCGATGTGGTTGCTCAGCTCCGCTCAGAAGACCAGCATCAACGTCCGCGGCGCTTACCTCGAAGTGCTCGGCGACATGATCGGCTCTGCCGCGGTGATCGTTGCAGCCATCATCATCGTGACGACCGGCTGGATGCCAGCCGATGCCATCGCCTCCCTGTTCATCGCGGTCATGATCATTCCGCGAGCGATCGTGCTGCTGCGGGAAGTGTTCTCGGTGCTGGCCGAATCAGCGCCAGCGAATACGCACGTCAGCGAGATCCGCGATCATCTGCTCGCCCTCGACGGCGTCACCAGCGTGCATGATGTGCACGTATGGCAGCTGACCCGAGGAGCTCCAGTCTTTACCGCACACGTCAAGGTCTCGCAGCAACTCCTGGCCGAAGGGCGCACCGACGAGCTTCTCGAGCACCTGCAGAGCTGCCTCATCGACCACTTCGACGTCGCGCACTCGACATTCCAGATCGAGTCTGACGCGGCAGCGGACTGCGAGGAGGCTCACGCCTGATCTCACTGCTCGAGCGTGATCTCCTCGACCTTCTTGTCTGGCCTGAGACCCCGCCAACGGGCATGGCGCAGGACGCCGTCCGGAGTCCAGTTCGCAAACTCCACCTCGCCGACGATGACCGGCTGGACCCACAGCGCATCGCTCGCATCCGCGCGAGGGACACCGTGAATCGAACTCTTCTGGATGCGCAGTGGTGTCAAGCGTTCATCAAGATCGTGAAGCATCCGATCGTCG
This sequence comes from Microbacterium wangyouchuni, assembly GCF_051546305.1. Taxonomy (NCBI): domain Bacteria; kingdom Bacillati; phylum Actinomycetota; class Actinomycetes; order Micrococcales; family Microbacteriaceae; genus Microbacterium; species Microbacterium wangyouchuni. The sequence continues at coordinate 222,791 of NZ_JBPTMA010000005.1, forward strand.
AAGCCGCTGCCCACGCGCCCGATATAGCGCAGGCCATCATCGTCGGGTATCGCGAGCAGAAGCGAGCCGATGCCACCGGATCTGCTGCCCTTGCCGAGACGGATGCCCGCGATCACGACCTCTTGCATGCGGGTGTGTTTGATCTTCAACCAGGAGCCGGAACGCGTACCCGGCCGATAACGAGAGCCCGATTCCTTGACGACGACGCCTTCGAGCCCGAAGTCGCAGCTGAGCTGCATCGCAGCATCCAGATCGTCGAACACCGGCGGCACGACAACCGGTACGTCCGCTGTTTCCGCGAGACTCTCCAGCAACTCTCGACGATCACGCAGCGGGAGCACTGCGAGATCCTGACCGTCGAGGCTGAGAAGATCGAACAGGTGGTACGCGACCGGAGTGCGCACCACCTCGCGTTCGATCTCCCTCGCATTGGTCAGGTGCATCCGACTCTGCAGCCTGCTGAAGCTCGGGAGTCCGGAGGAGTCGAATGCGACGATCTCGCCGTCGACGATCGCCTCTGGTGAGGCGAGATGCGGTGCGCCGTCAGCGGTGATCTCCGGATAGCGAGCCGTGATGTCTGTGCCGCTTCGGGCGTACAGGCGCATGCGCCCTTCTCGCCACACACCGATCGCGCGGATCCCGTCCCATTTGATCTCGCTCCACGGCGCACGCAGCGATCGCGCGAGGCCCGGTGTTCCTGATTCGGCGAGCATCGGGCGCGGTGCTGTGTGTGACCTCTCTGTCATCCGGTGCAGCAGCCACGATGACTTCTCGCCGGATCCGCCGGTGCGGATCAACGCGAGTCGCGCGCTTCCGAGCGGTCCGGTGCCGAGGAAGGTTCCGATGACCTCGTCCTCGCGCCATTTCTCGATCTCGACTGTGCCGGTGTCCCAGATCGTCATGGCACCAGCGCCATATTCGCCCTTCGGGATCTCGCCGTGGAACGTCAGATACTCCAGCGGGTGCGGCTCGGTCATCACCGCGAGGTGGTTGCGATCACTGCGCTCGGGCACACCTTTGGGCACAGCCCAGCTCACGAGCACCCCGTCGCGCTCGATGCGCAGGTCGAAGTGCAGGCGCCTGGCGTGGTGCTCTTGGATGACGAAACGGGGAGCCGCTTTCGGTTGGAGCGCGGAGGCTTGCTGTGGCATGGGCTCCGGCGTCTTCTCGGCACTTCGCTTGGCGAGATACGGCTCGAGTGCGGTGTTCTGCTGCGACGGGAACATGGCAGCGTAAGGGTCGATCCCCGCGTCGAGACGGGCGGTGATCTCATCGAATGTCAATTGCCGGAGCCCCGGCTCCTCAAGCTCTTCCCACGTACGTGGCGCCGCCGCGGTCGGCCTTGTGCGACCGCGCAGCGAGTACGGCGAGATAGTCGTCTTCGACCCGCTGTTCTGACTCCAGTCGAGGAAGACCTTGCCACCGCGTTCAGCCTTCGCCATGGTGCTGGTCGCGAGGTCCGGGTGGTCGGCTTCGATCGCCCGGGCGAGTTCCTTGGCTACGGCGGAGGCCTGATCACTGGTGGAGGTGCCATCCAACGGGGCATAAAGGTGGATCCCCTTGCTGCCGCTCGTGACCGGTATCGGGTCCAGACCCATGTCTGTCAGGATCGCGCGAGCGAAGCGTGCGATCTGGGCGCACTGTGCCAGATCGGCACCCGGGCCGGGATCGAGGTCCAGCACCAGCCGATCCGGGTTCTGCCGTGAGCCGTCAGCGCTGAAGCGCCACTGGGGCACGTGCAGTTCCAGACTTGCGACCTGCGCGAACCAAACCAGGCTGGCCAGATCCGCGATGAGGGGATAGTCCTTGGGCCCTCCGGAGTGCTCGATCGCTCGCCGTTGCACCCAATCCGGTGTACCCCGCTCCAGCTGCTTCGCGAAGAACACCTCGCCCGGGGCATCCGCTGTTCCGACGCCGTTCACCCAGCGCTTTCTGGTGACCGGCCGTCCGGCCAGCAACGGCAGCATCCGCGGAGCGACGGCGGTGTAATAGGCGATGATCTCACCCTTTGTCGTCGAGGTTTCCGGGTAGAGAACCTTGTCGAGGTTGGTCAGGCGCAGGCGTCTGCCGTCGACTTCGACGACCTGCGCGGCTCGTGACATGACGAAAGACTATCCACAAGCCCCTGGCATCGGCGGACTTTACGGTGTCTCATGGTGTCATGAGGACGATCTGGAAAGGTGCCCTGACATTCGGGCTCGTGAACGTGCCGGTAAAGGTCTACTCGGCCACCGAGGATCACGATGTCTCGTTGCATCAGGTGCACGATGAGGACGGCGGGCGCATCCGTTACAAGCGCACCTGTGAGGTGTGCGGCGAGGTCATCGCATACTCCAACATCGACCGGGCGTTCGAGGACGACGGCCAGATGGTTGTGCTCACGAAGGAAGATCTCGAGGCACTCCCCGCCGAACGAAGCCGTGAGATCGACGTCGTCGAGTTCGTGCCGAGCGAGCAGGTCGATCTGCTCACTCTCGACAAGGCCTACTACCTCGAGCCGGATTCGAAGTCTCCGAAGGCCTACGTGCTGCTGCGCCAGACGCTCGAACAGACTGATCGCACGGCGATCGTACGCTTCACTCTCCGGCAGAAGACGCGGTTGGCTGCGCTGCGCGTGCGCGGTGACGTGCTCGTGCTGCAAACGCTGCTGTGGGCTGACGAGGTGCGCGAGGCCTCATTCGAGTCGTTGAACGAAGAGGTCAAGATCTCGAAGAAGGAACTGGAACTGTCGGCGAGCCTGGTCAAGAGCTACTCGTCCGACTTCGATCCGGAATCGTTCGTGGACGAGTATCAGCAAGAGCTCAGGACCCTCATCGACGCGAAGATCAAGGCCGGTGAGACCTTCGATGTCGCCGAGACCTTCAAGTCTGAAGACACCGAGGACACCGGTGGCGAAGTCATCGACCTCATGGAGGCGCTGCGGGCGAGTATCGCGCGCTCGAAGGAGAAGCGCGCCGATACGGCGTGATTCAGCCGGGGCTGACCTCGCTGGCGCGTTCTTGTCTGACCCGGCGGCGTTCCGCGAAGTAATGCCACAGGGTGACCACCGCAGTACCGCCGACGGCGACGAGCAGGATGAGGTCGATGTACTCGGTCACGAACCAGGCCACCGGGGGGATGTAGGCGATCAGATAGCCGATCATCGTGAGCCCGAATCCCCACAGCAGCGCGCCGATGAGGTTGTAGAGGCTGTATCGCCTCCACGGCATATGGCCGACGCCGGCCGCGACCGGAGCGAAGGTGCGCACGATGGGAACGAAGCGCGCCAGGATGACGGTGATGCCGCCGTAGCGTGTGAAGAACGCATTCGTCCGCTCGACATTCTTGCGGCTGAACAGCCCGGAATCCCTGCGTTCGAACACGGCGGGGCCGCCCTTGTGCCCGATGAGATAGCCGACCTCGCCACCGACGAATGCGGCGAGGGCGATGAGCAGGGAAACCCACCAGACATTGAGCCCGAACACGTCGCTCGTGTGCGTGAGCAGCCCGGCGATCAGCAACAGCGTGTCGCCCGGCAGGAGGAACCCGACAAGCAGCCCGGTTTCGGCGAACACGATAAAGCACACCACCAGCAGCGCCCACGGCCCTGCCGCCCCGATGATCACCTCAGGATCGAGCCAAGGGATGAGTGCGATGTGTTGCATGTGCGGAAGATGGGACTTGAACCCACACGCCCGAAGGCACAGGAACCTAAATCCTGCGTGTCTACCAATTCCACCACTTCCGCGCGGCTCACCCATTCTATGTGCGTGATCCGACATCCCAATAGCTGGTAAGCCCCGCCGGGCGATTCGGGAAAACCAGAAATCTTGGCGGCATCATCTCGTGTGAAAAAGATGGCCCTGTGGATAACTTCCGAGGCTGATCGCCGATCCTTGCGAGGATGCCAGAGTGAGTCAGCCCTCCCTCCTTGTCGCCGAGCGCGTGCGCCGTCGCCTGCGGACAGAGCAGACGGATCCGTCCCTCGCACCGGAGGAGGCGAGGCGCATTGCACAAGCAGAAGTGCGACGGCACAACGATTTCGCACTGTCGCGTGGGGAAGCGACGATTGATGATGAGGTTGCTTGCGTGCGAGATGTGCTCGCCTCGGTCAGCGGCTTCGGGCCCCTACAGCCTCTTCTCGATGATCCCGAAATCGAGGAAATCTGGCTGAACGGACCCGACCGTGTGTACGTCGCACGCGGTGGTGTGTCCGAACGTGTGGCATTGCGGTTGACCGACGCGATCGTGCGCGACCTCGTAGAGCGGATGCTGCAGGCCACTGGTCGACGCGTAGATATCAGCCAGCCGTTCGTGGATGCCTCATTACCGGACGGGTCACGCCTGCATGTTGCGATCGCGGATGTGGTCAGGGGCTCGTGGGCGGTCAACATTCGCAAGTTCCTGCCGAGTCATCGGACGCTGCAGTCGCTGGTCGAGGCAGGCTCCGTACCCGCCGACGTTGCCGAACTGCTGAATCGTGCGATGCACGATGGTCAGAGCGTCATCGTCTCGGGGGCGACGCATGCGGGGAAGACAACGCTGCTGGGAGCGTTGTTGGGAGCCTGCGCGCACACGCAGCGGATCATCACGGTAGAAGAGACATTCGAGCTCGCCGTCGATGGGCCGGACGTCGTTGCGCTCCAGGGAAGACAGGCCAGTTTGGAGGGGACGGGGGAGATCACGCTGCGTCGCCTCGTCAAAGAGGCCCTGCGCATGCGACCGGAGCGACTGGTCGTCGGTGAAGTGCGTGACGCCGAGGCGCTGGATCTCGTGCTTGCTCTGAACACAGGTGTTCCCGGCGCTGGTACCGTCCACGCCAATTCAGCCGTCGAGGCGCTCGAGAAGCTCACGCTCCTGCCGCTGCTCGCCGGGCGGAACATCGATCGATCCTTCATCGCACCGGCGCTCGCAGCATCCGTCTCGCTGGTTGTGCACTGCGCGCGCGATGCCGCAGGCAGGCGCTTCATCGGTGAGGTGATCGCGCCGACCGGCGAGGTGGTCGAGGGCCGCCTCATCAGTCGAACGCTCTACCGGGCGGAGGAGCGCAGATGACACTATTCGTTGGCGCGCTGCTCGCCGCGGGTCTGCTGCTGTGCGCCTCACCATGGTTGTGGCCGCGACTGCCGCAGGAAGATGAAACCCGCACGCCGTCGGCGTCCGGTCGCCTGGCACGGCTGATCGAAGAAGCGGGCTTCGGATCGGTAGAGCAGCGCACCGTGATTGCGGTCATCGTGGCCGTGGGGCTTGTGGCGGCGTCCCTGGTGTGGCTGTTCACCGGGATCGTCGTGCTTGCTGTGGTCGCCGCGATCGCCGCCGGGTCCGCACCGATCGCCTTCCTGCGATCCCGCAAGCTCCGACTGCTGAAGGCGCGCAGGCAGCTGTGGCCCGATGTGTGCGATCTGCTCATCGCCTCGATTCGGGTGGGGTTGTCACTGCCGGACGCTGTGGCGAGCCTCGCAGACTCGGCCCCAGTGATGGTGCGACCGGCCTTCGCGGTGTTCGCCAGAGATCTGCGTGCCACCGGACGCTTCGAGAGCAGTATCGAGCGGCTCAAGAGCGCACTGGCCGATCCGATCGCGGACCGTATCGTCGAGTCGTTGAAGATGGCGCGGCAGGTCGGTGGCACCGAGCTCACCGGTGTGCTTCGGGCACTGGGATCGTCGGTCCGCGCCGATGCGGCGCTGCGGGGAGAGGTCGAAGCACGTCAGTCCTGGATTCGCGGAGCCGCGGTGCTGGGCGTCGTTGCGCCCTGGGTGATTTTGGCGTTACTCGTGATGCGGCCGGAGGGAGCCGAGGCCTATGCCAGTCCGGAAGGCGTTTTGGTGATCGGCGGCGGCGCGGTGGTCTCTGTGGTCGCATTTCGGATCATGGTACGTATTGGCCGCCTTCCCGAACCCCGGCGGTGGTTCGCATGAACGCGATCACGGATGCTGCGATGGCAGTGCTGCTGGGCGGGCTACTGGCTACCGGCATCCTGTGCATTTTCGCGGCGGCGCCGCGGTGGCGGGCCGCATCGCTGACCATTCGCATCGCTCCGTATGTGCGCGATGCCGTCGACGACGCGGTACTGCCCGCGGGGGTCCTGCCGCGGTTCGGGGTTCTGCCTGCGTATGCGGCAACGGGTATCGCTCGGGTGAAGACGGCTCTGCTGCACGGATTCGGCGACAGCGACGCGCTCGCGCAACGGCTTTCGCAGGCCGGCAGCAGTGAGCGGCCGGCCGCATTTCGAGCGCGGCAACTGGGATGGGCGCTCGCCGGGTTCGGTGGGGGAAGTGTCGTTGTCATCTTCCTCGCGCTGACCGGACGGATGACGCCGCCCGCAGCCGTGCTGCCGGTGGTCTTCAGTGCCGCAGCGGCGGTGGCACTGGACGTTCTGCTGACGAGTCGTGTCAAGACCCGATTGGCCAGGCTCAGTGACGAGTTGCCCACGACGCTGGAGTTTCTCGCGCTGTGCTTGTCTGCCGGAGAGGGATTCCTCGATGCGCTGCGCCGGGTCGCCGCGATCGGCTCGGGCGAGTTGACCGCTGAGCTGCGGCAGGTCGTGCTGGCTGCCGGAACCGGATCGCCTCTGGCTGAAGCTCTTGCTGAGATGGACACCCGCCTGCGCCTGCCCGGGCTCTCGCGAGCGACCGATCAGATCATCGCCGCGCTCGAGCACGGTGCACCGTTGGCCGCGGTGCTGCATGCTCAGGCATCCGACGCACGCGACGAAGCGAAGCGACTGCTCATCGAACAGGCCGGGCGACGCGAAATTTTTATGATGATGCCGCTTGTTTTTCTGATTTTGCCGCTGTCGGTGCTGTTTGCGGTGTTTCCCGGGATGTTCATTCTCCGGCTCGGCGTGGGCTGAGTCGGACCAATCACCGAAGAGAGGATCGATAATGAATCAAATTGCGAACTGGTGGCAGCGAGCGACCGCCGAGGCACGAAACTTCGCCGAGGACGATACCGGCGACGTTCCGGGCTGGGTGCTGGTGACCTTGATGACCGCCGGGCTTGTTTTCATGATCTGGGCGGTGGCCGGCCCTGCGCTGGTCGGAGTGTTCGAGCAAGCGATCTCCAGCGTGTCCGGAATCTGATGTGAGTCGGCGAGCGTGGGCGCTGGATGACCGCGGGTCCAGTCCCGTTGATTTCATTCTCGTCGGCTCGCTGCTCACTGTGCTCACTCTGGCCGTCCTGCAGCTGGGCTTCGCCGTGTATGTGCGCAACGTGGTGCACGATGCCGCCGTCGAAGGGGCACATTACGCGGCCCTCGCCGACACCACTCTCGCCGAGGGCGCCGAACGCACCCGGATGTCGATCGTCCGTGCCGTCGGAGAGGGTTTCGCCGAAGACATCAGCGTGATCGAAAGCGATCGATTGGGGCATCCCACGGCCATCGTGACTGTGCGCACGACGTTGCCGATCATCGGACTGCTGGGCGTGCCGTTGGGATTGGAGGTGGATGCCGATGCGCCGATGGAGTCGCTGGACGGGGGATGAGAGCGGTTCGGCCGCGCTGGAGTTCCTGGCAGCCGGAGTGATCTTCCTCGTGCCGCTGGCGTACCTGGTCATCACGCTCGGAGTGATCCAGCAGAGCACCCTGGGTGTTGAGGCCGCCGCCCGCCACACCGCCCGCGTGATCGGCCAATCAGATGATCAGGAATCCGCCGCCCGAAGCAGTGCCGCCGTGCTGGCCAATGTGGCCGATGAGTACGGCCTGGATGCCGACGATGTCGGGGTATCTATCTCGTGCACGCCAGCCGGCCTGCCGTGCCCGTCAGCCGGCGTGACTGTCTTCGTCACCGTGGATGCCGTGGTGTCGCTGCCGTTCGTGCCGGCCACATTCGGTTTGGACCAGCTTGCACAGATCCCCCTGCAGGCAGAGGCCGCGCACAAGATGTCGAGGCTGTGGGGGAGCGGATGAGAATGATGGCCGGGAACAACGACGACGGCAGCATCCTGCCCCTGCTGCTCGGCTATGTCGTAATCGCGCTGGCAGCCATCACTGTGTGCGTCTGCGCCACGGACCTGCACATCGCTCAGAAGCGGTTAGATTCGCTGGCTGACTCTGCGGCGCTCGCCGGAGCCGACGGTTTCACGCTCGTGGTCGACGGGGATGCCGTCCACGCGGTTCTCACGGATGAGGGTGTTCTCGAGCAGGCCGTTGCCATTGTGGATGCCGTCTCGCTGCCCTCGACGGTGGTATCGGCATCCGCAGCTGATGATTCCACCGCGCGGGTGACCGTCGCCGCGGCGTGGCATCCGCCGTTGATCTCGCCGTTCGTGCCCGACGGCATCCGGCTCGAGGCGACGGCGAGCAGCCGCACCGCGCTGCGCTAATCGGTCTCGCCGGGGTCGCGTTCTGGCTCGCCCCGTGGAATCCAACGGAAGAACCCGTACGCTCCGATCAGCCCGATCGCGCCCATCAAGGCAGCGGCCACAGACAGCGATGCGATCGCTGTCACTCCAGCGATGAGGAGCGGAGCCAGTGCTCCACCGGCATCCGTCAGCGTGCGCCACGACCCCAGGAAGGCCGCCGGATTCTGTCGAGGCGCAGCATCCGCGCCGAGCGTCATGAGGATGCCGCTGGAGAGACCGTTCCCCACTCCGAGCACACCGGCCAGCATCCCGAACCACAAGATCGCGGCATCGCCATCATGGGTGAGCGAGAGGGCGAGGAAGCCACACCCCATCAGCAGCATTGCCGGCATTGCCGCCCACAGTCGGCCGAAACGGTCCATCACCTGGCCGCTGGCGTAGAACAGCGCGAAGTCGATCGCACCGGAGACGCCGACCACCAACGCGATCGTCTGTGCATCGAGACCCAGCGAGATGCCCCACAGCGGCAGGACGACCTGTCGTGCCGAGCGCAGCGAAGACAGGCTGGCCGCGGCGAGTCCGAGACGGCCGAGGACCCCGCGGTAGCGCCACATCGTCTGGAACACCCCGATGCGCTCGAGCGTGGGAATCGATCCGGTCACCACCTCGCCGGAATCTTCGGTGAGCGAGACCGAAACCGCGACGGCAGAGACCGTTTTCTCCGGATCCGGGCCGAACAGCACGAGCACGATCATGACCAGCAGACAGATGAGGAAGAACCAGATCGCCGTGCTGGTATCGCCGAAGAGCTGAAGCAGCCCGGCCGTGACGAACGGCCCGACGAAGGTGCCGAAACGGAAGCTGCCGCCCAGAAGCGCGAGCGCGCGGGCTCGATACGGCAGCGGCACCCGGGTCGTCATGAACGTGTGCCGGGCCAGACCGAATGCGGCCGCACAGAATCCCAGCAGAAAGACCGCGGACGCGAACACCCCGATCACCGGAGCGAGAATCATCCCGATCACTGCGACCATCGCGGTCGCGCCAGCGATCACCATCGTGAAGCGCTCGCCAATACGGGCAACAGCCCAGCCCGCGGGGAGATTGCCGCAGAGTTGGCCGACGACGAGTGCCGCGCCGATCAACGCTGCCGCCGCGATATCGGCGCCCATAGCGGCCGCGATCACGGGAATGAGCGGGATGACGGCGCCCTCGCCCATCGCGAACAGGATGGTGGGCAGGTACACCATGGGTCCGAATTGCCTCAGGACCGACGATGCACTGCTCACGGGTTCACGCTACCTCCCTCGCAACTGCACGCATGCACGCACACAGCCAACCAGGATAGGCTGGGGTGTCATGCTCGAACTCGATCTCTCCGCCGCCATCCAGACGCTCAAGCACACCTTCGCCGACATCAGCGAGGTCGTCGATGTCAAGCGCGTCCGTGAGGACATCGCCCGACTCAGCGAAGAAGCCGGCGCTCCCGACCTCTGGGACGACCCCGAGCAAGCGCAGAAGGTGACCAGTGCTCTCAGTCACCGGCAGTCCGAGCTCGGGCGCATCACGGGAATCGCCCGGCGACTCGATGACCTCGAGGTTCTCGTCGAACTCGCGAATGAGATGGAAGACGAGGACTCCGCTCAGGAGGCCCGCACCGAGCTCGAAGCGCTGACGGCCACCATCAACCAGCTCGAGGTGCAGACGCTGCTCGACGGCGAATACGACGATCGCAACGCGATCATCACGATCCGCTCCGGCGCCGGCGGCGATGACGCCACCGACTTCGCCGAGATGCTCATGCGCATGTACTTGCGCTGGGCCGAACACCACAAGTATCCGGCGAAGGTCATGGACACCTCCTACGCGGAAGGCGCCGGAATCAAATCCGCCACTTTCGAGATCACCGCCCCCTACGCTTTCGGAACGCTGTCGGTCGAAGCGGGAACGCATCGACTGGCACGAATCAGCCCCTTCGGCTCGGCGGACAAGCGGCAGACGAGCTTTGCCGCGGTTGAGGTCATTCCACTCATGGAAGAGGCCACGGCGGTGGAGATCCCGGAGAATGACATTCGCGTGGACGTGTTCCGCTCCTCCGGCCCCGGCGGACAGTCGGTCAACACCACCGACTCCGCTGTGCGACTGACCCACCTTCCCACCGGCATCGTCGTGTCGATGCAGAACGAGAAGTCGCAGATCCAGAACCGCGCCGCCGCGATGCGCGTGCTGCAGACCCGCCTTCTGCTGCTGCAGAAAGAAGAAGAGGCTGCGAAGAAGAAGCAGCTGGCCGGCAACATCACCGCGAGCTGGGGCGACCAGATGCGATCGTACTTCCTGTACGGCCAGCAGCTGGTCAAGGACCTGCGCACCGGACATGAATCTGGCAACCCGGCAGCTGTCTTCGACGGTGACCTCGACGATTTCATCTCCGCAGGAATCCGCTGGCGCAAGCGCCGCGACGACGACGACTGACCGCACAGCGAAGGCCTCGGGAGTTCGACTCCCGAGGCCTTCATCGTCGCCTGGCCGATTACGGCATCAGGCAGGTAACCATGGCACTGGCCAGCGTCGTGCCCAAGACCTCTGCGGCCACCTCGTCGGTGACGGCATCGTATCCGTCCGCGACCGTCTGCAGCGTCTCATTGTCGATGTCGGATTCGACCAGCGCGTCGCCGAGGCAGGTGAGTTGCTCCTCAGGGTAGGCGCCCGCACCGCTGGAGGCGAAGATCTCACCGAGCCCGATGCCGACCTCTTCGCCGGTCGGGCGCTGTGAGGCATCCGTGTCGCTCTCGGGAAGATCCGGCGCATCTGAGGGTGCGTCTGACGGTGCATCTGACGGTGAATCCAACGGCGCCGAAGACGCCGAGGGCGACGGGACTGCGACCTCTTCGACGTAACTGGTCAGTGCGACCGCGGCGGCGACGATAGCCACGACAATGGCGATGATGGTGCCGACCACTGAGATCGAGATGGCCGTGATCGGAGCCCACTTCTTGCCCGCGATGAAGAACGCGATGATCGACAGCACGAAGGCGATCGGCAGCAGGATCCAGCCCACGACCATCGTGAAGGGGATGCAGGCGAGGATCGTTCCCAGCACGGCAGCACCGAGCGCGATGAGTCCGATGATCGACGGCTTCGTGGCCACGGGCTTGACTGCGGCCGGCTCGACAGGCATCGCGGGTGCTGCCACAGCGCCCGGCTCGCCCGACTCGGGTGCGTAGTGCTCACTCCACTGCTGTCCATCCCACCACCGCTGGCGTCCAGATCCATCGTCGTACCAGCCTGCAGGGGTGTTCATGAGAGTCCTTCGTGATTAGGGATACAGATCGGGAGTGACACAGTCGCCCCCACATTCATGGTTACCAGCGACACTATGCCAGTGCACATGGGGAGCGATCCCCATGGTTGCTCGTCACAGCGCACAGGGGGTGTCGCTCGCAGTTAGGAACGAACGCGCGCTTAGGCTCGTAGACGCCATGATTCGGTTCGAGAACGTCACCAAACGCTACCGCGGAACGAAGCGCCCGGCCCTTGCTGGCGTCGACTTCGAAGTCCAGCGAGGCGAGTTCGTATTCCTCGTTGGAGCGTCGGGATCAGGGAAGTCCTCCTGCCTCCGTCTGATCCTTCGTGAGGATGTCCCCACGTCCGGGCGGGTCGCTGTGCTCGGGCGTGATCTGCGCTCGCTCGCGAACCGTAAGGTTCCCTACTTCCGGCGCCACATCGGCTCGGTTTTTCAGGACTTCCGTCTGCTTTCTTCCAAGACCGTTTTCCAGAACGTCGCCTTCACGCTCCAGGTCACCGGATCGTCGCGGGGGTTCGTGCAGCAGGCGGTTCCGGAAGCGCTCGCTCTCGTCGGTCTCGCAGGCAAAGAGAAGCGGATGCCGCATGAGCTCTCTGGCGGTGAGCAACAGCGTGTCGCGATCGCTCGCGCCCTCGTGAACCGTCCGCAGGTGCTGCTCGCGGACGAGCCGACCGGAAACTTGGACCCGGCGACATCCGTAGACATCATGCAACTGCTCGCCCGCATCAACGCTGGCGGCACCACTGTGCTGATGGCCACGCATGAGGCCGCGTTCGTGGATCAGATGCAACGTCGTGTGATCGAGTTGCGCGACGGTGAGATCGTCCGTGACGAGGTCCAGGGCGGTTACGGCGATCGCTCGATGATTCCGCAGTTGGCGCCCCAGCAGCAGCGCGGTGTGGCTGCGACGGCCGCGCTCACCGCAATGCTCGAAGTACAGCGCCAGACCGAATCGCTGGAGCCGCTCACCGCCGAGATGCTCGCCTCGATGAAAGCTGCTCGTGATGCTCCGAACCACGTGAGCGCACCCGAGACAGCGCCCGCAGCGGAGGAGACCCCGGCGCCGGCGTCGGCCGGTCCCCGAACGCATCCCCTCGCCCTTCCTGAGGTCGACGTCGCTGAACTCGGTGTCGCCGACCGTCTGGGCCTGTCCGATACGGACGGCGACGAAGAAGTGGGGCCGACATCATGAGGGTGGGACTGATCCTCATGGAGGCCCTCGGGGGCCTGAGGCGCAATATCTCAATGGTGATCTCGGTTGTGCTGGTCACCTTCGTCTCGTTGACGTTCGTCGGCGCTGCGATCCTCATGCAGGGGCAGATCAGCACCATGCGCGGATACTGGACCGAGCGGGCGCAGGTGTCGGTCTCGATGTGTTCCCCGGTTTCGCAGGGGGAGACCTGTGTGGACGGCCCCGCCACCGAGGAACAGCTCGAACAGGTGCGTGGCGAGCTGGAAGGCAGTGCTCTGGGCTCGCTGATCAGCGATCTGCGATTCGAGACGAAGGCTGAGGCCTACGCCAACCTCACCGAGCTGCTCGGCGAGGAGCAGGCCAGCGTCCTGACCGAAGAGCAGATGTCGGAGAGCTTCTACGTCACGCTCAAGGATCCCGGTATGTCTCAGGTGATCGTCGAAGCCTTCGCCGGTGTCAACGGCGTAGAAGAGGTCCGAGATCAACTGCAGTATCTCGACCCGCTGTTTTCCGCTCTCACCGTTGCCACCTATATCGCCGTGGGTATTGCGGTACTCATGCTGATCGCCGCGATCCTGCTGATCGCGACCACCATCCGTCTCTCGGCCTACGCACGCCGCAAAGAGATCGGGATCATGCGTCTGGTGGGCGCATCGAACCGCTTCATTCAGACCCCGTTCGTGCTTGAGGGCGTGTTCGCGGCCTTCCTGGGGTCGGCCCTGGCCAGCGCCGCGGTGATCGCCGGGATGCACTTCGGTGTGAACGGCTATCTCAAGGGGCGGGTACCGTTCATCACCACGTGGGTGTCGATGCCGGATGCGATCCTCGTCGTACCGGTGCTCATCGGCATCGGTGTGATCTTGGCAGCGCTGTCGGCCGGCTTCGCGATCCGTCGCTGGCTGCGCACCTGATCCAACGGCCGCTCCCGCCGCTTCGACAAGCTCAGTGATCGGACGGTAGGCTGAAGGGCTGTTCACCGGAAGTTAGGAACCATCATGCCCAGGGAACGCGGGGAGAAGGTCATCGCGACCAATCGTCGCGCACGTCACGACTACAACATTGAAAAGTCGTACGAGGCGGGGCTGGTGCTCACCGGCACCGAAGTGAAGTCATTGCGGCAGGGGCGGGCGAACCTGTCCGACGGCTACGCCTTCATCAAGGGCAAGGAGATCTTCCTTGACTCCGTGCACATTCCGGAGTACTCGCAGGGGCACTGGACGAACCATTCGGCCAAGCGCATCCGCAAGTTGCTGATGCACCGCGAAGAGATCCAGAAGCTCGATCACGCCGTTTCGGCGGGCGGATACACGCTCGTTCCGATGAAGCTCTACTTCCTCGACGGCCGTGCCAAGGTCGAAATCGCTCTCGCTAAGGGCAAGCGCGAGTTCGACAAGCGTCAGACCTTGCGCGAACGTCAGGACACGCGCGAAGCCGAACGTGCCATGCGCCTGCGTAACCGCACCGGCGAGTAGAACGTCAGGCGTCGGATTCACTCCCTGAGCGGGCCGCCGGGATCGACGGGGTAAACCCGAAGGCCCGGCCCAGGAACGTCAGTTCCCGCTCCAGTGCATCCACGATCGTCTCGGCTCGGCGGAAGCTGTGCCCCTCGCCGGGATACAGCACGTACTCGTGGTCGATTCCACCGGCGGCAAGCGCATCGCGAATCGCTTCGGACTGTGACGGCGGAACGACCCGGTCATCCGCACCCTGCAGCAGCAGTACCGGCACGTCGATCCGCTCCGCGTGGGTGAGCGGCGAGCGGTCGATGTAGAGCTGCTCGGCGTCGGGAAGCCGGCCGACGAGTCCGTCGATGTAATACTTCTCGAAGTCGGGCGAGTCCTGTGCCAGCATCCGCAGATCAGTGACGCCGTACCGGCTGATGCCCGCGGCGAACACGCCGCCCCGCACGAGGGCGGAGAGCACAGTCCAGCCGCCTGCTGAACTGCCGCGGATCGCGATTCGCTCCGGGTCTGCGCGTCCGGATTCGGCGAGGCCGCGCGCAGCGGCGAGCACATCGTCCACGTCGACGACGCCCCATTCGCCGTTGAGGCGTTCGCGGAAGGCGCGACCGTAGCCAGTGGATCCGCCGTAATTGACATCGAGCACGCCGATTCCACGACTGGTGTAATACGCGATCGCAGCGGACGCGGCACCGGTCACGTGCGCGGTCGGTCCGCCGTGCACGAACACGACATACGGCGGCTTCTCATCAGCCGGGGCCGTGGCATCGGGGTTGGCCGGGGCGTAATCGAACGCGTGCACCGAGCCGTACGCGCCTGCAAAACGGACGGGCGTGGCTGGCGGCATCCATGCCGGATCTGCCGGGGTGCCGCCGCGAACGCTCGTCACGACGCCGGAATCCACATCGACGCACCACAGCCCAGCAGTGGCGGTCGCGCTGCCGCCCGTGAGCAGCACGCGGCTGCCGGAGACATCGTCGACGCTGACGTGCCCGCTTGCCGGTGTGTCCAGCGTGTCGACCGTGCCGTCGGCTTGGATCACGACGACCTCATCAGAGCCATTGGTACGCACGGCAACGATCCGTCCGTCGGCAAGCGGACGGTACCACCGGTTGCCGAGCACCCACAGCCCGTAGCCGGTGTCGGCGTCGGCATCGGATGCGGCAACGGGCTCGGGCTCTGCCGCATCGAGGCCGTCGATGCGGAGCCGGAACAGCGCCCATCGCCCGCTCGGATCATCGGCGTAGAGGAGTTCGGAATCGCTGACCCACTCCGGCTGCAGGGCTGCACGCGTGCGGACATCGGCGAACACGTCGTCACCCACCGTCGCGATGCGTAGCAGGGCGCTCTGCCAGGGCATCTGCCGGCCGGACCACTCCACCCACGCGATCCGTGTGCGATCGGGGGAGAGCGCCGGGTGCGCGAAGAAAGCGGTGCCCTGTACGAACACATGGACAGCCGACGCCTCGGTGGCGGCAGAGCCGTCGGTGGGAATCTGAACGAGTGCCCGCAGATGCGGCTGCACGGTGAGGTCTTCGCGGACGGCGAGCAGGCGCCCCTGCTGCATTGACAATCCACCGTGACTGGGGCCCGCCGGCGTCAACGGCTGCGGGCGCTCGCCCCGGCGCATCCGATACACCCGCTGGTCCCGCGCGTCGACGAAGAACAGCGTGCCTTCGGCATCCGCCGTCCACGCTCCGCCGCCGTACTCGTGGACGCGAGAGCGAGCGCTCCAGGGTGCCGGCAGCAGCACCTCACCGCTCGAGCTTCGCACCGTGAAGCGGCCCCCCTCGTCGGGAACGGACTCGCCCCACCAGATCTCCTCGCCCACGAATCGCGCGCCGTCGATGCGCGGGGTGGCGGACGCGATGTCAGCGGCTCGAAAGGGCGATGGCCAAGTACCGTACGGCTGCATTCTTCGAGCCTAGGCGGTACCGCCGGGCGCGCGGAGCTGAGGCTTCGACACATGGCGTCACACACAGTGCGCGTCCGGGTGTCGGTGCCATAAATTCGTGGAAACGGCCGGTTCACCCTGGCTGTGGAGCGACAGCCGAGCCCGGCACCCGCCCGCGAACGGTCCGGATCCACCGGCGTCATTCGTGGCTGTGCACTGCCCACTCTGTCATCCAGGAGCACCATGTTTTCTGAGTCCTCACCCGCCGCCGCGCGCGTGCCGTTCTCCTTCGAGCTCTACCCGCCACGCTCCTCCGCGAGTAACGATGCGCTGCGCGAGACGGTCCTGCGACTGGCTGAGAGCGGGCCGGCATTCCTGTCGGTCACCTATGGCGCGGGTGGCTCCACTGGCGGGCGCTCGCTTGACGTTCTTCGCTTCATCCGGGAGAACACCGACGTCGAGCCTCTCGCGCACCTCACCTGCGTGGGCAACACGTACGCCGCAGCGGCCACGTTGATCCGCGAGTTTCTGGATGCCGGCATCCGCAGTTTCCTCGCACTGCGCGGGGATCCACCGAACGATCAGCCGGAAGGCTTCCTCGGCGATCTGGAGAGCTCTGCGCAACTCGTGCAGCTCATAGATCGGGTCCAGGCAGAGCAAGCCCCCTATGAGGAGACGCCTGTTCCGGGCATCCCGGGCGCCGCTCAAGTCGCTCCGCGCCGCAGGGTCGACATCGCCGTGGCAGCCTTCCCGAAGGGGCATCCGCGCTCAGCACACCGTACGCAGGACGTCGAAGCCCTGCTGGCGAAGCAGGCAGCCGGCGCCACCTTCGCGATCACCCAGCTGTTCTTCCATGCCGACGACTACTTGGCATTCGTCGAACGGGCGCGCACTGCAGGAATCACCATCCCGATTCTCCCCGGCATCATGCCGATCACGTCTCCCGCTCGGCTGAACCGGGTGCTCGAGCTCACCGGCGAGGACCTGCCGAGCGAGCTGTCCATCGCGCTGGAAGTGGAACCCACCGTCGAGGGGCGTCGCGAGATCGGCATCGAATGGGCAGCCCGGCTGACCCGCGAAGTCGTCGACGGCGGCGCACCGGGCGTCCATCTGTACGCCTTCAACCAGCACGAAACCGTGCTCACCGTCCTGGCAGAAGCAGGCGTGACTCCTGCTCTGCGTCGCTGAACCCATCCCCGAAAGGAAACATCATGACCGCACTCCCACAGGGGACGATCCTCGGTTATCCGCGCATCGGACCCCGACGCGAACTCAAGAAGGCTGTCGAGGCATTCTGGTCAGGCCGCAGCGATCTGAACACACTCGAGTCCACCGCAGCACAGTTGCGCGCTGCAACGCGGGAACGACTGACAGCACGTGGATTGGGTCGCGCCGATTCCGCCATTCCGGAATCCTTCTCGTTCTACGACCAGGTGCTCGACGCCGCCGTCACCGTCGGTGCGATCCCCGCTCGTTTCGAGGGTCTGCGTGAAGCGGACGGATCGATCGGACTGCCGGCGTACTTCACGATCGCCCGCGGCGAGGGTGAGCGGGCGCCGCTGGAGATGACGAAGTGGTTCGACTCGAATTACCACTACCTGGTGCCGGAGATCGGCCCGGAGACGGCGTTCTCGCTGTCCAGCGACCGGTTGGTTCAGCAGGTCGCCGAAGCCATCAGCGCAGGCTACGTCAGCCGTCCGGTGATCGTCGGTCCGGTCACGCTGCTGGCGTTGGCGAAGGCGTCGGATGCCGCGCCGGAGGGCTTTGACCCGCTGTCGCGCTTGGACGATCTCGTGCCGGTGTACGTCGACCTGCTCGCCCGCCTGCGTGCCGCCGGCGCGGAATGGGTGCAGCTCGATGAGCCGGCGCTGGTCAGCGAATCGCTGCCCGCTTCGGTGGAGCAGCTGGGGGATGCTGCCGCTCGCGCGCTGGCAGTCATCGGCGCCGCAGCTGATCGCCCATCGATCCTCGTTGCGGCTCCCTACGCCGCGCTCGACGCGAATTTCGCCGTATTGGCCGCTGCACCGATCGAAGCGATCGGAATTGACCTGGTGCGCGGGGATATACCCGCAGCTGTCGATGGTCTCTCCGGCAAGGCGCTCGTCGGCGGCGTCATCGACGGTCATAACATCTGGCGCGGTGACCTCTCTGCCGCGTTCGACAAGCTCGAGGCTCTGGGGGCGCTCGGTGCTGGGCAGGTCATCGTATCCACGTCGACGTCGCTGCTGCACGTTCCGCACGATATCGCCGACGAATCGAAGCTCGATGACCGTCTGGTGAGCTGGCTCGCATTCGCCGACCAGAAGGTCGAGCAGGTGGTGACGCTGGCTCGCGGACTCTCCGAGGGGCGCGCCGCGATCCAGGACGCGTTGGATGCTGCATCCGCAGCCCTTGTCGACCGTGGAGATGCTCCGGGGGTACGAGACGGTGTGGTGCGCTCACGTGAACTCGACGAAGGCGACTTCTCACGGGTGCCGTACGAACAGCGTGAGGGCGCGCAGGACGAAGCACTCGACCTGCCGGCACTGCCGCTGACGACGATCGGCTCCTTCCCGCAGACCGGCGACATCCGACGCGCCCGAGCGCAGTACATTCGCGGCGAGCTTTCGCATGATGAGTACGAAGAGTTCCTACGCCGCGAGGTTGACACGGTCATCGAGCTGCAGGAGAACCTGGGGCTGGATGTGCTGGTGCATGGAGAACCAGAACGCAACGACATGGTGCAGTATTTCGCGGAGAACCTCGACGGCTTCGCGGTGACCGAGCACGGCTGGGTCCAGTCGTACGGCTCGCGCGCCACCCGGCCATCGATCCTCTGGGGGGATGTGTCGCGTCCTGCCCCGATCACCGTGGGATGGTCAAGCTACGCGCAGTCGAAGACGGCGAAGCACATGAAGGGGATGCTCACCGGTCCGGTGACGATTCTCGCGTGGTCGTTCGTTCGCGACGACCAGCCGCTGCAGGCGACCGCCAACCAGGTCGCGTTGGCTCTCCGTGATGAGATCAGCGACCTGGAGCACGCCGGAATCCGGATCATCCAGGTCGATGAGCCCGCGCTGCGGGAACTGCTGCCGCTGAAGAAGCATGATCAGGCGGCGTACCTGGAATGGTCGGTGGCATCGTTCCGTTTGGCGACCGGTGGGGCGGCGCCAGCGACACAGGTGCACACGCACCTGTGTTACTCGGAGTTCGGCGTGGTGATCGATGCGATTCGTGCACTGGATGCTGATGTCACCTCGATCGAGGCGGCCCGCAGCCGAATGGATGTGGTGACAGACATCGCCGAGGTGGGCTTCACCCACGGCATCGGGCCGGGTGTGTACGACATCCACTCACCCCGCGTTCCCACCACCGACGAGATTGAATCATTGCTGCGTCGGGCCGTCGATGAGATCCCGACGCGTCAACTGTGGGTCAACCCCGACTGTGGATTGAAGACTCGAGGCTACGAGGAGACGACCCAGTCGCTGCAAAACATCGTCGAGGCGACGCGCCGCGTGCGCGCCGAGGTAGCGGTGACCGCCTGACGCCGGACAGTCCGCGCTCTCCGGAGTCTTACTGCACCGAGAACGCAGAGACCGCCCTTCCCCAGGCCGGGGAAGGGCGGTCTCTGCGTTGTGGATCAGATGAGCGGCTCAGACCGCGCGCAGCACCGCCACGACCTTGCCGAGCACGACGGCGTCGTCGCCGAGGATGGGCTCGAAGGAGGAGTTGCGAGGGAGCAGCCAGGTGTGGCCATCGCGCTGGCGGAACGTCTTGACGGTCGCTTCGCCGTCGAGCATCGCGGCCACGATCTCACCGTTCTCTGCGGTGTTCTGTGTGCGGATGACAACCCAGTCGCCGTCGCAGATGGCGGCGTCGATCATCGACTCGCCGGAAACTTTGAGCATGAACAGATCGCCCTTGCCTACGAGCTGACGGGGGAGCGGGAAGATCTCCTCCACCTGCTGGTCGGCGGTAATCGGCACGCCGGCGGCGATCTGGCCGACCAGAGGAACCATCGCGGCATCCCCGACGGGCGTGCTCGTATCTGCGGGGCTTTCGCTGCTGGTACCGGGCAGATCGATCAGCACCTCCATGGCGCGCGTCTTACCGGGGTCGCGGCGCAGGTAGCCGCTGAGCTCGAGCTGGCCCAGCTGATGCGTGACGCTCGAGAGTGACTTGAGGTTCACGGCATCGCCGATCTCTCGCATACTCGGCGGGTAGCCGTGCTTTGCGATCGACGTCTGAATGACCTCGAGGATCGCCAGCTGCTTCGGGCTGAGGTTCTTGCGCCGACGTGTGCGCGGTGCCCCCGGGTCAGGGGCTGAGTTATCGCTCATGAGTGGCTCCTTTGTGCGCGCTGCCGATGCTCGTCTTCGAATGTCTGAGGTCCGTGATGGTGTGTCTCTATCGAAACCGTATCCGAGAAACGGTCACATTCGGAAGATCTGTTCGAGCGTGTCGGTGAAATTCACGGTGAGGTTTCGAATAAGTCTTGACAGATGTTCGAATTCGAAGATACATTCGGTACGTAGCTTCGCATTCGCCGCTCCCGGCCGAGTGGTGAATGCGAACGCTACGCCAAAGAGGCAGAGGAGAAACTCATGAGCACCATCAGCATTACCGCCCCCGCAGTCCGCCCCGTCCGCGCCACGACGCGCCTGCGGCTGACGACGCGCGGGCGCCGCGTGCTGCTTGCTCTTGCTGCCCTGCCGCTGGCCGCCGGGATCGGATTCGCCGCGCTCAGCGGAGGATCAGCGCTCGCATCCGGAGAAGCCGCCGAGCCCGTGCAGTTCGAGAGTGTGACAGTGCTGCCCGGTGACACTCTCTGGTCGATCGCGGAGTCAATCGCACCGGGTGCCGATCCGCGTACGGTGATCGATGACATCCAGCAGCTGAACCTGCTGGGCGGCGGATCGCTGCAGTCTGGTCAGAGCCTGGCCATCCCCGCGCAGTACACCAACTGAACCCAGCATTAGCATGGGAGGGTGACTGCTTCTCTTGACGACTTACCTCTTCGTGACGATCTTCGCGGGCTGACACCCTACGGCGCACCTCAGGCTCCGCTTCCGGTTGCGTTGAACGTCAATGAGAATACTCATCCCGTTCCCGACGAGGTGGCCAGCGACATCCTCGATGACATCGCTGTCGCATTGCGCGACGTGAACCGGTACCCCGATCGCGAGTTCACGACGCTGCGTGAGGGTTTCGCCGAGTATCTCGGTCACGGACTCGACGCCACGCAGATCTGGGCTGGTAACGGCTCCAATGAGGTGCTGCAGCACATCATGCAGGCCTTCGCAGGTCCTGGACGCACCGTGTTCGGGTTCGCACCGACGTACTCGATGTATCCGCTGCTCGCGCAGGGCACCGGGGCACGCTGGGTCACGGGCACCCGCGAACCCGACTACACGTTGACGGCAGAAGATGCCGCAGCGCAGGTCCGCGAGGCAGACGCCGACGTCGTGCTGCTGTGCCGCCCCAACAACCCGACGGGAACTCCTCTCGGTCTTGACGTGATCGAAGCGGTCTACGAGTCTGCCCGTGGCGTGGTCATCGTCGATGAGGCCTACTGGGAGTTCGCGCCTCGCGAAGCGCAGTCTGCCCTCACTCTTTTGCCTGGGCGTCCCCGCTTGGCGGTATCGCGCACGATGAGCAAAGCGTTCGCATTCGCCGGGGCTCGGGTGGGCTACCTGGCAGCGGACCCTGCCTTTATCGATGCACTGCGGTTGGTACGCCTGCCCTATCACCTCAGTGCTCTGACACAGGCGGCTGCCGTGGCAGCGTTGCGCAACGCGTCTACCATGCTGGGCATGGTCGACGAGATCGTTGAACAGCGTGACCGCATCACAGCGACTCTAGAAGCTCTCGGTTACACACCGCATGAATCGTGGTCGAACTTCGTCTTGTTTGGGGGAGTGGCCGACCCGCAGGCGACGTTCCAGGCGCTATATGAACGGGGCATCCTGGTGCGTGATGTCGGCATCCCGAACCACTTGCGCGTCACCGCCGGCACCGAGACCGAGACCACGGCGTTCCTCGACGCTCTGGCCTCGATAGAATCAGCCTTATGACCGCTTCCCGTATCGCGAGCCGTGGCCGCAGCACTTCCGAATCGACCGTCGAGATTGAACTGAACCTCGATGGGTCGGGCCAGAGCCAGATCGACACCTCTGTGCCATTCTTCGATCACATGCTCACCGCATTCGCGAAGCACTCGCTGACTGATCTGACGGTGCGCGCGACCGGTGACACGAACATCGATGCACACCACACGGTGGAGGATATCTCGATCGTCCTCGGCCAGGCGATTCGCGAGGCTCTGGGCGACAAAGCGGGCATCTCCCGCTATGGCGATGCGCTCGTTCCCCTGGACGAGGCGCTCGTCCAGGCCGTCGTCGACATCAGTGGCCGTCCGTACCTGGTGCATTCCGGAGAGCCAGTCGGTTTCGAGCACCACTTGATCGGCGGTCACTTCACGGGGTCACTCGTCAGACACGTCTTCGAAGCGATCACCTACAACGCGGCACTCACCGTGCACGTTCGTGTGCTGGGCGGCCGCGACCCGCACCACATCGCTGAAGCGGAGTTCAAGGCATTCGCTCGCGCGTTCCGTCAGGCGAAGGCGCATGATCCGCTGGTGTCGGGTATTCCGTCGACAAAGGGCGCACTGTGACGCGCAGACCCACTGTTGCGGTCTACGACTACGAGTCAGGAAACGTCCACTCCGCGGTCAAAGCGTTGATCGCGGCTGGAGCCGATGCGACTCTCACAGGTGATCGCACCGAAGCCCTCGCGGCGGATGGTCTGTTCGTGCCCGGGGTGGGCGCGTTCGCAGCGGTGCGTGAGGCTCTCGTTGCCCAGGGCGGAGACGAGATCATTGACCGCCGCCTCGCCGGCGGGCGTCCCGTGCTCGGGGTGTGCGTGGGTATGCAGGTGATGTTCTCGCACGGTGTCGAGCGGGGCCAGTACGTCGATGGTCTCGGCGAATGGCCGGGAACGGTGACTGAGCTTGAGGCGCCGGTGCTGCCGCACATGGGCTGGAACACGGTGACACCCGACGCCGGCAGCGTGCTCTTCGACGGCATTGCCGACGAACGGTTCTATTTCGTTCACTCCTATGCTGCGCAGCAGTGGGAACTCGACGTCATCCCGCCGTTTCCCGGGCCGAAGCTGACCTGGACCACATACGGCAAGCCGTTTTTGGCAGCCGTGGAGAACGGGCCGCTTTCTGCGACACAGTTCCATCCGGAGAAGTCCGGCGATGCCGGCATCCGTCTGCTGACGAACTGGGTCAACAACCTCTGATCAGGGCGCTGGCGTCAGAGCCCGCGCGCAACTGCTGCTGCAGCTGACAGCCAGGCGCGCTGAGTGCGCTTGGCCAGGGAGCCGTAGTGCAGGTGCCCGTCGACCATCTCGTGATCGAAGGGGATGCTGACGACTTCGCGGGCGAGTTCCTGGTAGCCATTGACGATGTGATCGACGTCCGCGGCCGTCGCCTTCGGGTCTGCCTGCGACACGACGACGATCGACTGCTCGGCGAGGCGTGCGGAACGCTCGTCGCGATCTTCGAGGGCTTCCAGGAGCAGCGCGCCGGCTTCGGCGTGGTCATCGCGCGTCGTGGTCGCCACGACGATCTGATCGGCCTGGTCGATCATGCGCAGCCACATCGGGTCGGATTCGTCGTTACCGGAATCGATGATGATCAGCCGGTAGAACTTCGCGGCAACCGCGTGAATGGCGTCGACGTCCTGCGGATGCAGACGGTTCTCATGCGCGAGCCGGATCGGCTTCGACCGAAGCACATCGTACTTCTCACGCGGCTGATGGTGAACGAAATGCGCCAAGTCTGCCGACTGTGCTCCAGTGCCGAGCAGACGCTCGGTCTCCGGCAGCATCTCCAGCAGCGTGCGGTCGTGGGCGCCTGCCTCGGTGCGCCAGCCCAGCGTGCCTCGCGTCTGGTTGTTGTCCCAGGCGAGAACGCCAGCACCGCCGTAGCGAGCGAAGACCGCGGACAGCAGAATCGTCGTCGGGGTTTTTCCTGCGCCGCCCTTGCCGTTGACAACGGCGATCGTGCGGGGGCCGGGCCAGTGGCGGCTGACGGCAGTCTCATCATCGCGCTCGGATTGCTCGGTGGCGTTGGGGGAGACCTTGAACCCCAGCTTGTTCAGTGCTCCGCGTGCACCGTGGCGCGCCGGCTCTTCTGGTCGGTCGGTCTGTAGGAAGGACTGCCGCTCGCGGGCTTCGCGTCGTTCGCGCCGTGACGGTGGCATGGCATCCGAAACCGAAGAATCGGCCGGACCGGCTCCGAGGGTCTCCGCGTCGGCTGGCTCGGGCAACGAGCTGCTCCTGCGGTACTGCGGGATGCTGGATGCCTCGCCCCGTGGCTGCGTCGGAGCGGGAGGGAGGGGCGACTCCGCCAGCGGGACGGAGCTGATGACGGCATGATCGTCGCCGCCCACTCGAATCGGAAGTTCGCCGGCAGGCTTTGCTGCTTCAGTATCACCAGACATCGCCTGAGAGCCTACCGCTCCGGCCTGCACTACGCCTGCATAAATCCACGTCATCTGCGCGTCACCGAGCGTCTCGCATTTGAAGCGTGCTCGAGCGCGGGGTAGCCTCAGTTCTCGTGCCCGTCTACGGCGCTCTTCACCCCACCCGAGGATGACATGAACGACTTCGCGTCCACACCTAAACTCACCCTTCTTCCGGCGGTCGATGTCGCCGACGGCAAGGCGGTCCGTCTGACACAGGGCGAGGCCGGCACCGAGACCAGCTACGGCGATCCGCTCGATGCGGCCGGCGAATGGGTCGATCAGGGCGCTGAGTGGATCCACCTGGTCGATCTGGACGCCGCATTCGGCCGTGGCAACAACACCGCGATTCTCCGCCGGGTCATCAAGCAGTTCCGCGGCGTGAACATCGAACTCTCCGGCGGCATCCGTGATGATGCCAGCATCGAGGCCGCCCTGGAAAGCGGAGCCAGTCGCATCAACCTCGGCACCGCGGCACTGGAGAATCCGGAGTGGTCCGCTGACGTCATCGCTCGTTACGGCGAGGCCGTCGCAGTCGGGCTGGATGTGCGCGGCACGACGCTGGCGGCGCGCGGCTGGACGAAGGAGGGCGGTGACCTCTGGGAGGTGCTCGAGCGCCTCGAGGACGCCGGCTGCAGCCGTTACGTCGTCACCGATGTCACCAAGGACGGTACGTTGCGCGGCCCGAACCTCGAATTGCTGCGTGAGGTGACTTCGCGTACGCCGAAGCCGGTCATCGCATCCGGTGGCGTTGCCAACCTCGATGACATCGCGGCGCTGCGCGAACTTGTGCACCTCGGTGTTGAAGGTGCGATCGTCGGCAAGGCGCTCTACGCCGGTGCGTTCACACTGGCTGAGGCTCTGGATGTCGCAGGAGACTGACGACGCCTGCGGCCACGGTGCCGAGACGCCGGGTGATTCGGCGGGTGTTCCCTGGGAGGGGCGCAGCTTCGAGTCCAACCCGCACGCCGGCGATGACGGTTCTGCCGACCCTGCGCTGCTCGCGGCGCTGCTGCGTTTCCGTGCAGGGGAGGGCAGTCAGGTCGAGGTGGTCGATGCCTTTCGCTCGGCACGGGTGCTGATCCCGCTCATCGCTGAGAAGGGCGAGGAGGGTGTTGGGCCGCACGGGCTCGCCGTCGACAAGACGCAGGAGCTCTCGATCGTCACGGTTGCCGCGCCCGACGGGCGCACGGTGCAGCCGGTGTTCTCCTCGGTCACTGCGATGCAGAAATGGGATGCCTCGGCCCGGCCGATCCCCGTTGAGGCTGTGCGCGCAGCGCTGGCGGCATCCTCGGAGGATACCGATCTCATCGTTGTGGACCCGACTTCCGAAACCGAGTTCATCCTCCGTCGCCCGGCGGTTTGGGCGATTGCGCAGGGGCTGGCGTGGGAGCCGAGCTTCCATTCGGCCGAGGTCTTCGCCGCACTTCAGGAGAGCGTCGCGCATGAGCTCGCTGTGATCGACGTGTCGGTGGCATCCGGTGATCCGGACGCGCGCCTCGAGGGCCCCGAACTGGTGGTCATTCTCGAACTCATGGACGGCCTGGAGCGCGACACTCTCGACGCCGTGCTGGCGCGGTTGGCTCAGCGCTGGGCCGGCGATGACCGCATCGCGGTGCTCGCGGACTCGCTGTCTGTGAAGCTCACCCGCAGCGCGTAGCACGCCGCGAGAAATGCTTTCCCGCATGAAACAGGGCGTAGAAGCACCTTTCTCATGCGGGAAAGCATTTCTCGACGTCGGTTAGCTCGCGGCTCAGTTGACCGGGCCGGTGTACTTTTCGCCGGGACCCTTGCCGATCGGGTCGGGGATGACGGATGCTTCGCGGAACGCGAGCTGCAGCGAACGCAGTCCATCGCGCAGGGAGCGCGCGTGCATGTCGCTGATCTCGGGAGCTCCAGCGGTGATCAGGCCGGCTAGGGCATTGATCAGCTTTCGCGCCTCATCGAGATCCATCTCGGTGCCCGGGTCGTCGGCGAGGCCCACCTTGACAGCCGCTGCGCTCATGAGATGTACGGCCGCGGTGGTGATCACCTCGACCGCGGGGACATCCGCAATGTCTCGCGTAGCTGATGCAGCAGCCTCTTCTTGTTGCTGCCAGCGCTCGTGGCGCTCATCGTGGCCGTCGCCCTGAACCGGAATCGTCACTTTGCCTTGCCTTCTGTTAGACTTTGTCGGGCTTCAGAGCAGTACGCTCTGAAACGAAAGAGGATTCACTTCCCACCCGCGCTTGCCGTTCCAGGCTACCGGGTCTTGCACTCCACCGGCTCGCGTCGGTAGACCGGACACTGTCCGGAGTTCAGGGTGCGAAGCCGGTGTCTGAATACCGGTGGGTGGGGAACGATTCCGATTTCGCCCGTGATGCAGTCAGCGTCATGGTGGCCAGATCCCATCGTTTAAGGAGTTCCGCATCAGCGATCCCCGTACCAATGAGCGCATCCGCGTCCCCGAGGTCCGCCTCGTCGGTCCCGCGGGTGAGCAGATCGGCGTCGTCCGCATCGAGGCAGCGTTGCGCCTTGCGCAGGAAGCCGATCTTGACCTCGTCGAGGTCGCACCCAACTCGAAGCCGCCTGTGGTCAAGATCATGGACTACGGCAAATTCAAGTACGAGGCTGCCCAGAAGGCGAAGGAAGCTCGCCGTAACCAGGCGAACACGATCCTCAAGGAAGTCCGCTTCCGGTTGAAGATCGAAGCACACGACTACACGACGAAGCTCAAGCGCGCTGAGGGCTTCTTGAAGGCTGGCGACAAGGTCAAGGCCATGATCCTGTTCCGCGGACGCGAGCAGTCTCGCCCCGAGCAGGGCGTTCGTCTGCTGCGCAAGTTCGCTGAGGACGTCGCCGAACTCGGCATTGTCGAGTCGAACCCGACGATCGACGGACGCAACATGGTCATGGTCGTCGCCCCGCTGAAGAACAAGTCCGATGCGAAGGCCGAGCAGAACGCCGTCCGCGTTGCGACCAAGCAGGCCGCGCGCAGTTCACACGAAGCGGATGCCCCGGCTGAGAAGCCCGCGGAATAATTCCGCCCACGCACTCCCGCACCGCGGGTTGAAACCGTCGCCTGAAAAGGCGCCATACGAAGGAAGAGAAGATGCCGAAGCAGAAGACCCACTCGGGTGCTAAGAAGCGCTTCAAGATCACCGGAAGCGGCAAGCTGAAGAAGCAGCAGGCCGGCATGCGTCACAACCTCGAGCACAAGTCGAGCCGCCGCACCCGCCGCCTCAACCAGGACCAGGTGCTGTCGAAGGCTGACACCAAGGTCGCGAACAAGCTTCTCGGTCGCGGCTAAGCGCGACGCAAGCACGAATAGGAACACAGGAAAATGGCAAGAGTCAAGCGGGCGGTAAACGCCCACAAGAAGCGTCGGGTCATCCTCGAGCGCGCCAAGGGTTACCGCGGTCAGCGTTCGCGCCTCTACCGCAAGGCCAAAGAGCAGGTCATCCACTCGCTCGTCTACTCGTACCGTGACCGTCGCAAGCGCAAGGGTGATTTCCGTCGCTTGTGGATCCAGCGCATCAACGCTGCTGCACGCCAGAACGGCATGACGTACAACCGTTTCATCCAGGGCCTCGGCATCGCCGGAGTCCAGGTTGACCGTCGTATGCTCGCTGAGCTCGCGGTCAACGAGCCGGCGACTTTCGCTTCGCTCGTCGAGACGGCTAAGAAGGCTCTGCCTTCGGACGTCAACGCTCCGAAGTCGGCTGCGTAAGCATCTTTCGGATAACGGGCGCTTCCCCTCGGGGAGGCGCCCGTTTCTGTGTTCTGGGGGACATTCGCCGGGACGGTCGTCAGCTGCGATCGGCACTCCGGCGCCGCATCGCCCTCGAGATCGCAACATCCACGATCATGGCGCCGATGATGGCGAACGCGTAGACGAGAAGGTCGCGCTGATCGAAACCGGCACCCAGGACGAGAACAGCCGGGGGAAACGCGGCTGCGGCCCGCGCGGGGATATCGGTGAGCTGCAGGAACTCGATCCCGGTGCAGAAGATGATCGCCAGCGCCGCGGGAAGAGAGCGGGCACTGCGCGGGATGAGGAAGACGAACAGCAGGTAGATCAGAACGCCGTACAGCGCGTCTCCGGCGATGTCACCGGGGATGCCACTGCCGAGCTCGTGCACGATGAGCCCGACCGCGACGGTCAGCACGGCGAGGGTGCCCACGATGAGGCGACGGGGAGTCGAGGAACGAGGATCGGGCGCAGGCACGCGGGAACTCTAATCCGGCAAACTGCGTGATCGCCGGGATGGCGACGGGGGCACAGGTGCGCGCGAGCGAGGTCGATGTCCCTAGACTGGGAGCGTGCTCGAGAATCCCCGGTCCCCCCGTGTCCGAGCCGTAGCGAAGCTGACCAAGCGCAGCGCGCGTACGGAGACGGGTCTGTTCCTCCTCGAGGGGCCGCAAGCGGTTCGCGAGGCACTGGCTTACCATCCTGAGGCGATCGTCGAACTCTTCGCCACACCGTCCGGGTGGGAGAGACATCCGGATCTGCGTGCAGCGTCGGCCGAGAATAGCGTTCAGGTTCAATACGTCGCCGAAGAAGTTCTCAATGCGATTGCCGACACAGTCACCCCGCAGGGCGTGGTCGCCGTCGCTCGGCAGACGCCAGCGTCGGTGCGAGACATCTTCGAAGGATCTCCGCGCCTGATCGCGATCTGTCACGAGATTCGGGATCCGGGCAACCTCGGCACCATTATCCGGGCGGCGGATGCCTCGGGCGCGGATGCCGTGGTGCTCACCGGACGTACGGTCGATCTGTACAACCCCAAGGTCGTCCGTTCGACGACGGGCTCGCTGTTCCATCTGCCAATTTCGGTCGGGGGCGAACTCGAAGACGCGATCACGCGGGCACGCGCGGCCGGACTCTCCGTGCTGGCCGCGGACGTAAAGGGCGACGATCTGTTGCAGGCGCGCGCTGAGGGTGTGCTTGCCCAGCCGACGGCGTGGCTGTTCGGCAATGAGGCGCGCGGGCTGGATGAGGATGCTCTCGAGCTTGCCGATCACGTGCTCAAACTGCCGATCTTCGGACGGGCTGAATCGCTCAACCTCGCAACGGCAGCGAGCGTCTGCCTGTACGAAAGCGCGTTCACGCAGCGGGCGGCTGACGGGGTTTGAGCGCTCGAGCCGCTGCCGCCGCATGTTTCTGGTCGGTTACAACTCGATAACCCGACGAGCTTAGTGCTGGCTCCGGGGTCCGTGTACTCCTAGTGTGGGGTCATGACCGAGACTGGTGCACCCCTTGTCGTGGTGGAGAACGTTCAAAAGCATTACGGCGAGTTCCAGGCGCTGACCGATATCGACCTCACCGTCCACAAGGGCGAAGTCGTTGTGGTGATCGGGCCCTCAGGCTCCGGAAAGTCGACGCTGTGCCGCACGATCAATCGTCTGGAGACGATCACGAGCGGCACCATCAAAATCGATGGCAAGGTGCTTCCTGCTGAGGGCAAGGCTTTGGCTACCCTTCGTGCTGATGTCGGCATGGTGTTCCAATCGTTCAATCTTTTCGCGCACCTCACGATCCTCGAGAACGTGACGCTCGGGCCGATCAAGGTTCGTGGGCTCAAGAAAGCGGATGCTGACAAAGAAGCGATGCAGCTTCTTGAGCGCGTCGGTGTCGCACAGCAGGCCTCGAAGCTTCCCGCGCAGCTCTCCGGCGGTCAGCAGCAGCGCGTTGCGATTGCACGTGCCTTGGCGATGCATCCGAAGGTCATGCTGTTCGATGAGCCGACCAGCGCACTCGACCCCGAGATGATCAACGAGGTCCTCGACGTGATGATTCAGCTCGCCAAAGAAGGCATGACGATGATCGTCGTCACCCACGAGATGGGTTTCGCGCGCAAGGCCGCCGACCGTGTCGTGTTCATGGCGGACGGGCACATCGTCGAAGAAGACACTCCGGAGGAGTTCTTCACGAACCCGAAGAGCGACCGCGCCAAGGACTTCCTCTCGAAGCTCCTCACTCACTGACTTACTTCATACACAGCAAACGAAGGAGACGCTCATGCGACGTACACGGACACTGGCAGGAATCGGGATCGCGGCGGTCACGCTGCTCGCCCTGACCGCCTGCAACAGCGGAAGCCCGAGCACACCCGCCGGTGGCGGCGATGGTGGCGACGGTGGTAGCGGCGACGCGCTGTTCGAGGTCGCCCAGGACGTTACTCTCGAAGGCAGCCCGACATTCGACGCGATGGTCGAGAACGGGGGACCGGTGATCGGCGTCAAGGAGGACCAGCCCAACCTCGGTTACCTCGACGCCACCACCAACGAGCGCAGCGGTTTCGACATTGAGATCGCTCGCTGGATCGCGGCATCGCTCGGTTTCGAAGAGAGCGACATCGAATACAAGCCGATCGCCTCTGCCAACCGCGAGCAGGCGCTCGTCAACGGCGACATCGACTACTACGTCGGCACCTATTCGATCACCGACTCCCGCAAGGAGCAGATCGACTTCGCCGGTCCCTACTTCATCACAGGGCAGGGTTTCCTGGTCTCAGCCGACAGTGAGATGACCGAGGTGAACGACGTCTCCGACTTCAACGGAATGATGGTCTGTTCGGCGACGGGGTCCACGCCGATCTCGAACATCAAGGAGAACTTCCCCGAGATTAAGACGCAGGAGTACGACATCTACTCCCAGTGCGTCGAGGACCTGCTCGCAGGCAAGGTCGACGCGGTCACCACGGACGCGGCGATCCTCATCGGCTACGCGGCGCAGAACCCCGATGAGCTGACGGTGCTCGATGGCCTGTTCACCGAAGAGCGCTACGGCGTCGGCATCCCGAAGGGCGACACCGCTCTGCTGGATCACATCAACACGCTGTTCACCGACGGTGGCGACACCTGGCAGGCGATCTTCGACGCGACCCTCGGTCAGTCGGGCATCTCTGTCGAGCAGCCGGCCGTCGACTGACGATCGCCTGATGCGGGGCGGTCCCACAGGCCGCCCCGCACCTGATATTTAAGAAGGAGGGCGCGTGGACGCCATCTTCGGCAACCTCGACTTGTGGCGCGAGGGTATAGCGAACACGCTGTTGGTGTTCTTCTTCGGCGGGATCATCGCGCTGGTGCTGGGCACCATCGTCGGCGCGATGCGCGTCTCGCCTGTGCCGGTCGCGCGTGCCGTCGGAACGGCGTACGTCACGTTAGTGCGCAACACCCCACTCACGCTCGTCTTCTTCTTCTTCGTTTTCGGTTACAGCGCGCTTGCGCTGCCCACGCTGTCCAATACCGTGCTCGGCATTCTGGCGATCGGCACGTACACGGCGACCTACGTCGCCGAAACCCTGCGCGCAGGCATCAACACTGTGCCGGTCGGGCAGGCCGAGGCTGCTCGCGCGATCGGGTTGCCGTTCGGTCAGGTCATGACTCAGGTTGTTCTTCCCCAGGCTTTCCGGTCGGTCGTGCCTCCGATGATGAGCGTGTTCATCGCTCTGCTGAAGAACACCACCGTCGCCGCTGGGTTCTCGATCGCGGTGCTGCCGCAGCTGCAGGCGACGATCTCCAACTCGCACACGCGTCCGGGTACCCCGATGGAAGTTTTGCTCTGGGTCGCCGCCATCTTCGTCGCTCTGGTCATGCTGTTGACCTGGTTGCAACGAACTCTTGAGAATCGCTGGAGGATCGTCCGATGACTTCCGTTCTCTTCGACGTCCCCGGCCCCCGCGCCCGTCGTCGAAACATGATCCTCGCGATTGCGACGGTCGGCCTCGTCGTGGCGGTAATCGCGTTCCTCATCTGGCGCCTTTCGCTGACCAATCAGTTCAGTGCCACGAAATGGAGCGTGTTCACCTACACCGCTGTGTGGGTTTCGATCGGCGAGATGCTGCTGAACACGCTTCGCGCGTTCGCACTCGCTGCCGTGCTGAGCCTCGCGCTCGGATTCGTGCTGGCGATCGGGCGCATGTCCGATCACTCCTGGGTGCGCGTGCCGGTCACGGTGATCACGGAAGCATTCCGTGCGGTGCCTGTGCTCGTCATGATGATGATTCTTTACTACGGTCTGCCGACGCTCGGTGTGAAGGTGGATCCGTACTGGGCGGTCGTGGTCGCGCTCATGGTTTACAACGGCTCAGTGCTCGCCGAGGCACTGCGTGCCGGCATCGAATCTCTGCCCCGTGGGCAGAAAGAAGCCGGTTTCTCGATCGGACTGCGCAAGAGCGGTGTGATGACGCTGATCCTGCTGCCGCAGGCAGTGCGCGCCATGCTGCCCGTGATCGTGGCGCAGCTGGTTGTGACGATGAAGGACACCGCCCTGGGGTTCATCATCACCTACCAAGAACTGCTGTATTACGCGAAGCTCCTCAGCTCTCAGCCGGGGCGTCCCATTCTGCAGGCGGCCCTCGTCATCGGTGGCATCTACATCGTGATGTGTCTGATCCTGTCGGGCATTGCGAAGTGGGCAGAGATCAAAACGCGCCACTCGCCGAAGCTCAAGGCGCTCGCGGCCGACAACGCAGCGGTTATGCACGAGGGCACTGATACCGAGCTCATCGCAGCGCAGAAGCCGGCGACGGACTTCGATCAAGGTGGATCCGGGCTCGGCGGCACCCGCTAGTTCGGCCATCGGATCCCATGCACGCCAGTAGACTCATGTCTTGTGTCTGACGCTCCTGAAATCACGCCCGAGGCGGTGGAAACCGCCGTGGCAGCCGCACTCGCTGCCATCGGCGCCGCTGCCAGTACCGCAGAGCTGAAAGCAGCTCGTTCCGCGCACGTCGCCGAGGGATCGCCGCTGGCGGTTTTGAACGCTTCGATGCGTCAGGTCGCACCCGAGCACAAGGCCGCTTTTGGCAAACTCGTGGGACAGGGCCGCGGTCAGGTCACGAAGGCGCTCGCGGCTCGTGAAGCAGAACTCGCCGAGCTGGAGACGGCTGCCCGCCTCGAGTCAGAGCGCGTGGACATCACTGCTGTTTCGTCACGCACGCGCGTCGGCGCGCGGCATCCGCTCATGCAGTTGCAGGATGACATCTCCGACATCTTCGTCAGCATGGGCTGGGAGGTCGCGGAAGGACCAGAGCTCGAGCACGAGTGGTTCAATTTCGACGCGCTCAACTTCGACGTCGATCACCCCGCACGCCAGATGCAGGACACCTTCTTCGTCGATCCGGTCGATCGTCATCTCGTCATGCGCACGCACACGAGCCCCGTGCAGGTGCGCTCGATGCTCGACCGTGAGGTGCCGATCTATGTGCTGTGCCCCGGTCGGGTTTACCGCACCGACGAGTTCGACGCCACGCACCTGCCGGTGTTCACGCAGGTCGAGGGACTGGTCGTAGACAAGGGCATCACGATGGCCCACCTCAAAGGCACGCTCGATCACCTCGCCAAGCAGCTGTTCGGCGAGGAGGCGAAGACCCGTCTGCGTACGAACTTCTTCCCGTTCACCGAACCCTCGGCCGAGTTCGATCTGTGGCACCCGACGTTCACGGGCGGTGCCCGCTGGATCGAGTGGGGTGGTTGCGGCATGGTCAACCCCAATGTGTTGCGCGCAGCGGGAATCGACCCAGACGTTTACAGCGGCTTCGCATTCGGCATCGGCGTCGAGCGTGCGCTGATGTTCCGCAGCGACGTACAAGATATGCGCGACATGGCCGAGGGCGATGTCCGTTTCAGCGAACAGTTCGGGATGGTGGTGTGATGCGCGTCCCGCTTTCGTGGTTGCGTGAGTACGTGGATGTGGCACCGGATGCCACTCCTGAGGATGTTCTCGAGACTCTGGTGTCGGTGGGCTTCGAAGAGGAGGAGATCCACGGTTTCGAGATCTCCGGCCCCGTCGTCGTGGGGCAGGTGCTCTCCTTCGAAGAAGAGCCGCAGTCCAACGGCAAGACGATCCGCTGGTGCCAGGTGGACGTCGGCCTCGATAACGGAGGTATCCGCGGCATCGTCTGTGGTGCGAGCAACTTCGCCGTCGGCGACAAGATCGTCGCGACGTTGCCCGGCTCTGTGTTGCCCGGCCCATTCCCGATCGCGGCGCGCAAGACCTACGGTCACGTTTCTGACGGCATGATCGCTTCGGCCCGCGAGCTGGGGCTCGGGGATGAGCACGACGGCATCCTCGTCTTGGCCTCGCTGGATATCGACGCTCCTGTCGGCACGGACGCGATCGAGCTTCTCGGCCTGGACGACGTCGCCGTCGAGATCAACGTCACCCCTGACCGCGGCTACGCATTCTCCATCCGCGGCGTTGCTCGCGAATACTCGCATGCAACCGGCACGGACTTCCGCGATCCGGCTGAGCACGAATGGGCCGACGTCGAGCCCGGCACCGGCTTCCCGCTTGCGGTCGATGCCCAGCCGCTGCGCGAGAACCCTGCGGTGCAGGAGTTCGTCGTGCGCATCGTGCGCGATGTCGATCCGTCTCGTCCCACGCCGCCGTGGATGATCGCGCGGCTGTCGCTCGCCGGCATCCGCTCGCTCGGTGTGCTGATCGACATCACCAACTACGTGATGCTCGAGCTCGGCAACCCGATCCACGGCTACGACCTCGACAAGCTCTCCGGCGGTATCACTGTGCGTCGCGCGCAGCATGGCGAGACGATGAAGACGCTGGACGGTCAGGAACGCACCCTCCACGTCGAAGACCTGCTCATCACAGACGACTCGGGCCCGATCGGCCTCGCCGGCGTCATGGGCGGCGGCACGACGGAGATGGGCGCTGAAACGCGCAACGTACTCGTTGAAGCGGCGATCTTCGATCCCATCTCGATCGCGCGCAGCGCCCGTCGTCACAAGCTTCCCAGCGAAGCATCCAAGCGCTTCGAACGCGGTGTCGACCCGCTGGTGCCCTTCGTGGCCGCTCGCCGGGTCGCCGACCTCATGGTTTCCCTCACCGGTGGACGAATCGATGAGGTCGGTGGGGCGCTGTTCTCTGACGTCTCCATCGATGGCATCGATCTTCCCGCCGAGTTCGTCCCCGACCTCATCGGTGTCGACTACACCGATGAGGAGATCGTCGGCGCACTCGAGACGATCGGTGCAGAGGTCACTGAGACCGCTGAGGGCTGGCAGGTCATCCCGCCGAGCTGGCGACCCGATCTCACCGACAAGTGGACGCTGGCCGAAGAGGTTGCGCGTATCCATGGCCTCGACCGCATCCCGTCGGTGCTGCCGACGCCGCCGTCCGGTCGAGGACTCACCGTGCTTCAGCAGGGCCGTCGTCGTGTCGCGAACGCGCTAGCGGCGGCGGGGCTCGTCGAGACGCCGGCCTTCCCATTCACGACCGAGCAGCAGAATCACCTGCACGGGTCGGCGTCGGGGGAGCACCTGCCCAGCATCCGAATGGCGAACCCGCTGGATGGACAGTCGCCGTTCCTGCGCCGTTCGCTGGTGCCTGGTCTGCTTCAGATTGCGCACCGCAACATCGCGCGCGGTCTGACCGATCTCGCGATCTTCGAGACCGGCCTGGTGTTCCTGCCCGAACCCGGCGTCGTCTACGGCACCGATGAGGTGCCGCCGTTGGGCGTACGACCCTCGGATGAGACACTGGCCGCGCTGAACGCCTCCATCCCGCCGCAGCACCGTCACGTGGCAGCACTCTTCACCGGCAACGTGTCCGCACGCCAGCCGGGTCGCGATGCCGAGCCGGCTGGCCTGTCGGATGCTCTGGATGCTGTCCGCGTGATCGCTGTTGCTTCCGGAGTGGAGATCGACGTCGCGCAGGGTGAGCGTGCGGCGTTGCACCCCGGGCGCACGGGCGTGCTCAGCGTCGGTGACACCGAGGTGGGCTACGTCGGCGAGCTGCACCCGAATGTTTCAGCTGACGCGGATCTTCCCGGCCGCGCCGTCGTGCTCGAGCTCGATCTCGACCGCATTTTGTCGCTCGCGGGTTCGCGCGTTGTCGCCGAGTCGCTGTCGACGTATCCTGCGGCAACGCAGGACGTATCGCTCGTCGTCCCGGCAACGGTGACCGCAGGCGAACTGCGTGCAGCTCTCGTGGAAGGTGCGGGTGAACTGCTCGAATCGTTGCGTCTGGTCGACGACTACCGCGGTCAGGGCGTCGATGACGGGCAGAAGAGCCTGACATTCGCGCTGCGCTTCCGCGCCGACCGTACGCTGACTGCCGCCGAAGCAACCGAAGCGAAGCTCGCCGGTGTCGCTGTGGCAACCGAGCGGTTCGGCGCGACTCTGCGCGAGTGACTCTCGTTTTGGAATGACTCTCGGGTTGAGATGATGAGCGCCGGTGTTCCGTGAGGGATGCCGGCGCTCCTGTCTGGTCGAGGTTCCGCAAGCCGATGTCGCGCCTGATGACCGAGGTAAAGTGCCAAGATGAGGAATCGCACGAGCTCGATACTCGTCGTCGTGGTTCTGGCGCTCACGATGACCGGGTGCAGTGGGACTTCGAACAACACTGACGCCTGTCGGGACCTGCTGAACATCCAGGGTGAACTTGACCTGCTCGTGGGCGAATCGACTGAGGCATCAGCTCAGCTTGATCAGCTCGCAGATGACGCCAGAAGCATTGACGCCGAGGGAGACGTCAAGATCGCTGCGACGTCGCTGGGCAATGCGGTGGCGGACTGGTCTGACGCGCTGGCAGTTGCGGCCGAAGGCAGTACGACTGACAACCCGGTGAGTTCCGCTGACGCTGTCGCTTATGTCGACGCGGGCGTCGACGTGAGGAACGCGTGCAGCCAATACCTCCCATGAAGCGTCGCACAGCGTCCAGAGGCGAAAGGCCACGCCGGATACGCCCCCTCCGCCTCGGTGTGACTCTGCTGGTCGGCGCCCCCGTCGCCGTGTTTCTTGCGTGGCCGCAGGCTTTCGGGATGCAGACGTCGCTCCCCGTGGCGCAGCTCATCGCATTCCGTGCGCCGCTCGCACTGCTTCTCGGGATCGGAGCTGTTCTTGTCGCAACGGTCGATGTGTTCAGACGACAGTGCGGAATCGCCGCGGGAGTCGCAATCGTTCTCGGTCTGGCATCAGTCGCCAATGGCGGTATCTTGCTCTCCCGTGGGTTCGAGGCCGCGATTCCGGACGGTGATCTGACCGTCATCGCGTGGAATACCCAGGGTGGCGCTGCATCCCCGAAGAGCGTCGCGCGACTCATACTGGCGACCGAGGCAGACATCGTGAGCTTGCCCGAGATGGATGATCTCGCAGCGTCGGAAGTGGCGCGGCTGGTGGCGAAAGACGGACACCAGATGAAGGCCGCGACCACGTACGGCGAAACTGGCGATTCGTGGATCCCTACATCCGTGCTCATCCACGATGACCTCGGCGACTATCGAGTCGACACGTCGGCGGGCTCGACGCCCGGGTTACCGAGCGCCGTGTGGCGTTCCGTGGACGGAACCGGGCCGACGATCGTCGCAGCTCACCCGTCGCCTCCACTTCCCGAGAGCATGGATGAATGGCGATCAGGGCTGCAGTGGATCGCCGCGCAATGCGACGCTCCCGAGGTGATCGTCGCGGGCGACCTCAACGCGACTGTCGACCATCTGTCCGGATTAGGTACCGGAGATGCGCTCGTCGGCGACTGCCAGGACGCGGCGGTAATGGCCGGCTCCGGAGCGATAGGCACCTGGCCAACGTCCGCGCCGGCCTGGCTCGCAGCACCGATCGATCACGTGCTGTTTGGAGCCGCGTGGACCGTTCGGGGAGTCCAAGTCGTCACATCACTGGACGAGGCGGGCGCCGATCATCGCCCCATCGTCGCGGTACTCGACGCGAGATAACGGACAGAGCCGCTACATGGCAGTATCACGCCGCGGCCAGCTGGCGCGCGACGGGTTCCCTGAGGCGCACAAGCCCAGGCAACACCGTGGCGGATGCCGTGAGCACCAGACCGAGCGCAGCCAACAGCGATGCGGCACCGACATCGACCACGGGAATTGCGGGGATGAACCGAGCCAGCGCGGTGGCCGCCACAACAGCGGTGCCGACGAGGACGAGACCGGCGAGCAGACACGCGGTCACCACATGGATGACGCCCTGCCACAGTGCTGACGCGAGTACTGTGCGCTCGGTCGCCCCGCTCGCCCGCAGCAGTGCTTGCTCGGCGCCCTGAGTGCGGTTGCTCATGAAGATCACCACGGCCGCGTCGACTGTTCCGAGTAGCACCGGTCCGCCGACCAGCAGCATCACCTGCATGATGTCCAGATCAAAGTTTCCGCCGAGGCTGGCGGCATCCATGGCGGCGTTCGTCGTGGCAGACATCGTCATGAGACCGCCCAGCAGCGAAGCGCCGACGAACAGCGGGGTGATCGATGCGGTGCTGCGACTCAGGTGGTAACGGGCCTGATGGCGAGCGAGATACCACGATGTCGAGGCGCGCGCGGGGACGACGGCGGTCCAGCCCCGCAGCACGAGCGGGTACAGCACAGGGCCTGCTGCAGCGACGATCATCATCAAAAACGCAGGCAGCAGCGGAAACTGCGAGATCACGGTACTGCGTGCCTCAGCCCGAAGCGGCGCGATCACTCCGGCTCCTGCAGCGAAGAGCACGATGAGAAACAGCACCCATCGCCACCACCGCATCCGCTTCGCCTGCGGTTCAGGATCGCGCAGTGCCGCGAGCGGGGGTGTGCGCCCGGCGGACACCGCTGCGCGCAATCCGCCCAGGAGCGTGACGATCACTGTGAGTGGGATGACGATGCAGGCAGTGAAGGTTCCCGGGGTGATCGTGGCATCGGCCCACCAGCCGGTGTCCTGGGCGAAAACGGCGTTCAGGAACGCGGGAACGATCGCAATCGATGCAGCGTAACCAAGAACTCCGCCGATGACACCCATGCACGCCAGCTGCACGAGGACAACGGTCGATGTCTGTGCGGGCCCGACACCGCTCAGCTGCCAGCGCGCGTACACCGGGCGATGCAGATCGACAGCGAGGCGTGCGATCGCAGCGATCACGATCGCGCCGCCGGGGATGTTGAATATGAGCAGCACCGACAGGAAGCTTGTCGATGCCTCGAGAATCTCTCCGCCTTCGCGCTGTCCGCGCTCCAACATCGCGATGGCCACTGAGAACGTCAGCGCGCTGATGGTTGTCACGGCGATGAGCCCTGCCCAACTTGCCCATCCGCGTCGCAGCTCCGCCCACAGCAACCGGGTCACGCGACGACCCCAGCGACATCGGCTGCGCCGATTGGCGCCTGCATCACGGACAGGATCTCTGACGCCGTGGCCTGAACCAACTGCGCCACGATCACGCCGTCGCGCAGTATGAGGGTGCGGTCGGCGCGAGCCGCGGCATCCAGATCATGCGTCACCAGCACGACGCTGCGATCACCGCTCGCGTGCTCGCGCAGGAGATCCAGTACCTGCACGCCCGTCGCCGTGTCCAAAGCTCCGGTGGGCTCATCGGCGAAAACGACATCCGGTTGTGCGGCGAGCACGCGTGCGATGGCAACTCGCTGCTGCTGACCGCCCGACAGTGCCCCGGGCAGCTTCCTGCCGTGATCCGCCAACCCGACAGCGGCCAGCGCGGCCTGCACATCCGGTGTTCGTCGACGTGCTAATCGTGCGGGCAATGCCACGTTCTCACGCACGGAGAGGGAAGCGATGAGGTTATAGCTCTGGAAGACGAAGCCGATCCGGTTGCGGCGCATCCGCGCCAAACGCGCTGGTGAGGCGTTGTCGATCCGTTCCCCGACGACCGTGATCTCACCGCTGTCGATGCGCTCGAGCCCCGCCAAGCAGTACAGCAGCGTCGACTTTCCCGATCCGCTGGGCCCGACGATGCTCAACATCTCACCCGGTGCGAGATCGACGTCGATACCCCGCAGCACCGGGGTGGAGTGCCCGCCGCGCACAGTAAAACTTTTGGTCACGCCGCGGGCGCGCAGAGCGGGAGCAGCGGGTATCGGCGGGGAAGTCTGTGTCATGCATCCAGTCCATTCCGGTTACGGCATGTGCACACCAGCCTGGGGACGCGGACGAGGGTAGACCTGGCGCTACCTTCAGGCGGTTTCGCGGTCGACGGGCTGTGCGGATGCATAGGCTGAACGCATGCGCGCATCGACGATCTGGCAGGGGCTCATGCTGCCGCCCTGGCGCTTCGTCATCTCGCGCTGGCCGTGGTTGGCGCTCGTGCACGTGGTTCTCACGTCGGCTCTGTTCCTGATCACGCTGCCCGTGGTGGCCTTGACGGTGATCGCTCTGCCGCTGTGGGCGATCCTTCTCGCTGCTCTCGAAAGACGTCGCCTGCGGATGCTGGGCGCACCGCGCCGCACCAGCGGCCATGTGCGCATTCCCCGCGAAGAACGTCACAACTGGCTGAACGTCCGGCTCACGGAGCCCGCCACCTGGCGGGAGACCGCGGCGTTGCTGGCAGGTCTCGTGATCGGAGCGCTCGCGCTGGCGCTATTGATCCTGCAGCTCGTCGCCGTCGCGATGCCGATCGCGCTCGCGGTATTGGGCTACAGCCGTCCGCCCGCTGAGGTGAACCTGTTCGAGGATGTCTGGATCTCAGTCGGCGCGGAGAGCTGGTGGCATCCGCTGCCGTGGTTGCCGCTGATCATGCTGATCATGGCGTATGCCAATGCTGCGCTCGCCGCGTTGCATGCGAGTGTGATCGGCTGGCTCATCGCACCTCGTGCGGAGGAGATCGACCGCCGTGTCGAACAGCTCACTCGGTCTCGGGCGGCCATCGTCACGGCGCATGAGGTCGAGCGTCGGCGCATCGAGCGTGACCTCCATGACGGCGTTCAGCAGGAACTCGTCGGCATCGCTGCGCGCCTCGGCTTGCTCGAATTGGAACTTGCCTCTCGCGACGTGGATGCTGCACAGCGGGCGCTGCGCACCGCACAAAATCAGACCGAGCGCGCGCTGGCGAGACTGCGAGAGACCGTGCGCGGCATCCATCCGGCGGTGCTCACCGACCACGGGCTTCTGAGCGCGCTCGAAGAGCTGGCTGGGCGCAGTGCCCTGCCGCTGCAGATCACGGACAACGGATTTCCTCGGCTGTCGCCCGCAGCCGAGGCCGCGGGGTACTTCCTGGTGTCGGAAGCGCTGACCAACGCCGCCAAGCACACGGTCGCGTCACGGGTCGCTGTCGAGCTCGGCCTCGACGGCGGGATCGCGTATGTCTCGGTGACGGACGATGGTCACGGCGGTGCGGATGCAGCAGGGGGGACCGGGATATCCGGACTGGCAGGACGAGCGGAGTCCCTCGGAGGCGCACTGACGCTGACCAGTCCCGTGGGTGGCCCGACGGTGCTGCGCATGGATCTTCCCGTCGCGGACTTCGCAGACACGAGTGACCGGAACGGGGGAGCGGATGCGAATCCTCCTCGCCGATGACGCGACGCTGCTGCGGGAAGCGTTGAGCGCGCTGCTGGAGCGGCTTGGACACGAGATCGTGGCGACGGCGTCTGACGCTCCGGAGCTGCTGCACACTTACGCGGCGCTCGACACCCGGCCCGAACTCGTCATCACCGACGTGCGGATGCCGCCTGACGGCACAGATGACGGCCTACGTGCGGCGCTGCAGATCAGAGCCGCACATCCGGCGCAGCCCATCCTCGTGCTGTCGCAGTATGTTGCGAACCGTTATGCCCGGGAGTTGCTCATGCTCTCCGAAGGTGCGGTGGGTTACGTGCTGAAGGAAAGAGTGAACCGCGTCGCGGACTTCGATCGTGCGATGAGGACCGTGGCCGACGGGGGCACGGTCATCGACCCCGAGGTCACCCGACACCTGCTGCGGACAGGATCGTCGGGACCGCTGGACGCGCTCACGCCGCGCGAGCGAGAAGTGCTCGCCCTCATGGCAGAGGGCGCCTCGAACAGTGAGATCGCGGCGCAGCTGTTTCTCAGCGACGCGGCAGTGCGTAAGCACGTCGGCAACATCTTCGCCGGGTTGGGCCTGAGCCCGGCGGATGAGAACCGTCGGGTGCGCGCGATCCTGTTGTTCCTGCAGAATCAGCGGTAGTGGCTGCGGCGAACATCGGTGCATACCAGAATGGGATGCACAAGGGTAGAATCATCGCATGAGCACGCAAATCGCAGTTCGGTTGCCAGACGACACCGTCTCCCAGATGGATGCTCTTGTGGCTGCGGGCGACGTCGCCAATCGCACAGAGCTGGTGTCTGTCGCGATTCAGCGCGAGTTGAGGCGCCGTGCGGCAGAGCGTGACGCCTCAGTTCTTCGAGCCAAGGGTGCGGACGATGATCTTGACGGCCTTGTCGACTGGGCGACTGGCCATTTCCAGATCGAGCGCGACTGATGCGAGAGATCTGCCTCGCGCGTCTCGACAAGACTCGACCGGTGGTTGTGCTCACCCGTGAAGCAGTTCGTGCAGCGATGACGAAGGTGACGGTCGCGCCCATCACTTCGACAGTGAAAGGCCTCAGCAGCGAGGTACCGGTGGGGCGTGAGAACGGTCTCGATCATGAGTGCGCAATCGCGCTCGACAATACCGTGACGATTCCGACATCCGCTCTCGGACGCACGATAGGTTTCCTGACCGAGTCGCAGGAATCACAGCTCGCCACCGCGGTATCACTCGCTTTCGATCTCGACCAGTAGCGCTGGGTCTCGCGCGATTCACGCTCCGCTAGGGCGTTCTTCGCCGCGCCGACCGAGGCACGCTGACACAGCGTTGATTTGCGGATGTTGCGGCCGCGGGTCTATTCTCGCCACATGCCTTCGGCCGCATCCGCCTCTCTGACGCTCGCTCCGAGCGTCATTGCCGTGCGCCGACGCCGCAGCCGTCTGGGCGGCCGCCGACTGTAGGCGACCCCCGCGTTCCCCGCACGCCGATCTGTCGGTTCAGCGGGTCGAGCACCGGTGTCGCCGCCTTCGGCCCCGTCCACAGCTCTGTCGAAGAGCCACCGACCGTTAAGGTAGAACCATGACGTATACCGTCGCCGTCTCCGGCGCATCCGGCTATGCGGGCGGCGAGATCCTGCGCCTGCTCGCAAGTCACCCCGACATCGAGATCCGTACTGTGACCGCGCACTCCAACGCCGGCCAGCCACTGATCCAGCATCAACCACACCTGCGTTCGCTCGCACACCTGACGTTGCAGGACACCACCCCAGACATCCTTGCTGGGCACGACATCGTCTTCTTGGCGCTTCCACATGGACAGTCCGGTCAGTACACGGATGCCCTTGACGATGTTGCGCTGATCATCGACGCCGGCGCTGACCACCGTCTGACGTCGCAGGAATCCTGGGACGCGTTCTATGGCGGCGATTTCCATGAGCCGTGGGAGTACGGAGTTCCAGAGCTGCTCGTGGGCGATAGTAAGCAGCGCGAAATTCTGCGCGGCGCGAAGCGCATCGCCGCTCCGGGGTGCAACGCCTCCACCGTGAGCCTGAGCCTCGCACCGGGCGTTGCCGCCGGTGTCATCGACCCCAGCGACATCGTCACCGTCCTTGCTGTCGGGCCGTCGGGCGCGGGAAAGAGCCTCAAGACGAACCTCCTCGCCAGCGAGATCCTCGGCAGCGCGAACCCTTACGCGGTCGGTGGCACGCACCGCCATATCCCCGAGATTCGCCAGGCGCTCGCCGCGGCATCCGGAGCAGACCCTGACGGCATCCGCATCTCCTTCACTCCGGTGCTCGTGCCGATGGCACGCGGGATCCTCGCCACCTCCACCGCACGGATCATCGATGGCGTCAGCGACGATGAGATCCGGGCCGCATGGCACAGCGCGTATAGCGACGAGAAGTTCGTCCAGGTGCTTCCTGAGGGCCAGTTCCCGCGCACGGCCGATGTCATCGGCGCCAACACCGCCCTGATGGGACTGGCGATTGACCGTGCCGCAGGCCGCGTCACCGTCGTCACCGCGGTCGATAACCTCGTCAAGGGCACCGCCGGTGCCGCCATTCAATCCATGAACCTCGCGCTGGGCCTTCCCGAAGACCGCGCACTCACAGTGAACGGAGTGGCACCATGAGCGTCACCGCACCCCAGGGATTTGAAGCAGCCGGCGTCGCCGTAGGTCTCAAGTCCACAGGAAAGCCCGATCTCGCCGTCGTCGTCAACCGCGGGCCCCGCAAGATCGGTGCGGCGGTCTTCACGAGCAACCGGGCCAAAGCGAACCCCATCATCTGGTCGCAGCAGGTCATCCTCGACCGCACCGTTGAGGCGATCGTGTTGAACTCCGGCGGCGCGAACTGCTTCACAGGCAGCTTTGGATTCCAGACCACCCACCAGACGGCAGAGAAAGCCGCAGAGCTCCTCGACGTCAGCGCCGGCGACATTCTGGTCTGCTCCACCGGACTCATCGGCACGGGAGACCAGGCGTTCCGCGACAAGGTGCTCACCGGTACCGAGCAGGCGATCGCCGAGCTCAGCGCCGACGGCGGCGATGCGGCAGCACACGCCATCATGACCACCGATACGGTCGCGAA
This sequence comes from Microbacterium wangyouchuni, assembly GCF_051546305.1. Taxonomy (NCBI): domain Bacteria; kingdom Bacillati; phylum Actinomycetota; class Actinomycetes; order Micrococcales; family Microbacteriaceae; genus Microbacterium; species Microbacterium wangyouchuni. Next base: position 267,738 of record NZ_JBPTMA010000005.1, read on the forward strand.
GACCGCCGTCGTCTCGCGAGACGGCTGGACGATCGGTGGCATGGCCAAGGGGGCGGGGATGCTCGCACCTGGGCTTGCCACCATGCTCGTCGTGATCACCACCGACGCCGACCTTGAAGCCCTCGAGGCTGACACAGCGCTTCGCCGGGCCACCGGGCAGACATTCGACCGCCTCGACTCCGACGGCTGCATGTCGACGAACGACCAGGTGACGCTCCTGGCCAACGGCGCCAGCGGCATCCGTCCTGACCTCGATGACTTCACCGCAGCCCTCATCGAGCTCAGCGATCAGCTCGCGATCAAGCTGCAGGGTGATGCTGAGGGCGCAAGCCACGACATCACGATCCGCGTCACGAACGCTGCCACCGAGCAGGAAGCCGTGGAAGTCGGCCGCTCGGTCGCACGCAACAACCTCTTCAAAGCCGCGATCTTCGGCAATGACCCGAACTGGGGCCGCGTGCTCGCCGCGATCGGCACGACTAATGCGCAGTTCGACCCGTACAACGTCGATGTCTGGATGAACGGCGTGCGCGTCTGCTCCGAGGGGGCACCCGACCGGCCTCGCGAGGACGTCGACCTCACTCCGCGCGCCACCGATCTGCTCATCGACCTGCAGATGGGTGATGCCGAAGCGACGATCCGCACCAACGACCTCACGCACGACTACGTCCACGAGAACAGCGCGTACGCCTCATGACCGATATTCAGGACACCACACCCGACATCGCGGCCGATAAGGCGACGACACTGATCGAGTCACTGCCGTGGCTGAAGAAGTTTCGCGACCAGATCGTAGTCGTCAAATACGGCGGCAACGCCATGGTCTCGGACGAACTGCAGGAAGCATTCGCCCAGGACATCGCCTACCTCCGTTACGTCGGCGTGCAGCCGGTCGTGGTGCACGGTGGCGGGCCCCAGATCTCGAACATGCTCGATCGCCTCGCGATCCCGAGCGAGTTCAAGGGCGGGTACCGTGTCACGAACACGGAGGCGATCAGCGTTGTGCGCATGGTGCTCACCGGCCAGGTGAATCCGCAGTTGGTCGCCAAGATCAACTCGCACGGCCCGATCGCCACCGGACTCAGCGGTGAGGATGCCGGTCTCTTCGGCGGTCGTCGGCGCAGCGTCGTCGTTGACGGCGAGTCGGTTGACCTCGGCCGCGTGGGTGATGTCGTCCAGGTCGACCCCACGGCTGTCCTTGACCACCTGGCTGCCGGTCGTATCCCGGTGATTTCCAGCATCGCCCCCGACCTCGACAACCCGGGGCAGTCGCTCAACGTGAATGCTGATGCCGCGGCATCCGCTCTAGCCGTCGCATTGAACGCGGCCAAGCTGGTCATCCTCACCGATGTGGCCGGGCTCTACGCGGATTGGCCTAACCGTGATTCGCTCGTCTCGCACATCACGTCGACCGATCTCGAAGCGATGATGCCGAAGCTCGAATCGGGGATGATCCCGAAGATGCGTGCATGTTTGGAAGCCGTCGAAGGCGGCGTCGACGCCGCGGCGATCATCGACGGGCGATTGCCGCACTCGGTACTCGTGGAACTATTCACCAGCAAGGGAATTGGAACTGAAGTGGTTTTGGGAAATTCGGGGGTGACGGCATGACCGTCTGGCAGGATGACGCAGCACGTGATCTCGTATTCAACGCGGGTGACCGATTCGCGCTGCTCACTCGTGGTGCGGGCTCGTACCTCTGGGATGGCGACGACAAACGCTATCTGGACTTCCTCGCCGGTATCGCTGTCACATCTCTCGGCCACTCCCATCCGGTGTTCGTCGAGGCGATCTCGAAGCAGGCAGCCACGCTCTCGCACGTCTCGAACTATTTCGCGACTCCGCCGCAGCTCGAACTCGCCGCTCGCCTGAAGCGCCTCGCCGGTGCAGGCATCGACGGTCGCGTGTACTTCTCCAACTCCGGTGCCGAGGCTAACGAAGCAGCCTTCAAGTTGGCGCGTCTGCATGGCGGCGTCGAGCGTCCGCGCATCCTGGCTCTGGAGAACGGCTTCCATGGGCGCACGATGGGATCCCTCGCGCTGACTGCGAAAGAGGCATACCGCGTGCCGTTCGAGCCGATGCCCGGGGGAGTAGAGCACATCCCCGCGACGCTGGAAGCACTCGAAGCAGCGATGGATGACCGGGTTGCAGCGGTGATCGTCGAGCCCATCCAGGGCGAAGCCGGTGTCGTCGAACTTCCGGCCGGCTACCTCGAGGCCGCCCGTTCACTCACGCTGAAGCATGGCGCGCTGCTGATCATCGATGAGATCCAGACCGGAGCCGGTCGCACCGGAGCCTGGTTCGGATTCAGCCACGAAGGCATCACCCCGGATGCCATCACTCTGGCCAAGGGGATCGGCGGAGGATTCCCGATCGGCGCTCTGGTCACCTACGGCTCGGCCAGCGCGCTGTTCACCCCGGGCTCGCACGGTTCAACTTTTGGCGGAAACCCACTCGGAACCGCCGTGGCCAACGCCGTGCTCGCCGAGATCGAGAGCGCCGGCCTCGTTGAGAACGCTGCCGTGCGCGGTGCACAACTGCGTGAACGGATTGAAGACCTGAACTCCCCGCTCATCAACAGCACCCGCGGACGCGGTCTGCTGATCGGCGTCGTCCTGACTCAGCCCATCGCCGGTGCGATCGTTTCGGCGGCTCAAGAGCGCGGGCTCATCATCAACGCGGCCAACCCTGAGACGATCCGTCTCGCCCCCGCGCTGAACATCGGCGACGCCGAGATCGAAGAATTCATCACGCTGTTCGCTGCCACACTCTCCGATGTACAGGCGAGCCTGGCAGCATCCGAATCCGGAAAGGTATCCGTATGACCCGTCACCTGCTGCGCGACGACGATCTCACCCCAGCAGAGCAGGCGGAGATCCTGGATCTCGCCGTCGAGCTGAAGAAGGATCGCTGGGCCGACAAGTCGCTTGCGGGCCCGCAGACTGTCGCCGTCATCTTCGACAAATCGTCCACGCGCACCCGCGTGTCGTTCGCGGTGGGAATCGCCGATCTCGGCGGATCGCCGCTGATCATCTCGACCGCGAACAGCCAGCTCGGTGGCAAAGAGACTCCGTCTGACACGGCCCGCGTGCTGGAGCGTCAGGTAGCGGCGATCGTCTGGCGCACATATGCGCAGTCCGGACTCGAGCAGATGGCCGAGGGCACGCGAGTGCCGGTGGTCAACGCGCTGTCGGATGACTTCCACCCCTGCCAGCTGCTGGCCGATCTGCTCACGATCCGTGAGCACAAGGGAGCGCTCAAGGGATTGACGCTGACCTTCTTCGGCGACGGTGAGAGCAACATGGCGCACTCCTACGCTCTGGCTGGTGTCACTGCGGGGATGCACGTGCGCATCGCGTCACCGGAATCGTATGCTCCGCGCGCAGACGTCATCGCCGATGCGCACCGGCGCGCGGCGGAAACCGGCGGATCGATCACCCTCTTCGCCGACCCGAACGAGGCCGCGGCTGGAGCCGACGTCATCGTCACCGACACCTGGGTGTCGATGGGCAAGGAAGAGGAGAAGCTCGCGCGCATTCGTGACCTTGGCGGCTACAAGGTGGTCCCCGAGACGATGAGTCTGGCCGACCCGGAAGCGATCTTCATCCACTGCCTGCCGGCAGATCGTGGCTACGAGGTCGACTCGGAAGTCATCGACGGCCCGCAGAGCGTCATCTGGGACGAGGCAGAGAACCGTCTGCACGCGCAGAAGGCGCTCCTGGTCTGGCTGCTGCGTCAGAGCTGAGCATCCACGATGCCGAGCACGCGCTCCCGGGTACCTCGACAGAGGTCGAAGGGGCGCGTGCATCTGAATCTTGACCGACTGAACGGACCGCGCCGTTTGGCCGGCGTCGATCTTGCCCGAGGTCTTGCCGTGCTCGGGATGCTGGCTGCTCATCTGCTGTGGACCGGCGAGGTATCGGAGTGGGACGAGCCGTCGACCTGGACGGCGATCGTCAACGGGCGCTCATCGATCCTGTTCGCAACTCTCGCCGGGGTATCGATCGGTATCCTCACGGGCGGTCGACGACCGCTCTCGCCGGAGCGCATGAGCGCCGCAAGGGCGAGGATCGCGATTCGTGCCGGCATCCTGCTGGCGATCGGAATTCTGCTGATCGTGACCGGCGTCCCCGTCTACGTCATTTTGCCGGCCTACGCGATCCTGTTCGTGCTGGTGCTGCCCTTCACCACGATGTCAGCTCGAGCGCTGCTGTTCACCGCTGCAGGCATCGGAATCCTCATGCCGTTCCTGCAACCGGTGCTCAACGAGCTCCCGTTCTGGGCCTCGAACCTGGGCGGCGACGTCGCACTGGCGATCGGATGGAATTACCCGTTCACCCTCTGGATCGCCTTCGTCCTTGCCGGCCTCGGCGCAGCGCGCGCTGACCTGAGGGTCAAGAGAGTGCAGATCCGGATGCTGGTGACAGGCGCGGTGGTGTCCGGGGCCGGTTACGCCCTGGCTTTCCTGCCCGCACCGGGTGAGGGGCCGTATTGGGACGCGGTATGGACTGCCGCACCGCATTCATCCGGGGTGTGGGAGGCCGTCGGATCCGGCGGATTCGCCATCGCTGTCATCGGTGCCTGCCAGGTGTTGTGTCGGGTACCGGCGGTGAAACTGATCACCCTCCCGCTGCGCGCGACCGGAGCCATGCCGCTGACGGCATACTCCGCACAGTTGGTGGCCTGGGCGATCATCGCCGCAATCGCCTTCGGCGACACATCCGATCTGGGCGGATTTCGTGAGCTCGAACCTTTCTGGCCGTTCGTCGGGGTGACGCTCCTGGGCGCGACGGTGTGGGCAGTACTGATCGGCCGTGGACCACTGGAATGGGTGCTCGACCGCTCGACGCGTTCCGTCGGCGGGTCAGCGTCACGCCGGTAGGCTGGAGGAATGAGCGAGGCGAAGCACGACGGTACAAACGAGGGCGCGCTGTGGGGCGCACGATTCGCAAGCGGACCCGCACCGGAGCTGGTCGAACTCAGCCGCTCGACGCACTTCGACTGGATCCTTGCGCCCTACGACATCGCCGGATCTCACGCGCATGCCAAGGCACTCGCTGCAGCGGGCTATCTAGAACCCGACGAAGAGCAACAGATGCATGCGGGCTTGGACGCTGTGGCACGCAAGGTCGCCGACGGAACTCTGGTGCCCGCACCTTCTGACGAAGACGTGCACGGCGCACTCGAGCAGGCGCTGATCGCCGAGCTCGGCGCGGAACTGGGCGGACGACTCCGCGCCGGACGCAGCCGCAACGACCAGATCGCCACACTCGTGCGGATGTACCTGATCGACCACGCCAAGGTCATCGCCCGCGACATCCTGCGAGTCATCGACGCCCTGGTGGCGCAGGCCGAAGCTCATCCCGACGCCATCCTCCCCGGCCGCACGCACCTGCAGCATGCGCAGCCGGTGCTGCTCGCCCATCACCTGCAGGCGCACGCCTGGCCGCTGGTGCGCGAGCTGGAGCGCCTCGTCGACTGGCGCCGTCGCGCTGGAGTCTCGCCCTACGGCGGTGGGGCGTTGGCAGGTTCCACGCTGGGGCTCGATCCTGAACTCGTTGCGCGTGAACTGGGCCTTGACCGCCCGGCGGAGAATTCGCTTGATGGCACGGCTGCACGCGATGTCGTGGCGGAGTTCGCCTTCATCACGGCGATGATCGGCGTTGACCTGTCCCGGCTCAGTGAGGAGATCATCCTCTGGAACACGCGTGAGTTCGGTTTCGTCACGCTGGATGACAGTTACTCGACTGGCTCGAGCATCATGCCGCAGAAGAAGAACCCTGATATTGCCGAGCTCGCGCGCGGCAAATCGGGCCGGCTGATCGGAAATCTGACCGGCCTCATGGCGACGCTCAAGGGCCTGCCGATCGCGTACAACCGCGACCTGCAGGAGGACAAAGAGCCGGTCTTCGACTCGGTGAACACACTCGAGGTCGTCCTGCCCGCCTTCGCCGGCATGATCGCAACACTCACCTTCGACACTGCGCGGATGGCAGAGCTTGCCCCGCAGGGCTTCTCCTTGGCGACGGACGTCGCCGAGTGGCTGGTCAAGCAGCGGGTTCCGTTCCGTGACGCCCACGAGATCTCCGGTGCCCTGGTCAAAGCATGCGAGTCTCAGGGGATCGGCCTCGAGGATGCTACCGACGACCTGCTCGCGCAGGTCTCACCGCACCTGAAGCCTGAGGTGCGTGAGGTGCTCAGCATCGAAGGTTCCGTGGCGTCGCGTACTGGTGCCGGCGGAACCGCGCCCGTGCGTGTGGCCGAGCAGCGTGCCGAGCTCGTCGCCCGTACTCAGGCAGCGGCACACCAGCTCGGACTGTAATACCGGCGGTCAGTGCAGCGTGGCGTCCGCTGCGCTGTGCTCCCAGCGGGTAAACCGCACCGAGAGTGCCGCGTTGGTGGGCGCTGCGAGGAACGGACCGGCGGATGCCACGGCATCCCCGTCGAACGGTGCCACGCGCACGAGCCGCCACTGACCGGCGTCGGCCCGAGCACGCACAATCAGCGCATCTTTCCAGCGGCTGACGCGCACCGTGATCTCGGCGCTCTGCCATTCATCTATGTAGCCGACCGACCAATCCGAGCGGATGTTCGTGACCACGGCGCCGAGCCCGAGATGACCATCGGCGAACTCAACCCCGGCCTTCATCCAGTGCTCGTCGTCGATCTGCACGAACACCCCGGCCTGATCGAACTCGCCGGTCCACTCCGCGTTAAAGGTGACCTCCATCGCGTCTCCCACGGCGAATGGCGCCAGCAACGCGTGGGCACTGTCGTGCACGAAACCGTAAGCGGTATGGCGCCAAGCGTCGCTTCCCTCGACGGCAGTGACCTGCAGTACACCGTTGTCGAGCGTGGCAGTTTCAGCGGGCGGGGTGGTCCAACGCCCCTCGTTCCAAGCGATCATGCTCGTCACCATAGCGGGAAGATGCTCTTGCCGCCGTGCAGATACATTGAGATACTTGCCGCTAAGTATCCAGAAGTATCCCGGAGGTTCTTGTGCAACCCAGCCCGTATACGCCCGGTGAGATCGCCCGCGCAGTTCCGGGGCGCGGTGAGCTGATCGAGGAGTTCACCGAACGCCTCTCGCTCATGGTGGATCTGCAGCGACTGATCGGACGCATCCACGTGGCGTTCGGGGAACGCGGTATCGGTAAAACCTCGCTGCTGCGCGCGTATCAGCGTCTCGCTGAGGAACGCGAGGTCCTGTGCATCTGGATCACAGCGGGGGAGCCAGACGGCCTGATCGCACAGATCATCGAGGGCATCCGTGAAGCCACGAGCAGCTGGCCGCACGCCGCCGCCAAGACGATCCGCGAACACCTTGACGAGCTCACCGTCACCCTCGGGGTTCCCGGCATTGCATCGGTCAGCGCGAAGACCAAATCCTCGACGACCACCGACCGTGTCGGTGCCCGCGCACTCGAGAAGCTGATCCACGCGACTACCGAGGACCGCAAGCGTGTGAAGGCTCTCGTCCTGTTCATCGATGAGGTGCAGTCGGCTGATGCCGACGGCATCCGAACCCTGGCCTACGCCTGGCAGCATCTGCAGGCGGAGCATCCGAGTATTCCCGCGGCCGTGCATGCGGCGGGCCTCCCCAACGCGCCCGAGCAGATTGCGGATGCTGTCACCTTCAGCGAACGCTTCGCCTACCGTCCGCTGGAGATGCTGTCGGTCGGTGCGCAGGTGGCAGCGCTGCGTGATCCGGCAAGCGAACTGCAGGTCGAGTGGGAACCGGATGCTCTGGAACTGGCCGCGCAGCTCGCTGCCGGCTACCCCTACGCCGTGCAGCTCTACGGCGATGCCGCTTGGATCGCCGCCGGAAGACCGGATGCCGGCGGCACGATCACCCAGGACGATGTCAAGAAAGCGCGCACGAGTGTCGATCGTGATCTGCGCAACCTCTTCGCCGCACGCTGGGCGAACACGACGCCGAATCAGCGACGGTTCCTCATCGCCGTCGCGTGGCTGCAGGAGAAGAACGCCCAGGTAGACAGAGCCGATCTGGCGGATGTGCTCGAGGTGAGCTCGCGCAGCCTTTCCTCGGTGCGCGCCCGACTCATCGCGAAAGGTTTGATCCATTCGGAGGGGCACGGGCGGGTGACGATCCCGGTGCCCGGATTCGCCGGCTACATCCGCGAACTCGAAGACGACCCGCGGTGACCGAGATGCTTCGCCCGCGCTGATAATCTGGAACGCGTGTCCAATACTGATCTGATGACTGCCCCCGTGGCGATCGACCCCGCGTTCGAGAACGTGTGGGACGAACTCGTCTGGCGTGGCCTCATCCACGTGTCCACTGACCAGGAGGCGCTACGCGCCCTTCTCGGCGGGGACCCGATCACGTATTACTGCGGATTCGATCCGACCGCGCCGAGCCTGCACCTGGGTAATCTCGTGCAATTGCTGACGCTGCGTCGCATCCAGCTTGCCGGCCACAAGCCGCTCGGCCTCGTCGGCGGATCCACCGGACTCATCGGTGATCCTCGGCCGACGGCAGAGCGCACTCTGAATACGCCGGAGACCGTCGCCGAGTGGGTCGGGCGTCTGCGCGCCCAGGTCGAGCGCTACTTGAGCTTCGACGGCGATAACGCCGCCCGCATCGTCAACAACCTCGACTGGACCGCGCCGATGAGCGCGATCGACTTCCTGCGTGAGATCGGCAAGCACTACCGTGTTGGCACGATGCTGAAGAAGGATGCTGTCGCTGCGCGCCTGAACTCCGATGCCGGCATCAGCTACACCGAGTTCAGCTACCAGATCCTGCAGGGCATGGATTTCCTGGAGCTGTACCGCCAGTACGGCTGCGTGCTGCAGACCGGGGGAAGCGACCAGTGGGGAAACCTCACCAGTGGCACCGATCTGATCCGTCGTGTGGAAGGCACATCGGCGCATGCGATCGGCACACCTCTGATCACGAACAGTGACGGAACCAAGTTCGGTAAGAGCGAGGGCAACGCGATCTGGCTGGATGCTGAGATGTGCAGCCCCTACCGGATGTACCAGTTCTGGCTGAGTACCGCGGATGCCGACGTGATCGAGCGTCTCAAAGTCTTCACGTTCCTCACGAAGGCAGAGATCGAGGAGTACGCGGTGCTCGTCGAGAGCGAGCCGTTCCGCCGCGCCGCGCAGAAGCGTCTTGCGCTTGAAGTGGTTGCGACCGTCCACGGGTCGGACGCAACGGCAGCTGTCATCGCGGCATCGGAGGCGTTGTTCGGCCAGGGCGATCTGACCGCGCTGGATGCCTCGACTCTGCGCAGTGCGCTGGATGAGCTCCCGCACGCAATGGTCGAAGCGGGAAGCCCCGTCGTGGACGCACTGGTCGCCACTGGTTTGGTGACGAGCCTGTCTGAGGCACGCCGCGCGATCAAGCAGGGTGGTGTCTCGCTCGACGGCGTGAAGATCGAGGACGAGGCGGCCGTCGTTACCGGAACTCTTCCCGGCGGTGTCTCGGTTCTGCGACGCGGAAAGAAGACACTCGCAGGCGTCTTTCTCAGCTAGAGCATGCCGTTCACCCCGAGCCACGCGGTCATCGCACTTCCTTTTGTGCGTACGCCGCTGGTGCCGGCGGCCATCGCGATCGGGGCGATGACCCCTGATCTGCCGTTGTTCCTGCGCGGCGTGGGGGTCACCTACACCTTCACGCACACCATCGCGAATCTCGTATGGACCGCGCTCCTCGCGCTCGTACTCTTCCTGGTGTGGCGGGTATTGCTCCGGCCGGCTGTTGCGGAGCTGTCACCGACGTGGCTTGCCGAACGGCTGCCCGAGGAATGGTCGAGCGGCGGATGGGATGCTGTTCGGCGGGCCGTCGGCATGGGGGAGCGTCGTAGCTACCCACTGCTGCTCGCAGTTTCGGTGCTGCTGGGAGTGCTCTCGCACATTGTGTGGGATATGTTCACGCACGAGGAGCGGCTGGGCAGCGAACTTCTCCCTGTTCTCGCCGATGAGTGGGGACCGCTGCAGGGTTTCAAATGGCTGCAGCACGGTTCGAGTGTCGTCGGGCTGTTGATCATCGCGATCTGGGCGCTGCTCTGGTTACGTCGGACCGAACCTGGAGGCGTGGTGAGGCAGGTGCTTCCCCACTGGGTGCGCGTGGCCTGGTGGATTTCGCTCCCCGTCATTCTCATCGGATCATGGGCGATCGGCTACGTCGTGTTCGGGCCCTTCACCGCGGAATTCACGATCCGGCACCTCGCTTACCGTGTGCTGCCACCAGCGTGTGGGTTCTGGGCGATGCTCACTCTCGCCCTGTGTGTGATCCTCACCACTGTGGCGCGTCGCGGCCCCACGGCCGGGGCGGCGCGAAGCTGAACCCGGGCAGCACCGGCGCAGCAGTGATGAGCGCGTGGCCATCAACACTGAAATTCTGAGTGTGCATGGCCGGGTCGATCTCTCGTTCTCGTTCAGGGGCATCACGCCTCGGCATGCCGAGCAGCTCGGCGGCGATGCGACGCAATGACGTGGTGATGTGCCACGTTCCTCCTTCGTGCACGCGCTGATCTACGACTGCGCACACGGCGGACGCCAGTAGATAGCCGGCGCTGTGATCGAGAGCCTGCGCAGGAAGTGCGCCGGGAACTTCACCGTCGGCCGATTCGATGAGGGCGATTCCGGATTCCGCTTGCACGAGGCTGTCGAAGCCCGCGCGGTCTGGTTGATCCAGCTCCCACGCGCTCAACTGCACGATGATCAGCCCGGGATATCGCTCGCCGAGTTGGCCGGGGGAGAGCCCGAGGCGTGCAAGGCCTGCCGGGCGGTAGCCGAGCACAACGACATCCGCTTCCTCGAGCAGTGCGGTCATCTGTTCGGATCGTGCGTCAAGAAGAGTTGTCCGCTTGCCGTGGCCGGTATCGAGGTGCTGCCATTCCGGCTCCGGAATGTGAGGAGGATCGATGCGCAGAACATCGGCACCCAGCAGAGCGAGAGTGCGAGTGCAGACCGGGCCGGCAATGGCACGCGTGAGGTCGAGAACGCGGATGCCGACCAGCGGTGCTGCCTGAGCTGCTGTTTCGGAGGTTAATCTCGACGCCCTGGGCCTTGACGGTGCCTTGGGTCTTGTCGGTGCCTCGTTGCCAATGCGACGGATCTCGACGAGGGGTCGCGATCGCAGTGCCGCGTCGTACTGCGGATTCTCGCGGGCGACAGCGACGGCCAAGCCTCCTGCGCGGGTGATGCGTTCGACGGATTCTTGAACGGATGCCGTAGCGAGCATCGATCGCAGATCATCGGCACTCGCGCCCTCAGTCAGGTCAAGACCGAGGCAGAGGGCGCGGGCATGATGCGGATAGTTGCCATGGGTGCGTACCCAGCCGTTCTTCGTCTGCCAGAAACCGGAGAATGGCGACCACACGGTTGGCTGCTCACCATCGATGCGGAACAGCCGGTCGCTGCGGTACGCCATCGCGATGCGATCGGGGTCAGGCTGCGGAGCACGACTGATGCCGGCGCAGTGCAGAACCGCGGCGACACTGGCCCATGCCAGATCTCCGGTCGCAAGACGAGAAGGGAGAGGGACTTCTCGCCGAGGGAATGCCCCAGTCTCCGCGCTGGTAGGGAGCGAATCCATGGCACGATCGTACGCCTCAGCGAACGGATCGGAGCAAGAAAATGGGCGTGACCTGGGGAGAAGCGTTCCAACGTCCGCTCGGACACGCCCGGGGAGCTGCCGTGATTTGCCCGACCTTCAGATCCCGCGTAAGTTATTACTTGTTCGCCCCACAGGGTTGAGACAGAGCCAAGGCTCAGCTCCCCTCAAGTGGCAAACCACATCCCAACTCAGAAGATCACCTCGGTGAGACGCTGAAGCGGGATGCTCTGTGGTTCCACAGATCGCGTCGAGTTCGCTCGAGTCGCCGATTTGACAAGCGGATGCCACGGGGTAAGATAGAGAAGTTGTCTCGAAGCGCATCAGCGCTTCCGATAACATCTCGAAATCTGGGCCTTACGGCGTGTCGATTTGACAAGCTGAACGGCACAGATAAGATAGAGAAGTTGCCCTTCGGGCCTGGTTATGATGACTGGGTCGGGGGAGCATCCGATCCTTGAGAACTCAACAGCGTGCACTTGTCAAATGCCAAATTATCCTCGTCGGTCTTCGGACTGGTGAGAATTCCTTTGGATCAAAGACCAGCCCTTCCGGGGGTTGGCATTTTAAATGAAGTCAGTTTGATTCATTTCTTTGGTCAGTTCAAACTCGCTGCTCACGCCTTTTTCCGGTGTGTTCAGTATTTTTCTTTTACGGAGAGTTTGATCCTGGCTCAGGATGAACGCTGGCGGCGTGCTTAACACATGCAAGTCGAACGGTGAAGCAGGAGCTTGCTCTTG